>NZ_JBEZAQ010000003.1:0-574268 GCF_040646655.1 Streptomyces sp. NPDC045431
CGAGATGAGTATTCCCACCTCCTTGAGAGGGTAAGGCTCCCAGTAGACGACTGGGTTGATAGGCCGGATATGGAAGCCCAGTAATGGGTGGAGTTGACCGGTACTAATAGGCCGAGGGCTTGTCCTCAGTTGCTCGCGTCCACTGTGTTAGTTCTGAAGTAACGAACTCCCGCTCCGGCTGGTTGTAGTTCGATATCTTCATAGTGTTTCGGTGGTCATAGCGTTAGGGAAACGCCCGGTTACATTCCGAACCCGGAAGCTAAGCCTTTCAGCGCCGATGGTACTGCAGGGGGGACCCTGTGGGAGAGTAGGACGCCGCCGAACAATTTTTGGGGAAAGCCCCGCACCTTCTGGTGCGGGGCTTTTCTGCGTTCCGGGTCCGTTGACGGAAATGAGTTGGCTGGCGGGACCTCGGGCGGCAGGATCGGGGGATGCGATACCTCATTCGTTCCCTGCGTGCCGACGAGTGGCGCGAAGCTCGCGAGATACGGCTGGCGGCCCTTCAGGACCCCGTCGCGCACCTTGCCTTCCTCGACACATACGAGAACGCCTCCGCCCAGCCTGACGCCTTCTGGCGCGAGCGGACGGCCGGGGCGGCCGAGGGCAGTGACAGCGTCCGCCAGTTCGTCGCCGAGACGCCCGACGGCGGCTGGGCCGGCACGGTGACCGTCCTCGTGGAGCGGGCCGGCGGGGACGTACGGTTCGGGGAGCCGGCGAAGACCGACCAGACGCACGTCGTCGGCGTGTACGTACGCCCGGAGGCGCGAGGCAGCGGGCTGGCCGAGGCGCTGATGCGCGCGGGCGTGGAGTGGTCCTGGTCGTTGGACGGGCCCCCGGTCGAACGCGTACGGCTCTACGTGCACGAGCGGAACACACGCGCTGCGGCGCTCTACCGGAAGGTGGGCTTCGTGCCGACGGGTGAGAGCGTGCCGATGGAGGGCGACAGCGACGGCGCGCTGGAGCTGGAGTACGAGATCAGGCGGCCGACCGGGGTCTAGGCGGGTTCGCCCGGCAGAGGCGAGGAGGCGTCTCCTGCGGCACCCACGGTCGGCCACGGGGTCCACGGGAGCGCCGTACGCCAGGCCTTCCCGCCGCGGGCCCAGTCCCGCACCACCTCGGCCACCGGTTCCAGGGCGAACACCTCGTGCCGCCGGGGGACATGGGCCTGGAAGTGCCGGTCGGCGCCGCCCTCGCGGTACTCGACTTGGTAGCTCAGGTCGTCGTTCAGGTAGACCTGCATGTAGTGCTGGCCCTCCGGCTCGCGGTCGAGTCGTTCGACGATGACGTGCCGCCAGGTCAGGTTCATGTCGGCCAGCAGATCGTGCAGCCGGTCCTCGGACGGGTCGTCCCAGGCCGTCCCGTCCGCTTCGATCGCGCGTACAACCGGTGTCGTCATGAGCGTGACTGTACTGCCAGGTCTCGGCATGGTGCCTAGGCGAGCGTGTGGTGCGGCCAGCGGGTGCAGCCCTGTTCGGGGGAGCGGAGCAGCGCGAGCGTGGGCATGCCCGTCTCCTGGCCGCTCGTCAGCAGCTCGGGCAGGTGGGGCAGCGGGGCCACCGCGGCGATGTCGTCGAGGACCAGGCTCATTGGTGGGTCGAGCCGACCGTCGGATGACCGTGCGGCCATGCGGCGGCCGTGCTCGACCACGTACGAGGCGAGCGCGGTGAGAAGGGGCATCGCGCCCGGGCGGGTGCGGGGGTCCTCGATGGATTCCCCCACCACATAAAGGGTGCCCCCTTCCTGGATAAATGATTCCAAGGTCAGCGAATCAGTTCGATGCGGTGTGCACGCCTCGCGGATGTGGACCGAGGAGAGGGAGGACAGCGCTCGGACCGCCAACTCCTGCGCGATCTCGCGGCGTTCCGGGTACGCGGTGAGGGCGGACTCCAGGAGGCCGGCGTGGCTGTTGGTGGCCTTGGGGTGGGTGCGCAGGATGCGTACGGGTTCGTGGGCGCCGTTGTTCTGCGCCCAGCGGTGCACCTGTTTGAACGGGCGCCCGTCGACGGCCGCCGCGTGCAGCCAGCAGCGCATGAGCGTTTCGGCGGTGTCCGCGACCGCCTCGTCCATCCGGGCCGGAGGGCGTACGGGCGCCAGGAGCGCGGCGGCACGGGCCGCGGCCGTATCGGTGTCCTCGCATCCCGAGGTGGGGGACCAGTGGAGGCGTGCCGGCGTGTCGCAGAGGTGGCCGGGGTCGTAGACGAGGACGGGGCCGAGCTTGGCGCGGGCGTCCTTGGTCTCCGCCCAGAGGGTGGGGTCGGAGGTGACGACGAGCGCGGCGCCGTCGGCGTCGTGGATGGCCTGGAGGGCGGTCGGGCGGCGGGTGTCGGGGCCGCCGTAGAAGACGCGGGGCGTGCGGGGCGTCGGGACCTTGGGCGCGGTGAGGACCGGGGCTGGGTCTGTGTCCGCACCCGTTGCCGGGGGGCTTGGCGGTGTACCCGCGGTGGCGGGTGCCGGTACAGGGGCGCTCGGAGTCTCGACGGGCGCGGGCACGGGCGCGGGTACGGGAGCGGATGCCGGCGCGGGTACGGGTACGGGTACGGAGACGGTCGGCGGGTGCCCCGCGTGGGCGCGGTCGGGCTCGTACCCGTGCCCGTACGCCTTGGGGTGCCGCCGGGAGGACCGCACCGCGCGCCAGCGGGCCAGCGTGCCGAGGACGAACACCGTGAGCACCACCAGCACCATCAGCTCGCCGATGAACAGGCCCCAGAACAGCCCGTACCCCGAGAGCTGCTCCGGCGGGGTGTCCGGCCACGCGCCCGGGAGGTGGTGGGGCTGGGACATGAGGGCGCGCATCGCCGACGGCGTACGGCCGAAGGTGACGGCGTCCGGCCAGGAGCCGTGGGCCAACAGGCCCGCCAGGCCGGTGGCCGTCCACACCAGGATCGACACGCCGAGCAGGAAGCCCAGCAGGCCCACCAGCAGACCGTCGGGGATGCCGCCCTCGGCACCCCGCTCGGCACTGCGCTCGCGCTCGCGCCGCATGTCACGCCACCGTCGACTGTGAGGACTCGTTCATCTGCCGCTCCATGAGCGCCGCGCGCTGCTCCGCCTCCCATTCCGCCGCCTGGATGTCGTCCGGTACGGAGGACTCCGTCATCGCGCGGTCCGTGTAGACCAGGGGGCGTTCGGCCTCCGTGATCAGGTGTTTGACCACCTGGACGTTGCCGTTGACGTCCCAGACCGCGATGCCGGGCGTGAGGGTCGGGATGATTTCCACCGCCCAGCGCGGAAGGCCCAGGACCCGGCCCGTCGCCCGCGCCTCGTCCGCCTTCTGGGCGTAGATCGTGCGCGTGGACGCCATCTTCAGGATCGCCGCGGCTTCGCGCGCGGCCGCTCCGTCCACGACGTCGGAGAGGTGGTGGACGACCGCCACGAAGGACAGGCCGAGGCGTCGGCCGAACTTCAGCAGCCGCTGGAACAGCTGGGCCACGAACGGGCTGTTGATGATGTGCCACGCCTCCTCCACCAGGAAGATGCGCTTCTTGCGGTCCGGCCGGATCCAGGTGTGCTCCAGCCACACGCCCACGATGGCCATCAGGATCGGCATCGCGATCGAGTTGCGGTCGATGTGGGAGAGGTCGAAGACGATCAGCGGCGCGTCGAGGTCGATGCCGACCGTCGTCGGGCCGTCGAACATGCCCCTCAGGTCACCGTCGACCAGCCGGTCCAGGACCAGGGCCACGTCCAGACCCCAGGCGCGTACGTCGTCTATGGCGACGTTCATCGCCGCCGCCGACTCGGGCTCCGGGTGGCGCAGCTGCTCCACGATGTCGGACAGCACCGGCTGGCGGTCGGTGATGGTCTCGTTGACGTACGCGTGCGCGACCTTGAGCGCGAAGCCGGAGCGCTCGTCCAGGCCGTGCCCCATCGCGACCTCGATGATCGTACGGAGCAGGGCGAGCTGGCCGGTGGTGGTGATCGACGGGTCGAGGGGGTTGAGGCGGATGCCGTCGTCGAGGGCGGCCATCGGGTCGAGCCGGATGGGGGTTATCCCCAGCTGCTGCGCGATCAGGTTCCATTCGCCGACGCCGTCCTCGCCCTGGGCGTCGAGGACCACGACCTGCCGGTCGCGGAAGCGGAGCTGGCGGAGCACGTACGTCTTCTCCAGCGCCGACTTGCCGTTGCCGGACTCGCCGAGCACCAGCCAGTGGGGGGCCGGGAGCTGCTGCCCGTACAGCTGGAAGGGGTCGTAGATGTACCCCTTGCCGCTGTAGACCTCGCGGCCGATGATCACGCCGGAGTCGCCGAGGCCGGGGGCGGCGGTCGGCAGGTAGACGGCCTGGGCCTGGCCCGTCGACGTACGGACGGGCAGGCGGGTCGTCTCGACCTTCCCGAAGAGGAAGGAGGTGAAGGCCTCGGTGAGGGCGGACAGCGGATCACGCATGAGGATCAGGGCCCCTATCGGCGGATGCCGGTCGCGAACGGCAAGGTGTTCACAAAGGCCCGGTGGTGTTCGCGGTCGCACCACTCCAACTTCAGATACGACTTGCCGGCCGAGGCCCTGATCGTCCGCTTGTCCCTGGCCAGGGCCTCGGGCGAACGAGACGACACAGTGATGTACCCGACAAGATTCACTCCTGCCGCGCCGCTGGCGAGATCTTCACCCCGCTGGTCGAGCCGGCCGTGTGCGGCGATGTCGCGCGGGTCGACGGTGCGGTTCATCTTGGCGGCGCGGCTGGCCTCCGCCTCGTCGTTCGTCTTCTCGGTCAGCATGCGTTCGATGGCGACCTCGGTCGGTTCGAGGTCCATGCAGACGGCGACGGTCCGGATCACGTCCGGGGTGTGGACGAGGAGCGGGGCGAGGAAGTTGACGCCGACGGGGGTCATCGGCCACTCCTTCACCCACGCGGTGGCGTGGCACCAGGGTGCGCGGGTGGACGACTCGCGGGTCTTGGCCTGGAGGTAGGTGGGCTCGACGGCGTCGAGCTCGGCGGGCCAGGCGTTCCGCTTCGTCATCGCCTGGATGTGGTCGATGGGGTGGTCCGGGTCGTACATGGAGTGCACGAGGGAGGCGAGGCGGGCCTGGCCGAGGGGCTGGCGGACGCGGATGTCGGCCTCGGCGAGCCGGGCACAGATGTCGGTGAGCTCGCGTGCCATGACGACGGCGAGGCCGGCGTCCTTGTCGAGCTTCCCGCCCCTTCCGCCCTTGGTGCCGGCGGTGTGCCGGGCGGCGCGGGCCATGGCGTGGGCCTCGGCGGCCAGTTCGCGGGTGTAGTGCATGCAGGCGACGAGGTACGCGCGGTGCTGCTCGCTGGAGGTGGAGACCATGGACTGGAGCTGGTCGTACGAGTCCTGGAGCCACGCGGGGCTCCTGGGGTCGCCGCGCTGGGCGACGTCCTTGGCGTGGGCGTCGGGGTCGGCGGGGAGGGTGCGGGCCAGCATCTGAAGGCGCGTCACGAAGCCGTCGCCGTTGGCGACGTGCTTGAGGAGGGTGCCGAAACGGTCCACCAGGGCTTCCTGGTCCTCGCTGTCGCGCAGGCCGACGCCCGGGCCCTCGATCTCGATGGCGGCGGTGACGGTGCGGCGGTCGGCGTGGAGGAGGACGGCGATCTCGTCGGGGCCGAAGGGGGCGGAGAGCCAGTTGATGCGGCCGATGCCGGGCGGCGGGCCGACCTCGACCTCGCGGCCGTCGATGCGGGTGCCGGCCTCCATGGCGGCGGAGCGGTAGGCGGTGCCCTGCCGGAGGGTGCGCTTGTAGCTGCGGTTGATCTCGAACCACTTGTAGAAGGTGCGGTGCTTGTACGGGACGTACACGGCGGCGAGGGCGAGCAGCGGAAAGCCCATGAGCAGCACGATCCGCAGGGAGAGGACCGGGACGAGGAGACCGCTCATCATGCCGAGGAACGCGCCGGCGATGATCAGGGCGATCTCGCCGGTCTCGCGGTTCTTGCCGATGATGGCGTTGGGCCGGGCCCTGCCGATGAGGTACGTGCGGCGGGGCGTGATCGCTGGGGACTGGGTCGTCAACGCCCTCCACCTCCTGTGCTTCCTGTGCCTGTGTTGGTGCCTGTGCTCTTGCGGTGGCTGTGCGGGGTGCCGGTGGTGGGACTGCTGCTACCGGGGCTGCGGGGCGGGGGTGCGGCGGAGGGGACAGTTCCGCCGCCGCCCGAGCC
Source organism: Streptomyces sp. NPDC045431 (assembly GCF_040646655.1). NCBI lineage: Bacteria > Bacillati > Actinomycetota > Actinomycetes > Kitasatosporales > Streptomycetaceae > Streptomyces > Streptomyces sp. NPDC045431. The sequence goes on from NZ_JBEZAQ010000003.1 coordinate 6,114, forward strand.
TCCTGCGCCGCCTCCGGCCGTCGGCGTACGGGAGCTGTGGGCGGACATGCCGCCGGTGACGGCGCCGGCGGGCTGGGGGGCGCCGGAGCCGCCGCCTGAGTCGTTGCGGGTGCTGTGGGTCTTGATGCCCTGCGAGACGAGGGCGGCGGGCGAGGAGATGACGGCGGCGGCCTTGTTCTCGGCGCTGTTCTGGATGCGGTTGTTGCGGGAGGCCGCGATCTCGTCGCCGAAGCCGGGGACGAAGCGGTAGATCATCGCGGAGGCGAAGATCGCGAGCAGGATGATGGCGAGGCCGGTGACGACCGCGGAGAACGCCTTCGGTCCGTCGTCGCCGGCGAGCGCCCCGGCGAGGCCGAGCACGATGATGATGACCGGCTTGACCAGGATCACCGCGATCATGATGCCGGCCCAGCGGCGTACGTGGCCCCAGAGGTTCTTGTCGACGAGACCGGCGTACACGACGACGCCGAGGAGGGCGCCGACGTACAGGAGTACGGCCCGGAGGAACAGCTCCAGGTAGAGCACGCCCGCGGCGAGGACGGTCACGAGCGACACGATGATCAGCATGATCGGCCCGCCGCCGATGCCGTCGCCCTTCTGGAGCGCCTCCTTGAAGCCGCCGAAGAACACGTCCGTCTGGCCGCCGGTACTCTGCGCGATCACCTCGGTGACGGCGTCGGTCGCGGAGACGACGGTGTAGAGGATCAGCGGCGTGAAGGCGGACGCGAGGACCGTCAGCCACAGGAACCCGATGGCCTCGGACATGGCGGTCGCGAGCGGTACGCCGCGGATGGCGCGCTTGGCGACGGCGAGGAGCCAGAGGAGGAGGGTGAGGACGGTGGCGGCGGCGAAGACGATGGCGTACTGGGCGAGGAAGGTGCCGTTGGTGAAGTCGACCTCGGCGGTGGACTTCACCGCCTTCGACAGCGCGTCGATGATCTCCACGGCGGCGTCGGCGCAGCCGCGGGAGAGGGAGGCGAGGGGGTCGAGGGCGGCGGTGGGGTCGGTGGGGGTGGAGCGGGCGCCGGGGGCGGGGCCGCTGCCCGATTCGCAGTAGTCGCGAGCGGGCCCCACGATGAGGTCGCAGTCGTCCTTGTTGGACGGTGACGGGGACGGAGAGGGCGTCGGGGCGGCCGAAGCACGAGAAGCCAGCAGAAACATGGCCGCGGGTACGGTGGCCAAGGTGGAAGCACGCAGGGCTGCGCGCAGGCTACCGGGCATACGTGAACCCTCCGAATTCCGCGACGGCCTTGGCGATCTCGTCAGCGTCCGAGGCCGTGCGGTCGGCGGACACGGGAGCCGGGCCCTCCTTCTGGGAGAAGCTCTCCACCTTCCAGTCCCCGCCGGACCACCGCAGCTTCAGCGTCATGGTGAACCAGTCGTTCGTTACCGGGTTGGTGGAGCCGACGCCGGCGGTGCCGAACACGCCGGTGCACCACACGTCCACGGTCGCCGTGTCGGAAGTCAGCTCGGCCACCTTGGTGCCCACCGGTGCCGTACGGGAGACGTACGTCATGCCCGGTGCGGCGTTGCCGTTGGCGTCGAGCCCGACCTTGTCGAGGAAGCCCTTGTTGTAGGCCTTGTCGAAGTCCACCTCCAACGCGCTCACCCTGTCGGGTACGAAGAGCTGTCGCACGATCTCGCGACGGCGGTCGGGCTTCAGGATTTCCGCTGAGACGAGCGCCACCGCGTAGTTCGCCGCCGCGCTCTGCGCCCCCTGCTCGTCGTGTGCGTACCCCGTCGGGATCGTGCCGTCCTTGCCCGTCACCGGGCGGACGCCCGTCGCCGACGTGGGGGCCGCGGCCCCCGGGTCCTTGGCGGTGTCGTCCGAGGTGCCGCCGTCGGTGCCGCTTCGGTTCGCGAAGGCGATGGCGGCGATCAGCAGCACCACCACACCCACCACCGTGATCAGCGAGCGCGAGTTGCGCGCCGGGCGGCGGGCGCCGCCGTAGACGTCGCCGGTGCCGCCGTCGGGCAGGCGGGTGCGGGTCTGGCCGCCGTCGTTCTCGTCGCCGAGGCTCATGACGGGTACGCCCCCTCAACCTTTCGCTGTTCGGTGTGGTGACTTGACATCAGGTGACGCAACCTCAGGGAGCCGGGGACCGCGGGGGCCGCTGGCGGGAGGGTCTAGACGGCCATCCCGTACACGATGGTGAAGAGCGTGCCCAGCGAGCCGATGATGAAGACCCCGGTCAGGCCGGCCACGATGAGGCCCTTGCCCTGTTCGGCGCTGAACGTGTCCCGGAGGGCGGTCGCGCCGATGCGCTGCTTCGCCGCTCCCCAGATCGCGATGCCCAGGCACAGCAGGATGGCCACGGCCATCACGACCTCGATCATTACGCGGGCCTCGTTACCAAGGCTCCCGAAAGGCCCCCAGTTCGGGGCGATTCCGCCGATGATGGTGGTGATGTCGCCTTTTTCAGCCGCCAGGTACATGTAACTCACCGCCCCTGTTGGGTAATTCGACGCCCCTGCCACTCGGCACGGGTCACCGCACTATCTTCGCTGATGAAACCGCCCGCGTATGCCGACTTGGCTGGTCTCTTTACCCGATCCCCGCACGTTTGACCGGTCCGACCGTCGTGACCTGCGTCGGGTGGTGGACCGGGTGTGCGCGCGTACGCGTACGGTCACTCTGTGTATCACGGGGGGTGACTCCGGGCAATGACTGTCGTTGTCCCACCTTGGGCCTGTATGCGCGGTCCGCCGCGTCGCCGCGCCGCCGCGTCAGCGGTACGCGGCGACCAGGCGGGCCAGGTGACGCCCCGCCAGTAGGAGGGGTTCTTCGTCGCGGTTCACCTGGGCGGTGACTTCCGCGCCCTCCAGGGTGTTGATGACCGTCATCGCCAGTTCGCGGGCGTCGGTGGCCGGGAGGCCGGAGCGCAGGAGCTTGTCGGCGACCATGTCCTGCCAGGCGCGCAGGGCGCTGGCGCAGGCGCGCTGGATTTCGGAGTCCGCGTCGCCGAGCGTCTCCAGGGCGGTGGCCGTGACGGGGCAGCCGTCGACCCAGCCGGACTCGCGCAGCGCCTCGGCGAGGAGGCGGGCGCAGGCGTCCACGGCGGCGGCCGGGTCGTCGTGGCCGGCCAGGGCCTCGCGGAGGATGGCCGCGAACTCCTCGCCGCTGTGGGTGATCGCGGTGACGGCCACGGCCTCCTTGCCGCCGGGGAAGAAGTGGTAGACGGAGCCGAGGGTGGCCTGCGCCTCCTTGGCGATCTGCTTGATGCCGGTGCCGACGTACCCCTGGCGCTGGATGAGGCGCGCGGCGGCGACGACGATCCGGTCGCGGGTGCTGGCGGGGGACGTGGCGGTCTGCATGAGGCGATCCTACCGAGCAAATTGAGTAGAGCGTTCGTTCTAGAGCTGTGCTACGGTCGCGTCAGCGCTCTAGATAGAGCGTTCGTTCTAGCCCGTGCAAGCGAGTGGAGAGGTGTTTCCCATGAACGCGAACAAGACCCCCGCCCCCGCCCCCGTCACCGTCATCGGCCTCGGCCCCATGGGCCAGGCCATGGCCGGCGCCCTCCTCGACCGCGGCCACCGCGTCACCGTCTGGAACCGCACCGCCTCCCGCGCCGACGCCCTCGTCGCCCGCGGTGCGCACCTCGCGTCCTCCGTCGACGACGCGCTCGCCGCGGCCGGGCTCGTGGTGGTGAGCCTGACCGACTACGACGCCCTGTACGCCGTACTGGGCGACGCCGACCCCGCCGCCCTCGCCGGCCGCGTCCTGGTCAACCTCACCTCCGACACCCCGGACAAGGCGCGCGCCGCGGCCGCCTGGGCCGCCGAGCGCGGGGCCACGCAGCTCACCGGTGGCGTGCTCACGCCGCCCTCCGGCATCGGCAGCCCCGACTCCACCACCCTCTACAGCGGTCCGCGCGAGGTGTTCGAGGCGCACCGGGCCACGCTGGAGGTGCTGACCGGCACCGCCGATCACCGGGGCGAGGACCCGGGCCTGGCGGCGCTGCTCTACCAGCTCAACATGACTATGTTCTGGACGGCCCTCACCGGCTACTGGCAGACCCTCGCCATGGCCGACGCCCACGGCCTGAAGGCCGCCGACATCCTGACCCTGGCCGTCGACGCCTTGAATCTGAAGCAGTTCGTGGAGTTCTACGCGCCCCGCGTCGACGCCGGCGACCACCGCGGCGACGTCGACCGGCTGGCCATGGGTGTCGCCAGCGCCGAGCACGTCCTCCACACCGCCCTGGACGCGGGCGTCGACGGCGCCCTCCCGGCGGCCGTCCTCGACGTCTTCCGGCGCGGCGTGGCCGCCGGGCACGGCGCCGACAGCGCCTCCAGCCTCGTGGAGGTGCTCAAGAAGCCCGGCGCGTAAGGCGATTGCGGTCTACGTTGAGGGCGTGACCGACATCGAAGTGAGGATCGACACCGGCAGGCCGCACACCGCCCGCATCTGGAACTACTGGCTCGGCGGCAAGGACAACTATCCCGTCGACCGCGAAGCCGGCGACCGGATCCGCGAGCTCCACCCCGGCATCGGGGCGTACGCCCGCGCGGACCGGCTCTTCCTGGGGCGGGCGGTGCGCCACCTGGCGGCGGAGGCGGGCATCCGCCAGTTTCTGGACGTCGGCACGGGCCTGCCGACCGCCGACAACACCCACGAGGTCGCGCAGCGCGTCGCACCGGACGCGCGGGTCGTGTACGTCGACAACGACCCGCTGGTCCTCGCCCACGCCCGCGCGCTCCTCTCCGGTACGCCGGAGGGGCGCACGGACTACGTGGACGCCGACCTGCGGGACACGGACGCCGTCCTGGCGGCCGCGGCCAGAACCCTGGACCTCGACCGGCCCGTCGCGCTCATGCTGCTGGGCGTCGTCATGTTCGTCGAGGACGACGCCGAGTCGTACGCCGTCGTCCGGCGCCTCCTGGACGCGCTGGCGCCCGGCAGCCACCTGGTGCTGTCCCACACCGTGCGCCACCCCGCGATGCCGGACGTCGACGCCGCCGTCGCCTTCTGGAACGAGCACGGCACCCCGAAGCTCACCCAGCGCACCCCCGAGGCCATCACGCGCTACTTCGACGGCCTGGAGCTCCTGGCCCCGGGCGTCGTCTCCTGCTCCCGGTGGCGTGCCGAGGAACAAGCACCGGAGGAGGTCGCGATGTACGCGGGCGTCGGCCGCAAGCCCGCAAGCGTCACGAGCTGAGGCTTGGCCTGCAGGCTGGGCGTTTCGGTCAGTGGCTGCGGTGCGTGGGGCGCCGTCATGCCGAGTCGCCGCACTCCTCAGGGCCCGGAGCAGTTCGCAGAAGGAATCCGCCGTGGTGGAGAGGAGAGAGCATTCGGGTCTGCGCTTCCGAGGGCGATGGCGCCTTGCGCCGTTGCGGTGAACGTGTATGCACGTGTCGCTCTCGGCTGGTGCCCTTCTTGGGCCTGCACCTGGAATCACACCGTCCAGCGGACGGCAGAGCCACCGGGCATCGACCGACTCACCTTTGCGATCGGCGACCTTCATGGCAACGGTCTCGCCATCCTGGGCGGGCTGCATGGGCGGGGTCTGGGAAGCTGCTCTGGGTGGAGTGCGCCAATAGGCCGTGATGACTGCGTAACGCCGACGCATCTCATCCCTTTCGGTGTCCCCGCAGACGCATCAACTCAGATGCTGATGGCAACTTCGAGTCCCTTTGCTCTTGTTCGAGGCCAAGCCGAGTGGTATGTCACAGCGGACTATTTCAGGCCCTCCTTCGATGTGCTCTTGCTCATTCGGGGCTCCCGCCTTCTAACGTGATCACGACGGGGGCGTGGCAGAACACGGGGAGGGTGCCCAGATGTACTCGGAGTCGTGGCAGCGATTGATCGACTTAGCCGAGCAGGGCGACGGTGGCGGTACGGCGGGGGCACGGATGTCGTTGACTCGGCCGATGGTTTCGGTGGAGGGGCCGGAGGGGCCGGCGACCTGAAGCACAGCGACGGTCCCTGGATGACGGCGGCAGGGGTGGCCGGCGCGCTGCAAACGAGTATGGCGACGGCCCGGGGCAAGCACCAAGCTTCCGACACAGGACGAGGCACGAGCGACGCTGATGGGTGCCGCTGGCGGAGCGGCCGCCGGCGCATCCATCGGATTGGTAGGCGGTCCCGTCGGGGCCGGGGCCATCATCGGCGGCGGCTTGGGGGCTGCAAACGCCTACATCATGCAGGAAGCGGCGAGCGACAACAGTCAGATTTACTACGGCACCGATCCGGCGCATGAGGACTTCGGTGCGCGACGGATCAAGGTAGCGGACGGGCCGCCACCCGATTATCCCGATATCCCCGCGCACTCCAGCTATTTCGATCCGGAGCTGGATCCAGGGGCCGCCCGGAACATTGCCTTGATTGTTGCAGGGCAAGGTCACAAGACCACAACTCAAGAGCACCGATGAAAACATTCCGCCTGCTCGGGACGGCCGCACTTCTTGTGGGGTTCGTGGGGTGTGGGGCTGCGGGGTTGTCGGTCGGTATGGGTGAGGAGAAGCCTGTGGTGAGCAGGATCAGTCTGCAAGAAGCAGCTGAGAAGGCCGCTTCGATCATGTTGGACAGTGTTTCGGCGGTGAATCCGGAGTTGAACTGGGTGCATTACGCGCCGACGCAGGGCGGCTGTGGCGGCTACACCATCGACGGCAAGGCAACGAGTTCTGTGACGCGGCGTGTCGCAGTTATGACCATCGTGTCCGAAGCCAGGCGGGGAAGCCTCTTGGGCGTGGTCGAGCGCCACTGGAAGCAGCGCGGCTACAAGATCACTGAGGTGAACCCCGACAAGGACCTGCCGGCGATTTCCGCCAGCACCCCGGAGGACTTCCGGCTGGGCGTCACCGTCGGAAAGAAGGGTCAGTTCTTCTTCTCCATCACCACCCCCTGCTTCATCGAGTCCGAAGTCCAGCCCCCCAAGACCAAGCCCAATGGCACCCCCCTCGACGGTGAGCACGTCCCCGATCCCTACGTGCGCTCCGACTTCTGGCCCTCCAACACCTCCGCGCCCTCCTCGCCGTCCGCCCCCTGAAAACGGGGCCCGCCACCTACACTGGCCCCCGGTGGACTCCCACGGCACGAGGGGTGGTTGACGGTGCGTAAGGGCTGGCTCGTCGCCGGGGGAGCCGTCGGGCTGTGCATGGCGTTCGTCGCGTTGCTCGTCGTCGGGACGTACTCCGCGGCCGCCGGGCTCTTCGGCGGGGCGGGGAGCGCCACCCGCGGCGTGGTGGGGCTGGCCAAGGGGGCCGTGCCCGCGGCGTACCAGGGGCTCGTGCAGCGGTGGGGGAACCTGTGCCCCGCCATCAACCCGGCGCTGCTGGCCGCGCAGTTGTACCAGGAGAGCGGCTTCAACCCCAAGGTGACCAGCCACGCCAACGCCATGGGCATCGCGCAGTTCATCCCCGGCACCTGGGCCTCGCACGGCATCGACGGCGACGGGGACGGCGACCGGGACGTGTGGGACCCGGCCGACGCCATCCCGTCGGCCGCCTCGTACGACTGCGAGTTGGCCACGTACGTGAGGAAGGTGCCCGGCGACCCGACCAACAACATGCTCGCGGCCTACAACGCCGGTGCGTACCGGGTGATAAAGGCCGGCGGGGTGCCGCGCATCAGCGAGACGCAGAACTACGTCCGCATCATCCGCTCCCTGGAGAAGAGCTTCGCCCGGCCGGTCGGGCGCGTGGAGCCGTCGAAGCAGGCGGCCGGGGCGATCTACTTCGCGCAGAAGAAGCTCGGCACGCCCTACCTGTGGGGCGGCAACGGCACGCCCGAGCAGCAGGGCCGCTTCGACTGTTCCGGGCTCACGCAGGCCGCGTACCGGACCGTGGGGATCGAGCTGCCGCGCGTCGCCAACGACCAGTACAACGCCGGGCCGCACCCGTCGCGGGACGAGCTGCTGCCGGGCGATCTGGTGTTCTTCTCGGACGACTTGACGAACTCGCGGGCCATCCGCCACGTGGGTATCTACGTCGGCGGCGGGTACATGATCAACGCGCCGTACACCGGCGCCGTCATCCGTTTCGACAAGATCGACACCCCCGACTACTTCGGCGCGACCCGCGTCACCGAAGATGGCGCGAAAGCACTGCCGAACCGCGCGGCCGATCCGGTCTGAGCTGCGGCGACGTATCTCTCTTCGATAACGTCATCGTGATCGTTCGGTGGAGAGTGGAACGTACGCTTCCCTCGTGTCGTTCCCTGGACTGACACAGTGACAAGGCAAGGGGCCGCAGCAGATGGCTGGACTCGCATCGGACGGTTCGAACCCCGATGTCAGCCTGCTCTATGACATCAACGGGCTGGCCAAGTCCGCCCCGACCTGGTTCGACCGGGTCATGGAGTTCGTCGGCGAGTACGGGATCATGCTCGCGATGGTGCTGGTCGTGCTCTGGTGCTGGTGGAGCGCGCGCCGCCGGGGCGGGCCGGAGGACTCCATCTCCACCGTCGCCGCCCTGGTGTGGGCGCCACTCGCCGCCGGGATCGCCCTCCTGGTCAACATCCCGATCCGCGGCTTCGTGGAGCGGCCGCGGCCCTTCCGCGACCACCAGGGACTCGAGGTCCTCGTCGCGGGCAAGACCGACTACTCCTTCGTGAGCGACCACGCCACCATGGCCATGGGCATCGGTGCCGCGCTCTTCGTCGCCCACCGGAAGTTCGGCCTGGCCGCCATCGGCCTCGCCCTCGCCGAGGGCTTCTGCCGCGTCTACATGGGCGTCCACTACCCCACCGACGTCGTCGGCGGCTTCGCCCTCGGTACGGCCGTGGCCCTGCTCCTCGCCCCGCTCGCCCTCGCGCTGCTCACGCCGCTCGTGTCGGCCGTGGCCCGTTCGGAACGGGTTGGGTGGCTCGTACGCTCGCGAAAAGCCCGCGCTCGGGGGGAGCTGCACGAGACGGTGGACCTGCCCGACCCCAAGGTGGGCGGTAGCGAGAACGACCTCGCGGCATAGCCGCCGGGGCGTCAGAAAGCCTGCGGGAAGGTGAAGAGGCGCTGCGGGTCGTAGCGCCGCTTCACCTCGGACAGGCGGTCCGCCGCCGCGCCGTAGTACGCCGTGCGCCAGTCCTTGAGCGCCGGGTCGGGGTAGTTCTGGTACGCCGACCCCGAGACGTACGGTCCCAGGGAGTCCCGCGCGGTCGCCAGCCAGGCCCGCTGCGCCGCTCCCGGGGTGCCCGGGCGCCAGGAGGCCCAGTACTGCACCAGGATCCGCTGCCGCCGGTGCACGAAGGCCGTGGCGAGCGGGTCGACGCGGCCCGTCGCGCCGCCGAACGCCGTGAGCTGCAGGGCCCCGGTGCCACCGCCCTCCGCCGCCGGGATGCGGGCGAAGGCCTCCGGGGCGGCCGTCAGCGCCGCGACCGCCGCCGGTGACAGCTCCCGGTCGAAGAAGTCCGACACGGCGGTGTACGTGTTCCGCCGCAGCACGCCCCGCGGATCGCTGCCCGGGGTGGTGCCCGGCAGGTGGCACTGCGCCTCGGTCAGCCCGGCGCACTCCGCGTACGTCAGCATCGCCTCCAGGTACGTGCGGTCGTGCAGGTGTACGGAGTCGGCGGGTGCGCCCGTGTGGTCGGCGAGGCGGTCGAGGGCGTTCTCCAGCTCCGTACGGTCGCCGACGGTGCAGACGGACAGGGTGAGGGCGGGCTCCGCACCCGGGTCCGCCGCCAGGCGCAGGGCCGACCAGATCTCGTCGGGCTGCGCCGGGCCCCACGCCTGCCAGGCGGCCAGGACGGACCGGGCCCGCGCCCAGGGCCAGGTGAGCCGCCCGGAGACGACCGTCGCCGGCACCGGGTGCGTGCGGAAGCGCAGCTCGGTGACGACCCCCAGGGTCCCGGCGCCGGCGCCACGCAGCGCCCAGAAGAGGTCCGGGTGCTCCTCGGCGTCGGCGGTCAGGAGCCGCCCGTCCGCCGTGACGACGGTGGCGCCGGTGAGGCTGTCGCAGGTCAGGCCGTACGCGCGCGAGGTCACGCCGTGCCCGCCGCCGAGCGTGAGGCCCGAGATCCCGACCGTCGGGCAGGTGCCGGCCGGGATCGCGCGGCCGTGGCGGGCGAGGGTGCGGTAGACGTGGACGAGTCGGGCGCCCGCGCCGGTCGCGGCGGTCGTGCCGTCGGGGCGCACGTGGTCGATGCCCGACACGTCGATGACCAGGGGGCCCGTGCCGCTGGACCAGCCGGTGTAGGAGTGGCCGCCGCTGCGGAGGGCGACCGGTGTGCGGTGGCGGCGTGCGAAGGCGAGGCATGTGCGGACGTCGTCGTCTCCGGTGACGTACGCGACGGCGGCGGGGCGGAGGTCGTCGAAGCGGGTGTTGTAGAGGAGGCGGGCGGTGGCGTAGTCGGCGTCGCCGGGGCGTACGAGCGGGCCGTCGAGGCCGCGGGCGAGGGCGGCCCAGTCGGCCCAGTCGGCCCGGTCGTCCATGGCGCGACCCTTCCCCGGACGGTTGCGGTCAGTCGGCGTCGGTCGCGTCGGTCGCGTCGGCCGGTGGCGCGGTCGTGTGCGCCGCCGCGTCCGTACGGGCCCGGTCCCGCGAGCGCCGCGCCGGGCCCGACCAGCCGCAGCTGCAGCGGGCCGTGCAGAACGAGCCGCGTTCGATGGTGGTGGCTTCGTGGCCGCTCGTGACGGCGTGGGGTGAGTCATGCGTCGCAGGCACGGCACCACGGTACCGGCGTGACGGGGCGCCGCGGTGGTCGTTAAGGGAGGCGGGTGGGGGTCTCGGTCAAGCGCAGTCGGTCAGGCAGGCAGGCAGCAGCGTCTAGGCGTTGGGGGTTGCAGGCGATGGTGGTGCAGCGACAGCAGCGGCGGTGTTACGGGCGCGGGCTATCGGCGATGGTGGTCGTGGCCGTGGCCCTGACGGCCGGCGGGTGTTCCGGTCCCGCGGGCGCGAGCGCCGACGTCGGCGCGGACGCCGCGGCCGCCGCCGTGCGCAAGGCCCCCGACGCGCTGACGCGCGCGGGCACGTCCAAGGCCCGTACGTCGATGGAGATGGCGACCGGCGGGACGCGGGTGACGATCCGGGGCGAGGGCGCGTACGACTTCGCCGCGCGGCACGGGCAGCTCAAGGTGGTCCTGCCCAAGGACGCAGCCGGCGGCAGCCGCCACCGGCCGATCACCGAGCTCCTGGCACCCGGCGCCCTCTACATGAAGAACCGCGGCGCCGGTGTCCCCGCCGACAAGTGGGTGCGCGTCGACACGACGACCCTCGCCGACGGGAACCTGGTGACGGGCGGCGCGACCGATCCGGCCGCCGCCGCCGAGCTGCTGCGCGGCGCCGAGCGCGTCGCGTACGTCGGCGAGGAGGAACTCGCCGGGGTGCCGGTCACGCACTACCGCGGCGTCACCGACCTCGGGCGGGCGGCGCGGACCGCGTCGCCGCAGGTGCGGGGGGCGCTCGCGGCGGCGGCGAAAGGGTTCGCCGACGACGAGGTGCCGTTCGACGCGTACCTGGACCGGGACGGGCGGCTGCGCAAGGTACGCCACCGGTTCAGCTTCACCAACGAGGGGCGCACGGTCGCCGTCGCGTCGACGACGCTGCTGTACGACTTCGGCGTGCCCGTCGTCGTACAGCTGCCGCCGCGGAAGGACATCTACGCCGGGAAGATCGAGGCGTGAGACGGGCGTGAGCCGCGTGATCCGTCCGGGCCGGAAGAATGGTCCGGACGTGCCATGCGCGGTGTGTGGTCCGCTCCCTACGCTGGGAGACGCCAGGATCCGCAGGACCCGCAGGACTCGCAGGAAGAGGTGATGCGCGTGGCCCCGCTCCCTTCGACGACAGTCCAGGACCACGTGGCCCTCGCCGAGATCGAGCTGTGCGGTGAGCTGATGATCGCCGCATCGGCCACGGACGGGGAGCGGCTCAGCGCGGACCTCATCGACGAGGTCCTGAAGGTCACGCCGGCCGCACCCGCCCCGCAGTGACGCCGGTCAGGTCCGCAGCATGCGGGCGATGGCCTTCGTCGCCTCCTCGACCTTCGCGTCGATCTCGTCGCCGCCCTTGACCGCGGCGTCGGCGACGCAGTGGCGCAGGTGCTCCTCCAGGAGCTGGAGCGCGAAGGACTGCAGAGCCTTCGTGGACGCGGAGACCTGGGTGAGTATGTCGATGCAGTAGACGTCCTCGTCGACCATGCGCTGGAGGCCGCGGATCTGACCCTCGATGCGGCGCAGGCGCTTGAGGTGCTCCTGCTTCTGCTTGTGGTACCCGTGCACACCGTGGTCGTGGTCGGTGACCTGCTCGGGGGTGCCCGGCTCCTCGATGGCCTGCTCCTCGACCGGAAGGCCGGCCGCCTCGGTGGTCGTCATCGCGTCCTCCCGTTGTCCAGTGGGGCTTCTATACCCCTCATGGGTATATGGTACCGATCCTCGCGCACAGGGGGCGGGGCCCCGGTTCTGTTCACTGTGCCTGATGGGCGACACTGAATGACGCCGGTTAGCCGTGGCCGGATGATGCGCCTAGCATCAGCCTGACCGAAACCCATGCACCCCGAGGACCCCACGTGCGCTTTCGTCTGACCCCCAGGGAGACGAGCTTCTACGACATGTTTTCCGCCTCCGCGGACAACATCGTCACGGGCTCCAAACTCCTGATGGAACTGCTCGGGGCGGAATCCTCCGCCCGGGCCGAGATCGCGGAGCGGATGCGGGCGGCGGAGCACGCGGGCGACGACGCGACCCACGCGATCTTCCACCAGCTGAACTCCTCCTTCATCACGCCGTTCGACCGCGAGGACATCTACAACCTCGCCTCCTCGCTCGACGACATCATGGACTTCATGGAGGAGGCCGTCGACCTCGTCGTCCTCTACAACGTCGAGGAGCTGCCGAAGGGCGTCGAGCAGCAGATCGAGGTGCTGGCGCGGGCGGCGGAGCTGACCGCCGAGGCGATGCCGCACCTGCGGACGATGGAGAACCTCACCGAGTACTGGATCGAGGTCAACCGGCTGGAGAACCAGGCCGACCAGATCCACCGCAAGCTGCTGGCCCAGCTCTTCAACGGCAAGTACGACGCCATCGAGGTGCTCAAGCTGAAGCAGATCGTGGATGTGCTGGAAGAGGCCGCTGACGCCTTCGAGCACGTGGCCAACACGGTGGAGACCATCGCGGTCAAGGAGTCCTGAGCTTCGTGGACACCTTCGCACTGGTCGTGACCATCGCGGTCGCGCTCGGCTTCACGTACACGAACGGCTTCCACGACTCGGCGAACGCCATCGCCACCTCCGTCTCCACCCGGGCGCTGACGCCGCGCGCGGCGCTGGCGATGGCCGCGGTGATGAACCTCGCGGGCGCCTTCCTCGGCAGCGGGGTCGCCAAGACCGTGAGCGAGGGCCTGATCGCGACGCCCGAGGGCTCGCGCGGCATGGGCATCCTCTTCGCGGCGCTGGTCGGCGCGATCGTCTGGAACCTCATCACCTGGTACTTCGGCCTGCCGTCGTCCTCCTCGCACGCGCTGTTCGGCGGCATGGTGGGCGCGGCGCTGGCGGGCGGCACCGACGTGATCTGGTCGGGTGTCGTCGACAAGATCGTCATCCCGATGTTCATCTCGCCGGTGGTCGGCCTGGTGGTCGGCTACCTGGTGATGTGCGGGATCATGTGGATCTTCCGCAAGGCCAACCCGCACAAGGCGAAGCGCGGCTTCCGTATCGCCCAGACCGTGTCGGCGGCGGGCATGGCGCTCGGCCACGGTCTCCAGGACGCCCAGAAGACGATGGGCATCGTGGTGATGGCGCTGGTCATTGCGGACGTCCACGACGCCGGTGAGGCGATCCCGGTCTGGGTCAAGGTCGCCTGCGCGGTGATGCTGTCGCTGGGTACGTACGCCGGTGGCTGGCGCATCATGCGGACGCTGGGGCGCAAGATCATCGAGCTGGATCCGCCGCAGGGGTTCGCGGCGGAGACGACGGGCGCGTCGATCATGTTCGGCTCGGCGTTCCTGTTCCACGCGCCGATCTCGACGACGCACGTCATCACGTCGGCGATCATGGGTGTCGGCGCGACGAAGCGGGTCAACGCGGTGCGGTGGGGTGTCGCGAAGAACATCATCCTCGGATGGTTCATCACGATGCCGGCGGCGGCGCTGGTCGCTGCGGCGAGCTTCGGTGTGGTGCGGCTGGTGTTCGGCTGACGGCTGCGCGTCGGGCGGTGTTGCTGGGGGGCCGGGGGTTATCCCCCGGGGGATGCAGTATCACGATGCCGGCGGCGGCGCTGGTCGCTGCGGCGAGCTTCGGTGTGGTGCGGCTGGTGTTCGGCTGACGGTCGCCTTCGGCTGACGGCTGCGGGCCGGGCGGGTGTGGTTGGCCCTGCGGGGCTGTTCCCCACCCCTCCCCCTACGCCCTTGCGGGCGTGGGGGGACCCCCGTGCCCCCGCGCCTCACACGCCGGCGGGGCTGAATGTGCCCCCGCGCCTCACACGCCGGCGGGGCTGAGTTTCGAGTGACGGAAGGGCCCGCCCCCTGAGGGGGCGGGCCCTTTGCCTTGCGGTGGCACCGCCATGCAGCACCGCAAGGGGATTCCGGCGGACGGTTATCCGAAGCGGCCCGAGATGTAGTCCTCGGTGGCCTGGACGGACGGGTTGGAGAAGATCCGCTCCGTGTCGTCGATCTCGACGAGCTTGCCGGGCTGGCCGACCGCCGCCAGGTTGAAGAAGGCCGTGCGGTCCGAGACGCGGGCCGCCTGCTGCATGTTGTGGGTCACGATGACGATCGTGAACCGTTCCTTCAGCTCGCTGATCAGGTCCTCGATGGCGAGCGTGGAGATCGGGTCCAGCGCCGAGCACGGCTCGTCCATCAGCAGGACGTCCGGCTCGACCGCGATGGCGCGGGCGATGCACAGGCGCTGCTGCTGGCCGCCGGAGAGGCCGGAGCCCGGCTTGTTGAGGCGGTCCTTGACCTCGTTCCAGAGGTTCGCGCCCTTGAGGGAGCGCTCGACGGTGTCGGCCAGCTCCTGCTTGCGGTACTTGCCGTTCAGCCGCAGGCCCGCCGCCACGTTGTCGAAGATCGACATCGTCGGGAAGGGGTTCGGACGCTGGAAGACCATGCCGACCGTGCGGCGCACGGCGACCGGGTCGACGTCCTTGGCGTACAGGTTCTGGTCGTCCAGCATCACCTTGCCCTCGACGCGGCCACCGGGGGTGACCTCGTGCATGCGGTTCAGGGTGCGCAGGAAGGTGGACTTGCCGCAGCCGGAGGGGCCGATGAAGGCCGTCACGGAGCGGGGCTCGACGGTCATGGAGATGTCGTCGATCGCCTTGTGGGCGCCGTAGTAGGCGGTCAGGCCGCTGACGTCGATTCGCTTGGCCATGGTTTCGATCACTTCCAGGAGGCCTTAGCGGCCGGTCTTCGGGGCCTTCCAGCGGGCGATGCCGCGGGCGACCAGGTTGAGGATCATGACGAAGGCGATCAGGACGAGCGCGGCGGCCCAGGCGCGGTCGTACGACGCCTCGCTGCCGACCTTGTACTGCTCCCAGATGTAGAAGGGGAGCGCGGACTGAGCACCTTCGAAGGGGTTGGTGTTGATCAGCTGGCTGCCGAAGACCAGCAGCATGATCGGCGCGGTCTCGCCGGCGATGCGGGCGATGGCGAGCATGACGCCGGTGGTGATGCCGCCGATCGCCGTCGGGATGACCACCTTCAGGATCACGCGCCACTTCGGTACGCCGAGGGCGAGCGCCGCCTCGCGCAGCTCGTTCGGGACGAGCTTGAGCATCTCCTCGGTGGAGCGGACCACGACCGGGATCATCAGGATGGCCAGCGCCAGCGCGCCCATCAGGCCGGACGGCTGGAGGTCGGCCATCAGCATGATGGAGAGGATGAAGAGGCCGGCGACGATCGACGGGATGCCCGTCATGACGTCGACGAAGAACGTGACGGCCTTGGCCAGGGAGCCCTTGCCGTACTCGACGAGGTAGACGGCGGTCAGCAGGCCGATCGGCGCGGAGATGAGGGTGGCGAGGCCTACCTGCTCCAGCGTGCCGACGAGCGCGTGGTAGACGCCGCCGCCGACGTCGAAGCCGGGGACGCCGGCCATCGAGTGGGTGAGGAAGTAGCCGTCGAGGACCTTCAGGCCCCGGCTGACCGTGACCCAGATGAGGGAGAGCAGCGGGACGACGGCGAGGATGAAGCACACCCAGACCACGCTGGTGGCGAGGCGGTCCTTGGCCTGGCGCTGGTTCTCGACGGTCGACGTCACGGCGTACGAGACGACGACGAAGGCGAGCGCCGAGATCAGGCCCCACTGGGTGCGGCTTTCGAGGCCGGCGGCCAGGCCGGTGCCGCAGCCGATGGCGACGGCGACGACGGCGAAGGCGGCCGGGGCCCAGCGCGGCAGGTGGCGCTGGCTGAGGTCGTCCTTGCGGGGACGGGGTGCGGCCTTGGCGGGCGCGTCCTGGATTGCGTTGCTCATCAGGCGTTCGCCCCCGAGTACTCCTTGCGGCGCGCGATGATCAGGCGGGCCGCGCCGTTGACCAGCAGGGTGAGGACGAAGAGGACCAGACCGGAGGCGATCAGGGCGTCGCGGCCGAGCTGGTCGGCCTCGTCGAACTTCGCCGCGATGTTCTGGGCGAACGTGCCGCCGCCCGGGTCGAGCAGGTGCAGCGAGATCAGGAAGCTCGGGGAGAGGACCGTGGCGACGGCCATGGTCTCGCCGAGCGCCCGGCCGAGGCCGAGCATCGAGGCGGAGATGACGCCGGAGCGGCCGAAGGGCAGCACGGCAAGCCGGATGACCTCCCAGCGGGTGGCGCCGAGGGCGAGGGCGGCCTCCTCGTTCATGCGCGGCACCTGGAGGAAGACCTCGCGGCTGACGCTGGTCACGATCGGCAGGATCATGATGGCGAGCAGGATGCCGACGGTGAAGAGGGTCCGCGCGACGCCGACCTCCGTCTTGTCGAAGACGTACGTCCAGGCGAAGAACTGGTCGAGCCAGAGGTTCAGGCCCTCCAGGTACGGGACGAGGAAGAGCGCGCCCCAGATGCCGTAGATGATCGACGGCACGGCGGCGAGCAGGTCGACGACGTACGCGAGGGGCGCGGCCAGGCGGCGGGGCGCGTAGTGCGAGATGAACAGCGCGATGCCGACCGCGATCGGGACCGCGATGACCATCGCGATGATGGAGCTGACGATCGTGCCGAACAGGAGGACCGCGATGCCGAAGACCGGGCGGTCGCCGACCGGGTTCCAGTCGAAGGTGGTGAAGAAGTTGCCCTCGTTCTCCGCGAGCGCGAGGGAGGCGCGGTAGCTGAGGAACACGGCGATCGACGCCATGATCACCAGGAGCAGGATCCCGGAGCCGCGGGAGAGGCCGAGGAAGATCTTGTCGCCCGCGCGGCCGGTGGAGGTGGGGCCCGGCTTCCCGGCGACCGGCGGAGCCGGTGCGTTGTCAGTCGTTATAGCCATGGTCTTTCCGGTCTGTGTGGGGGAAGTCCGCGGGTGGCGGCTCCCCTGGCGGCGGTGCACCGGATGGGGTGGGGGCCGGCCCGGGCGAGTGGCCGGGCCGGCCTTGCGTGCGTGCGGTTACGACAGGCCGTTGACGGTCTCGCGGACCTTGGCGTTGATCTCGGCCGGGATCGGGGCGTAGCCGGCCTCGGCCAGGACCTTCTGGCCCTCGTCGGAGGCGGTGTAGGTGAGGAAGGACTTCACGGTGCCGAGGGTGTCGGCCTTGTTGCCGGTGTCGCAGACGACCTCGTACGTCACCAGGACGATCGGGTACGCGCCCTCGGCCTTGGTGGCGTAGTCCAGCTCCAGCGCCAGGTCCTTGCCGGTGCCCTTGACCTTGGCGGCGGCGATGGCCTTGGAGGCGTTCTCGGAGGTGGCCGGGACCGGGGCGGGGGCGCCGGTGGCGATCTGGACGGCCGGGATGCTCTGCGACTCGGCGTAGCTCAGCTCGAAGTAGCCGATCGCGCCTTCGACCTGCTTGACCTGGGCGGCGACGCCGGAGGAGCCGGACGCGGCCTGGCCGCCGGGGGCCGGCCACTTCTTCTCGGCCTCGTACGGCCAGTCCGCCTTGGCGGCCTTGCCGAGGTACTTGCCGAGGTTCTGGGTGGTGCCGGAGTCCTCGGAGCGGTGGAAGGCCTGGATCGGGGTGCTCGGGAGCTTGGCGCCCGGGTTGAGCTTGGCGATCGCCGGGTCGTCCCACTTCTTGATCTTGTCGTTGAAGATCTTGGCGATGGTGGGGGCGTCCAGGACCAGGTCCTTCACGCCGGGGACGTTGTAGCCGATGGCGATCGGCCCGCCGACCATGGGGAGGTTGATGCCCTGGCCGGACTTGCAGATCTTCTTGGACTCGGCGACCTCTTCCGGCTTCAGCGCGGAGTCGGAGCCGGCGAAGCCGACGCGGCCCTGGTTGAAGGCGATGATGCCCTCGCCGGAGGAGGAGGACTTGTAGTTGATCTCCACACCCGGGCAGGCGGCCATGTAGTTCTTGACCCACAGGTCCATGGCGTTCTTCTGCGCCGAGGATCCGGAGGCCAGCAGCTGGCCCTTGGCGCCGTCGCACTTGATGGACGAGGTGGCGCCGGTCTTCTTGCCGCCGTCGGGGCTGCCCGTGTTGTCGTCCGAACCACACGCCGTGAGTACCAGGGCGCCGGAGACGGCGAGGGCGCCGAGCGCGGTGGCGCGAAGCCCGGTCTTGCGCTGAAGCTTCACTGTTGGGTGTTCCTTCCAGGAGCCGCCGCGGCGTCGATACCGAATCCGTGCGTGAGCTCGGTGGCGGCGTGTGTCAGTAACCGTGTACGGCCGAAATTAGGCAGATCAGGTGACATGGCTGGCGGGGGAGGGTGAACGGTAGGTGAACCGTGACGGAAGCCGTGGTGAGCCGTGGCCAGAGCCTGTGGGGCCATTGTCGCGGGGGCGGGCCGGGCGTCGGGAGTGAGGTTTACGACGGGGCCGCGCGGGGGCGCACGCGACCTCGGGCAGGCGAGGGCGCGCTCCGGCGGCGTGAGGCGCGGAGCGTGGGGTTGTGCGCCGGTACGCGGGCGCGCGGGGGCCGCACCCGGGCCACCCGGGAGGGTGGCGGTGGTGCGGGGCGGGTTGCCCCCGGACGGGTGAGGTTGCCGGTGCCGCCCGGGGTCAGGGCCCGGTTTCCGGGGCGGGAGTGATCGCCGCGAGGGCGGCGTCGACCAGGTCCCGGTCGACGGCGTACGACAGGAGCGCCCGGGCCTCGGGCGGGGAGAGCCAGCGCAGCTCGTCGACCTCGCCGTCGGGGCGGAAGGCGCCGCCTGTGGCTTCGGCCGCCCAGTAGCGGACCTCCTTGGGGCGGTCGCCCGCGCGGTAGCAGGCCTTGGGGAGCTCGGGGCCGAGGGCGCACGTCATGCCGGTCTCCTCCCGCACCTCGCGGACGGCCGCGTGCCGGTGGTCCTCGCCGGGTTCGAGCTTGCCCTTGGGGTGGGACCAGTCGTCGTGCTTGGGGCGGTGGATGACGGCCACCTCGATGCCACCGGAGACGCCGCCCGGGCCCCCAGCGCCGCCCGCACCCCCGGCGCCGCCCGGGCCCTCGGCCGCGCGGCGCCACAGGACGCAGCCGGCGGCGTGGACCAGGCCCTTCGCGGGCGAAGTCGGCGTCACCGGGCCGTCACCGCCGTACGCTGCCACGCGCGCTGGAAGCTCACGCGCGCCGCCTCCACCTCGTGCCGCTGGTCCGCGTGGAGCACGCCCAGCACGTACGCCGTCGCCGGCGCGATGCGCGGGGTGCGCGCGGCGCTCGCCGCGGCGGACGCGGCGTCGGCGGCGTCCCGGTGCCGGTCGAGCGCGCGGCCCGCCTCGTACAGCTGCGCCGCGTCCGCGCCGAGCGCCTCCTGGGCGTGGCGGTGCAGCCGGAGCAGCAGCCGTACGTGGTGCCAGGAGGTGTCGTGCTGTTCGCCGCCCACGGCGGGGCTCATCGGCAGCGCCGCCACCGCGTCCAGCAGGCGCCGCTCGACGGCCTCGGTGGCCGGGCCGAGGACCTCGCCGGCGCGGGCGCCCGCGGCCGGGCCCAGCGGCACCTCCGAGGCGAGCAGCGCCACCGCGTCGGCGACCGCGTGGAAGCGGGACGAGCCGAGGGCCTGGAGCGCGGCGGAATGCGCCCGGGTCCGGGCCAGCGTGAGGCGGCGCTCCAGCAGGGCCCCGGCGCGCGCGCCGCCCACCGCGAGCGCCTCGGCGCCGCCCGTCAGGCGGGACAGCGCGTCCACCAGGCGGACGAGCCGCGAGGTGCACGCGTGTTCCTGCGCCAGCAGGCCGGAGAGCCAGGACAGTTCGGTGCGCAGCTGGTCGGCCCAGGAGGCGTCGAGCAGCGGGCGGAAGGTGTGCAGCGTGGAGCCGATGCGCCGGGCGGCGGCGCGCAGCCCCCGTGCCGCCTCCTCGGCGCCGGCCGAGTCCGCGCCGCTCTCGGCGTGCAGGCGCAGGTTGCGTAGGAAGTCCCCCGCGCGGGCGTGGAGGTACGGGGACAGGACCTCGCCCGCGGTGAGCTGGTCAGGTTTGAGCACGCCGGCGCCTCCGCGCGTCTATGAGCATCTCCTGGACATGCCGCAGCGGCTGGCCGTCCCCGTCCGTCGCGTGCCGCGTCCACTCGCCGTCCGGGCCGAGGTGCCACGACGATGTGGTGTCGGCCATGCCCGCCTCCAGCAGCCGGCACAGCGAGGCGCGGTGCGCGGGGTCGGAGACCCGCACCAGCGCTTCTATCCGGCGGTCCAGGTTACGGTGCATCATGTCGGCGCTGCCGAACCACACTTCGGGCTCGCCGCCGTTCCCGAAGGCGAAGACGCGCGAGTGTTCCAGGAACCGTCCGAGGACGGAGCGGACCCTGATGTGCTCGGAGAGGCCCGGGACGCCCGGCCGTACGGCGCAGATGCCGCGGACCCAGATGTCGACCGGTACGCCGGCCCGTGAGGCGCGGTAGCAGGCGTCGATGACGGCCTCGTCGACCATCGAGTTGACCTTGATGCGGACGTACGCGAGTCGCCCGGCCCGGTGGTGGACGATCTCCTTGTTGATGCGGGAGATCAGGCCGTCGCGGAGCGACTTGGGGGCGACGAGCAGGCGCCGGTAGGTCTCGCGGCGCGAGTAGCCGGACAGCCGGTTGAAGAGGTCGGACAGGTCCGCGCCGACCTGCGGGTCGGCGGTGAGCAGGCCGAGGTCCTCGTACAGGCGGGCGGTCTTGGGGTGGTAGTTGCCGGTGCCGACGTGGGAGTAGCGGCGCAGCGTCTCGCCCTCCTGGCGGACCACCAGGGAGAGCTTGCAGTGGGTCTTGAGGCCGACGAGGCCGTACACGACGTGGCAGCCGGCCTCCTCCAGCTTGCGCGCCCACTTGATGTTGGCCTGTTCGTCGAAGCGGGCCTTGATCTCGACGAGGACGAGGACCTGCTTGCCGGACTCGGCCGCGTCGATGAGGGCGTCGACGATGGGGGAGTCGCCGGACGTCCGGTACAGCGTCTGCTTGATGGCGAGGACGTCCGGGTCGGCGGCCGCCTGCTCCAGGAAGGCCTGGACGGAGGTGGAGAACGAGTCGTACGGGTGGTGCAGCAGGACGTCGCGCTCGCGCAGGGCGGCGAACACGTCCGGCGCGGACGCCGACTCGACCTCGGCCAGGTCGCGGTGGGTCCCGGCCACGAACTTCGGGTACTTGAGTTCGGGCCGGTCCAGGGCCGAGATCCCGAACAGCCCGGTCAGGTCCAGCGGCCCGGGCAGCGGGTACACCTCGGCGTCGGTGACCTTCAGTTCGCGTACGAGCAGGTCGAGGACGTACGGGTCGATCGACTCCTCGACCTCCAGGCGCACCGGCGGGCCGAAGCGGCGCCGCATGAGCTCCTTCTCCAGCGCCTGGAGGAGGTTCTCGGCGTCGTCCTCCTCGACCTCCAGGTCCTCGTTGCGCGTCACGCGGAACATGTGGTGCGCCAGCACCTCCATGCCCGGGAACAGCTCCTCCAGGTGCGCGGCGATGACGTCCTCCAGCGGGACGTAGCGCTGCGGCGAGGCCTCCAGGAAGCGGGAGAGCAGCGGGGGGACCTTCACGCGGGCGAAGTGGCGGTGGCCGCTGACGGGGTTGCGTACGACGACGGCGAGGTTGAGGGAGAGGCCGGAGATGTACGGGAAGGGGTGCGCCGGGTCGACGGCGAGGGGGGTGAGGACCGGGAAGATCTGCTGGCGGAAGAGGGTGAAGAGCCGGGCCTGCTCCTTCTCCGTCAGGTCGGGCCAGCGGATGAGGTGGATGCCTTCGTCGGCGAGGGCCGGGGCGATGTCCTGCTGGAAGCAGGCGGCGTGCCGGGCCATGAGCTCCCGCGAGCGGGTCCAGATCAGCTCCAGGACCTCGCGCGGCTGGTGCCCGGAGGCGGACCGGGTGGCGACGCCGGTGGCGATGCGGCGCTTGAGGCCGGCGACCCGGACCATGAAGAACTCGTCGAGGTTGGAGGCGAAGATCGCGAGGAAGTTCGCTCGTTCGAGGAGCGGCGTCGTGGGGTCCTCGGCGAGCTCCAGCACCCGTTCGTTGAACGCCAGCCAGGAGCGCTCGCGGTCCAGGAAGCGGCCGGGGGGCAGTTCGCCGTCCGGGCCGTCCTCGTCGTACGCGTCCAGGTCGGAGTCGAGGTCGGGCGCCAGGTCGGACACGGGTCCGGCGGTCACCATGTGCGGTCGGTGCGCGGCTATGGACCCCACGGACGGCTGCGCGTGCTGGATCGGGACGTCGGCCTCGGCGGGCTGCTGGCTCATGGCACCATTCTTCCGCGCCAGGGGGTGGTCAAGCGCGTCGGAGCGGGCCGCTGACACGGCGGGCTTCATTCGCTGAGCGTCGCAAGCCGTTCTGAATGGTCGGTAACCATTACGTGACGTACAAGGGGGTGTCTTGTCGATCAGGCCGGATCAGGGAGCGGGGTCTGGTGCCGTGTATCGCAAGGCGGAGGAGGGAGCCACTGCGGTGGGGGCACCCCCGGGCCCGCAGGGCTACGGGGGCCATTGGCGACCGACGACAACGCGGCGAGGCGCGGTGCCAGGCGTCGCGAGCCCGGCAAGATCGGCAAGACACCCCCTGGGGGCGGACGGCCAGACCCCCGTCCAGGCCGTCCGCCCCGGTCCTGTGGTTACGCGTGGTGGCGGCGCAGCACGCGGAAGACGGCGTATACGGCCAGGCCCGCGAGGGCGAGGACGATGCCGGTTTCGATGAGCTGGACGGGCCAGTAGTGCGAGGCGGGGTGGTACTCGGCGTACCAGCTGATGGTGTCGGGGTCGCACTGCGTCTCGCCCTCGGGCTGCATGCACGCGTCGTACGGGAGCTGCCGCCCGTCGGCGGTGACGTAGCCGGAGCGGAGCAGGAGGGCGTCGAAGGGGAGGCCGGACAAGCCGCCGGTGAGCTGGGAGCCCTGGCCGCTCGCGTGCAGCGACGGCCACAGCTCCCACCGCAGGCTCCAGAATCCCAGGAGCACCGCGCCCAGGACGGCCGCCGTCGTGGCCATGGCGGCGACGGTACGGCGGACCAGCAGGCCCACGAGGGCGCCGACGGCGACGCCGAGCAGGCAGTAGCCGCCGAGGGCCGGGCCCATGAGCTCGTACGCGCCCGGGTCCGCCCACGAGAGGTTCTGGTGGTAGCGGACGGGTCCCCGGCCGAAGCGGAACACGGCGGTGAGCACGGTCGCGGTGACGGCCGCCAGGCCGGCGGCGAGGAGCAGTTTCGAGGCGAGCCAGCGGGCCGGGGTGGCCGACTGCGTCCAGGCCAGCTTGTACGTACCGCTCTCCAGCTCGCGTGCGACCATCGGGCCCGCGACGAAGGCGCCGATCAGGAACGGGACGGCCATCAGCACGAAGAGGGACCGCTCCAGCGCGAGTCCCAGGAAGCCCTGGGGGGTGACCCAGTCCCCGAAGAGCTGCTCGCCGCACGCCTCCGGCTCGCCCGCGAAGCAGCGGGCCTCGTCCATGGAACCGGCCACCCACCAGCGCAGCACCACCGTCGCCACCATGGCCAGGGTGAGGAGCGCGGCGGTGGTCCACAGCGCCCGCCGGTGCCGGCGCAGCGTCACCCGGCCGGTGCGGGCCGTCGTCAGCGTGCTCATGCCGCCACCGCCCGGTCCGTGTCGACGGCCGCGCTCGGGGAGAGGAGCGGCGGGGCGTCGGGGGAGCGGAGATGGCCCAGCAAGAGTTCCTCCAGGGTGGGTTCCATGGTCTGCCAGGTCCGGTCGTCGACCGGGCCGTCCCGGCGGACGAGCGCGGTGAGCTGGCGGCCGGTGGTGCGGGACTCGATGACCGTGTGCGGGGCGAGGTCGGCGACCGGGCCGGTGACCAGCGTGTGGGCGGCGAGGATGTCGTCGATGCCGCCGCCGAGGCGGATGCGGCCGCCGTCGACCAGGAACAGGTAGTCGCAGGCGCCCTCCAGCTCGCCGAGGATGTGCGACGACATCACGACCGTTGTGCCGCGCTCGGCCGCGTCCGCCATGAGCGCGCCCATCAGCTGGTGGCGCGCGAGGGGGTCGAGGTCGGCCATCGGCTCGTCGAGCAGGAGCAGTTCGGCGCGCTTGCCGAGTGCGAGGGCGAGTGCCACGCGGGTGCGCTGGCCGCCGGAGAGGCGGCGGACGCGGGCGCCGCGGTCCAGCTCCCCGAGGACGGCCTCGGCGGCCTCGGCGTCCCAGCGGTCCGGGTTGAGCTCCGCGCCCATGCGGAGGGTGTCGGCGACGGTGAGCTGCGGGTAGAGCGGCTTGTCCTGGGCGACGTACGCGATCCGGTGGCGGGCGGAGGCGGGGTCGGTGCCCAGGACGCGGAGGGTCCCGGCCGTCGGCCGCATCAGGCCGGCGGCCAGGGCGAGGAGCGTGGACTTGCCGGCGCCGTTGGGGCCGACGAGCGCGCAGATCCGGCCCGCCGGCAGGCGGAAGGCGCAGTCCTGGAGCGCGGCGGCCCGTCGGCCGTAGCGTTTGGCGAGGCCGTGGGCCTCCAGAGCGCTGGTCATGCGTCGTCCCCCTCGTAAGTCTGTTCGAGTACGGAGCCGAAGAGCGCCGTCACGTCGTCCCGCTCCAGTCCGGCCGCGCGGGCGCGGGTGGCCCAGGCGGCCAGCTCGTCGCGGAGCGGGGAGTCGGCGGGCGCGCTGCCGAGCGTCTTCCGTACGAAGGTGCCGAGGCCGCGGCGGGCCTCGACGAGGCCCTCGCGCTCCAGTTCGCGGTAGGCCTTGAGCACGGTGTTCGGGTTGATGGCGGTGGCCTCGACGACCTCGCGTGCGGTGGGCAGCCTGTCGCCGGGCTCCAACAGGCCCAGGCGCAGAGCCTGTTTGGTCTGCTGGACGATCTGGAGGTAGGTGGCGACGCCGCTGCGCCGGTCGATGCGGTACTCGACCACGTCCTTGCACCACCCTTTCACTAATCAAGTAGTGAAAGAGTGGTGCACGAGAGGGCGAGGTGTCAACACCCCGCCCTCTCCGGTTTCTTAAGGTCGCGTCACGTCTCCGAGCGGTACATCAGGTCGACCTCGTGCGTCGAGAAGCCCATCCCCTCGTACACCCGCACCGCCGCCGTGTTGTCCGCGTCCACGTACAGCATCACCGTCGGCAGCCCCTGCGCCGCCAGGTGCCGCAGGCCGATCGCCGTCAGCGCCTTGCCGAGGCCGCCGCCCTGCGCCTGCGGGCTGATGCCGAGCACGTACACCTCACCCAGCCGCTCCTCGGCGTGCACCTTCGTCCAGTGGAAGCCCACCAGTTCGCCGTCCGTCTCGCGTACGGCGAGGAAAAAGCCCTTCGGGTCGAACCACGGCTCCTCCTTGCGGTCGTCCAGGTCCCGCTGCGTCATCGAGCCCTGCTCCGGGTGGTGCGCGAACGCGGCCGCGTTGAGCGCGAGCCAGGCCGCGTCGTCCTGCCCGGGCACGAAGGTGCGCACGGTGATGCCCGGCGGCAGCCCGGGCTCCGGGACGTCCAGCGGGGCGAGCGGCCGGCGCATCTGGCGCAGCTCGCGGAAGAGCGTCAGGCCGAGGACCTGGGAGAGGTGGCGGGCGGCCGACTTGCCGCCGTGCGCCCACACGCGCAGTCGCTTGCCCGAGGCGGCCAGCAGCGCCGCGCCGAGCGCCCGCCCGTGGCCGCGGCCCCGGTGCGAGGGGTGGACGACGAGCTCGGCGGCCGGGGCCTCGACCGGATCGGTGTCCTCCAGCTGCGCGTACCCCACGAGCTCTCCGCGGACGGTGAGCAGCAGGTGCGAGACCCCTTCGCGCCGCCCGTGGCGCAGCTGGAGCCGCCCCTGCTCGGAGACGGCCTGCATCCCGTCGATACGGGCGGCCTCGGCGAGCAGGTCGAGGACGTCCTGGGCCTGCGCGGGGGAGAGCTCGTCGAGGGTGTCGATACGTCGACCGGGCTCAATGCCGGGTACGGGGGCGTCAGTCGTCATGCCTCCGAGCGTAGGGCCTGGCCCCTGGATCAGGCCGGGCCCACGGCGAGGGCCTTTCGGAGGAAGGCAACCAGCTCGTAACCCGCTCCCCCCTGTTGCGCTACGCGCGTTGACTCTAGGCTGCGCTGGGCCCTACCCGTCCACACGCCTTGCCGTACCCAGAGGGGACAGATGTCAGCGACACACAAGAAGCAGCGCGCGGTCACGCGGATACTCGCCACCGCCGCCGGACTGGCGACCGTCGGAGCCGTGGTCGCCGCCCTGCCCGCCGGCGCCGACGACCGGGTGCAGACCGCCGGGCACCACTCCGGCCGCACCGTCGACGTACAGCTGCTCTCCTTCAACGACCTGCACGGCAACCTGGAGGCCCCGGCCGGATCCTCCGGCGAGGTGAGCCACACGCACGCGGACGGCCGGGTCGAGAAGATCAAGGCGGGCGGTGTCGAGTACCTCGCCACCCACCTGCGCACCGCGCGCCAGGGCCACCCGTACTCCATCACCGCCGCCGCCGGCGACATGATCGGCGCCTCGCCGCTGATGTCGGGCCTCTTCCACGACGAGCCCACCATCGAGGCGCTGAACAAGCTCAAGCTCGACGTGTCGTCCGTCGGCAACCACGAGTTCGACGAGGGCGCCAAGGAACTC
Source organism: Streptomyces sp. NPDC045431 (assembly GCF_040646655.1). Taxonomy (NCBI): domain Bacteria; kingdom Bacillati; phylum Actinomycetota; class Actinomycetes; order Kitasatosporales; family Streptomycetaceae; genus Streptomyces; species Streptomyces sp. NPDC045431. The sequence goes on from NZ_JBEZAQ010000003.1 coordinate 33,002, forward strand.
GCCCGGATACAGAACGGCGGCTGCCACCCCACCGGCGGCTGCTACGAGGAGGGCAAGACCTTCCCCGGCGCCAACTTCCCCTACCTCGCCGCCAATGTGACGGACGAGAAGACCGGCAAGCCGATCCTCGACCCGTACTTCATCTGGGAGCGCAAGGGCGTCAAGATCGGCTTCATCGGCGTGACCCTGGAGGGCACCCCGAACATCGTCACCGCCGAGGGCGTCAAGGGCCTGAAGTTCGGTGACGAGGTCGAGACGATCGACAAGTACACCAAGGTCCTGGAGCGCAAGGGCGTCAAGTCGATCGTCGCCCTCATCCACGAGGGCGGCGCCCCGGCCTCGTCCTCGTACAACTACGACTGCGACAGCCCGGGCGCCGGCGACGGCATCTCCGGCCCGGTCGTCGACATCGCGAAGAAGCTGAACCCGCAGGTCGACGCGCTCGTCACCGGCCACACGCACCAGGCGTACGTCTGTACGATCCCGGACCCGAGCGGCAAGCCGCGCATGGTCACGTCGGCGTCCTCGTACGGCAAGCTCTACACGGACACGACGCTGACGTACGACCGGAAGACCAAGGACATCGTCCGTACGGCGGTGAAGTCGGCCAACCGCGTCGTCACGCGTGACGTGGCCAAGGCCGCCGACATGACCTCGCTGATCGAGCGGTGGAACGCGCTCGCCGCGCCCATCGCGAACAAGCCGCAGGGCTACATCTCCGCCGACATCAACGGCCGCGGCTCCACGGAGTACGAGAAGCCGCTCGGCGACCTGATCGCCGACGCGCAGCTCGCCGGGCTCGCCCCCGCCGACAAGGGCGGCGCGCAGATCGCGCTGATGAACCCGGGCGGTATCCGCTCCGACCTGGTGTACAAAGCGTCCGGCGCCGAGGGCGACGGCGTGGTGACCTACGGCGAGGCGTTCACCGTGCAGCCGTTCACCAACATGATGAACGTCGTCGACCTGACCGGCGCCCAGCTCATCGCGGGCCTCCAGCAGCAGGTCAGCGGCGCGAACGAGGCCTCGCCGAAGATCCTCCAGGTGTCGAAGGGCTTCACCTACACCCTCGACCTGACGAAGACGGGCGCGGCCCGTGTCGACGCCGCCTCGGTGAAGCTGAACGGTGAGCCGATCGACCCGGCGAAGACGTACCGCGTCGCGATGAACGAGTTCCTCGCGGGCGGCGGCGACGGCTTCCCGGCGCTCGGCCAGGGCAAGAACAAGCTCGTGGGCGCGTCCGACCTGGACGTCTTCAACGCCTACCTGGCGGCCAACTCCTCGCCGTCGAACCCGATCGCGCCTCCGGCGCCCGGCCGGATCACGGTCGTCAAGTAGCGGGTACGCGGAGGAAGGCGGGGCGGCGGGACCATCGAGGTCCGGCCGCCCCGCTCACTTCTGGGGCGTGGTCGCCGGCGGCGGCGTCGGCGCGCCCGGCAGGCGGATCACCGCGCGGGTGCCGCAGCCCTCCTTCGGGCCTACCGGGATCAGCCGCACCTCGCCGCCCGCCCGGGTCACCGTGCGGGCCACGATCGACAGGCCGAGGCCCGAGCCCGGCAGGCTGCGGGCCGACGGCGAGCGCCAGAAGCGCTCGAAGACGTGCGGCAGCTCCTCGGGGGAGATGCCCGGCCCGTGGTCCCGTACCGTCAGCTCGCCGTCCACCAGGGCGACCTCGATCGTGCCGCGCGGCGGCGAGAACTTCACCGCGTTGTCGAGGACATTGACGAGTGCGCGCTCCAGTGAGGCCGCCTCGGCCCGTACGTACCAGGGGCGGACGTCCTCGGCCGTGATCGTCAGCTCGGGGCCGCGCAGCCGCGCCCGCCGGAGCGCGGTGTCCAGCAGGTCGTGCAGCGCCACCACCTCCAGCCGGCCGCCCGATCCGGCCGCGTCCGGCCGGGACAGCTCCTGGAGGTCGCCGATGAGCGCCGCCAGCTCCGTCATCTGCGCCTTGACCGACGCCAGCAGCGCCCGCCGGTCCTCGGGCGGGATGGCCCGGCCGGTCTCCTCGCTGCGCGCCAGGAGCTCGATGTTGGTCCGCAGCGAGGTCAGCGGCGTCCGCAGCTCGTGCCCCGCGTCGGCGATCAGCTGCGCCTGCCGGTCCCGGGAGGAGGCGAGGGCGGCCGTCATCGCGTTGAACGACCGCGACAGGCGGGCGATCTCGTCCTCGCCCTCGACGGGGATGCGGACCGTCAGGTCCTCGGTCCGCGCCACGTGCTCGACCGCCCCGGTGAGCCGGTCGACGGGCTTGAGCCCGGTGCGGGCCACCCACAGCCCGGCGGCGCCGGCGCCGACGACCCCGATGCCGGCCAGCACGGTGAGGACCAGCGCGAGCTGGTTCAGCGCTCCGTCCACTTCCGTCAGCGGCCGGGAGATGGACACCGTGTACCGGGTCTCGTCGTCGGTGCGGGTGAGCACCCGCACGGGCTGCCCGCCGGTGGTGACACCGTCGTGCAGCGACTCGGTCCGCAGCCTCGCCGCGACCTCGGCGTCGGACCGCTCGACGACCACGGGCGGGCTGCCGGGCCCCACGCACCGGCTGCCGTCCGGACGCACGAGCTGCACATACGCCGTTCCCGGCGCCGTGTTGGCCTGGCCCGGGCCGCCGGACGGACGGCAGGTGAGGGCGAGCAGCCGCTGGTAGTCCGCCGAGGCCGAGGCCGACAGGCTGTACAGCGAATTGTCCAGCTCGTCCCGCAGCTGCGCCCGGGTCAGCAGCCAGCACGCCACCGACACCGCGGCCACCGCCACCGCCACGGCCGTGGCCGTCAGCAGGGCGAGGCGCGAGCGCAGCGGCAGCGCCCGGAACCGCGCCACCGGGCCGGTCATCCGTCGCCCCCGGCGCGCAGCACGTAGCCCACGCCCCGCACCGTGTGGACCAGGCGGGGCTCGCCCGCCGCCTCCGTCTTGCGCCGCAGGTACATCACGTACACGTCCAGGGAGTTGGAGCTCGGCTCGAAGTCGAAGCCCCACACCGCCTTGAGGATCTGCTCCCGCGTCAGCACCTGGCGCGGATGCGACAGGAACATCTCCAGGAGCGTGAACTCGGTACGGGTCAGCTCCATGCGCCGCCCGCCCCGCGTCACCTCGCGCGTCGCCAGGTCCATCCGCAGGTCCGCGAAGCTCAGCACCTCCGCCTCCGGCTGCTCGCCCACGGTCCGGGCGTACGAGCTGCGCCGCAGCAGCGCCCGGATCCGGGCGAACAGCTCGTCCAGCTCGAACGGCTTGACGAGGTAGTCGTCCGCGCCCGCGTCCAGGCCGGTGACGCGGTCGCCGACCGTGTCCCGGGCCGTCAGCATCAGGATCGGCACGGTGGACCCGGCGGCGCGGATGCGGCGCGCGGCGGTCAGGCCGTCCATGCGGGGCATCTGGATGTCGAGGACCAGGAGATCGGGTGCGTATGCCTCGGTCTTCGCGAGCGCGTCGACGCCGTCGACGGCGACCTCGGTGCCGTACCCCTCGAAGGCGAGGCTGCGCTGGAGCGCCTCGCGGACGGCGGGCTCGTCGTCGACGATCAGGATGCGCTCGGCGTCAGCGGGTCCGTTCACGGGGTTCATGAGGTTCACGGGGTCAGCCTCGCACGCGTTCAGGAGCCGTCGCGGAGCTCGTCGAGGTCGGCCTTGACGGTGTTGACGGGTATGGCGAAACCGAGGCCCACGCTGCCGGCGGTGGAGCCGGTGGCGGCGCTCGGCGCGTACATGGCGGAGTTGATGCCGATGACCTCGCCGTTCATGTTGATCAGCGCGCCGCCGGAGTTGCCGGGGTTGAGGGAGGCGTCGGTCTGGATGGCCTTGTACGTCGTCTTCGACCGCCCCGTGTCGCCGTTGAACTCCCGCCCGTCGAACTCGAACGGCCACCCCTGGCGCGGGTCCCGCTGCCGCTGGTCCTCCTCCTTGGAGACCGTCACGTCACGGTCGAGCGCGGAGACGATGCCGCTGGTGACGGTGCCGGTCAGGCCCTCGGGCGAGCCGATCGCGACGACCTCGTCCCCGACGCGCACCTTGTCGGAGTCGCCGAGGGCGGCGGGCTTCAGCCCGGACGCGCCCTTGAGCTTGATCAGCGCGAGGTCCTTGCCGGGGTCGGTGCCGACGGTCTCGGCGGCGTACGTCGTGCCGTCGCTGAGCCGGACGGTGATCTCGGAGGCGCCGGAGATGACGTGGTTGTTGGTGACGATCTCGCCGTCGCCGGTGATGATCACGCCGGACCCGGTGGACTGCCCGGCCGTGGACGCCGCCTTGATCTCGACGATGCTCGGCGACACCGCCTGCGCGACCCCGGCGACCGTGCCCTTGCTGGACTGCGCCACGCTCGTCCCGTCGACCGCGCCGCCCGCGCTCGGGCCGCCGTCCTGGGTCAGCTGCTGGACCAGCGCGGACGCCCCGCCCCCGATCCCGGCGGCGGCGATGGCGACGGCGACGATCAGCGCCACGGGCCGCCGGGCCCGCTCGCGCCGGTGCGGCACGGGCGGCGCGGGCGGCCCGGGCGCGTACGCCGGCGGCGGCGGGTACGACGGGAACGTCTGCTGCTGGTCACCTTGCGAGTAATCCGTCATGGATACGACTCTCGGAGCCGTACATGAGAGAACGCTGAGGACGCCCTAAGAGTCCGGACAGAGTCTCGTATGCCCCATGTGAAGAGCCGCGTGGAGCGCTACTCGCCGTCGCAGCCGCACGACCGGCGCACGATCAGCGCCGACGGGAACTGCTTCACCCGCTCCCGGCGCGACCCCGCCACCCGCAGACCGTCGTCGAGGACCAGGTCCACCGCCGCGCGGGCCATCGCCGGGCGGTCGGAGGAGACCGTCGTCAGGGGCGGGTCCGTCAGGGCGGCTTCCTTGACGTTGTCGAAGCCCGCGACCGCGAGGTCGCCGGGGACGTCGAGGCGGAGCTCGCGGGCGGCGCGCAGGACGCCGATGGCCTGGTCGTCGGTGGAGCAGAAGATCGCCGGGGGTCGGTCCGGCCCGGACAGGATCTTCAGGGCGACCTGGTACGCGTCGTAGCGGTTGTACGCGGCCTGGAACAGCCGGCCCTCCACCGAGCGGCCGGACTCCAGCATCGCGCGGCGCCAGCCCTCCTCGTGGTCGGCCACCGGGTCGCCGACGGCCGGGGTCGACTCGACGCCGCCGAGGCAGGCGACGTACGCGTGGCCGTGCTCCAGGAGGTGGCGGACGGCGAGCTGCGCGCCGCCGATGTCGTCCGTGACGACCGCGACGTCGTCGATGGCCTCGGGCCGCTCGTGCAGCAGTACCACGCGGGCGTCCCACGCCTCGATCTCCTGCGCGGCGCGCTGGCTGGGGCCCTGGCTGACCAGGATGAGCCCGGCGACGCGCATGCCGAGGAAGGCCCGCAGGTAGTGGAGCTCGCGCTCGTCGCGGTAGTCGGAGTTGCCGACGAGGACCATCTTGCCGCGGTCGGCGGCGGCCCGTTCGACCGCGTGCGCCATCTCGGCGAAGAACGGCTGCCGGGCGTCGGGGACGATCATGCCTATGAGGTCCGTGCGCCGCGAGGCCATCGCCTGGGCCACGCGGTCGGGCCGGTAGCCCAGCTCCTTGATCGCTGCGAGTACCCGCTCGCGCGTGGCCGGGGCGACCGGCCGGGGTCCGTTGTTGATGACGTAGCTCACGACCGCGGTCGAAGTACCCGCAAGTCGTGCCACGTCGTCCCGCGTCACCTTGGCCACGCGCCGCAGTCTACGCGGGGGGACCTACCTCTGGGCAGGTCGTACGGCTGCTTCCTGTACCTCTTCGGTGTCGGCCGTACGGGTGGCGGCGGCCTTTTCGGCCTCCTTCGTACGGGCTTCCTCGGCGGCGCGGTCCACCTTCTCCGGGGTGACGAACCGGTAGCCGACGTTCCGTACGGTCCCGATCAGCGACTCGTGCTCGGGCCCCAGCTTGGCGCGCAGCCGCCGTACGTGGACGTCGACCGTCCGCGTACCGCCGAAGTAGTCGTAGCCCCACACCTCCTGCAGGAGCTGGGCGCGCGTGAACACCCGGCCCGGGTGCTGGGCGAGGTACTTCAGCAGCTCGAACTCCTTGAAGGTGAGGTCCAGGACCCGGCCCTTCAGCTTCGCGCTGTACGTCGCCTCGTCGACCGACAGGTCGCCGTTGCGGATCTCCATCGGGGAGTCGTCGGCGGTGATCTGCTGGCGTCCCATCGCGAGGCGCAGCCGCGCCTCGACCTCGGCGGGGCCCGCGGTGTCCAGGAGGACGTCGTCGATGCCCCAGTCGGCGGTGACGGCGGCGAGCCCGCCCTCCGTGACGACCAGGATCAGCGGGCAGCCGGGCCCGGTGGAGCGCAGCAGCTGGCACAGCGACCGCACCTGCGGCAGGTCGCGGCGGCCGTCGACGAGGATCACGTCGGCACCGGGGGTGTCGACGAGTGCGGGGCCTTCGGCGGGGGCCACCCGCACATTGTGCAGCAGCAGTCCGAGGGCGGGGAGCACCTCCGTGGACGGCTGGAGGGCATTGGTCAGGAGCAGGAGAGAGCTCATCGCGACGCCCCACCTGCCCGGGTCGTCGTTTCACGGTCGTGCACGGTTCGCTCGCCCATAACGTCGGTTCCTCCTCGGTCCCTGCGAGGACGTCCTGGCACTGCTGTCGACTCCCGCGCCCTGAGAGCCTTTGTTCATCCGTCTGTAACAACGGCGGCAAAACACAAAAGGACCCGGGGGCTGCTTTGCCCGGATCCTCTTCGCAGCACAATAGCCGACATGGGATCCGAGACAGAGGGCGTGTTTCACATCGCGGATGTTTCCTCGGTCACTCCCGGCCTTCTGCGCGCCACCCTCCGTACCCCTGACGGGATCCGTATCGAAGCGGTGCACGAGCCGCATAGGGGCCATAGGGACAGTCTTACGGACACAGCCGTCGTTGTCGCCCATGGATTCACCGGCTCGGTGGACCGGCCGGCCGTCCGGCGGGCCGCGCGGGCCTTCCGGCGGCGCGCGGCGGTGGTGACCTTCTCCTTCCGCGGGCACGGCCGCTCCGGGGGCCGGTCCACGGTCGGGGACCGCGAGGTGCTGGACCTGGCGGCGGCGGTGAGCTGGGCGCGGGAGCTCGGGTACACGCGTGTGGTGACGGCCGGCTTCTCCATGGGCGGGTCGGTGGTGCTGCGGCACGGGGCGCTGTACCGGGACGACCCGAGGGCGCGCGCGGACGCGGTCGCCGCCGTGAGCGCGCCGGCGCGCTGGTACTACCGGGGTACGGCCCCGATGCGCCGGCTGCACTGGGTGGTGACCCGGCCCGCCGGGCGCCTGGTGGGCCGCTACGGGCTGCGCACGCGCATCCACGACCGCGACTGGGACCCGGTGCCGATGCCGCCCTTCGCGGCGGTGCCGCTGATCGCGCCGACGCCGCTGCTGATCGTGCACGGCGACCGCGACCCGTACTTCCCGCTGGACCATCCGCGCATGCTGGCGGCGGCCGGACCGTGCGAGCTGTGGCTGGAGCCGGGCATGGGCCACGCCGAGAACGCCGCCGACGACGCCCTGCTCGCCCGGCTCGCGGACTGGCTGTCGGCGGCATAGCCCATCATGGATGCCGACGAGGCCGTGGAGGCCGACGAGAGGAGTGCCGCTATGGCAGCGGGGACCATCCGCTACTGGGCCGCGGCCAAGGCCGCCGCCGGGACCGCCGAGGAGCCGTACGCCGCGGAGACCCTGGCCGAGGCGCTGGAGGCCGTGCGCGAGCGGCACCCGGGCGAGCTCGCCCGCGTGCTCCAGCGGTGCTCCTTCCTGGTCGACGGTGACCCCGTCGGGACCCGGGCGCATGAGACCGTACGGCTGGCCGAGGGCGGCACGGTCGAGGTGCTCCCGCCGTTCGCAGGAGGGTGAACCGCACACCATGAGCAGCAGCAGCGACCAGCAGTACCCGTCGTACGGCGACCCTTCCTACGGCGAACCCTCCTACGGCGAACCCTCCCACGGGGAGCAGGCGTACCGGGAGCAGGCGTACGGCCCGGAGACGTACGGGCAGCAGGCGCACGGCGAGCAGCCGTACGGTGAGCCGTCGTACGGCCACCAGGAGCCCGACGTCGCGCAGACGTGGCAGGGCCAGACCTGGGACACCCACTACCAGCCGGCCGCGCAGCCCCAGGAGGCGGCGGCTCCCGCCCCGGCCCCGGTCTCGTATCCGCTGCCGCCCGAGGTGCCGTACGACACCCCGACGACCATGCTGCGGCCGGTGACCGCCGCCGCGGCCGCCGCGCCGGCACCCGCGCCGGCCGCCGTGGCGCCCGAACCCGCGTACGGCGCGCCCACCACGCTGGGCAACGCCCGGATGACCGAAGCCCAGCGCGCCCGCGCCGAGGGGCGCTCGCCGATCATCGAGCCCGGCATCCAGCCGGCCGCCCTGACGGCGCTGCTCGGCGTCCTGCTCGCCGCGGGCGCCGCCCTCTCCCCGTACGGGCTCCTCGTCCCGCTGGTCCTGCTCCAGGCGGTCACGGCCGCCGGATGGTTCCGGCTCAACGGCATGTGGCCGGCCCGCCAGGGCATCGCGCTCGCCTTCGCGGGCGGCGTCAGCGCCGACATCGCGCTGCTCGCCGCCGGTGAGGAGCACGCGCCCGTCGCGATCCTCGGCACCCTCGGGGTGTGGGTGCTGCTGGTGCTCGTCCTCCAGCTGCGCAGCCACGCGGGCGCCGACGAGCGTCAGTACGGCCTGATGGCCACGGTCGTCTCGTCCGCGCTCGCCGTCGTCGCGGCCGGGTACCTCGCGGCCGCGTCGGACGCGGTGGTCGTGGGCGCCCTCGCGGCCGGCGCCGCGGTGCTCGTCCGCGCGCTGCCGCTGCCGGGCGCCGTGACGCTCGTCGGTGGCCTGCTGGCGGCCGCGGGCGCCGGGGCGGCGGCCGGGGGGCCGCTCGGTGCCGGGGCGCTCGACGGGGCGCTGCTGGGGCTCGGGGCCGGGGTGTGCGCGCTGGTGGGCCACCGGGTGGCGAGCTACGACTACCCGTCGCGCTTCGTCCACATGACGGCCGGGGTGGCGCTGCCGCTCGCGCTCGCCACGCCCGCCGTGTACCTGCTGGGACGCGTCCTGGTGTGACGGCCGGGGTTACCGGTGAGGGAACCAATGAACGATCCCGTACGTCGATCATGACGTGACGGGGGGCCGGGCGCGACGAGGGTGGGGGATCACCGAACCATGCGAGCACTGCGAATACTGCTGATCACCGCCGTGGTACTCGGTGGCCTCTTCATCGCCGCGGACCGCCTGGCGGTGAACTACGCGGAGGGCGAGGTGGCCGCCAAGGTCCAGGCCCAGCGCGGCGTGGGCGGCGGTTCGGCGGACGTCTCCATCAAGGGCTTCCCGTTCCTGACGCAGGTCCTCGGCAAGGAGCTCGACGAGGTCGACGTCACCCTCAACGGCGTCGAGGCGTCGGCCGGCGGCCGCACGCTGCGCATCGCCACGATGACCGCCGCGCTCCACGACGTGCGCCTGGGGAACAACTTCTCCACGGCCACCGCGGCCAACGCCACCGGCACCGCGCGCGTCTCGTACGCCGAGCTCGCCAAGGCGTCCGGCGAGGACGTCACCGTCGCCTACGGCGGCAACGGCAAGGTCAAGGTCACCGGCTCGGTGGACGTCCCGGTCCTGGGCCGGGTCACGCGCAGCGTGATGTCCACCGTAAGCATCGCCGACGGCACCACGATCCGGGTCCGCGCCGACGAGGTCCCCGGCGAGGGCATACCCGGCGTGGAGGAGCGGGTCCGCGAGCGCACGGACTTCGACCGCTCGGTCGCCGGCCTGCCGGCCGGCCTCAAGCTCCAGAAGGTGGAGGCGACGGCCGAGGGCGTCGTCATCACCCTGACCGGCACGAACGTCACCCTGGCGGGCTGACGGCGGGCTGACGGCGGGCTGACGGCGGGGGGCGTCGACGGGGCGTCGGCGGGGCGTCGGCGGGGCCCGACTCGTGCCCCCGGCCACATGGTGAGACGGCGGCGTCCGCTCCGTAAACCACCTGCGACGACTGGCCTGAGCGGCGGTGGGCGGGGCGAGGCTCCGGAGCCCCTCCCATCCCACTATGCGGATGATCGCGTCTCGACATACGACACACCGGTGACACGACCGCCCGTCCGTCCCTACGATCTGACCCATGAAGCGACAGGCGGAACTCACGAAGCGGCGGGCAGTAGACCTGTGCCGCGTCGCCGCCATGCTCTGTCGCTCCGTCTGAGCGGGACACCAACCTCCCGCCTTCCCCGGGCCCTTGAGCACCTCGGGCCCATCCCCGTGTCGAACGCAGCCGACGAGCGCGCCCGTCCCGCGTACCCCGTACACGACGAGCGGTCCGACGGCCGGCCGGCACCACCCGCCACACCCCGCCGCACACTGCCCCGGAGGAGAAACAGCATGAGCCGCAGCGACGTCCTGGTAGACGCCGACTGGGTCGAGGCCCACATCGACGACCCGAAGGTCGTCATCGTCGAGGTCGACGAGGACACCTCGGCGTACGACAAGAACCACATCAAGAACGCCGTCCGGATCGACTGGAAGCAGGACCTCCAGGACCCGGTCCGCCGCGACTTCGTCGACCAGGAGGGCTTCGAGAAGCTCCTGTCCGCGAAGGGCATCGCCAACGACGACACCGTCGTCCTCTACGGCGGCAACAACAACTGGTTCGCGGCGTACGCCTACTGGTACTTCAAGCTGTACGGCCACGAGAACGTCAAGCTCCTCGACGGCGGCCGCAAGAAGTGGGAGCTCGACTCCCGCGACCTGGTCGACGGCTCCGAGGTCCCGAACCGCCCGGCCACCCAGTACAAGGCCAAGGCCCAGGACACCTCCATCCGCGCCTTCCGCGACGACGTCGTCGCCGCCATCGGCAGCCTGAACATCGTCGACGTGCGCTCCCCCGACGAGTTCAGCGGCAAGCTGCTCGCCCCGGCGCACCTCCCGCAGGAGCAGTCGCAGCGCCCCGGCCACGTGCCGAGCGCCCGCAACATCCCGTGGTCGAAGAACGCCAACGACGACGGCACCTTCAAGTCCGACGAGGAGCTCAAGGAGCTCTACGCCCAGGAGCAGGTCGACCTGGAGAAGGACACGATCGCCTACTGCCGCATCGGTGAGCGCTCGGCCCTGACCTGGTTCGTCCTGCACGAGCTGCTCGGCCAGCAGAACGTCAAGAACTACGACGGCTCGTGGACCGAGTACGGCTCCCTCGTCGGCGTGCCGATCGAGCTCGGCGCCAACAAGTAATCCCGGACCTCCCGTCCACCCCTCACACCCCTCAGGAGTACCCATGTGTGGAGCACAGGCCGGCGGCCCGGACGCTTCGACGATCAAGCCCGGCGAGACCACGATCCAGGGCCAGGTGACCCGTAACGGCGAGCCCGTGACCGGTTACGTCCGCCTGCTGGACTCGACCGGCGAGTTCACCGCCGAGGTCCCGACCTCCGCGACGGGCCAGTTCCGCTTCTACGCCGCCGAGGGCACGTGGACCGTCCGCGCGCTGGTCCCCGGCGCCACGGCCGACCGCACGGTCGTCGCGCAGCAGGGCGGCCTGGCCGAGGTCGCGATCGCGGTCTGACGCGGTCCGGCGCGTCCGACGCGGTTCGACGCGTCTGACGGCGACGTCACACATACCGGCCGAAGGGCCGCACCTCCTGGGGGTTGGACGCTTACCGGGACCGAGGTGCGGCCCTTCGGTCGTACGCTGGACGTATGTACGCGCAGCGCCGGCGCGCCTACCTCCGGATGATGACGGCCTGTCTGGTGCTCTTCGTGAGCGCCTGGGCCGTCGTACGGCTGTGGTCGGTGCCCGCGGCCATCGCGATGTGCTTCATCGCCATGGTCATCCCGCCCGTCGCCGCGATGATCGCCAACCGGCGCGGGCCGGACGACCGCTGGTGGGACGACCCGTCCGGCGATCCGAAGTCCGACGAGTGGTGGGACGAGCTCGACGGCAAGCGGAGGGGCCCGTAGGTCTCAGTAGACGAGCGCCTGCGTGCCCTCGGCCAGCGCCTCGCTGACGAAGACCTGCGCGCCCGCGATGCGCACGCCCTCCAGCACGTCCTTCTCCGTGATCTCCCGGCGCGCCGCGCACTGCGTGCACAGCGTGATGCGCCCGTTCGCCTGGATCGACTCGATCAGCTCCGGCAGCGGCGCGGCGTGCGGCAGCTCGAACTCGGCCGCCCGCCCGGGCAACGCGAACCACGACGACTCGCCGGTCAGCCAGAGCGAGACCTCCACCCCGCTGGCCACGGCCACCGCCGCCACCGTGAACGCCTGCGAGCACCGCTCGGGGGCGTCGGCCCCGGCGGTCACCTTGATCACGAGCTTCTTCGCCATGGTCGAACTGTAATGCGCGGCGGCACGACAAGCCCCGAGGCCACGGACACCCCCGAGGCCCCCGACCGCACCCGCCTCGCCTACGTCGTCGTCGGCGACACCCTCGCCGTGGCGTCCACTCCCGCGGGGGCGACACCGCCGAGGTGCCGTTCCACCAGACGGTGGTGCTGCAGAACCAGCTCCTCGGCTGACGCCGCGCGCACGGGCGCACGGGCGCACGGGCGCACGGGCGCACCTCACACCGAGGGGCCGGGTCCCACCCATTACGCTGGGAACCGGCCCCTTCTTCACCCACATCGCTCACCGAGGAGCACCCGTGCTTGAGGCTTTCTTCTCCGCCCTGCTGGTCCTGGTCTGCATCGGCGTCGTCGCCTTCGCCGCCCTGACCGTGAAGAAGCTGTACCAGGGCCAGCGCTGACCACTCCCACCGACCGACAGAGCTGCTCATGATCGAGATCCCGTCCGACCTGAACCCCGACCTCGTCCCCCTCGCGTTCCTCCTGGGCACGTGGGAGGGCGCGGGTGTCTCCGACTTCCCCGGTGCCGAGAAGTGCAACTTCGGTCAGTCCGTGACCTTCAGCCATGACGGGCGGGACTTCATCGAGTACACCTCCCGCACCTGGGTCCTGGACGCCGAGGGCCAGAAGGTCCGCCCCCTGGAGAGCGAGAGCGGCTACTGGCGCATCGACAAGGACCGCAAGGTCGAGATCGTGATGGTGCGCGACCAGGGCGTCGTCGAGGTGTGGTACGGCGAGCTCGCCGACCAGAAGCCGCAGATCGACCTGGTCACGGACGCCGTCGCGCGCACCGCGGCCTCGGGGCCGTACAGCGGTGGCAAGCGGCTGTACGGCTACGTGAAGGGCGACCTGATGTGGGTCGGCGAGAAGTCGACGCCCGAGGTGCCGCTGCGGCCGTACATGTCGGCGCACCTGAAGAAGGTCGTCACGCCCGACGAGGTCGCGGCGTGGGCCAAGGACCTGGGCGACCTGCCGGACGACGGCATCGCCTTCTTCAAGTAGGCCCGGTGAACCGGCGGTCGGTGCTCCTACACTGGAGCGCGTGGTGAGCACCGACTGGAAGAGCGATCTGCGGGAGCGCGGTTACCGGCTGACTCCCCAGCGCCAGCTTGTCCTGGAAGCGGTGGACGCGCTGGGGCACGCGACGCCCGACGACATCCTCACCGAGGTCCGCAAGACCGCCTCCGGGGTGAACGTCTCCACCGTCTACCGGACGCTGGAGCTGCTGGAGGAGCTGGGCCTGGTCAGCCACGCCCATCTCGGGCACGGCGCCCCGACGTACCACCTGGCCGACCGCCACCACCACCTGCACCTGGTGTGCCGGGACTGCACGGAGGTCATCGAGGCGGACGTGTCGGTGGCCGCGGAGTTCACCGGGAAGCTGCGCGAGACGTTCGGCTTCGACACCGATCTGAAGCACTTCGCGATTTTCGGGCGGTGCCGGGACTGCACGGCGAAACGTACGACCAACGGGTCGTAGGACGTACGGGTCGTAGGCTTGCTGCCATGAAGAGCCCTCTCCTGTCCCTGCCCGGCGCGGTGCCCGCCGAGGGACGCGACGAAGGGGTCGCCGCGCACTACGGCGACCTGTTCCGTGAGCAGCGCGCCCTCGCCGACGGCAAAGGCATGGTGGACCTCAGCCACCGCGGCGTCGTCACCGTCAGCGGCGCAGACCGGCTCAGCTGGCTGCACCTGCTGCTCACCCAGCACGTCAGCGAGCTCCCGGCCGGACACGCGACCGAGGCGCTGATCCTCTCCGCCCACGGGCACATCGAACACGCGCTGTACCTGGTCGACGACGGCGAGACGGTCTGGGCGCACGTCGAACCCGGCACGCAGGAGGCGCTCATCGGCTACCTGGAGTCGATGAAGTTCTTCTACCGCGTCGAGGTGGCCGACCGGACCGCCGACGTCGCCGTCGTCCACCTCCCGGCCGGCTCGATCGCCGAGGTGCCGGACGGGGTCGTCGTACGGGAGACCTCGCACGGCCGGGACCTGTTCCTGCCGCGCGCCGAGCTGGAGGCGTACGCCGCCGGGCACGGCCCGCTCGCCGGGATCTGGGCGTACGAGGCGCTGCGCGTGGAGGAGCACCGCCCGCGCCTCGGTTTCGAGACGGACCACCGGACCATCCCGCACGAGGTCGGCCTGATCGGCACGGCCGTCCACCTCCAGAAGGGCTGCTACCGCGGCCAGGAGACCGTGGCGCGCGTCCACAACCTGGGGAAGCCGCCGCGCCGGCTGGTGTTCCTGCACCTGGACGGCAGCGAGGTGCACCTGCCCGCGCCCGGTACGCCCATCCGGCTGAAGGCCGACGGGGAGGAGGGCCGGCAGCTGGGCTTCGTCACCACCGCCGTACGCCACCACGAGCTCGGGCCGATCGCGCTCGCGCTGGTCAAGCGGAACGTACCGGTGGACGCCGAACTGCTGGCCGGGAACACCGCGGCGGCCCAGGAGACCGTCGTCGAGCCCTAGGGGGTGCCTGTCGATCAGGCCGGATCAGTGAGCGGGGTCTGGTGCGTGTGATCGCAAGGCGGAGGAGGGAGTCCATGCGGAGCATTGGCGACCGACGACAACGCGGCGAGCGCACGTGCCAGGCGCCGCGAGCCCGGCAAGATCGGCAAGACACCCCCTAGACCTCGATGATCACGGTGAACGGGCCGTGGTTCGTGAGCGAGACCCGCATGTCCGCTCCGAACCGGCCCGTCTCCACCCGCGCGCCCAGCTCCCGCAGCCGCGCCACCACCTCGTCCACCAGCGGCTCGGCCACCTCGCCCGGCGCCGCCGCGTTCCAGGTCGGGCGCCGGCCCTTGCGGGCGTCCCCGTAGAGGGTGAACTGCGAGATCACCAGCAGCGGCGCGTTCACGTCCGAGCAGGACTTCTCGCCCTCCAGGATCCGCACCGACCACAGCTTGCGGGCCAGCTGCGCCGCCTTCTCCACGGTGTCCTCGTGGGTGACCCCCACCAGCACGCACAACCCCTCGCCGACGATCTCGCCGACGGTCTCACCCGCGACGACGACCTTCGCGCCGTCGACCCTCTGCACCACTGCACGCATGCGTACCAACGTAACGGGGCCGAACGGGTGCAGTGCACCTGCACATCGCATGCGGGAGTGGCACCATGCGTGTCAGGCGGTGCGGCTGCGCACCGGTCGAGGGGACGGATCACCATGAGCACATCGGGCGCCGGGCAGACGCCAACGCCACCGCATGCCGTACACCAGGTCCACCAGGTCCACCTCAGGCCGCCGGGGCCGCGCACCCCGGCCGAGTCCGTCCTGCCGGAGATGGGGCCCCACGACCTGAAGGCGCTGCGCCTGCCGGAGCTGCGCGCCCTGCGGCGCGACGCGCACGGCGACGAGACCGACCTCAGCTACGTACGACGGCTGCTCCAGGGCCGGATCGACATCCTGCGGGCCGAGCTCGCGCGGCGCGGCGGTGCGCAGGTGCCGGTGGTGGACCGGCTCTCCGAGATCCTGGCCGACACCCCCTCGCGGCACCGCTCCTCCGTCCGCCACGTGACGGTCTCCACGCCGCGCGGCGAGACGTACCGGCGGCTGGCCGCCGAGATGCTCGCCGACGTCGAGCTGTCGGACCTGACCGCCCGAACGGACGAAGAGCTGCGCGCCGCGATGGGACGTCTGGCACGCTACGAACAACAGGTGTCCCGGCGCCGACAGCAGCTCCAGCGGACCGCCGACGATTGCAGCGCCGAGATCGCCCGCAGGTACCGTGAAGGCGAAGCACAAGTAGACGACCTGCTCAGCTGAGGCTCTCGGCCGGGTCTCCGCCCAGGAGTCCTCGACGCGGGCTCGCGGCTCCGCGGGTCTCGTTCCGTTCCGGAAGGCCACCGTCATGACCTCCACCTCCGCCAACGCCTCCATACCTCCGGTCCTCGCCGAAGTCGTCCGGTCCGGCTTCGTCGAGGGCCACCATCGGGGGTCGCTGGTGGTGCTGGCCGAGGACGGCACCATCGAGTTCACGGCCGGGAACGTGACGGCGCCGGTCTTCCCGCGCTCGTCGAACAAGCCCATGCAGGCCGCCGCGCTGCTGCGCGCCGGGCTCGACCTGAGCGGGGAGCGCCTGGCCCTGGCCGCCGCGAGCCACTCCGGCGAACCGTTCCACCTCGACCTCGTACGCAAGATGCTCGCCGAGTACGGGCTCACCGAGGCCGACCTCCAGACGCCGCCCGACCTGCCCCTCGACCCGGCGGAGGCGGAGGCGTACCTGGCCTCCGGGCGGGTCCGGGAGCGGATCACCATGAACTGCTCCGGCAAGCACACCGCGATGCTCGCCGCCTGCGCGCAGAACGGCTGGGACCCGGTCGGCTACCTGGACCCCGCCCACCCGCTCCAGCGCCTGGTCCACTCCGAGGTCGAGGCGGCCTCCGGCGAGACCGTCGACACGGTCGGCACCGACGGCTGCGGCGCGCCGCTGATGGCGATCAGCCTGGTGGGGCTGGCCCGCGCGTTCCGCTCGTACGTCCTCGCCGAGCCCGGCACGCCGCAGCGGCGGGTCGCGGACGCGATGCGCGCGCACCCCGAGTACGTGGCGGGGACCCGGCGGCCGGACACCTGGCTGATGCGGGAGGTGCCCGGCGCGCTGTCCAAGATGGGCGCCGAGGCCGTGCAGGCGGTGGCCCTGGCGAACGGCCGCGCCCTCGCCTTCAAGATCGACGACGGCTCGGCGCGCGCGATGGGCCCGGTCCTGGCGCGCGGCCTGGAGTTGCTGGGCCTGGACGCCGGGACCGCGCCCGTGCTCGCGCGGATCGCGGACGCGCCGCTGCTGGGCGGGGGCGAGCCGGTCGGGGCGGTGCGCGCCGCGTTCTGAGGGGGCAGGGCTGGGCGGGCCCTGCGAAAACCGGATGCCGGGTGCGGGGACGGACGCCTAGCGTGGCGGCCATGAGCAGTGTCGAGGTCCGTGCCGTCACCGAGTCCGAGTTCCCCGACTGGCTACGCGCCCTGCGCACCGGTTTCCTGGTGTCGCCCAGGGTGCCGGAGGGCGAGGCCGAGCGCCGCCTGCCGTACATGGACCTGGCGCGCACGCGCGGCGCGTTCGAGGCCGGGCGCTGTGTCGCCACCTTCCGGTCGTTCGCCCAGGAGCTCACCGTCCCGGGCGGCGCCCCGGTCCCGGCGTGCGCCGTGAGCCAGGTGACGGTCTCGCCGACGCACCGGCGCCGGGGACTGCTCAGCCGCCTGGTGGACACCGAGCTCAGGGCGGCCAAGGAGCGGGGCGAGGTCGTCTCCACGCTGATCGCCGCCGAGTACCCCATCTACGGGCGGTACGGCTACGGCCCGGCCGCCTCGCTCACCGAGTGGACCGTCGACGTACGGCGCGCCGGCCTCGACCCGCGCTGGTCGGCGCCGGAGGACGGCGGGCGCATCGACCTGATCGACGCGTCCGAGTTCGGCAAGCTCGGGCCCGACCTGCACAACCGGGTACGGGCCGTGCGGCACGGCGTGGTCAGCCGGAACGAGCGGGACTGGCTGCTGCGCACGGGCGCTCTTCCGCGGCCGGACGGAAACCCGTACACCGAGCCGTTCCACGTCGTGTACCGCTCGCCCTCCGGCGAGGTGGAGGGGTACGCGGTCTACCGCTGCGACGACCACTGGGACGCCGGCAAGCAGCCGACGAACACCGCGACCGTGCGCGAGCTGATGGCGCTCACCCCGGCCGCCGAGCGCGCCCTGTGGCGGTTCGTCTGCTCCATCGACTGGATCACCACGGTCAAGAGCGGCTACCGGGCCCCGGACGACCTGCTCCCCCTGCTGCTGCCGGACCCGCGCGCCGCCCGCGTCACGACGTACGCCGACTACCTGTGGGTGCGCATCCTCGACGTCGTACGGGCCCTGGAGGCGCGGACGTACGGCACCTCCGGCAGCCTCGTGCTGGACCTGCGGGACGCGGCGGGCCTCGCGGGCGGCCGCTACCGGCTGGACGCCTCGCCGGAGGGGGCGGCCTGCGCCCCGACGGGCGCCCCGGCCGACCTGACGATGGACATCGCGGAGCTGGCCACGCTGTACCTGGGCGACGAGTCGGCGGTGCGGCTCGCCGCGCTGGGCCGGGTGGAGGAGTCCACCCCGGGCGCGGCGGCCCGGGCGGACCTGCTGCTGCGCACGTCGCGGCGGCCGTGGTGCCCGGACGAGTTCTGAGCCCGGTGTCCGGGCCATGCGCGGGCCCGCTTTCCCGGCCGTGTCAGGTGGTGAGCACCACCTTGCCGAGCAGGCTCCGGTTCTCGATCGCCGCGTGGGCGTCCGCCGCCCGTTCCAGCGGGAAGGCGCCGCCGATGACCGGCCGCAGCCGCCCCGCGGCCGCCTCGGTGAGCGCCCGGCCGGCCAGCGCGGTGTGCGGCGTCGGGTGCCGGCTGTACGTCGCCGATGCCCAGCAGCCGTACGCCCCGGCGCTCGGCCTCGCGCGGGTCCACTTGAGGTCAGGCCGGGTGCGTAGGCTCGTCCGCATGAGCGGGTTGCGGGAGCGGAAGAAGCGGCAGACGTACGAGGCGATCTCGGAGGCGGCGATCGCGCTCTTCCTCGACAAGGGCTTCGACCGGGTCTCGGTCGCGGAGGTCGCGGCGGCGGCGGAGGTGTCGAAGCCGACGCTGTTCCGGTACTTCCCCGCCAAGGAGGACCTGGTCCTGCACCGGTTCGCCGACCACCGGGACGAGGCGGCGCGCGTCGTCCGCGGGCGGCCCCGGGGCGTCGATCCGCTCGGTGCGCTCGAGCGGCACTTCCTGGACGGGCTCGCGCGCCGCGACCCGGTGACCGGGCTGTGCGACGAGCCGTCGGTGCTCGCCTTCCACCGGCTGCTGTACGGGACGCCGAGCCTGGTGGCGCGGTTGTACGCGTACCAGGGCGCGGCCGAGGCCGAGTTGGCGGCGGCGCTGGGCCCGGTGCTCGGCGCCGGGGTGGCGGCGCGGCTCGCGGCGGGCCAGGTCGTCGCCGTACAGCGGGTCCTGGCGGAGGAGAACTGGCGGCGGATCGCGGCGGGGGCGAGTGCCGACGCGGTGGAGCCGGACGCGGTGGCCGCCGCGGAGCTGGCCTTCCGGCAGCTGCGCGACGGCCTCGCGGGGTGACGTCTCGCGGGGTGACGGTCTCGCGGAGTGACGTCTCGCGGGGTGACGGCCTCGCGGAGTGACGGCGGCACGTCGCCTCGCGGCGGTCACCACATCACGGGGAGGCGCTCCGGGATGCGCTTCATGAAGCCGGTCCGCCAGACGAGCTGGGCGATGGGGACGGCCAGCTGGAGGTCCGGCATCTTGTCGAGCAGCGTCTCCAGGGCGATCTCCGCGTGCTTCTTGCCCAGCGCGGTGGCCGGGCAGTAGTGCCGGCCGCCGCCGAAGGAGAGGTGCGCGGTGTTGTTCTCGCGGGTGAGGTCCACGGTGTGCGGGTCGCGGAACACCTCGGGGTCGAAGTTGGCGCCCTCGACCAGGACGAGGAGCAGCTCGCCCTTCTTCACCTCGACGTCCCCGAGGGTGACGTCCTCCAGGGCGAGGCGCGGCAGCCCGTCGCCGATGGAGAGGTTGATCCGGAGCAGCTCGTCGACGGCCGCCGGGATCTTGGTGCGGTCGGCGAGGAGTTCGGCCTTCAGCTCCGGGTGCTGGATGAGCGAGACCAGGGCCATGGTGAGGAAGCCGGCGGTGGAGATGACGCCCGCGCCGAACATGGTCACGCCGACGGTCGCCAGCATCTCGTCGGTGAGGTGGTCGTACTCCGGGTCCTCGCGCAGCGCCGCGAGTTCGGCCATCAGGCCCGTCGTCGACGGGTCGTCCAGCCGCTCGACCATGTACGCCATGTCGCGGTCCCAGTTGAGCTTGGCGCCCGTGATGGGGCAGGCCGAGTTCATGAACGCGATGTCCAGGCTCCTCATCAGGCGGGGCGCGTCCGCCTGCGGGATGCCGAGGATGTGGCAGTGCATGGCCGCCGAATAGGGGTCCGCGAACTGCCCGCGCAGGTCGGCGGGGGCGCCTTCGGCGATGGCGCGGTCGACCAGGTCGGCGGCGGTCGACCGCATCCACTCCACCAGGCCCGGCGCCTTGGGGTTGAGCGCCTTGAGCACGGCCTTGCGCAGCCCGGCGCCGGTGATGTTGCCCATGTTGTTGACGACTTCCGGCGGGATCGTCAGGGCGTACTGGCGGGGTACGCCGGGGGCCGAGGTCTCCGCCAGGCTGAACCGGGGGTCCTCCAGGACCTGCTTGCACAGGGCGTGGGACGACACCAGCCAGGCCGGGTCGCCGGCGATGGTCCGTACCCGCTTCACGGGCTCCTTGCGCAACAGCTCTATCTCGTCGGGGAGTTGGTCGCCGCGCCAGGAGAAGGGGAAGTCGGGGAGCTCGTCGGGCAGGTCGTCACGGTCGTCACGGTCGTCACGCAGCTCGTCGTGCAGGGTCTCAACGGACATCGGAGTCTCCTTCGGCGCGCTGTGCGGGAGAGGTCGGCTGGGCGGGTTCGGCGGGCGTGACGATGGCGTGGCCCTGGTTACGGGAGGCGCGCAGACCGGAGCCGCGCGAGTAGAGCAACTCGGCCATCGGCAGCAGCTGGTGGTAGCAGTTGAGGGAGGACGGCACGCCCAGGATGGCGGGCGTGTCGAGGAAGAGCGGCGCCTCGGCGCAGACGTACTCCACGCACACCTCGCGCTGCCGCTCCGTGGGGGCCTTCCCGTCCAGGACCTTGGAGGAGAGGAAGGTGTCCACGAGGGCGTCGCAGGTCTTGCGGAAGTCCGGGTCCGTGTCGAGCCGGTCCTGGAGGTGGTCCCGGATCTCGCGGTACGCGGGGTTGTCCAGGAACGCCGACATGGGGTGGGCGCGCAGCTGGATGCCGTCGGGGTCGACGGTGGCGACGGCGTTGGTCACTTTGGCCCGTACGCCGCGCAGGTTCTTCACGGCCTTGCGGCGGGCGTCCTCGGCGGTGTAGCCGGACGCCTCGTACATCTCGGCGACGTGCATGTCCGTGTAGACGAAGTCCACTTGCTCGAAGTGGGCCATGCCCCAGCGGGCCAGGTCGATGACGCGCTGGGCGGAGAAGTAGCTGTTGCCGGGTGAAACGCCGATCACGGCGTGGGCGCCCTCGGCGCATATCACCTGGCAGTGGGCTGTGTAGGGCCGGACGGTGAACAGTCCGGCGGCGGTGTCCGGAGGGGTGAAGGGCTGGATCTCGAAGACGGTCTCAGTCGTCAACTGGGAAGGAGTCCTTCGCGTCGCTAGTCCCTGAGGAGCCTCGTGCTCCTGGTGTGGCGACGACGCCGCGAAGTTAGCTTCCGGATACGGAGAGTGTCAACGAGCACCCGGAGGCGTTGATTCGAGGTCGGCTGGAATTCATCGTTCCGCCATCTTGAGAGTCAGTAATCTTCTTTACTCGGTTACGTTATTCTTGGGGGAATGACCACACTCGACGCTGAACTGGGCAAGGAACGGGCCCACCACGACACCTGCCGCGCCGCCCTCGTCCGGATGGCCGAAGGCGCCGAACACCACGTCGTCACCGGCGAGGACGTCTCCGCCTCCGGCGCCGACGCCGAAGCGCTCGGCTACCAACTCCGCAGCCACACAAAGCGGTTGCGTGAGGAGAGGCCGGGCCCGCTCTTCTTCGGCCGGCTCGACCACGCGGACGGACAGTGCCACCACATAGGCCGCCGCCGCATCGCCGAGCACCCCGCCTCCCCGCCGCTCGTCATCGACTGGCGTGCCCCCGTCGCGCGCGCCTTCTACCAAGCGAGCGCCCGCGATCCCCAGGGCGTACGGGTACGGCGACGGTTCGGCTGGGCCCCGTACAGCGACGGCGACTCGGCGGACCTCACCGCCCTGGAGGACGAGTACCTGACGGCCGGGGGCGAGGGCGCCGCGGGGGCGACCCCCGGCGGAGAGACCTTCGCCGGAGAGACCCCGGACGGGGAGACCCCGGACGGGGAGGCTCTCGCCGGGGCGATCCTCGCCGGGGAGATCGAGCGGCCCCGCGTCGGGCCCATGCGGGACATCGCCGCCACCATCCAGCCCGAACAGGACGATCTCGTACGGGCCGACCCGGCCCTCTCCCTCTGCGTGCAGGGCGCGCCGGGCACCGGCAAGACCGCCGTCGGACTGCACCGGGCCGCGTACCTGCTCTACACCCACCCGCGGCGCATCCACCGCGGCGGCCTGCTGGTCCTCGGGCCGAACCGCACGTTCCTGACGTACATCTCCGAGGTGCTGCCCGCGCTCGGCGAGGGGGACGTACGGCAGTCGACGGTCGAGGGCGAGATCGCGCGGGGCCACGAGGTCCGGGCGTACGACACGCCGGAGGCGGAGGCCGTCAAGCACGACGCGCGCATGGCGGGGGTGCTGCGCCGGGCGCTGTACGCGAGGGTCGGCGCGCCGGCCGAGCCGTTGGTGGTTCCCGACGGCTCGTACCGGTGGCGTGTGCCGCTGGACGAGCTGGAGCGGCTCGTCGCCGGCGTACGCGCCGAGGAGCCCCCCTACGCCGTGGGGCGTGAGAGGTTGCGGAGCCGGGTGGTGCGGGCGATCCAGGAGCAGGCCGAGCGGCGTGCCGGGCCGCGGGGCGGTGCGTGGGTGCGGAAGGTGGAGCGGGCGCGGGCGGTGACGGCGCTCGTGGACGCCTGCTGGCCGAAGGTGACGCCGGAGGAGGTGCTGGCCGGGCTGCTGGCCGATCCGCGCGACGAGGCGCTGTCGGTGGCGGAGCGGGCGGCGATCCGGTGGCCGCGGGCGCCGCGTTCGTACCGCTCGGCGCGCTGGACGGCGGCGGACCTGGTGCTCCTGGACGAGCTCGCCGGGCTCGTCGAACGCCCCGAAGGCTACGGCCACATCGTCGTCGACGAGGCGCAGGACCTCTCGCCGATGCAGTGCCGCGCCATCGCGCGCCGCGCCGGCTTCGGCTCCCTGACGGTGCTCGGCGACCTGGCGCAGGGCACCACGCCGTGGGCCGCCCGCAGGTGGCCGGAGCAACTCGCGCACCTGGGCCGGCCGAACGCCGAGGTGGTCCCGCTCACGGCCGGCTACCGCGTTCCGGAGGCCGTCGTGGAGCTCGCGAACCGGCTGCTGGGCGCCTTGGACGTCGACGTACCGCGCCCCCGGGCCATGCGGCCGGGGGGCGAGGTGGCGGTACGCCGGGTGGAGCGGGGGTCCCTCGCGGCCGCGGTGGTCGAGGCCGTACGGGCGGCGCTCGGCCGCGAGGGCTCGGTCGGCGTGATCGCCACCGGGCCGACGGTCGAGCTGCTGCGGGGCGCGCTGGCGAGCGCGGGGGTGGCGGGGGCCGCGGACGCGGGGGCGGTGGATGCGGGGGTCGTGGACGCGGAGGCCGCGGACGCGGGGGCGGAGGTCCCGCGGGTGACGGTGCTGGCCGCGGCGCTCGTGAAGGGCCTGGAGTTCGACCACGCCGTCGTGGCCGAACCCGCCGAGATCGTGGCGGCCGAACCCCGCGGGGCCCACCGGCTCTACGTGGCGCTCACGCGCGCGGTCTCCCGGCTCGACGTCCTGTACTGCGGCGAGCTGCCGGCCGCGCTGCGGTCCTGAGGCGCGCGCGGCGCTGCGCGCAGCACCAGGACCGCGACGGCGAAGGCGGCGATGATCAGCCCCGCGCCGACGGTGAAGGCCAGCCGGTAGCCGCTGGTCAGCGCCTCGGCCTGGGGCGTGCCCGCCGTGAGCAGGCCCTCGGTGCGGGAGGCGGCCAGGGTGGACAGGACGGCGACGCCGAGCGCCATGCCGATCTGCTGGGTGGTGTTGAACAGCCCGGAGGCGAGACCCGCGTCGTCCTCGCCCGCGTCCGACATGCCGAGCGTGGTGAGCGCGGGCAGCGCGAGCCCGAACCCGGCCGCCAGCAGCATCACGGGCAGCAGGTCGGTCACGTAGTCGGCGTGTACGGGGACGCGGGCCAGCAGCCCGAGGACGCCGAGCAGCAGGCCCAGGCCCACCAGCAGGACCGTGCGCTCGCCGAAGCGGGCGTTGAGGCGGGCGGAGACGCCCAGCGACACCGCGCCGATGACCGCGGCGGCGGGCAGCATGGCGAGACCGGTCGCGGCGGCGCCGTACCCGAGCACCTTCTGGAGGTAGAGCGCCACGAGGATCTGGAAGGAGAACAGCGCGGCCACCATGAGGACCTGGACGAGGTTGGCGCCGGCGACGCTGCGCGAGCGCAGGACGCGCAGCGGCATCAGCGGCTGCGCCGCCGTGGCCTGCCGTACGACGAACCCGGCGAGCAGCGCGAGGGAGAGGGCGCCGAGGCCGAGGGTGGGCGTCGAAGTCCAGCCGTACTCCTCGACCTTGACGACCGTGTAGATGCCCAGCATCAGGCCGCCGGTGACGAGCAGGGCGCCGATCACGTCGGCCCCGGCGGCGAGGCCGAGGCCGCGGTCGCGGGGGAGGGCGGGGACGGCGGCGGCGAGGGCGGCGAGGCCGATGGGCAGGTTGATGTAGAAGATCCAGTGCCAGTCGAGCGCATCGGTCAGGATCCCGCCGAGGACCTGGCCGAGCGACGCGCCCGCCGCGCCGGTGAAGCTGAACACGGCGATGGCCTTGGCGCGTTCGCGTGGCTCGGTGAAGAGCGTGACGAGGATGCCGAGGCTGACGGCGGAGGCCATCGCGCTGCCGGCGCCCTGGAGGAACCGGGCGGCGATCAGTACGGCGGGGCTGGTGGCGAGCCCGGCGAGCAGCGACGCCGCGGTGAAGACCGCCGTGCCCGCCAGGAACATCCGCTTGCGGCCGATGAGGTCGCCGAGCCGCCCGGCGAGCAGGAGCAGGCTGCCGAAGGCGATGAGGTAGGCGTTGACGACCCAGCTGAGGCCGGCCGGTGAGAAGCCGAGGTCGCTCTGGATGGCGGGCATCGCGACGGTGACGATGCTGCCGTCCAGGACGGTCATCAGCATGCCGGTGGCGATGACGCCGAGGGCGAGGTGGCGTGAGGATGCCCGAGAAGTCATGGACATGACGGTCTCTCCTGTCGATGCGGCGAGGGCGCGGTGAGGACGACAGGAGTGACCGTAGCAGATAGTTTCGTTACAGACGATCTGTTTCGGGATCGGCTTTTGAGGGGGTGTGGTGACGTGTCAGGCCTGACGGGCCCGCCGGGCCGGGCGCGGGCTCTCCACCGGTTCGGCCAGGTGGCCGCTGACCAGGCCGTTCAGGGCGCGCAGCAGGACCTCGCGGTCCCCGTCGGGGATCGACGTGAGGGCTTCCGCGTGGACGCGGTCGACGATGGCCTGGCTCTGCCGGGCGACCTTCGCGCCCTCCTCGGTGACGGCGATGATCCGCGCGCGCCGGTCGCGGCTGGAGGGCCGGCGCTCGGCGAGGCCGGCCTTCTCCAGGGCGTCCACCGTCACGACCATCGTCGTCTTGTCCATGTCGCCGATCTCGGCCAGCTGGATCTGGGTGCGCTCCTCCTCCAGGGCGTGGACCAGGACGCAGTGCATGCGGGCCGTCAGGCCGATCTCGGCGAGGGCGGCCGACATGCGGGTGCGCAGGACGTGACTGGTGTGGTCGAGGAGGTAGGAGAGGTCGGGTTCGGTGCGTGCTGGCGACATGGCGGTCATGCCGCCAGCGTACAACTCGGTCCGTACCGGATAATCCGAAACCGGACGTCTCGTGGTGGCCGGCTCGCTCCGAAACCGGACGTCTCGTGGTGCCCGGCTCGCTCCGAAACCGAACGTCTCGTGGTGCCCGGCTGGTTCAGAAGTGGCCGGTGACCTTGTCGGGCGTCACGCGCACGGTGAGCCGGTCGCCGTCGGGGGCGCTCCCGCCCATGAACGTGGCGAAGTCCTGGCCCGTGAACTTGAGCGACAGCTCGTCCGCCAGCTCACCCGTGGTGTCCGGGGTGAGGGTGGCGGTGCCGCGCACGGCGGCGTAGGTGTACGGGTTCTCGGGCGGGTGGATCATCACGGTGACCCGCGGGTCACGGGCGAGGTTCCTGCCCTGCGTGCGCTGCGCCGTGGTGGAGAAGACGAGGTCCTCGCCGTCCCGCTTGATCCAGACGACCGTCAGGTGCGGCTGCCCGTTGGGGAGTATGGTCGCGACGGTCGCGAAGACCTTCTGCTCGTCGATGTACGTCTTCAGCTCGTCCGAGAGGCTGGCTGTCACGTTCGGATGCTCCTTCGGGGTCCGGCGGTTTCTCCGTGGATCCCAACACCCGTACGCCGCCGCCGAATTCCGGCCGGGCACGACCGCGTCCGGCCGAACACGACCGCGTCCGGCGGCCCGGCGGGCCCAATGTGCTCTCACCGGGGGCCGATCGGCGCGGGCCGTCCTACCGTGGTGTCATGGCCGACACACCCAACCCCCTGACCCGGCTCACCCTCGACCAGCTCCGCCGCCGCACGAGCGCCAAATGGCGCACCTACCCCGAGGACGTGCTGCCGTTGTGGGTGGCCGAGATGGACGTACCGCTGGCCGAACCGGTCGCGCGGGCGCTCAGCGACGCGGTCGCGCTCGGCGACACCGGGTACGCCTCCGGTACGGGGTACGCCGAGGCGCTGGCGGACTTCGCCGAGCGGCGATGGGGCTGGGACGGCGTCGCCGTGGAGCGTACGGCGCTGGTCGCCAACGTCATGCAGGGCGCGGTCGAGCTGCTGAAGGTGATCACCGGGCCCGGTGACACCGTGGTGGTCAACAGCCCCGTGTACCCGCCCTTCTACGCGTTCGCCGAGCACATGGGCCGACGGGTGGCGGAGGCGCCGCTGGGCGAGGACCTGCGCATCGACTTCGCCGCCCTGGAGGAGGCGTTCCGGGGCGCGGTGGCGGGCGGGAGGCGGGCCGCGTACCTGCTGTGCAGCCCGCACAACCCGACCGGCACCCTGCACACCGCCGACGAGCTCGCGACGGTCGCCGCGCTCGCCGACCGCCACGGCGTGCGCGTCGTCGTCGACGAGATCCACGCCCCGGTGGTGGAGCCGGGGGCCGCCTTCGTGCCGTACCTGAGCGTGCCGGGCGCCGAGAACGCCATGGCCCTGACGTCGGCGTCCAAGGCGTGGAACCTCGCGGGCCTCAAGGCGGCGATCGCCCTCTTCGGCCCGGCGGCCGCGGCCGACCTCGCGCGCCTCCCGGAGGAGGTGAGCCACGGCCCGAGTCACCTCGGCGTCCTGTCCCACACCGCCGCGTTGCGCTCGGCCACCGACTGGCTCGACGCCCTCAACACGGGCCTCGCCGCCAACCGCCGCCTGCTCGCGGACCTGCTCGCCGAACACCTGCCCGCCGTCACCTACCGCCCCGCCGAGGCCACCTACCTCGCCTGGCTCGACTGCCGCGCCCTGCCCCTCGGCGACGACCCGGCCGCCGCGTTCCTCGACCGCGGCAGGGTGGCCCTGAACTCGGGCCTCCCCTTCGGCACCGGCGGCGCGGGCCACGTCCGCCTGAACCTGGCCACGTCCCCGGACCTGCTGACGGAGGCGGTCAGGCGGATGGCGAAGGCGGTGCCGTGACGGAGGCGCACGGCACGCGCGACGGCCTCACCGCACCTCGACGCTGCCGCACGTGAACGTCGTCCCCTCCAGCAGCTCCGCCGTGAGGGCGACGCCGGTCAGGTGCTCGGCGAGGGCGAACGCGGCCGGGCCGGAGAGGTCGGGCTCCGGGGCGTCGCCGTCGCCGAAGTGGAAGCCGATGCGGTGCATGGCGTCCAGGAGGTCGTCGGGCGTGGTGCCCCACCGCTCGTCGGGGAACAGGGGCTCGAACCACAGGCGCCGTACGCCGTCCTCGGCCCACAGGAACGCGTCGACCGCGTTGACGTTGACGAAGTGCGACACCCAGCGGGTCCCCGCGGAGGCGGGCAGCGCCCTCGCCTCGGTGACGCCGAGGTAGCCGTTCGGTTCTATGAGCAGGGTCCACGACCCGAGGGCCGTCATGGCGACGAGCTGCCGTGTGCCGTCCGTGCGGCTGAACAACGCGAAAGCCGCGTCACCGACCGCCTCCGCTCCCGTGAGGGGCGCCTCCTCCCGGCCGTCCAGGCGGTGGAGTACGTCGGCGGGCGCGAGGTTCTCCACGAGGGTGAAGCAGTAGGCCTCCGCGAGATCGGGGAAACGGTCCTCGAACCAGGCGTAGTCGGCAGCGGTCGTCGTCATACCGGAGATCCTGCCGCACGCCACTGACACCGCCGGAGCGGCTGGAGCGTCCAGGTCACCCCTCCGGGAGGTCGTCACCGGTGTCGTCGCCCACCCAGCGCCGGCGGAGCCTGCTGCGGGCCGCCTCCAGGCGCTCGACGTAGTCCGAGGCGAAGATCTCGGGCACCGCCTTGTCGAGCGTGCCGGCGATGCTGTGGATCGGCGCCCAGACCGCCGTGTCGTCGACGAGGCGGCTGAGCTCCGTCATCTGCACCCGCTCGAGCCAGTCGGAGAGGACCAGCGCCTCATCCGGGCTGAGTCTGATGGTGATGTCGCCGTTCTCCGGCGCCTCCACAGCCCCGTCCCCCGCCGCCGGGTAGCCGATCTCCGCGATGTCACCGGCCAGGTCGGACAAGGTGACCCCGGGGTTCAGGGCCGCGACGACCGCGCCGGTGAGCGGCCGCAGGGCGAACACGTGCCGGACGGACGGGAGCGGCACGGGCACCCCGTAGTAGTCCTCGGCGAAGTCCCGGAACGCCTCCGGGGACCGGTCCACAAGCAGCCGGAACAGGCGGCCGGAGCCATCCGGATCATCCGGGCCGTCCTGCGGGAATTCGATGTCCCCCGCCTGCCAAGCCCTGTCGTCCGCCTTCCGCCACGCGCAGACGGTGACGACGGGCATGCCGTACTCGTCGGTGAAAGCGGCCCCTTCGACCCAGGGGCGGAAGACGTCCGGAACGTCATCCAGCACGCCGGGCCACGGCCTGTCCTCGACGTACGGGCTCATGCGCGATTCGTGCGCGAAGCCGCGGATGCAGGCGCCGACGGGCGAGAAGACGACGGAGAACTCGTCGCCGGACCCGTCGCGCATCGAGGCCGTCTCCTCATCGGCCGACCAGCGCGCGTCGAACGCGTAGTGCCGGTCGTCCCGTCGGGGGTTGAGTATCGCTTCCAGCATCGCCAGGGCACGGCAGTGGTCGCGAAGCGCGGCGATCTCGGGCAGTCGGCGAACGACGTCGTGAACGGTCACGTGCCCATCCAACCGCAGGGGTCCGACAGCCGCGCCCCCGGCCGCGATGCCCGCTGTGGGTGCCATCGTTGGAGACGTGACTCCCCCGTACGAGGACATCGCGGCCCAGCAGGCGGACATCGCCCGCCTGCTGCTCCACCACATCCACGCCCCCTTGCCCGACGGCTGCTTCATCCGCGGCGTCCTCCCCGCGCCGCCCCCTACCGCGGCGGTCCGGATCGCCACCGGCCCTCAACGCGTGACCTCCCCCGGGTGACGTGATGGTCTGGGAGATCCCTCTGCCTGCCAGCGACGGCCCTGAGGAGCCGGCGAGCCCGAACGACGTCCTCGGCATCGTCCGGGCCTTGAGCACCGGCACTCAGGTCTTCTCCAGCAGCCGCGTCGGCACGGTGATGGGCATGACGCTCATCCGGGTGGATCCGGCGCAGGTCGCTCCCGTCGGCCCGGGGGAGTACGACGACGCCTTCACCGTCCTGCGCACCGTCACCTACCCCTGGACCGAAGAACAGCCCGACCCGCGCCTGCGCGGCTTCCTCCTCCAGGGCTCCGACCGGATGCGCTTGTACCTGGACCGCGAGGACGACACCGACGTGGTCGCCGCCGACGTACGTCCGTCCGGCGCCCTGACCGCGCTGCTCGCCGCCCTGCCCTCCCTGATCGACGAGAGGGAGCGGGCGGTCCCGGGGGACGCCGACGACCCGCACTGCTCCCGCCTGGTCGACCTCACCGGCTGGTAGCCCCTCGGGGCAGGGTCACGCGCCGAGCGTGACGGGCCCGAGACCGGAGGGGAGGTGGAGCACCGCCAGCGCCACGGCCTCGTCCGCTGTGGCGAACCGGCCGAGGCCCGCCGTGGCGAAACCCCTGCTCACTCCGTACGTGCCGTCGCCGTTCGCCATCAGGCAGGGCCCCACGACGCTCAGGCCCGGGCGTGTGGTGGTCGAGAAGCGCAGCGCCCAGTGGCTCGTGAACGGTCGGGTACTTCGAACCGTCCGGTGAGGTGCACGAAGGGTGCTGCCCGGCGGATGCCGGCCAACGATGCCCCGTCGTGCCAGGCCCGGGCGGCTGTGGCGAGCTGCGCCAGGTCGTCCGTCGTTCCGTCGATGAGGGCCGCCCCCTCGAACGGCTCCTCGCCACGGATCGACCACCGCCGCTCGTGCACCCATGCACTGATCTGCAGCGGCTTGGACCTGAGCGCCGATACTCCGTTGCCTGATCGAGAACCCCTTTCCTTTCATCCCCGGATCCAGGCCAGGAGTCGCAGGCGGGTAGGCCACGATCTGCCGGTTGGAGCGGTGCGGGAAGTCGTGTCGCGTTTCCGAGTTTCGCGGGCGAGGCGGTGCTCATCCGCCGCACGTATCAGTTCTTGAGAACGGAGCTGGTGCAGGGTGAGGTGCATGCTGCCCCTCCTACTGCTCGAGCTCCAGGACGTCGGCGACCACGCAGCTGACGTTGTCAGGACCACCAGAGCTTTTGGCGAGGGCTATGAGCTTCCGGACGGCCTGCTCGGGCTCGGTGATCTCGGAGAGCACCCGGTGGATCTCTTCGGTCGGCACGATGGTGGACAGACCGTCGGAGCAGAGCAGGTACCGGTCTCCCCGTCGGGCGTCGTGGAGGCGCATGTCGGGGGTGGCGTCGGCTCCTTGGCCCAGGGCTCGTATTAGCAGCGAGCGCTGGGGGTGGGAGGCGGCTTCTTCCGGGCTCAGGCGTCCTTCGTCGACCATCGACTGCACCATGGTGTGGTCGTGGGTGATCTGGAACAGCTCCGCGTCGCGCAGGAGGTAGACGCGGGAGTCGCCGATGTGGACGAGGGCCAGCTGTGAACCGGTCCAGAGCATCGCGGTGAGCGTCGTGCCGGCCTCTTCGAGGGAAGAGCCGGTTCCTGCGATGCCTTGAACGGCCTGCTTGGCCTGTTCGACGGCGTCTTCAAGGACGTCGAGGAGATTGCCCGCCGGGATGCTGTCGGTTTCCAGGTGCTTGAGCGCGTCGACGGCGGCCGCGCTGGCAGGGGCCCCTTGGGCGCCGTAGCCGTCGGCGACGGCGAGTAGACGGGAGCCGGCGTAGGCGGTGTCCTGGTTGCTTTGACGGACAAGGCCCGCGTCGGAACGGGCGGCGTAACGGATTCCCAGGGGCTTGGCGGTCGGGGACATGGCAGGGTCCTTCCAGGACAGGTGGTCGATGAGGAAGGTGGCCAGGTTCCGCCGTGCGGCGGTGTCGGCCTCGACCTGGGCCCAGAACGCGCGGATCTCCAGGGCCGCCGGACCCGCCTCCAGCGTGCAGACGTGCTGGATCCGCGCGAGGGGCATCCCCAGGCGCCGGAGCCAGGCGACCAGTCGGGCCTGGTCCAGTTGTTCCGGGCCGTAGAGGCGGTAGCCGGTCACCGGGTCGACGCGAGCGGGGGTCAGCAGGCCGAGCTCGTCGTAAAGACGCAGCGCCTTCGGTGACAGCCTGGACGCCTTCGCGAACGCCCCGATGGTCAGCAACCCCATGCTCGTTCCTCCTCATGCCGAGCACATTGCCCGGCCCCACTGATGCTGTGGCTTCCCCCAAGGTGAAGGTCAACCACCGGCCTTCACCCAGGCCACGAGCCCGATTCCCAAGTCCCGACTGGTGTCTCCAGCACCGCGCAGGCTGGGCGCCTGCCGCTCTCTGTCAACCAGCACTGCGAAGCGACGACTATCGCGGGCAGTCACAGCTGGTTACCCCCCGGGAGCGACACACCTGCAAGCATTCGCTTGCAAAAGTTAGCGGGGGTGGTGCACCATCGACCCATGGCATCGCTCAACGTCGGCAATCTCGGTGAGTACCTGCGCGAGCAGCGGCGCAACGCGCAGCTGTCGTTGCGGCAGCTCGCCGATGCCGCCGGGGTGTCCAATCCGTATCTGAGCCAGATCGAGCGCGGGCTGCGCAAGCCGAGCGCGGAGGTGCTCCAGCAGGTCGCCAAGGCGCTGCGGATCTCCGCGGAGACGCTGTACGTACGCGCCGGGATCCTGGAGGAGCGGGAGCGCGAGGAGTTGGAGACGCGCGCCGTCATCCTCGCCGATCCGTCGATCAACGAGCGGCAGAAGCAGGTGCTGCTCCAGATCTACGACTCGTTCCGCAAGGAGAACGGGCTCGATACGGACACCAGCGAGGACGGCGCCTCACCCGAAGTCTGACCCACCCGCGTTCCCGGAGGATCCATAGTGGCCATCATCGAAGAACTCCGTACGCCCCTCTACTTCGCCGCCGGTACGGCGAACCTGGCCGTGCAGCAGGCCAAGAAGGTGCCCGGTCTGATCGAGCAGCTCAAGGCCGAGGCGCCGGCGCGGATCGACGCGGTGCGCAACACCGACCCCAAGGCCGTACAGGAGAAGGTGGCCGCCCAGGCCAAGGAGGCGCAGGCCACCGTGCAGGCCAAGGTGGGCGAGGTGCTCGGCTCCCTCGAGCCGGACCTGAAGAAGCTGGGCGAGACCGCCCAGGACCTGGCGCTGCGGAGCGTCGGCGTGGCCGCCGAGTACGCCATCAAGGCGAGGGAGGCGTACGAGAAGGTCGCCGAGCAGGGCGAGCAGGCCGTCCGGCAGTGGCGCGGCGAGGCCGCCGAGGAGCTGACCGAGATCGCCGTGGCCGTCGAGCCGGACGCCGCACCGAAGAGCGAGCCGAAGGCCGAGCCGAAGGCCGAGGCGAAGACCGCCACGGCGGAGAAGCCCGCCGCCCAGCGGACCGCTCCCGCCAGGAAGGCCCCCGCCGCCCGCAAGCCCGCGGCGAAGAAGCCCACGGCACCGGCCGAGAAGTGACCCTCACCGCCCCGCCGCCACACGCGGCGGGGCGGGGCTCGTGGGAGTACCTTGGCGGCGAGGGAGTGCCCGCACAGGAGTGTCGTCCGCCCACCTGGCGGGCAGACGGGACGTCGCGGACACGACCGAGGGGCTTACATCACTGGTGAGGCGGTGCTCAGCATGTTGATTGAGGGATTCACGTCGTTCCTCTCCTTGATCTACCTGGCGATCCTGGTGATCGCGGTCGTCGCGTTCTTCCTCGCGGCGACGGCCCGCGAGGACGCCTACCGCGCCGCCGACAAGCAGACCAAGCCCTTCTGGCTGATCCTCCTCGGCGTGACGGTCGCGGTGAACCTGCTCGTGCCGTGGCTCTTCCTCCAACTGGCGGGGCTCGTCGCGTCGATCGTCTTCATGGTCGACGTACGGCCCGCCCTCCAGCAGGTGTCGGGCGGTGGCCGGCGCGGCGGCGGCTCCAGCAGCGACGGGCCGTACGGGCCGTACAACGGCGGCCGGTAGCGCCGGCTCCCGACTAGTGGTCCGCGACGCGCGCGTCGCGGGCCAGCAGCAGGACCGCCACGTCGTCCGTCAGCTCGCCGCCGTTCAGGTCGCGGACCCGCGTCACGGCGGCGTCCAGCAGCGCCTCGCCCGTCAGGCCCGACGACAGCTGCTCGTTGATCATCGCGAGCATGCCGTCCTGGCCCAGCCGGGGCGAGCCCGGCCCCGCCGAGCGGCCCTCGATCAGGCCGTCGGTGTACATCATCAGGCTCCACGAGCCGCCCAGCTCCACCTGCCGGCGCGGCCAGCGGGCGCGCGGCAGCAGGCCGAGGGCCGGGCCCCCGTCCTCGTACGGCAGCAGCCGCGCCGCGCGGCCCCGGCGGGCGATCAGCGGCGACGGGTGACCAGCCAGGCACAGCCCGGCACGGCGGCCGTCGGGCGCGATGTCCACGGTGCACAGGGTCGCGAAGATCTCGTCGTTCTCCCGCTCGTGCTCCAGCACCCGCTGGAGCGTCGACAGCAGCTCGTCCCCGCAGAGCCCCGCGAAGGTCAGCGCCCGCCACGCGATCCGCAGCTCCACGCCGAGCGCCGCCTCGTCGGGCCCGTGCCCGCACACGTCACCGATCATGGCGTGCACGGTGCCGTCGGGCGTGCGCACGGTGTCGTAGAAGTCGCCGCCGAGCAGCGCGCGCGAGCGCCCCGGCCGGTAGCGGGCCGCGAACCGCAGGTCCGAGCCCTCCAGCAGCGGCGTCGGCAGCAGGCCCCGCTCCAGGCGGGCGTTCTCCTGCGCGCGCAGCCGCGACTCGGCCAGCTTCACCTGCGCCGAGTCGGCGCGCTTGCGCTCGACGGCGTACCGGATGGCCCGGCTGAGCAGCGGCCCGTCGAGCTCCTCGCGGAAGAGGTGGTCCTGCGCCCCGGCGCGTACGGCCTCGGCGGCGAGCTCGGGCTCGCCGGACGTGGCCAGCGCCAGCACGGCGTGGCGCGGCGCGAGGCGCAGCACGTGGCGGAGCGCCGCGAGCCGGTCGGCCGCCTCGTCCTGCCGGGGTGCCGGCAGCGTGAGGTCGACGAGGACGCAGTGGACGTCGTCGGTGAGCAGCCGTTCGGCCTCGGTGAGGTTGCGGGCGGTGCGTATGCGGACCCGGGTGCCGGAGGCGTCCACCAGCTCCGGGACGGTGAAGGCGCCCGCCGGGTCGTCCTCGATCACCAGGAGCGTGAGCGTGAGGCTGAGGTCCGTGGTCCCGGCGGTTTCCGCGACGGCGGCGGACGCGGCCTGGCCTGAGTCCACCCTCTGTCGCGGTACGGGTACGGGCATCGGTCTGTTTCCTTCCCTCCCCCCGAGGGCGCGGTGGCGCGCCGGTCGACACACCACCAGCCGGGACCATAGCGGTACGCGACGGCCGAACGGAATGGTGATCGGCGAAGAGCGGGTGGCATATGCCGTACGGAGGGAGGTAGTTGGGCATCGGCCCATGACGAACATCACGCGCCCGATGTTGGGCGGGTCACATCCGACAAAGGCTATTTGTCCGGGCGTACGACGCCGAGGATCCGCATCGAGCCCGCCCCGGCCAGCGTCACGTTCCGCCCCGGGCGCGGCGCGTGCACGATCATCCCGTCGCCGACGTACATGCCCACATGGCTCGCGTCGGCGTGGTAGATGATCAGGTCGCCCGCCCGCATGTCCCTGATGTCGATGCGCGGCAGCAGCCGCCACTGCTCCTGGGAGGTGCGCGGGATGGCCTTCCCGGCCGCGCCCCACGCCCGCTGCGTCAGGCCCGAGCAGTCGTACGACCCCGGGCCCTCCGCGCCCCACACGTACGGCTTGCCGATCTGGGCGGTGGCGAACTCGATCGCCTTCCTGCCCTGCGCGCTCGCGCTGCCGTCGACCCCCTTCAGCACGCCGGAGCCCAGCCACGCCGTCTGCGCCCGCGACTGCTCCTGCTGCTCCAGCAGCAGCAGCCGCTCGCGCTCCTCGGCCTCCAGCTGCGACTCCAGTTTCTCGGCCGCGGCGATCTTGGACTCGATGTCCTTCTTGGCCTTCGCCTGCTGGGTGCGGTGGCTCTCCAGCCGGGTCCACTCGGTGCTGGCGTCGGCGGTGTACGTCTCCAAGTCGGTCTGGGCGCGGCTCAGTTCGCCGAGGAGGTCCTGCGTGGCCTTCTGGCCCTGCTGGAGGCGCCCGGCGCCGTCGAGGAAGCGCCGCGGGTCGTTGGCGAGGACGAACCTCGCCTCGTCCGGTATGCCGCCGTTGCGGTACTGGGCGCGGGCGGCCGCGCCGGCCCGCCTCTTCAGGTCGTCGATCCGGGCCTGGCCGTCGACGATCGCCTGCGCGAGCCGTACGACCTCGGCCGACTGCTTCCGCGCCCGCTCCTCGGCGAGGTTGTACGCGTCGGTGGCGGAGGCGGCCTGCCGGTAGAGGCCGTCGATCTCCGCGCGTACCTCTTCGAGGCTCCGGCGCGGCTCCGGCGGCGGGGTGGGCGCGGCGTACGCGGATGAGGTGTACGAGGGTGAGGCGAGCACCGTCAGGGCGCAGACCAACGTGATCGCGGCGGTGACGCAACGGCGTCGGTTCACGGAATCCCCCTCTGGCCCGGCACCTGATTTACCGTCAGTAACTTTTCGCGGACTCCGCGATGGTGCCATGCCGTACGGCAAAGTAACAGGGGGTTTGCCCCCCGGCCCCACACGGCTACGAGCCGCCCCCGGGCGCCAGCGCCGACCACTCCACCGTGAGCTCCCCCTGCCGCCACCGCCGCCGCCCGTCCGCCAGCGGCCAGTCCTCCGCCAGCGCCCGCGCCGTCGCGATCCACCGCTGCCGGGCCCCCAGCGAGGCGTACGGCGACGCCGCCGCCCACGCCCGGTCGAAGTCCCGCAGGAAGGCGTGCACCCGCTCGCCCGGCACATTGCGGTGGATCAGCGCCTTCGGCAGCCGTTCGGCCAGGTCCGACGGGCGCTCCAGGGACCCCAGCCGCGTGGCGAACGTCACGGTGCGCGGCCCCTCGGGCCCGAGCGCCACCCACACGTGCCGCCGCCCGATCTCGTCGCAGGTCCCCTCCACCAGCAGCCCCCCGGGCGCCAGCCGCGCGCACAGCCGCTCCCACACGGCGGCGACCTCGCCCTCGTCGTACTGGCGCAGCACGTTCGCGGCCCGGATCAGCGCCGGGGCGCCGTCCACCGGGACCTCGAAGCCGCCGTGGACGAAGGTGAGGCCCTCGCGCGCGTACGGCTGGGCGGCCGCGACCCGCGCGGGCTCGATCTCGACGCCGACGACCCGGGCGCGGGGGTCGGCGGTGCGCAGCCGGGCCAGCAGCTCGACGGCGGTCCACGGCGCGGCCCCGTACCCGAGGTCCACCGCGACCGGGGCGGCGGCGGCGCGCAGCAGCGCGGGGCCGTGGACGGCCGCGATCCAGCGGTCCATGCGGCGCAGGCGGTTCGGGTGGGTGGTCCCGCGTGTGGTGGTGCCCACGGGGCGGGTGATGCGCGGGGCCATGCGATCGAGGGTAAATGATTTGGCAAACCGGAAATGAAAGGGCGTATTCCGCTGTTGAGCGCGGGAGAGAGGATCGACCCGCGCATCCTCCTTTTGTCATGTCTGAAGGACTGCGGAAGGACGCCGACGTGAGCCAGTACGTGTCCCGGTTCGCCGGCACCCTGGCGGCCGCCACGCCGTCCCGGCTCCGGCTGCCCGGCCGGCCCCGGACGCCTCGCCGGATCGCCATGCTCAGCGTCCACACCTCACCGCTGCACCAGCCCGGCACCGGCGACGCGGGCGGCATGAACGTCTACATCGTCGAGCTCGCCAGGCGCCTCGCCGCGATCAACATCGAGGTCGAGATCTTCACGCGCGCCACCGCCGGCGGCCTGCCCCCGGCCGTCGAGCTCACCCCCGGCGTCCTCGTCCGGCACGTGGACGCCGGTCCGTACGAGGGGCTCGCCAAGGAGGAGCTGCCGGCCCAGCTGTGCGCCTTCACACACGGCGTGATGCAGGCCTGGGCCCGGCACCGGCCCGGCCACTACGACCTCGTCCACTCCCACTACTGGCTCTCCGGCCATGTCGGCTGGCTCGCCGCCCAACGCTGGGGCGTCCCGCTCGTCCACGCCATGCACACCATGGCCAAGGTCAAGAACGCCTCACTCGCCGAGGGCGACACCCCCGAGCCCGCCGCCCGCGTGATCGGCGAGACGCAGATCGTGCGCGCCGCCGACCGGCTGATAGCCAACACCGCGGGCGAGGCCGACGAGCTCAGCCGCTTCTACGAGGCCGACCCCGCCAAGGTCGCCGTCGTCCACCCCGGCGTGAACCTCGACCGCTTCCGGCCCGCCGACGGCCGCGCCGCCGCCCGCGCCCGGCTCGGGCTGCCCGCCGACGCCTTCGTCCCCGTCTTCGCCGGGCGCATACAGCCGCTCAAGGCGCCGGACATCCTGCTGCGCGCGGCGGCCCGGATGCTGGAGCGGGACCCCTCCCTGCGCGCCCGCATGATCATCCCGGTGGTCGGCGGGCCCAGCGGCAGCGGCCTGGCCAAGCCCGAGGGCCTGCAGAAGCTCGCCGCGCGGCTCGGCATCGCCGACGTCGTCCGCTTCCACCCGCCGGTCGGGCAGGAGCGGCTCGCCGACTGGTTCCGGGCGGCGTCCGTGCTGGTCATGCCCTCGTACAGCGAGTCCTTCGGGCTCGTCGCCATCGAGGCGCAGGCGGCCGGCACCCCGGTCGTCGCGGCGGCCGTCGGCGGCCTGCCGGTGGCCGTGCGGGACGGCGAGACCGGCTTCCTGGTGCGGGGCCACGACCCGGCGGCGTACGCGCACGTCCTGCACCGCCTCGCCGACGACCCGGCGCTCACCGCCCGCCTGGGCGAGGCGGCGGCGCGCCACGCGAGCTCCTTCGGCTGGGACACGGCGGCGGCGGCGACGGCCGACGTGTACACGGCCGCCCTGCACGAGCACCGGCGTCACGTACGCTCCCACCATGGCTGACGCAGCGCACGCAGACGCACGGCACACGATCGAGACCGCGCTGGACGACGCCGGGCTGACCTGGGAGTCCCCGGCCACCGGCACGTACGTCGTCACGCTCCCCGGCACGAAGAAGCTCTCCACGACCGTCTCCCTGCGGGTCGGCAACCACTCCCTCTCCCTCAACGCCTTCGTGATCCGCCACCCCGACGAGAACGAGGCGGCCGTCCACCGCTGGCTGCTGGAGCGCAACCTCAAGCTGTACGGCGTGAGTTACGCGGTGGACGGCCTCGGCGACATCTACCTGACCGGCAAGCTGCCGCTCGCCGCCGTCACTCCGGAGGAGCTGGACCGGCTGCTGGGCTCGGTGCTGGAGGCGGCGGACGGGGCGTTCAACACGCTGCTGGAGAAGGGGTTCGCGACGGCCATCCGCAAGGAGTACGAGTGGCGCGTCGCGCGCGGCGAGTCGACGCGGAACCTGGCGGCGTTCACGCACCTGACGACCCCTCGGTCGGGGTCGTAGCCCGCGTCCGATGTCCCACCGGCCGTCCCTAGGCGCTCACTTCGGGCTTCCGGTCCCGCGCGGGGCCCGCGGCCTCCGCCACCCGAGCCGCCTCGGTGGCGGCAGCCGCTTCGACCGCAGCCGCTTCGGCGGCCTCGACGGCGGCGGCTTCCGCCGCCTCGACCGCGGCCGCTTCCGCCGCCAGCGCCCGCCGCAGCAGCAGCGCGTACCCGGCGGCGGCCGTGGTGCCGACCACTGCGCAGCCCAGCCACAGGACGTCCGGGCCGGGGCCGCTGATGACCCAGCCGGCCACGATCGGCGCGATGAACCCGCCCAGCGACCAGGACATGCCCATGACGCCCTGGTACCGGCCACGGGCGTGCGCCGGGGCGAGCCGGGCGGTCGCGGCGGCGTTGGTCGGCACGTGCACCATCTCGCCGATCGTCCACACCACCACGGTCGCGGCGAAGAGCAGCGGCGTACCGGCCAGCGCGGTCGCGCCCGTACCCACCGCGAAGAGGAGCGACGAGACGGTGAGGAGGGCGACCGGCGACCGCTTCTCGGTGACCTTGTTGACGAGCAGCTGGAAACCGACGATGACGACACCGTTGACGGCGATGACCACACCGTACGCGTCCGGCTCCAAGCCCTCCTGGGCCATGGTGAGCGGCAGGCCGACCCACGGGACGGAGAAGACGGTGCAGACGAGCAGGTTGAGCAGCACCAGCGTCCGGAAGGGTCCGTCGCGCAGCACGTCCAGCATGGAGATCCGCTGCTCGTCGGCGGCGCCCTCCTTCGCGGAGGCACTGCCGGCCGCCGGCGCCGTCGGCCGCGTCTCCGGCAGCCGCAGGAAGACGATGAGCGCACACAGTGCGGTCGCGGCCGCGTCGACCAGGAACAGGGTCCGGTAGCCGAGGAAGATCGCGGCGCCGCCGCCGATCGCGGCGATGGCGAAGCCGAGGTTCAGCGCCCAGTAGTTGAGGGCGTACGCGCGCCGGCGGTCGTGCTCGGGCACCTGGTCGGCGATGGTCGCGCCGATGGCGGGCCGTACGGACTGCATGGCCACGCCCATCAGGAGCACCACGACGGCGACGCCCCAGGTGCTGGTGACGAAGGCCAGCGCCGCGGCGCCCGCGGCGGCGGCGAGGTGGCCGGTGACCATGGTCGGCCGTCGCCCCCACCGGTCGCTGAGCATGCCGCCGAGCGGGGCCCCGGCGATGCCGCCGAGCCCGTGGAGGGCGACGACGAGGCCCGCGTACCAGGCGGAGAAGCCCAGCTCCTGGGTGAGGTAGAGGGAGAGGAAGGTGAGGACGAAGGCACCGGTGCGGTTCACCAGCGTCGAGGTCCACAGCCACCAGAAGCCGGGGGGTAGCCCCGACACGGTTCCGCGGAGGGACT
The DNA here is from genome assembly GCF_040646655.1 of Streptomyces sp. NPDC045431. NCBI lineage: Bacteria > Bacillati > Actinomycetota > Actinomycetes > Kitasatosporales > Streptomycetaceae > Streptomyces > Streptomyces sp. NPDC045431. The sequence continues at coordinate 73,424 of NZ_JBEZAQ010000003.1, forward strand.
GCCGGAGTGAGGCTGTGGACACGTGTACTCCCCTGTAAACGCCCGAGATACTGAGCGCAACTTACAAGCGGGTCGCTCCGCCGAGCCACTGAATTGACGCCAGCCGTCAACCGTCAGCGGCGTCCATTAATCTCGTACGCATGGCCGACGCACCGTACAAGCTGATCCTCCTCCGCCACGGCGAGAGCGAATGGAACGCGAAGAACCTGTTCACCGGCTGGGTGGACGTCAACCTCACCGAGAAGGGCGAGAAGGAGGCCGTCCGCGGCGGTGAGCTGCTCAAGGACGCCGGTCTGCTCCCCGACGTCGTGCACACCTCCCTCCAGAAGCGCGCCATCCGCACCGCGCAGCTGGCGCTGGAGTCCGCCGACCGCCACTGGATCCCGGTCCACCGCTCCTGGCGCCTGAACGAGCGGCACTACGGCGCGCTGCAGGGCAAGGACAAGGCGCAGACGCTCGCCGAGTTCGGCGAGGAGCAGTTCATGCTGTGGCGCCGCTCGTACGACACCCCGCCGCCGGTCCTCGCCGACGACAACGAGTTCTCGCAGGCGGGCGACGCGCGCTACGCCACCATCCCGCCGGAGCTGCGCCCCCGCACCGAGTGCCTGAAGGACGTCGTCGTCCGCATGCTGCCGTACTGGTACGACGGCATCGTCCCGGACCTCCTCGCCGGCCGCACGGTCCTCGTCGCCGCCCACGGCAACAGCCTGCGCGCCCTGGTCAAGCACCTGGACGGCATCTCGGACACCGACATCGCGGGCCTGAACATCCCGACGGGCATCCCGCTCGTGTACGAGCTCGACGCCGACTTCAAGCCGGTCACGAAGGGCGGCACGTACCTCGACCCGGAGGCGGCGAAGGCGGCCATCGAGGCGGTCAAGAACCAGGGCAAGAAGTAACAAGCGCCCGCGAACGAGCCCCCTGCTGCGGTTTCTCCGTGGGCAGGGGGCTCGTCGCTATGCGGGGGCCGCCCGGGCCCGTCCTCCGACAGCGCGGAAAGCGGCGACGGCCGGGGCCTGAAGACCCCGGGGCGGCAAGGGACTTGTCATTGTCCACCTCCCCGCGGCGCTGGCAGACTTCCGCACCATGGCGAACAGCGGACTGTGGGTCGGCGTCCTCACCGCGCTGACCGCGCTCGCGGCCGGCTACATCACCGCGCGGGCGACCTCGCGCGCCGCGCTGGGGCAGGCCCGGACGGTCGCGGTGGCGGAGGCACTGCGCGAACAGCGGGAGCGGCGCCGCGCCACCTACCGGGAGATGATGGGCTGCGCGCACGCCTTCTTCGAGATCACCTGGCAGATCGACGACGTCACGCCGCGAGCGACCGCGAGACGAAGGACCGCCTGCTGACGCGGATGTACGAGCGCACTGCGCCCGCCATCGCGGCCATGAACCGGGCCAACCACGAGGTGCGCCTCGACGGCCCCGCCGAGGTCTCCGAGGCCGCGGAGCACGTACGGCAGCTGAGCCGCCGCCTGCAGCCGCTGCTCAAGGCGCTCATCGGCGACGACAGCCCCGAGCGCAGGCACGCCTACGACGCCGCGTTCGTCGAACTGCGGGACGCGCACCTCGCCTTCATCGGCCTCGCCCGCCACACGCTGGAGGTCGAGGACGACGGCCGGCAGCGCTGAGCCCCGCCCGGTCGCCCGGACGGGGCCCGCGCCTACGCCCGGCCGCTCAGCCGCAGCAGCCGCCGCACTGGCACGGCGCGCCCGACTGGCAGCCGCAGCCGCAGCCCGAGCCGCAGCCGCAGGCGCCGAGGACGGGCAGGTGGACCACTTCGACCGGTGCTGCTTCCTGCTGGGTGCCGCTCACGGGGGAATCTGCCATGGGGTCCCTCCTCAAAGGCGTACGTTCGAAGGCGTACGTCACCTCTCCCCATTGCATGCCCACCCGCCAGGGCGCATCAACGGCGCACAGAGGCCCGTCCCCGACGGGGAGGCGACCGTCAGGCCCCCTCGACCGGGGCCTCCGCCTGCTGGAGCTCGTCCGCGTGCTCGCCCGTCACCAGGTACACCACGCGCTTGGCCACCGACACCGCGTGGTCGGCGAAGCGCTCGTAGTAGCGGCCCAGCAGCGTCACGTCGACCGCCGTCTCGATGCCGTGCTTCCAGCGGTCGTCCATCAGGTGCTGGAAGAGCGTGCGGTGCAGGCGGTCCATCTCGTCGTCGTCGTGCTCCAGTTGGAGCGCCAGGTCGACGTCCTTGGTGATGATGACCTCCGCCGCCTTCGCCATCAGGCGCTGCGCCAGCTGGCCCATCTCCAGGATGGTGGCGTGCAGGTCCCGCGGCACCGCGCGGTTCGGGAAGCGCAGGCGGGCCAGCTTGGCGACGTGCTGGGCGAGGTCGCCGGAGCGCTCCAGGTCCGCGCTCATCCGCAGCGAGGTCACCACGATGCGCAGGTCCGTCGCGACGGGCTGCTGGCGCGCCAGCAGGGCTATGGCCCGCGCCTCCAGGTCGTGCTGGAGGTCGTCGACCTTCTGGTCGGCCGCGATCACGGCCTCCGCCAGCTTCAGGTCCGCGTCGAGCATCGCCGTCGTGGCGCGCCCGATCGCCGACCCGACCAGCCGGGCCATTTCGACCAGGCCCTCGCCGATCGAGTCCAGTTCCTCGTGGTACGCGTCCCGCATGGATGTCCCTCTCTCAGTGCGAACCTCAGGGGTCCGGGGTGGGCTCGGGCCCCTACGCTCCCACGGTCCGAGCCGAAAAAGACCGGGGCCTCCCTCCCAAGTGAACCGTCACTTTCCCCTCGGTGAACTCTGAGCGACGACTGTTCGAGCACCCACACGGATGGCTGGGAGCATGTCCGAGCACCCGCATAACCTGGACGCATGGACGTGAACGCGGCGGTTGCCGCATTGGCCGCGATCGCCGGGGCGTGCACCGGCGTGATCGCCATGCTGGCGTTCCGCTGGAGCGAGCGCGACCAGGCCAGGCCCACCCGTACCTCCCTGCACACCGACGCGGTGCTCCCGCCCGGCGTGGACACCGTGCTGTCGGTGCTCCGCTCCTCCGCGGTCGTGCTCGACGAGAGCGACTCCGTCGTCAAGGCCAGCTCCGCGGCGTACGCGCTCGGCCTGGTCCGCGGCGGCAAGCTGGCCGTCGAGCCGATGCTCCACATGGCGCGCGACACCCGCCGCGACGGCGAGATACGCCAGGTCGAGCTGGACCTGCCCCGGCGCGGCACCGGCCGCGGCGAGGCCCTCGCCGTCTCCGCCCGCGTCGCGCCCCTCGGCTCCCGGCTGGTCCTGCTCCTGGTCGAGGACCTCACCGAGGCCCGCCGCATCGAGGCCGTACGCCGCGACTTCGTCGCCAACGTCAGCCACGAGCTCAAGACCCCCGTCGGGGCGCTCTCCCTGCTCTCGGAGGCCGTCATGGACGCCTCCGACGACCCCGAGGCGGTCATGCGCTTCGCCGGGCGCATGCAGATCGAGGCGACCCGCCTCACCAACCTCGTCCAGGAGCTCATCGACCTCTCCCGGGTGCAGAACGACGACCCGCTGGAGGACGCCGAGCCCGTCCGGGTGGACGAGCTCGTCGCCGAGGCCGTCGACCGCTCCCGGCACACGGCCACCACCAAGCAGATCACCATGGCCGCCGGCGGCACCCAGGACCTCTTCGTCTGGGGCCACCGCGGCCAGCTCGCCGCCGCCCTCGGCAACCTCGTCGAGAACGCCGTCAACTACTCCCCGGCCCACACACGCGTCGGCATCGCCGCCCGCCGCGTCGCCGCCCCCGGGGGCGATCTGATAGAGATCGCCGTCACGGACCAGGGCATCGGCATCCCCGACAAGGACAAGGAGCGCATCTTCGAGCGCTTCTACCGCGTCGACCCCGCCCGCTCCCGTGCCACCGGTGGTACGGGCCTGGGCCTGGCGATCGTCAAGCACGTGGCCGCCTCGCACGGCGGGGAGGTCACGGTCTGGAGCACCGAAGGACAGGGCTCCACCTTCACGCTGCGCCTCCCCGAGGCCGGCGCCGTACGGCAGAACGGGCGGCCCCACGGCCGTCCGCATCACGACTCAGCGACCACCTCAGAACCGCTCACCGCCCCGGAGGTCCTTCCGTGACCCGAGTCCTTGTCGTCGAGGATGAGGAATCCTTCAGCGACGCCCTGTCCTACATGCTCCGCAAGGAGGGCTTCGAAGTCGCCGTCGCGACGACCGGGCCCGAGGGGCTCGACGAGTTCGAGCGCAACGGCGCCGACCTCGTCCTGCTCGACCTCATGCTGCCCGGCCTGCCGGGCACGGAGGTCTGCCGCCAGCTGCGCGGCCGCTCGAACGTGCCCGTCATCATGGTCACGGCCAAGGACAGCGAGATCGACAAGGTCGTGGGCCTGGAGATAGGGGCGGACGACTACGTCACCAAGCCCTTCTCCTCCCGGGAGCTGGTCGCCCGCATCCGCGCGGTGCTCCGCCGCCGCGGCGAGCCGGAGGAGGTCGCCCCGGCCGCCCTGGAGGCGGGGCCGGTACGGATGGACGTGGACCGCCACGTCGTCACGGTCTCCGGCGCCAAGGTCGACCTGCCGCTGAAGGAGTTCGACCTGCTGGAGATGCTGCTGCGCAACGCGGGCCGCGTCCTCACGCGCATGCAGCTGATCGACCGGGTGTGGGGCGCGGACTACGTCGGTGACACCAAGACCCTCGACGTCCACGTCAAGCGGCTCCGCGCCAAGATCGAGCCGGACCCGGGCGCGCCGCGCTACCTGGTCACGGTCCGGGGGCTGGGCTACAAGTTCGAGCCGTAGGCCCGCCCGCCCGGCGTACGCGTACGAGGGGCGCCCCACCGGAAAGGTCCGGTGGGGCGCCCCTCGCGCGCTGCTACGTCAGCGGTACGTCAGTGGTACCTCAGTGGTCGGCCGCGTGCGACTGCTCGCCGCCCGCCGGGGCGCCGGGGCTGGCCTGGCCCTGCGTCTCGCCCTGCGCGGGCGAACCCGTGGGGGAGCCGGTCGGCGAACCGGTGGGCGAACCGGTCGGCGTGGCCTCGGGCGACTTCGTCGCCTCCGGGGACTCCGGGGACTTCGGGGCCTGCGACGGGCCGAAGTCCGCGTAGTAGCCGGTCGCCGGCACGACGAACGCGTCCAGCTTCACGTCACCGGTCTCGCTGAGCTTGAAGACGACCTCGCGGGCCTCGCCGTTGGTGGCGGCGTCCCCGACGTTCTCGATGACCGCGGAGGCGTTGCCCTGGCCGCCGATGACGATCGAGCCGTTCGCCGGGACGGTGACGGCGCCCGAGCCCTCGGCGGGCGAGAGCTTCACCGTGGCGTCGGAGCCCGGCAGCTGGATGCCCTCCAGCGTCTCGGGCTTGTCGCCGCCGTTGAAGACGGTGGCGGAGACGACGGCGGCGCCGTCCTTCCCCCCTCCCGCCTGCGTGAGCACCGTGGCGTTCTGCACCTTGATGTCGCCCACGGTGGTGGCGGCGTTGTCCGGCCTGATCTGGAGCGTCTGGGCGTCATTGCCGGCGCCGCAGGCGGAGAGCGAGGCGATCGAGAACACGATGGCGGTGGCGGCGAGGGCGCCGCGTCGAAGGCTGCGGCTCACGGCGGCGGCAACTCCTAGGACGTACGGACGGACGGATGACGGCGACCGAAGACGGACGGGTAAGCCTGAGCTAAGGATCACTCAGCGGGCTCAGGTTACCGACCCCTCTCCCCGCTCCCGCACCCGACCCGCCCCCGACCCGTTCCCGGTCCATCCCCCGTCCGTCCCCGGTCCGTGTCGGCCTCCGCCACCCGGCCCTCTCACCCGGCCCTCTCACCCCACCCCCTCACCCCACTCGTACGGCGTTCACATAACCCTCCTTGATCAATTCCGCATTCGTTAACCGAAAAGCCTCGGTGATCACTCGCGCGCCAATTCGGGAATCATGGCCGCCATCGTCCGAGCGGGTGACCGACATCCGAACGGAGTACGTGATCTTCACCGCTTCGAACCCGACAAAACAGGACGTTCATCCTCGCCGCGCCGCAGCCGGATGCGTGTATCGGGCCCGTTTCCGCCTGCCCGTGCAGCCGCTCCGACCTGCGAATACCCCCTTCCGCAAGCCCTCCGCAGCACGTTCCCGTCGGTGTTGTCAAGCCCCGAGATATGCCCTGACCTGCGAAAACGCCATTCAGAAGAAGCTGTTCTCGTGTTACCCTGGATAGCCACGGAAGGGGTACCTGTCACATGACGTTCAAGGTTGGCGACACCGTGGTCTATCCCCATCACGGGGCCGCGCTGATCGAGGCCATCGAAACTCGCCAGATCAAAGGCGTGGACAAGACCTACTTGGTGCTCAAGGTCGCCCAGGGCGACTTGACGGTTCGTGTGCCAGCGGACAATGCGGAGTTCGTCGGCGTGCGCGATGTGGTCGGTCAGGACGGGCTGGACCGGGTCTTCGAGGTGCTGCGCGCACCGTACGCCGAGGAGCCGACGAACTGGTCCCGTCGCTACAAGGCAAATCTCGAGAAGCTCGCCTCCGGCGATGTCATCAAGGTCGCCGAAGTGGTGCGTGACCTGTGGCGCCGTGAGCGTGAGCGCGGTCTCTCCGCCGGAGAGAAGCGCATGCTCGCGAAGGCGCGCCAGATCCTGGTGAGCGAGCTCGCGCTCGCCGAGAACACCAACGAGGACAAGGCCGAGGCCCTGCTCGACGAGGTCCTCGCGTCCTGACACGCACGTCTTGACGCGCACGTCTTGACGCGCAAGCGGTTCTGACGCGAAGCGTTACCGCAGTGCCCGCTGACATGCTGTGATCCACTCGTACGGAACGTACGGATCAACAGCACGTCGCCGGGCGCTGCGGCATGTCCGCACCCCGGCCGGTGCGGCCCGCTCGACCGTCGTCACGGAAGGGGCAAGGGTCCGGTCAAGGCGCCGCGCCGACACTACCCCGACCGTCCTCCGGTCCGGGCGTGCCTCCAAGGCCATACCCAAATCGGCCGAGTCAACAAACCTGCCGGAGTGCAACCCATGTCTGACGAAGCACCCCCCGCACGCGCGGCCCGCACCGCCGCGGTGATCCCCGCAGCGGGCCGGGGCGTACGGCTCGGCCCGGGCGCCCCCAAAGCGCTCCGCGCGCTGAACGGCACCCCCATCCTCATCCACGCGGTACGCGCCATGGCGGCCTCCCGAGCGGTCTCGCTCGTCGTCGTGGTCGCCCCGCCCGAGGGCGCCGCCGAGGTCAAGAACCTCCTCGACGCGCACGCGCTCCCCGAGCGCACCGACTACCTCGTCGTGCCCGGCGGCGAGACGCGCCAGGAGTCCGTCCGCCTCGGCCTGGACGCCCTGCCCGACGGCATCACCACCGTCCTCGTCCACGACGCGGCCCGCCCGCTGGTGCCCGTCGACACCGTCGACGCGGTCATCGAGGCCGTACGGGACGGGGCCGTCGCCGTCGTGCCCGCACTGCCGCTCGCCGACACCGTCAAGCAGGTCGAGCCGCGCCAGGACGCCGAGAAGGGCGAACCCGAGCCGGTCGTCGCCACGCCCGACCGGGCCACGCTCCGCGCCGTACAGACCCCGCAGGGCTTCGACCGCGACACCCTCGTGCGCGCGCACACGACCGTCACCGGCAGCGTCACCGACGACGCCGGCATGGTCGAGCAGCTCGGCGAGCCGGTCGTGGCCGTCCCCGGCCACGAGGAGGCGTTCAAGGTGACCCGCCCCCTCGACCTCCTCCTCGCGGAGGCGGTCCTCGCCCGCAGGAGGGCCAACGATGGCTTCTAGCCTGCCGACCATCGGCATCGGCACCGACGTCCACGCCTTCGAGAAGGGCCGCGAGCTGTGGTGCGCGGGCCTCCTCTGGGAGGACTCCGACGGCTACGGCCTCGCCGGCCACTCCGACGGCGACGTCGCCGCCCACGCCGCCTGTGACGCGCTCTTCTCCGCCGCCGGTGTCGGCGACCTCGGCGCTCACTTCGGCACCTCCCGCCCCGAGTGGTCCGGCGCCTCCGGTGTCACCCTGCTCGCCGAGGCCGCCCGGATCGTCCGCGCCGAGGGCTTCGAGATCGGCAACATCGCCGTCCAGGTCATCGGCGTACGCCCGAAGATCGGCAAGCGGCGCGACGAGGCGCAGAAGGCGCTCAGCGCGGCGGCCGGCGCCCCGGTGTCCGTGTCCGGCACGACGACGGACGGCCTCGGCCTCACCGGCCGCGCCGAGGGCCTCGCCGCCATCGCGACGGCTCTGCTCGTCCGTACCACCTGAGGCACGGGGCACTGGCACCGGCCCACTACTCTGGAGTGGTGACTATTCGCCTGTACGACACCAGCGCCCGGCAGATCCGTGACTTCACCCCGCTCAGGCCGGGCTGTGTCTCGATCTACCTGTGCGGCGCCACGGTGCAGGCCGCCCCGCACATCGGGCACATCCGGTCCGGACTGAACTTCGACATCATGCGCCGCTGGTTCGCCTACCGCGGCTACGACGTGACGTTCGTCCGCAACGTCACGGACATCGACGACAAGATCATCGCCAAGTCCGCGGACCAGGGCCGCCCCTGGTGGGCCATCGGGTACGAGAACGAGCGCGCGTTCAACGACGGCTACGAGGCCCTCGGTTGCCTCCCGCCCACCTACGAGCCGCGCGCCACCGGGCACGTGACCGAGATGGTCGAGATGATGCGCGGCCTCATCGAGCGCGGTCACGCGTACGTGGCGGACGGCAGCGTCTACTTCGACGTGCGCTCTTTCCCGGAGTACCTGTCGCTGTCGAACCAGGACATCGACGATCTGCGCCAGCCCGCCGAGGAGGGCATCACCGGCAAGCGCGACCCGCGCGACTTCGCCATGTGGAAGGCGACCAAGCCGGGCGAGCCCGACTGGGAGACGCCGTGGGGCCGCGGCCGCCCCGGCTGGCACCTGGAGTGCTCGGCGATGGCGCACAAGTACCTGGGGACCGCCTTCGACATCCACGGCGGCGGCCTCGACCTGGTCTTCCCGCACCACGAGAACGAGATCGCGCAGGCCAAGGCGTACGGCGACGACTTCGCCCAGTACTGGGTGCACAACGCCTGGGTGACCATGAGCGGCGAGAAGATGTCCAAGTCACTGGGCAACTCCGTGCTCGTCTCCGAGATGGTCCGGCAGTGGCGGCCCATCGTCTTGCGCTACTACCTGGGCACCCCGCACTACCGGTCGACGATCGAGTACAGCGAAGAGGCGCTGCGCGAGGCCGAGTCCGCCTTCGCGCGCATCGAGGGCTTCATCCAGCGGGTCGTCGAGAAGGCCGGCAAGGCCGTCGAGCCGGCCGCCGAGGTGCCGCCCGCCTTCGCCGAGGCGATGGACGACGACCTGGGCGTCCCGCAGGCGCTCGCGATCATTCACACCACCGTGCGCCAGGGCAACAGCGCGCTCGCCGCCGACGACAAGGACGCCGCAGTGGCCCGCCTCGCCGAGGTCCGCGCCATGCTCGGCGTCCTCGGCCTGGACCCGCTCGACCCGCACTGGGCGGGCGAGGCCGACCGGGGCGAGGACCTCCACGGCGTCGTCGACAGCCTCGTCCGCATGGTCCTGGACCAGCGCCAGTCGGCGCGGGCCCGCAAGGACTGGGCGACGGCGGACGCGATCCGCGACCAGCTCGGCCAGTCCGGCCTGGTCATCGAGGACAGCCCCGACGGCCCGCGTTGGACGCTCGGCGCGCGGTAGCCCCCGCGCTGGCACACTTCATATAGACGCTTCATATAGACGTACGTACGACACGCATCGACCAGAGCAGGTAAGTCATGGCCGGGAACAGCCAGCGCAGGAACCGCCGCACGTCCAACAAGAAGGGCGCGACGGTCGGCAGCGGTGGCCAGCGGCGCCGGGGCCTGGAAGGCAAGGGCCCGACGCCGCCCGCGTCCGCCCGCAAGGGACATGTGAAGAACCGCGTCGCCAACGCCAAGGCCAAGCAGGCGCACCGCCGCCAGGTCGCCCGCCGCGGCGGCAAGGGCCTCTCCGAGATGGTCGTCGGCCGCAACCCCGTCTTCGAGGCGCTGCGCGACGGCGTACCCGCGACGACGCTGTACGTCCAGCAGTTCATCGACAACGACGAGCGGGTGCGCGACGCGCTGAAGCTCGCGGCCGACCGCGGCGGCATCAACCTCATGGAGGCCCCGCGCGCCGAGCTCGACCGCATGACGAACGGCCTCAACCACCAGGGCCTCGTCCTCCAGGTCCCGCCGTACGAGTACGCCCACCCCGAGGACCTCGCCGCGGCCGCCTTCGACGACGGCGAGGACCCGCTGATCGTCGCCCTCGACGGCGTCACCGACCCGCGCAACCTCGGCGCCGTCGTCCGCTCCGTCTCCGCCTTCGGCGGCCACGGCGTCGTCGTGCCCGAGCGCCGCGCGGCCGGCATGACCGCAGGCGCCTGGAAGACCGCGGCCGGCACCGCCGCCCGCACCCCGGTCGCCCGCGCCACCAACCTGACCCGCGCCCTGGAGGCGTACCAGAAGGCCGGCATCACCGTCGTCGGCCTGGACGCCGACGGTGACACCGAGGTGCACGAGCTGGACGCCCTCGGCGGCCCGGTCGTCATCGTCGTGGGCAGCGAGGGCAAGGGCCTCTCCCGCCTGGTCGGCGAGACCTGCGACTTCCTCGTCCGCATCCCGATGCCGGGCGGCGCCGAGTCGCTCAACGCCGGTGTCGCGGCCGGTGTCGTCCTGTACGAGGCGGCGCGCCGCCGCGCCTGACGCGGACACCCATCCGAGACCCGTCATGATCTTGACGGGTCTCGGACATTTCCCCGCCGTCAAGGCAGTGTCCTAACCCCGCGTCACTCGGTTAGATGAGTGTGGACACCAGAACGCCCCGGCCCGGGTTCGACGATCAGCCTGCGTTGAGCATGGTCAAGGTGGATTGCGATCCCGCGCAGGTCATCGTGAACCACGCCAGCTTCCGGGTGCAGCTCGCCCCGGTCAAGAAGCCTCGGTACGCCGAAACCACCACCCGTGTACCCGCCGTGAGCGCGGGCGCGGCGGGAGCGGGAGGACGGCGGCGGGCGACCGTCGTATGGAGCGGGAAGTCGTCACCCGGCGACCCCGGAGCGACCGGCCTCCTGCAGGCCGTACGGGACTCCGCCGCCGTGGACACCCTCGACCCGTCGCGCGACGCCGGCGCCACCCAGGTCATCCCTCGCGTCACCCTCTCCGACGACACCATGCCGACGCCCCTCCTGCCGCCCATGCGGCGCGCCGAAAGCGCCTATGAGGAGAGCGGTTACGGGGACAGCGGCTACGAGGGGAGCGCCTACGGGGGGCGCGACCGGCACGGCCCCGCCGCCCACGCCGACACCACCGACCAGGACGACTACGCCGCGGACGACACCCCCACGCGCGGCAGCGGCGACCGCCGCGCGGCCTACGCCGACGCCGCCGCCCAGCGGCACGCCTACTACCCCGGCCGCCGCATGAACCTCGGCGTCGTCCTGCTGCCCCTGCGCGTCTTCCTCGGCTTCATCTCCATCTACGCCGGCATGGGCAAGCTCTGCGACCCCGTCTACTTCGACGGCGGCGAGCGCGGCTCCATGGTCAAGTGGCTCACCTCCCTCCACCCCTGGCCCGCCGCCGAACCGCTGCGGGACTTCGCCCTCGCCCACCCCGTAGGCGCCGGACTCACCGTCGCCTTCGCTCAGGTCATCGTCGGCGTGCTCACTGTCCTCGGCCTCTGGCAGCGGGTGGCGGCCGTCTTCGGCGCGCTGCTCTCCGCCGCGCTCATCCTCACCGTCAGCTGGCGCACCGTCCCCGCGTACGACGCGCCCGACATCGTCTACCTCGCCGCCTGGTCCCCGCTGATCATCGCGGGCGCCCCCGTCTACTCCATCGACGGCCGCCTCGCCGGCGAGGCCTGGCGCACGCTCGGCCCCCGTTCCGCCCTGTGGGACCTGCGCCGCCGCGTCCTGCGGCGCGGGGCGCTCGTCGCGACCGTCGTGGTGGGCCTGACGCTGCTCATCGGGTCGGTGCTCGGCGGAGCCGTACGCTCCACCGAGATGGTCACCGTGCCCGGGCCGAACGACGACCCGACGAACCACCTGCCCGGCCGGCCCCTGCCGCAGGAGCCCGGCTCGCAGTCCCCGTCCTCGCGTGGCGAGTCCTCCCACCGGCCGCCCAAGCCGTCCGCGTCCACCTCCACGTCGCCGACCGCCGACGAGTCGACCCCGGCCGGGACCGTCCGGGAGAGCGAGCGCGCGCAGGAGCAGCGGCCGACCGCCACGCAGGGCACCGGCCAGCGGCCCCCGCAGCAGTCCCGGCCCGTGGACCCGGAGCCGCCGGCCAGCAGCAGCTCGGGCCCGTCCTCCAGCGGCTCCACCGGCACCTCGGGCGGTGGCGGCGGTGGCTCCGACGACAGCGGCTCGGGCGGCTCCGAGGACGGCGGTTCCAGCGGCGGCAACCGGAACCCGATCGGCGGCCTGCTCGGCTGACCGCACGACACACGAGCGAGAGGGACCGTCACCGTGTTCCCCACGGTGACGGCCCCTCGGCGACACCACCCGGCCGAAGGCTCGGCCCCGGTCTTCCGTACCCTCCCGCTATGAGCGCCGCCGTGCACATCCCGGAGTACGTCGAGGACTGCGACCTGGTCGAGGGCGAGGATCTCGTGCGAGACCCCGCCTTCTGGCTCGCCCATCTCCTGTTGACGATGGGTGACCCGGGTGGGGAGCCAGAGCGGTACGGGGTGGACGCATCGGCTTACGAAGCGATGGTGGATCGCCTCGGCGACCCCGAGCAGCCCTGGCCCGTCGTGCGGGTCCGCTTCGCCGGTGGGCATACGGCCTACGTCGTCTACGCCTCCTTCGAGGACGAGAACAACGTCGACTTCTTCGTCCGCCACCCCGCATGGGGGCGACTCGGTCACCTCGGGCAGTGCGGCGCCGACGAGGCCGGCCCGGGCCTGTCCTGGGCCGAACTCATCACTCTCGCCGCGAGCGCGCAGGACGGCGACGAAGGTCTGTCCGATCCGTCCCAGCGCCTCCTGCTGCTCCTGCCGATGCTCGGCGATGCCGACATGCCCGTCGACGCGCGTGACACCGTGGCGCAAGCGCTCGCGTGCTGTGGGATACGTACGGACGCGGCCGACGAGCTGGCCGCGACCCTGGTGGGCGAGCAGGACCCGACCGGCGGGCCCCGGTGGACCGTGACCGACGACAGTCCGATCGCCGTGTGCTCGTCCCCGTACAGCCCTCGACGGGTACCGCTCGCCCTCGGTATCTCCCCGGAGCACGCCCAGGCTCTGGCCAACGCCCTCCACGGCTCCGTGCGGGAAGAGAGGGGCGACACCTGGATCAATCGATCCAGATCAGCATCGCGTGACCGGTAGGCCGCGGGGTTCGACGACAAGCTCAGAACTGGTACGCGGCGAGCTCCTCCGCCGCCCGTTCCAGGTCCTTCGCCGTGTCGATGGCCCGCCAGTAGGCGCCCTGCGGCAGCGGGAAGCCCGCCAGGCGCCGCTCGCGGGCGAGGCGGGGGAAGGTGGTGCGCTCGTGGTCGCCCACGTCCGGCAGCAGCGGTGTGAAGGCGGGGGAGAGGACGTACACGCCGGCGTTGATGAGGTACGGCGACGGCGGCGCCTCGACGAAGTCGGTGACGTTCCCGAAGGTGTCGGTCTCGACGGCGCCCCAGGGGATGCGGGGCCGGGCCAGCGCGAGAGTGGCGAGGGCGTCCCGCTCGGCGTGGAAGGCGGCCATCTCGCGCAGCGAGAAGCGCGTCCAGATGTCGCCGTTCGTGGCGTACCAGGGCTGGTCGGGGCGCGGCAGGCGCGCGGCCGCGTACTTCAGGCCGCCGCCCCGGCCGAGCGGCTCGGACTCGACGACGGTGGTGACGCGCAGCGGCAGTTCGGCGGTCTCCAGCCAGCGTTGGAGGACGTCCGCGAGGTGGCCGCAGGAGACGACGGCGTCCGTGACGCCCTCAGCGGCGAGCCAGGAAAGCTGATGGCCGATGATCGGGGTCCCGGTTCCCGGGATCTCGACCATCGGCTTGGGGCGGTCGTCGGTGTACGGGCGCAGACGCGAACCCTGGCCGCCCGCCAGGATCACGGCCTGCGTCGGAGAGGTGTGCATACCTCGACAGGGTGGCTCAGCTCTCGTTCGCGACGCCGGAGGCGTACGACGTGTCGCACACGGGGCGGGAGTACGACTGGGCGCGCACGGGCCCGTAGTGGAGGACGGCGGCGCGGCCGAGGGCGCGGGCGATCGACATGCAGTGCTTGGCGAGCGACGGCCGCTCCTCCACCTCGCGCTGCAGGCTGGTCAGCGCGACACCGGGGTTCTCCTCCTGAAGCTGTGCGAGGAGGCGGTCGCGGAGAATATCCTGCGGTGCACGGGACTTGGCCCGTACGGAGACGTTCTCCGACGACGCGGTGAGCAACTGCGACTCGGAGCGGCTGCCGGCCCACGGGACACTGGTGACCGCGAGAGTTCCGGAGAGCACCAGGACGACGGGCAGGACGAGGGCGAGAGTGCGGCCGATTCGGCGTGCTGTGTGGGTCACGGACGTGAGCGTAGCGGCCAGTGATGATTTGGAGACATTTAGTCACCCCCACGGGGGATGGTTCGACGCGCCTTTTCGAATCGGGTGTTGACGAACGGGGTCCGAAATGACCCATGTGCCGGGGTATTTGTCGACATCCGGGCGGACGGACGGACCTACGGGAACGGCCCCGCACCGAAGTGCGGGGCCGTGCCGGGGTGATGAGGGCGTCAGCCGCTGAGGCGCTCGCCCGTGGAGGTCGAGAAGACGTGGATCTCCTCCGGGCGCGGCACGACGTGCAGCACGGAGCCCTTCTCCGGGATGGAGCGGCCGCCGACGCGGACCACCAGGTCCTTGTCGTCCTCGCCGCCGACGCGGGCGGAGCCGTACACGTACCCGTCGGCGCCGAGCTCCTCGACGACGTTGACCAGGACCGCCACGCCCTGGTCGCTCTCGGCGCCCGCGACGTCGAAGTGCTCCGGGCGGACACCGACCGTCACGGTCTTGTCGCCCTTGTCGGTCGCGGCGGCCAGCGCCTCGCGCGACACGGGGACGACGCTGTTGCCGAACTTCACGCCGCCGTCGGTGATCGGGACCTCGACCAGGTTCATGGCGGGGGAGCCGATGAACCCGGCGACGAAGAGGTTCGCCGGCCGGTCGTACATGTTGCGCGGCGTGTCGACCTGCTGCAGCAGCCCGTCCTTGAGCACCGCGACGCGGTCGCCCATCGTCAGCGCCTCGACCTGGTCGTGGGTGACGTACACGGTGGTGATGCCGAGGCGGCGCTGCAGGCTCGCGATCTGTGTACGCGTGGAGACACGGAGCTTGGCGTCGAGGTTCGACAGCGGCTCGTCCATGAGGAACACCTGCGGCTCCCGCACGATGGCCCGCCCCATCGCGACGCGCTGCCGCTGACCGCCGGAGAGCGCCTTCGGCTTGCGGTCCAGGTACTCGGTGAGGTCGAGGATCTTCGCCGCCTCCTCGACCTTCTTGCGGATCTCCGCCTTGTTCACGCCGGCGATCTTGAGCGCGAAGCCCATGTTGTCGGCGACGGTCATGTGCGGGTACAGCGCGTAGTTCTGGAACACCATGGCGATGTCCCGGTCCTTCGGCGGCAGGTGCGTGACGTCGCGGTCCCCGATGCGGATCGCGCCGCCGTTGACGTCCTCCAGGCCGGCGAGCATGCGCAGGGAGGTGGACTTGCCACAGCCGGACGGGCCGACGAGGACGAGGAACTCGCCGTCGGCGATCTCGATCTCGAGCTGGTCGACGGCGGGCTTGGTGCCCCCGGGGTAGATCCGGGTCGCTTTGTCGAACGTGACGGAAGCCATGGTGATGTGATCCCTTCACCGGCAGGAACGTGCCGGACGATCCGAGTGGAAGGAAGTGATGGGTCTAGTCCACGTGGGTGAACTCCGGGTGACGGTACCTGGCCGGATGGCGTCTGTCAGTAGGTGGAGGCGGGCGACTTTGGTCTCGTGCGGGTGGTGGCAGAGCACCTCTCTTGTGGCCGCGCCCCGTCGCACGCGGTGCGTAGGCGCCCTCGCGGACACCCCTTCCTGCTTCCTCACCCCTTGCCGCCCGGCCATGACCCTCGAGGGCCACGCCCGGACGGTCTTACGTGGGCTCCACAGGCATGACGGCCGACGGCCCATCGGTCCGTACTGCATTGAGGCTCACGCAGCCGGGGAGTGATCCGCTCCTCCACCAGCAGGGCGACGAAGTACCGTCCTGCCCTGTCCTGCGTCACCGTCAGCTTCACCGGCACCACCCCGACGGGCAGGGAGCGCGACCACCGGACATCCAGCGGAGTCGTCTGCTTGGCCAGTGTGACCAGGCCGGTTCCCGGGCGCTCCGGATCCTCCACCCACCGGAAGCCGGTGCGGACGTACGTCGCCGAGTCCCGTGACACCCGCTTTCGCTTGAACGTCGGATACTTCTCCGTCTTCCGGAAGAACCGCTGGAACCCGTCTCGGCGAAGCCCACGGACACCCGGTACTTCTCCCACGCCTCCGAGCGGAGTGTGAGGCCTTGGTTGTAGACCCACCGGCACGCGCCGAAGGTTCGCTCAAGCTGCTGAGCCTGCTCGGGGGTCGGATAGAAGCGGAAGCGGTAGACACGCTGCTGCGTATCGGCCTCTTTCGCGCGGCTGCGCATCGGAGCGGCGGCGCGTGTCCGGTGCTTGCGCCGGTCGCCGATGCCCAGCGTCTCGCGCTTGACGCGCTTGGCCTCCGCGCCGGTGATCCGCACGCGATCAGGTGCCCCCTCGGTCACCGCCCCACCCCCAGGATCCGGTCTTCTGCACTGCACTTCAGTTCGCTCAACGAACAGGTGGGCGGGAGGTTGCGAGGGGAGGAACCTCGTGGCTTCGGCATCCGGCGCTGTGTACAGTGGGGAGGCCTCGCGCTCACTCGCGCGTGAGCGTTGCCTCCTTAGCTCAGTCCGGTTTAGAGCAACGCACTTGTAATGCGTAGGTCGTCGGTTCGAATCCGACAGGGGGCTCCACTGAAAACCCGACCTAGGAACGTTCCTACGTCGGGTTTTCTCGTTCAGCGGATACGCCGTCGGCGGCGCGCACGGGCTGCGCGGGTGTCCGTGGTCTCAGTTGTGGTCTCAGTAGGGGCCGGAATGGGCTGCTGGGGCTGGGGCAGGAAGACGCTACCCATCTGCCGCATGGCGGCTCGCGACAGCTCGGAGCGTCCCTTGACGTACCGTCTCGTCTGGCTGATCTGGGTATGCCGGAGGATCTCCATGATGGTCACGATGTCCACGCCGAGTTCGTTCAGGATCGTGCCGGCCGTGTGGCGGCTCCCGTCGTAGAGCCTCCGATCATCGATCCCCGCCTCTTCGAGCAGTTCCTTGAACTCCTCGTAGTCCTGCCGCGGGTCGAGTGGTCGGCCATCCGGGCGCGCGAACACGACGTCGTGCTCCTGCCAAAGGTCACCAGCGGCCACCCGCATCTCCTGCTGCAGGGCCCGGAGCTCCCGCAGGGGCGGGATGAACGGTGGTGGGATCGGGACCGGGTTCTGGCTCTTCTTCGTCTTGGGGCGCGTGAAGACCAGGCCACCGCCTTTCCGCTCCGGGCAGGCACTGGCGTGCTTGGTGCACCCCTGCGCGCACGGCTTGGGGCAGCCACGCTTGTACGCCTTGTGGACGGTGCAGTCCGGCGGGCACGGCTCGAATCGGTGCAGCCGCTCACCACACGCACGCGGGTCGGCGCAGCCGTGCTTCCAAGTGAGCCGTTGGAGCTGCCAGCGGGGGTGGAAGAGCCCCG
This sequence comes from Streptomyces sp. NPDC045431, assembly GCF_040646655.1. Taxonomy (NCBI): domain Bacteria; kingdom Bacillati; phylum Actinomycetota; class Actinomycetes; order Kitasatosporales; family Streptomycetaceae; genus Streptomyces; species Streptomyces sp. NPDC045431. Next base: position 91,119 of record NZ_JBEZAQ010000003.1, read on the forward strand.
CGTCCAGGTCGACGTACGGCCACCGGAAGCCGAGCGCCTCGCCCTGCCGGAATCCCATCCCGACACCGACGAGCCAGCGCACGAAGGTGGGGCGTCTTGACGCTGCCTCCAGAAACGCGCGCGCTTCTTCCTGTGTGAACGGATTCGCCTCCGTCTCCTCCAGCGTCGGCGGGTCGACTAGCGTTGCCACGTTTTCCACGATCATCCGCCGCCGATGGGCGATCTTCAGCGCCCGGGACAGGATGCGGTGCACTTTCAGCACGTGGGAGGGCGCGTGCCCCTCTTCCAGCATCGCCGCGTACATGGCCTCCAGATGCTCCGGCTCCAGCTTGTTCAGCCGATGCTGACCGATGCCCGGGATGATGTCGTTGCGGGTCTTGGACCAGTAGTCGTCCAGCGACCGCGGCTTGAGCTTCAGGCTCGCGATCGTCGTCAGGTACGTCTCCATCCACTGCTGTACGGTCGGCACCCGGCCCGCCTTCGGCGCCCGCTGCTCGTCGCGCAGCTTCTCCAGCGCGCGAACCTTACGGGTCACCTCGGCTTCCGTCCTGCCCGTCCGGTGGCGGCGGTCTGGGCTTCCGTCGGACTTCACGCCCATGGTCACGCGGCCGTGCCACCGGCCGTCGGTGCCCAGGTAGATGGATGACTCCATGTTCGGCTTGCGGGGGCTCATCGCTTCCTCTCATGAGCGAGGCGGCCCCGGTGAAGGCCGGGGGCCGCCTCGGGTGGTTCGGGGGTCAGACGGTCTGCTGCGGGAGTCCGGCGGCGAACGCGTCCAGGTCGGTCCGCCGGACGCGCCGGGCGCGGCCGACCTTCACGTACGGCAGGACGCCGGCGGCCATCAGCTCGTAGAGGGTCGAGCGGCCGAGGGAGAGGTAGTCGGCGGCGTCCTTGACGGTGAACAACGCGCGACTGACGGTGGGCTCCATCGCGGTAGTCACTGGGTGCTCCTTCATGGCGGAGTTCCGGGGCTCGTGTCCGGGAGTTGTGGCGTTGGAGGGTGACGTCTGGGCGAGCGGCACCTGTCCGAGGTGGGGATTTCTGCGTCACGGCGTCATCAGCGTCATTTGGGCCTTTGACCTGCGGGTTTGGGTGACGCAGGGCGGTGGGGGCTGTGTCACGGGTGACGGAGCCGTCCGTCATGGGGTGACGCAGGTGACGAAGGGTGACGCAGAGATTCGGGTTCTGCGTCACCCCCGTTGCTGCAGGCCAGGGCCGTTTTGGGGCTCGTGGTGACGCGGGTGACGCAGCGTCTTCCTACTTAGGAAAAAGAGGGCTCTGTGCCTGTTGTTGTGCGCGCGTTCGGGCGTGAAGAAGGAGCCGCAGAGCGGCACGCCTTTGAGCGGCGGCGAGCCGCCGAAGAGCAAGAGGAGCACCGGGCGGCGCCGGGCGGGGTGCTCCTCTTGCTTGTGCGGACGCCGTGTGGCGCGAGATCTAGAACATCTGCTGCGGCTCGCCCTGTGGGGGCTTGGGGCGGGCCATTTCGATGTAGCGGGCGGAGCGGGTGCGGCCCCAGTCGATGAGGACGCCGCGGGCGGCGAGGACGGGCTGGAGGCGCTTGAGGCGGTCGGAGAGGACTTTGCCGGTGGTGGGCCAGCCCTTGGGCAGGGGCCGGAACTCTCCCTCGCCGGTGTAGAGCTGGGTCAGGCCGTGCAGCCACTCGGCGGACGTCATCCGGACCTCGGTGCCGGGCTCGATGTCGGCGGCGCGCTTGAGGACGGTCTGGGCGAGGAGGTCGCCCTCGATGACGTCGTCGTTGAGGTCGTCCAGGCTGGCCCGGTAGGCGTCCAAGGCCCCGAAGTTCTTGGCGGCGTCCAGCTGCGCGCACAGGTGGGCGAAGTCGGCCATCCGCAGGTCGGTGGGGATGTCGGCCTGGGTCGCACGGACCTCGACGGCCAGGTCGAGCACGGACCCGAGGATGGTGGGCAAGTCGCGTGCGAACTCCGCCCACAGCTCCGCCTCGGTCCGCCGCACCCGTGGGCGTTCCAGACGGAGGGGGAGGAGGCGCTCGGCGAGGTCGGGGCGGATGACGCCGACGTCGATGCCGGTCAGCAGCATGGGACGGCGGTAGCGGGAGCGGACGACGTCGCCGTCGGTGAACAGGGCCCGCTTGATGTTCTCGGCGCCGGTGACGATGCAGCACATCAGGTCGGACAGGTCCGGGCCGAGGTGGGAGAGGTTGTCCAGGCCGGTGACCCATCCGGCCGCGACGGCCGTGATGAGGTTCTCCTCGTCCTTCGGCGCGCGGCGCAGGTCGCCGCTCATGCCCTCGATGATCCGCACGAGCATCTTCCCGGCGGTGGACTTGCCCGCGCCCTGGGGGCCGGTGAGGAACGGGGCGGGGACGGGGACGTCGGGGCCGAGGCAGCCGATCAGCCAGGCCAGGGCCAGGGACTCGGCGCGGGCGTCGGAGAAGTTGCACAGCCGCATCAGTAGGTCGATGCCTTTGCCGTCGGTGTCCTTGACCGGTAGCGGGAGTTCGCCGGTGAGCTGGGTGCGGCGCCAGCAGACCTCGCGCGGGTCGGGGGTGAGGATGTCCCAGCCGGTGGGGTGGATGCGGACGGACAGCCCGTCGTCGCGGCCCAGGTCGAGCCAGGTAGCGCCGTCGAAGCCGGGGGCGACGCGGATGTGGACGGGCTGGACGTCCTCGGTGAGCGCGAGTGCTTCGATCAAGTCGAGTGCCTCCTTCAAGGCGGTTCCGTTGAAGACGCCCAGGCCGTCGCGGAACAGGCCGACCATGAGTTCTTGACGGTGGCTGCCGGTCGTGCCCTGGGAGCGGATCGGGCGGGCGACGGGGTGGCCGTTGCGCTGGGCGTAGACGGTGCCGTCGACCGTGCGGAAGTACCGGAAGTGCTGCTGTGCGTAGTCGGTGATGACCTCGCGGGCCGGGTTCTTCTCGTCCTCGGACACGGTCACATCCCCAAAGCCGTGGTGGCGTTGGCCCACGCGTCCGTACAGTGCCGCGGGGATTCCCCCTTGGCCTGCGCGGCGGCGAACAGCCGCTCGATGTGGGCGTCAGCGAGGCAGCCGCACCGGCCGTGCGTGGACAGCACCGCGAGGAACGTGCGGTACACGGTGTTGTGGATCGCGCTGGTGGCGTCGGTGATGCGCTGCTCGGCCATGGCGATTCCCCGCTCCAGATACGCGGGGGATCGGTGACGGCACTGCCTGCCCCCGCCGGGCGCGGGCACGGTCACGGTGGATGCCCCCGGCCGGACCGTGGACGGCTTCTTCTCGACCAGGGCGCGGACGACCGGCGGCAGGGCCGCCATGACGCCGGTGCCGGGGCCGAGCCAGCGGGCGTAGGACATGGACGACTTGATGTCCACGCCCGCCCGCACACCGTTGGCCGACTGCATCGTTCCCCGGTAGAGCCAGTGCTCTCCACGCGTCGTGGCGACGGTACGGGTCGGGGGCAGAGTTTCGCGGGCCCACGTGATCGCGTCCGCGTCGTCCAGGTCCACCACGGTGACCGCGGCGGCGCCGGGGTGGTAGGCGACGGCCCCGGCACGGCGCCAGGCAGCCGCCCAGGAGGCGGAGGACAACACGGCGGGGTCGGTGGTGGCGGCGGCCCATCCGTGGCACGGACGCGGGCACTGGCACGGTCCGGGGGTCTTCATGTTCGGCCGCCCGCCGCACGCGTTGTCACGGCAGTCCGGGCAGTTGCCGAACGGACGCTTGTCGGCGCGCAACGGAAGAACCGGCAGGCCGCCCGCGGCCAACGTAAGCGCGGGCGTGAGGGTGTCGGATACGGGGGTCATGCCGCTGCCTCCAGCCGGGCCTGGGTGAGGAACCGGGCGCCGATCCACTGGCTGTAGGCCGGGGGGATGGCTTCGGTCAGTTCCTCGCGGACGTCGGTCCACGTGATGCCCATGGCCGTCTGAAGCTCCGGAACGGACGGTTTGCCGCCGCCGTTGCCGTAGGCAGCGACGTACGGGCCGTCGAAGAACTCGCCGTGCCGCCACCCGCGCACCCTGCCCCTGTGCGGCTTGTGTGCGGGCTGGGCGGCCGTCCAGCGGCCCAGCTCGAAGTTGCGGTGCCGGATCACCCCGAGGCCGAACTGTTCGCCGCACAGGGTGAGGTCCTTGCGGATCTCCGCCCGGCCGTTGGGCTGCTCGATGACGTACGGCAGGGCGGACGCCTCCAACAGCTCACGTGTCGGCGGCACGAGGTCGACGTGCGTGCCGCCCCAACCCATGGCCCGGTTGGTCCCCACGGTGAGGGCGCAGCCGGCCTGGCACGGCGGCGAGGAGTGGACGAACGCGTACCGGGTGATCTCCCCGGACGCGATCAGGGCGGCCAGGTACTTCAGGGCGTCGGCCTGGACGAAGGTGAAGGGGTAGTTGGGGCGGGGGCGGATGTCAACGCCGACGACATCGAACCCGGCCCGCTGGTAGCCCATGGCGGCGCCGCCAGCGCAGCAGAACAGGTCGAGTAGTAGCGGCCGGTCGGCGTCTCGCCGGATCGGGGTGGCATGGGTCATGCTGGGTGTCTCCAGTTCTCTCGACTGTGCTGGATCACGAGGGCGGCCCCGGTCATTGGCGTGAGGGGGCCGCCTTCGGCGTTGCTAGAACGGCGGTTCGTTGCTGTAGCCGCTGGGGCCCCACGGGTCGGGGGCGGGGCGGCGACGGCGCCAGGGCTGGGGGAGGCGCGGGAGGGGCAGCAGGACCCACCGGCGGTCTTCCTGCCAGCAGGGGCAGGGCTCCCACTCGGTGCCCGCGTACTCACCGGTCTCGTAGTCGCCGTAGTCGCGGTGGTGGCCGCCCTCCCCACCGCACGCCCAGCAGTCGGGGCGCGGGGTGTCGGTGAGGATCAGGGCCCGGCGGGGCCAGTGCGTGTGTTGGATGCGGAGGCGGATCACGGCTCTCCTCGCTCGTCCGGAGGGAGGCGGGAGCAGGCACCCCGGAGGCGTCTTTCCGGGCCGTTTCGGCCCTCGTTGCGGGGTGCCTCCCTGCCTCCCTGAAGGGGTGTTTGCGCTGGTCAGGCCCAGGGATGCGGGTCAGGGAGTGGGTGAGGGAGTTCTCCCTGCCTCCCTGGCCCGGGAGGGGTGCGACTCCCTCTACTGGGTGGCGGAAGCGGAACCGTCCGTGTCGCGGTTGGCGAGGGCGCGGGCGACGCGGTCGCGGGAGACGACCATGACGCCGTCGGACTTGTAGGGCTCGGCGCCTGCGTGGTCCAGAACGCGCTTGAGGTCGATGAACGACCAGTCGCCGTAGGCGGCCGTGTTGAGCGCGGCGAGCCGTGCCAGCACGTCCTTGGTCCGCACGCGGGGCGCGTCGCCGATGACGGAGGCGATGTCAGCGAGCGGGTCGTGATCCTCGTTGTGCTCGATGGCGTGCAGGGTGGTGACGCCGTCGCGCAGGGCCTTGGCCCGGTCGGTGATGGCGGTGGCCTGCTCGTCGTCGATGTAGTGCGTCCGGACCGTGATGGACGCCTGCCCGGCGGGGATCTCGATCCCGTCGGATGCGACGACCAGCGTTCCCTTGTCCAGGCCCTGGCGCAGCAGGTGCGGGGCGGCGCCGCCGTCGACGGCCTTGTCGCCCAGCGCCATGCGGGCCTGGGATTCGGTGCCCAGGGCGAGGGAGGCGCGCGTGTGGGCGCCCTCGCGCACGAGTTTGGGAAGGTTCTGGTCGGTGGGGTCCTGCGTGCCCTCCCACAGCAGCACGTCGACCACGCGGCCCTGGTTGTGGACCTTGCGGACGCCCATGAAGTAGCGGGAGACGGCCTTGGAGCCGCCGTAGGGGCGTCCCTCCTCGTCCTTGACCGGGCACATGAACGCCACCTGTGCTTCGTCCACGATGCCGATCAGGGGGTTGAAGACCGCGCCCGGGTCGCGGCGGCGGATCTCGATCCGGCGGTTCATCTCTTCGACCAGGCTCTCGACCATCTCGGTGGCCTCGATCACCTGCTCATCGGCCGGGCCCTGAATCAGCACGGTGGCAAGGCCGTCGAACATGGCCCAGTCGCCGGCGCCCTTGAGGTCGGCGATACGGAATTCCACCCGGCGGTCCAGGCAGGCCCACAGGGCGAGCGCCCGCAGCGCGGCGGTCTTGCCCTGGTTGGACAGGCCCGTGATGAGCAGATGCCGCTGATACAGGCTCATCGCGGCGGCATCCCCGCGCAGGTCCTGGCCCCAGGGGGCCCGTCCCTTGGTGTAGTCGGCGGTCAGTGTCTGGTCGGTGACGAGCGGGGAGGGGCCGATCGGCTCGTCCAGCGCGCCGGAGTCCGCGATCCACAGCCGGACGGTGCGGGCGGCGGTCGGGATGGTGATGAACACCTCGTGCTCGTGCCGGTTGAGGTTCTCCGCGAGCTTGCGCCGCCGCCCCTGCACCTGGTCGGTCGACACCCCGGAGGGGAGGGTGACGTCGACTTCCACGCCGCATCCGGCGATCCGGATGGGGCCGAGCATCGCGGCGCCGGCGTCGCCCATCTCCTTGATGGCGTTGCGCAGAGGTGCGATCCCGAGATCGCGCAGGGCGGTGACCACGATCGACGGCGTGATCGGCGCCCCCGCGTCATCCGTACGCTTCCCGGCGGGGAGGGACCAGCTCGGGGCGGCGCCACGGTGACGCCCCACCGCCCACAGGCCCGCGAGGGCGAGCCACGGGCCGAGGGCGACCAGCGGGCCCCACACCACCTGAACGATCACCACGAGCAGCCGGATGAGCTCGACCAGGGCCATGAGCGGGGTGACGACGTCGGTGACGTCCTCGTTGGCGATGGCCAGCGCGACCCCGATCGCGATCAGCAGCCCTATCCCGCCCGCGGTTCCCACGGCAGCGCCTTTCACCAGGCGCTCGGGGGCGGTGAGCAGGTCCATGCGGCGCTTGTGCCGGTCGGCGCGGAAACGGTGCAGCCGCTCCTCCCACTCGCCCGCCGCCTCGTAGTTCCCCGCAGCTTCAGCCGCGCGGAGCATCCGCTCGTAGCGGGCACCCGTGCGGCCGTCCCACGCCCGGCGGGCCGTGATGCGCGTACCGCCGAGGACGTAGGAGGTGTGCCGGACGGCGAACCGGCCCACAGCCCGGGTGCGTTCGTGGGTCACCGCGTCCGCCATCGCCCGGCCGGTGCGCTTCCGCACCCGCACCGGCCGTACGGCGTCCGCCGACGGGACCGGGGTGGTCTCCGCAACGGTCTCCGGGGTCGCCGGGGGCGGGTCTTTGAACAGCGGGACGACGTTGTGCGTCATGCTGGGACTCTCCTGTCTGGCCTGGTGCTGGACGGGTTGGGCCCGGGGGCGGCCTGGTTCCTTGGCCGGGACGGCCGCCCCCGGGGCGTAGCTACTTCTTCGCGGCGCGTTCCTCGCGCTGACGGGCGCCGTCGATGACGCGCTCGACCTTGCGCTCCAGGTCGGTCTGGTGGACGGTCTCGCCCGCCAGACCGCGCTTGCACATGCGGGCCACGTAGTAGGCGACCTTGGCCTTTTCGGCGGTGCTGAGCTTGGGTTCCGACTCGTGCTTGCCCATGGCGGATGCCTTCCTGGGGCCGGTCTGTCCGGCTCCCCACCCGCCCCGGAACGAGCCGGGGCGGACAGGCAACCGTCAGTCGCTGACCTTGCGGATCTCGTGGCTGTGGACCAGGACCGGGGCGATCCAGAAACTGATTCGGTCGACGGTCCAGCGGCCGTCCGTGAGCGGGCCGGGCGGGACCTCGTCCAGCACCCGGCCGGTCTTGCCGACCGCGCGGGGGTCGTCCTCGCACGCGACGATCAGCACCTTGTCTCCGGCGTTGAACATCACTTCCCCTTCCGGCGAGCACGGGTGAGGGTGTTGGCGGCGGCCTTGCCCTCCGCACCGCCGACCGACCGGACCACGCTCACGACACCCCAGGCCATGGCGACGGCGAGGAACGCGAGGATGGCGAGGTTGGCGGCGATGGCGGTCAGCGCGCCGACGAGCAGCGGGCCGAAGTAGACCCCGGCCGCGACCGCGCCGGCACCGATCCCGGAGCCGAGCGCGATGCGCTGCACCGTGCGGTCGGACGGGGCCTGGTGGATGTGCTGGTGCACCACCTGCGGCACGGCGGTGGACTGTATGGCGGGCAGCTGGTCGGCGTAGGTGTAGGTGCCGTCCGGGAGCTGCACTACCCGGAGCGGTTCGGGAAGGTTGGTCATGACTGACTGCCTCCTTGGGCAGGGTCAGGCGGCGAGGGAGGTGCCGCGGTAGGCGCACGGGCTGCACATGCCGAGCGAGGGCGGGATGACGTACCCGGCATCGCGCTGGCACTGAGGGCAGATGCGGCGGGCGGCGTTGGCCTTGGCCAGGGCCGCCCACCGGGCCGGGGTCATGGGCCGGACCGGCTTGGCCAGATCGACCCGGTAGAGGTAGGCGACCAGCGGGCCCCGGCGGCGACGGGGGCGTTCGAGCTGCGCGGCGACGTCCTGGCCGCCGGGCCGCAGACCGCGTGCGCGAAGTTGGCGGCGGGTGGCGTAGCCGTCCGGGGCCAGGCGCCACCGGAACACCGGCAGCGCCCCCATCACGCCGCCTCAGCCGATGCGGCGGCGCGTTCGGCGAGCAGGGTGTCCCGCAGCGTCCGGGCGTTCGCCGGTGACGTGTGGATGGCGCGGCGGATGCCTTCGCCGGTCACCTTCGCGTCCGGCCAGTCCGCCGTCGCCGCCCGCGCTTCGGCGAGAAGCTGCTCCGGTGTGCGCTTCGGTCGGGGCGACTTCGCCACCGCCGGGAGGCGGCCGGTGGCGCGACGCGGGCGGGTCGACTCCGCCGCCACCGCGCGCCGCTCGATCGAGGCCACCGGAGCGGGACCGGCCGGGGTGAGCGGCTTGAGGTCCGGGGCCGACTTACCCAGGTCGACTGCGACCGGATCGGGCACGGTCAGCCGTGTCAGGGTGACCACGGGGTCCGGGGTCGATTCCGGCAGGTCAGCCATAGACCGTTTCATGCTGAACCGGGTGGATTCCTCCGCATTCGCTTCCGGGGTGGCATCGAGGGCGGTGGAGGGGACTGTGCCGCCGAACATCGAGGCGAGGGCGGCATCCGCACCAGCGGTGACGCGGGCGCGCTGCACTTCCAGCAGCCTCGATCCGAGGGCCACATCACCGACACCGACCTTGCGGGCCAGCCGCCACGACGCCCGATCCGATCGCTTCCTGACCCGGTCGCTGGGGTGCTGGGTGGCGCGGGCGCGGTGGTAGGCGAGCGCTTGCACCAGATCGGCGGTGCGGCGTTCGTTCTCCGCGTCGTGGCCGTCGGTGTGCACCACGATCCGCCGGGCCAGGAACGCCATGCCCTCGGCCGAGACGGACATGCCCATCGGGGTCAGGGCGTAGATGACGGTGCGGCCCGGGTCGGGGGCGGCCATCGCGCCCATGACGGCGGCGGCGGCCGGCAGCGCCCACAGCCCGACCCGCACGATGCGCGGGGAGGACTGCCCCAGCATGGTCAGCCCCAGCAGGACCAGAGCCAGTACGGCGGTGGCGCCCTCACCGGCGGCGAGTGCGCCGAGCGCGGTGCCCTTGCCGTAGGCGTGTCCGATGTTGCTGTAGGTGCCGATCCCTCCGAACACGCCCGTGGCCAGCATCGGCACGAACGCGGCCGTCAGCACCCCGATCTGTACGCGGGTCAGCTTCGCGCCGGTCATCGCGCACCCTCCGGCCTTGGCAGGGCGCGGCACTTCTCCGCGTGGGCCTGCGCCCACGCGCGGGCCTCGTCCTGGGAGGCACGCGCCCGAGACGACGGCTCGCGGTAGTTGCGGTATCGGTCGTAGTCCCAGTCGTCCCATTCCGCGCAGCCGCGGCAGGTGCTGCGGGTGGAGTACGGGTCGCCGTAGTCGACGGTGGTCAGGATCTCGACGTCGACGGCGAGGTCTTCACGGGCCAGGGACGACCCGGCGATGGTGATGTAGCGGGCGATGACGCCCTCGGGCCAGGCGGTGCTCCGAGCGGTCATACCGCACCTCCGGCGGTGAGCAGGGCGGCGAGGATGAGCAGGGCGCCGCCGGTCATGGTGAGGTCGACCGCGCGGCGCAGGCAGGTGAACTTGGCGACCGCCAGCCGGGACAGGCCGGCGATGTCGGCGGCCAGGTCGCCCGCGACGGCGGCGCTGATCTCCTCGGCGGTCAGCGTGGCCCACAGGGGGAAACCGTGTCGGCCGCCCAGGTTCGGGCGGACCGAGCGCAGCAGCAGCCCGGCCGCCGCCACCAGCAGCCCCAGACCGATCCCGCCCGTGACGATGGCGGGCCAGTTCAGCGGCAGGTCCCGCGCGACGGTCCAGGTACCGGCGAGCACCGCGCCGACGAACGCCAGCAGCAGCGCCGTCTTGGTGTCGGTCCGCGCGATCTCCGCCTTGACCTCGGCGTGCGCGGCGATCAGGTTCCGGTCGGTGGCACTCACGCGGCACCGCCGTAAAGGCTCGTACCGGCCGTGCGGTTGACCAGCGCGACCCGGGCGGCCAGCGCGCGGCGGCGGGCCCGGCGGATACGCCGCTCGTCCAGCTCGGTCGGCGTGCGGTCGAGGGTGACGATGTACGAGTCGAGCAGGTCGACGTCCGCGAGGATCACGGGCATCTCCCGCTCGATCGCGTTCAGCTCCGCGTTCGTCGGCTCCATGAAGTCGGCGAACGCGGTAACAGCGTCCTGAACAGTGACGATGTGGTCCATTGGGTCGTGCTCCTCTCCAAGGGCGAACGGCCCGAACAGCGCCCCCGGTGTTCCCGCACCGGGGGCGCGCGCCGTTGGAACCAGCAATCCGGCTCCCCTCAGCCCCGCCCGTACGGCACCCCGCGAAGGGCCCCGGACGGGCAGAGGAGGCAACCGGCCGCAGCGCACCAGCGCTGCGGAGTGGTCGGGGTCGCGCTGTACGTCACGCGGAGTCCGCGTGGCCGCCTACTTGGCCGAGGAGAGGCGGCGTTATCCCCATTCAGTTGTCAAGGAACCGGCGCTTCCTTAGAGCCGACCCGCATACACGGAGCTCTCCGGGCCTCGGGAGCAGCCCAAAGAAGGCCCTCCCACGCTCGCTGTCCTAGGACTGCGGAGCGCTTGAGAAGACGTTGGCACACAGTCCCAGGACTGTCAACAGTCCTGGGACTGTGTTTGACTGGACTCGTCGAGAGGAGTTCCACGTGGCACCCAAGTGGCGGGAACTGGCAGACAAGCTGGCCGAGCAGATCAGGAGCGGTCAGTACGCCCCTGGCCAGCAGCTTCCGCACATCCGAGACCTGGTGGAGGCCGGCGAGGGCTCCAAATCCACCGTCCACGCCGCCTACAAGGCGCTGGAGGCTGAAGGCCTGGTCACTTCATCTCGTGGTCATGGCACCGTCGTACGACAGCAGGCTCCGCTGAAGCGGCTCGGCATTGCGCGGTACGACAAGGCCAAGTGGCGGGACGGCGACGAAGTGGCGTTCATTGCCGACCGCGTCGCTTCCGGCCGGGCGTACCGGAGGGGCGAGCAGACGCAGACCGTCAGTCGCGTACCGGCGCCAGCCGTGGTTGCCGCCGCGCATGGCCTGCCCGAGGGTGCCGAGGTGTATGCGCGCGCACGCCTCGTGAAGGAGGGCGAGCAGCCGACGCACACCCTGACGAGCTACTACCGACCGGAGCATGTCGAAGGCACGCGACTTGTTGACCCCACCCCGGGCCCGGCCGGCCGCGGTGGCGGTTTCCGCGTGCTCTACGACGCGGGCTACGAGATCGACCACATGCGGGAAGAGCTGTTCGCGCGCGTGCCCAAGCCCGAAGAGGCCGCGCTCCTCCAGCTGGCACCCGGCGAGTGGGTCGTGGAGCTGCACCGCACCACCTACACCGCCGATGGGGCCGTGGTTGAGTTCGCCATCGGCATTCACGCCGCAACTCGCTTCGCGTGGGCGTACGACTTCAAGGTGCCCGATTCGGCAAAGGAGCAGGAGGGCCAGTGATCTCGGCACAAGCGTGGTCTGACGCCCAACGGCTGTGGGACTACCAGCAGATGCACCACGAGCCGCGCCCGTGCTCGGTCGGTATCGGCCTCGGCAGCCACGACCTTGGCGTGGCGGACACCGCGGTGAACCTGTACCGGCGGGGCATGATGCCGCTAATCGTCTTCACAGGCTCCACGAGCCGTACGACACGCGACCGCATGCCGCGCGGTGAGGCTGTGCACTACCGTGAGCGCGCCTTGGAGCTGGGCGTCCCCGACGCGGCTGTGCTCGTGGAGCCGAACGCCCGCAACACGGGCGAGAACATCCGGTTCTCCCGCTCCCTGCTCGAAGAGCGGGGGGTGTACGTGACTTCGGTACTGCTGGTCAGTAAGCCATACGAGGAGCGCCGGGCGTACGCCACGGCCCGCAAGCTGTGGCCCGAGGTGGATGTCGTGAGCGCGTCCACGCCGATGACGTTGAACGAGTACGTAAAGGCCATAGGAGACGCTCACCTCGTGATCGACATGCTTGTTGGCGCCCACCAACGGCTTCTGGTCTACCCCGACCAAGGATTCACGATCCGGCAAAAGGTCCCGGCGGCCGTCACGGCGGCGTACGAGCGGCTGTGCTCTGCTGGGTTCACCAGCCGCCTTGTCGGTGACCGATCCTCCACCTGAGCGGTTCTCGGGTGGAGGCGGCGGAGTCAGGGAGGCGATGGCGGCCGACTGGGCCGCCTGAGCCGCTAGATGCGGCGTGGGGAGCAAGATGCAGCATCCCTAATGCTTAGGCCGCGACCCCAGGCATGGATTATTCAATCCTCATCGCTCCGATTTATGGACTCAATCAGAGCGACAGCTTCGCGCGTCAGCACCGTCTTCCAGTACAGCTCGACAAAGATCGCTACTTTCGCTCGCAGCACCCAAGGATCCACCGGCGTGGTTACGGAGTCCGCTGCACCCGACGCATAGGCGCGAAACGCTGCGTGGGCTTCCCGGGGAGCCCCTAGAAAAATGACCGGAATGTTATTCGACTCGCTACTTTTGATGCGCGCGGCCAGATCGTACGCATCCAGGCTGCCCCCACCTCCCAGAGAGCTTTCAACCAACACGACCGCAACATCCCGCGCCCTCCTAAGGGCAACCAAAGATCTTTCTCCCGTCGAACATAGAATGACATTCTGGTCTAGTGCCCGGATTACGTCGCGAACTCGGTTGGCTCTGCTTTCATCAGAATCAACAATCAAGATTGTTGCCTTTTTCGGCAAAGATGCCTGTTTGTAATTATCAATTTCCAGCATGTGGGCGGGCTTCGACCTCTCCACCGCCTCTAGCTGCTGCTCAATAGCGGCGCATCTCTCCTCGGCCTGGATGTATCGCTTCTGTGCTTGGACAAGTTGCTCTTCAAGCTGTAATACCGCAGCTTGAAGAGCTTCCTTCTCTGCGCGTAGTTGGGCCAAATCCTCCTCCCTAAGCGCCAGTTGCCTGTCCGCCTCGGCCGCCTCATGCATTCTCGCGACCTCGGTCTGATTAAGCTGTATTTGCAAGTCTGCGATCTGATGGCGTCGATCGCTGAGCGCTTGGAGCAAGACTTGCTGTTGCATCGCAGTCGCCCGAGAGTTGCGATCAGCCTCGGCTAATTGGTCTTGCAGTGCCTGCACTTTATGCCTAGGTGCACTGCTGGCATGCAGGGCTGCACGGTGGACGTTCCTAAGTGTGCTGATTGCATCTGGCGTAGGCGTTTTCCCCATCTGTTCCGATACGTCGGTCAGTAGGTCTACCACGAACTCCCAAGGAGGAATTCTGGCCCCGCTAAGAAATCGAGAAATCGATCCTGGATCTCGATGCCGACGTGCCGCGTAACGCCGCACGGATACCTGCAGTCCCGAAAAAAGAGTTCGTAGAGCTTCAGACAGTCGCCGTTCCTCCTCAGATAGACCCTCTGGTAGGGGTAGCAGCTCCCCCATGCCAACCTCCGAACCCATTGAAGGTGTTGCCGCTTCATCGGCAACACCGTTGCGCCTGTCGCAACACCTGCGAACTCCACCAGTCTGGCGTTCCGCGACCTTGCGGTGAGCAGAAAGGTACAACGCCATGCGTCCGCACTTGCAGCGAATGCACCTAGTCGCCCTTGGAGTGGTGGCCTCTTTGAGCGCCGGGTTCACGTACGTGGGGGGCCACATCGACTCAGGGATCAGCGTCCTGGTAGCCGCAAGCAGCCTGTACTCGACGTGGGCCGGTCTCCTGGCAGGCAGTCGCCGCAACGACGGACGTCGAAAGGATCGGCCCACCGAGTGACCGCAAAGACGGTCTAACTAGCCCAGGCTGGATCCCGCCAACGGCCGCTCAGCGGAGCGACGGGGAGCGGCTATGGGCCATGTGCGGGCCAGCGCGCACAGCGGTGGGGGCTCGGCCGACCCGATGCAGGTCGCAGCGCTGCTCGGCCGTCATGCGTAACGCTCTTGAAACCGTTCGCGGCCATGTCAGTGCGGCGGTCTACGCTGCGGGCGTGGACGATCTTCTAGGCAAGGTTCTTGATCTGCAGGGCGCATGGACGGCCTCCAACACGGATGAAATGCGGAGACGGGGGATCTACATTCGGCAGGATCTCCCCGCTCTGCTCAGGGAGCGTTCCTCCGAACTGGCCGACGCGCTGGGCGTAACCCTGGACGAGCTGGGCGTTGAGGGCCGGGACGGTACGGGGCTCAAGACCGAGATCCCGTGGGTTCGCGTCTTCGGCCGCGAGCAGTCGCCGAGCGCCACGACCGGCTGGTACGTGGTGTACCTCTTCAGCGCTGCTGGTGATCGCGTCTATCTGTCTCTCAACCAGGGGACGACCGTATGGAACGGGGGCGAGTTCAAGGCGCGCAAGGTCGAGGACCTGAGGGCCCGAGTGGGGTGGGCTCGTCCCTTTCTTGCCCGGCAGGTAGCGGGCCGGACGGATCTCCATGAAGACATACGGCTGGATGCGCGCACCCCGCTCGGTCGTGGCTATGGGCCGGGGAATGTTGTCGCCATCGAGTACTCCCGTGAAGCTCTGCCCTCACAGCACATCCTCATCACCGATCTGCTGTACATGCTTGGCCTTCTGCAAACGGTCTACGAGGCCGAGCGCTTGGCTCCACACATCCCGGGTGACCCGGCTCCCGAAGTGCTGGAGGCTGAACAAAGCGCGGCCCTCGTGGCAGGGCGACGCCACTGCAGGGCTGCGCGTCCAGCGCGGTCCGGTCAGGGTTTCCGCCTCACCCCTCAAGAGCGACGCGCGATCGAACGGCACAGCGTGGCCATGGCGACTGCGTACTTCGAGGCGCAGGGATGGTCAGTCAAGGACGTTGGAGATCGCGAGGCCTTCGACCTGCTGCTGAAGCGGGGTGAGGAGCGCCTGCACGTTGAGGTCAAGGGGACAACCTCGGCTGGACGCGACGTTATCCTGACCCGCGCCGAGGTGGAGAAGCAGAGACGGTACTACCCGGCCAACGCGCTGGTGGTCGTCCACTCCATCGCTCTCGACCGCACCGGGACGGAGCCTGTTGCTTCCGGCGGGGTACTCCACTGCACCTCGCCCTGGGAAATCAGGGATGAGGACCTAACTGTGATCTCCTACGCCTATCGCACGGCGGTGGGTGGCGAAGGCCACGGCGTTCAAAACGCGCTCGACGTCCTCGCGAGCGGTTCTCGACAGGAGGAGCAGAACCCGATCACGGCTATGTGATGCTGGGATCGATCGTCGCTGTCGCGGTCTCAGTTCCGGTCTCATATGGCGCCCCGTCCGCCACTGTCCGTGGAGGTCCACCAGCCTTTGGCCCCTGCGCTGATCAGGGCGTATAGGAGCTGCGCGGACGAATATGGACACCCCCGGACCAAGATCGGACAACTTGTAATGCGTAGGTCGTCGGTTCGAATCCGACAGGGGGCTCCAAGAAACCGTGTCCCGGACCGCTCAGGTCCGGGACACTTTCTTGTGCGAGCTGTAGCGCTCGGTTCCACAGAGCTGCCGATTACAACCGGCCACGCGATATGCCCGGCGTATGTGGAGACCTTGCTTTCCACCGCGAAATGGCGCCCGTAGAACGACCCGTAGAACGAGGTGTGGAGTAGGCCGTGCCTGCCCGTCAGTGCCTGCCCGAGAGGCGGTCCGCCAAGGTGGCGAGGCGGGGGGTTGTGGGGGTGTGGGTGGTGGACTCCTGGTGGTCCGCGGTGCGGTAGGCGGCGTAGAGGGTGTGGACACCGAGCCAGCGCAGGGGTTCCGGTTCCCAGGGGCGGACCTTGTGGTTGACCCAGGGGAGGGTGGTGAGGTCCGTGGGGCCGGACTGGCCGGAGTCCTGCTGGATCAGGTCGCGCAGGGTGCGGGCGGCGAGGTTGGCGGTGGCGACGCCCGAGCCGACGTAGCCGCCGGCCCAGCCGAGGCCGGTGGAGCGGTCGAGGGTGACGGTGGCGCACCAGTCGCGGGGGACGCCGAGGACGCCGGACCAGGCGTGGGCGATGCGGGTGCCGGCGAGGGCGGGGAAGAAGCGGATCAGGATGTCGCGCAGGGCCTCGATGGTGGCGGGCTGGGTGCGGCCGTCGTTGTCGGTGCGTGAGCCGTAGCGGTACGGGATGCCGCGGCCGCCGAGGGCGATGCGGTCGTCGGCGGTGCGCTGGGCGTACATGTAGGCGTGGGCCATGTCGCCGAGGGTTTCGCGGTTGCTCCAGCCGAGTTCGTCCCACAGCTCGGGGGGTAGCGGCTCTGTGGCGATCATGGAGGAGTTCATGGGGAGCCAGGTGCGCTTGTGGCCCTTGAGGTTCGCGGTGAAGCCCTCGGTGCAGCGCAGGACGTAGGGCGCGCGGACCGTGCCGTACGGGGTGACGGCGTGCTTCGGCTTGATCTCGGTGACGGGTGTCGATTCGTGGATCGTGACGCCGAGGGCTTCGACGGCGGCGGCCAGGCCCTTGACCAGTTTCACCGGGTGGATGCGGGCGCCGTGCGGCGTCCAGCTGGAGCCGACCGCGCCGGTGACGCGGATGCGGGCGGCGGTGTCGCGGGCGCCGTAGAGCTCGCGGTCGGTTTCGCCGAAGGCCACCTCGACGGAGTGGAAGTCCTTCAGGCGGGCCAGCTGGGCGGGGGTGTGGGCGACTTCGAGGACGCCGCCCTGGTGGATGTCGGCGTCGATGCCCTCGTCGCCGGCGACCTTGACGACCTCCGCGACGGTGTCGTTCATCGCCCGCTGGAGGCGTACCGCCGCCTCGTGGCCGTGGCGCTTGGCGTAGCGGGCGCGGCCGGCGATGCCGTTGTAGAGCCAGCCGCCGTTGCGGCCGGAGGCGCCGTAGCCGCAGAACCTGCCTTCCAGGACGGTGATGTTGAGGAAGGGGACGGCCTTCTTGAGGTAGTACGCGGTCCACAGGCCGGTGTAGCCGCCGCCGACGATGCAGACGTCTGCCGTGGTGTCGCCGGGGAGTGGTTCCCGGGGGGCCGGCGTGCCCTCCTGTGCGTACCAGAACGATATGCCGCCGTTGACGGTGTCCATGTGGTTCCTTGGGTGCTGCTGTCGGGTGGGTGTGGACGTTACTGGATGGGGGCGTGGCGCGGTGATCGAGGTACCTGCCGAGTTGGCGCGTACGCAGGAGGAGTTCAACGGCGCGGAGGGGCGGGCGTTCGTCGCCGCGCTGCCGGGGCTGGTGGAGCGGTTCCTGGGGGAATGGGGGCTGCGGCAGGCGGGGCCGGTGATGCACGGGCTGGTCGCGCTGGTGGTGCCGGTGGTCACGGCGGCCGGGGCGCGGGCGGCGCTGAAGCTGCAGCTGCTGGACGAGGAGAGCGCGGGCGAGGGCGCCGCGCTGCGGGCGTGGGCCGGGGGCGGGGCCGTACGGCTCCTGGCGGAGGACGCCGCGACCGGCACGCTGTTGCTGGAGTGGCTGCCGCACGGCCGGTCCCTGTCGGCGGTCGGTGACGCGCGGGAGGCGACGGCGGCCCTGGCGGGGGTGCTGGCGCGGCTGGTGGCGACGCCGGCGCCGGCCGGGCTGCGGCGCCTGGGCGACATGGCGGCGGACATGCTCGACGGCGTACCGGAGGCGCTGCGCCGGCTGGCGCGGGCGGAGGACCGGCGGCTGGTGCGGGAGTGCGCGGCGGCGGTGCGGGAGGTGGTGGGGGAGCCGGGGGACCGGCTGCTCCACTGGGACCTGCACTTCGACAACGTGCTGGCGGCGGACCGGGAGCCGTGGCTGGCGATCGACCCGAAGCCGCTGGCCGGTGATCCGGGGTTCGAGCTGCTGCCGGCGCTGTGCAACCGGTTCGAGCCCGGTGAGGTGCGGTGGCGGTTCGACCTGATGACGGAGGTGCTGGGGCTCGACCGGGAGCGGGCCCGGGCGTGGACGCTGGGGCGGGTGCTGGAGGACTCCCTGTGGGAGGTGGAGGACGAGGAGGAGGCGGTCCTGGTCGGGGAGCGGGCGGAGGTGGGCCGGATACTGCTCTCATGATTCGTACTGCTGTGGTCGACGACGTCCCTGTCATTCACGCGATGGTCCGCGAGCTCGCCGCGTACGAGAAGGCGCTCGACGAGGTGCGGGCGAGCGAGGAGCAGCTGCGGGAGGCGTTGTTCGGCGAGCGCCCGGCGGCGTACGCGCACATCGCGGAGACGGAGGACGGCGAGGCCGTCGGCTTCGCGCTGTGGTTCCTCAACTTCTCGACGTGGCGCGGGGTGCACGGGATTTACCTGGAGGACCTGTACGTACGGCCGGAGGCGCGCGGCGGTGGGCACGGCAAGGCGCTGCTGACGGAGCTGGCGCGGATCTGTGTGGCGCGGGGGTACGAGCGGCTGGAGTGGTCGGTGTTGAACTGGAACACGCCGTCGATCGACTTCTACGAGTCGCTGGGCGCGCGGCCGCAGGACGAGTGGACGGTGTACCGGCTGACGGACGAGGCTCTCCACAAGCTGGGTGCGAGCGCGTAGCGCGCCGTCGGCGCCAGGGTGCCACCGGCCGTCAACCGGCGTGTCGACGGCTGGAGTCCAGGAAAGCGGTCGGACGGCCTGCCTGCGTGCACCTCACTGATCCGGGCGCATGGCGGGCCTGGCCCCGGCGGGTGTTAAGGGGACCCCGCCGGGGCCGGCCTCTTCCTGTTGAGTCCTCACGGGAGGAGCCCTCAGGGCACGAGGACGACCTTGCCCGTCGTCGCCCTGGTCTCCAGGGCGCGGTGGGCGGCGGCCGCCTCGGCGAGCGGGAAGCGCTGGACGGCCGGGCGCAGGCGGCCGGCGGCGGCTTCGGCGAGGGAGGCGAGCTCCAGGTTGCGGACGTCGCCGCCCGCCTTCTGGAGCATGGCGGGGCCGAGGACGTTGACGGAGGCGATGCCGCGCTCGGCGAGCTCGTCGTCGGTGTACGTGAGCGGCTCGCCGTCGTGCAGGTTCTCGCCTGCCCAGCCGTAGACGACGTGCCGGCCGCCCTTGCCGAGGAGGTCGACGGCGGCGCGGGCGGTGTCGCCGCCGACGCCGTCGAAGACGATGGTCGCGGGCCGGGCGTCCCCGAGGTGGGCGCGGACGCGGTCCGGCCAGTCGGGGAGCCGGTAGTCGACGGCGAGGTCGGCGCCGTTCGCCTCGACGCGAGCCGTCTTGGCGGGGCCGCCGGCGAGGCCGATGACGGTGGCGCCGGCGTTCTTCGCGTACTGGACGAGGAGCGTGCCGATGCCGCCGGCCGCGGCCGTGACGAGGACGACTTCGTCGGGGCCGAGCTCGGTGAACTGGAGGATGCCCAGGGTGGTGCGGCCCGTGCCGATCATGGCGACCGCCTCGGCCTCGTCGAGGCCCGGCGGTATCGCGTGGAGCCGGGCCGCGTCGACGACGGCGAGCTCGGCGTAGCCGCCGGGCGCGAGGCCCAGGTGCGCGACGACGCGCGTGCCGAGCCAGGCGGGGTCGGTGCCCTCGCCGAGCGCGTCGACGGTTCCGGCGACCTCGCGGCCGGGGATGGTGGGCAACTCGGCGGGGGCGGGGAAGGGGCCCTTCATGCCCTCGCGCAGCGCGGTGTCGAGGAGGTGCACGCCGGCCGCGGCGACGGCGATCCGGACCTGGCCGGGGGCGGGGCGGGGGTCGGGCGTCTGCTCGTAGGTGAGGTTCTCGGCGGGACCGAAGGCGTGGAGGCGGATGGCGTGCACGGGCTCTCTCCCTTGTCGTGGTGAGGTGTCGTGGCGAGGGAGCCCCAGCCTCCGGCCTCAAGTCCGCTTGAGGTCAAGCCCGTCGATCACGTTCCCGTTCAGGCGACGCGCGGGAAGCGCGACTGGAGCGTCCAGATCGCCGGGTTGTCCGCCAGGCCCTCGTGCATGTCCGTCAGGTCCGCGATCAGGTCGTGCAGGAAGTCGCGGGCCTCGCGGCGCAGCACGGCGTGGCCGAAGGTCAGCGGGGGCTCGTCGGCCGGCATCCAGTCGGCCTCGACGTCCACCCAGCCGAAGCGGCGCTCGAAGAGCATGCGGTCGGAGGACTCGGTGAAGTCGAGCTCGGCGTACTGCGGCTTCGCCGAGCGGCTGCCGAGCGGGTCGCGGTCGAGGCGCTCGACGATGTCGCACAGCGCCCACGCGAAGTCGAGCACCGGCACCCATCCCCAGGCTGTGGACACCTCGCGGTCGGTCTCGGTGTCGGCGAGGTACACGTCGCCGCAGAAGAGGTCGTGCCGCAGGGCGTGGACGTCCGCGTGGCGGTAGTCGGTCTGCGGGGGGTCGGGGAAGCGGCGGGAGAGGGAGTAGCCGATGTCGAGCACGTGGTCGATGGTGTCACGCCCACGGGAGCGCCCCCGCATCAGCGCCGGCCGCATCACCGCCGGCCGCCGTCATGGCAGCAGGCGCTGCTCCTTCGCCACCGCCACCGCGCCCGCGCGCGTGTCCACGCCGAGTTTCGCGTAGATGCGGCCCAGGTGCGTCTTGACCGTCGCCTCGCTGATGAAGAGCGCCCGCGCGATCTCCCGGTTGCCGAGGCCCCGGGCCAGCTGGCCCAGGATGTCCAGCTCCCGATGGGTGAGGGAGGGGGCGCGGTGCTGCGGGACGGTGCGGCTCAGGGCCCGGCGGCCCTCCGCCGCGGCGTGGATCGCGGCGAACAGCTCCTCCGGACGCTCCGCCTTCAGCAGGTAGCCGGTGGCGCCCGCGTCGACGGCGCGGGTGACGTCGGCGTCCGTGTCGTACGTCGTGAGGACCAGCACCCGCACCTCGGGCGAGGCGATGCGGCGCGTGGCCTCCACACCGTCGATGCCCTCCCCGAGCTGGAGGTCCATCAGGACGACGTCCGGAGTCAGCTTGGCGGCCATGGCGACCGCCTCCTCGCCGCCGCCCGCCTCGCCGACGACATCGATGCCGGGCGCGCTGGCGAGCAGGGCGCGCAGCCCGGCGCGTACGACGGCGTGGTCGTCGCAGAGCAGAATGCGTACGGCGCTCATCGCGGGGGCTCCAGGGGGATCGAGACCGACAGGACCGTGCCCTCGCCGGGCGCGGATTCGATGGTGAGGGTGCCGCCGAGCTGTTCGGCGCGCGCCCGGATCGCGGGCAGGCCGTGGCCGCGGAGGCCCTTGCGTACGGCGGCGGGGTCGAAACCGCGGCCGTCGTCCGCGATGTCGAGCACGACCTGGTCGTCCAGGTAGGTCAGGGTCAGCGCGGCGGAGGTCGCGCCCGCGTGCTCGCGGACGTTGGCGAGCGCGCCCTGCGCGATGCGCAGCAGCGCGGAGCGCACCCGGTCGGGCAGGGCGGCGATCGGCGTGCCGTCGACGCGGAAGGCGACCGGGAAGCCGGCCGCGTCGCGGGCAGATTCGCGGGTCGCGTCGCGGGCCGAGTCGCCGGCCGAGTCACGGGTCGCGGCGGCGGTCGATTCGCGGGCCGAGTCGCCGGCCGATTCGCGGGTCGCGGCGTCGGTCGCGTCGCCAGCCGGCCCTCCGGCGGACTCGCGTGCCGGTGCACGGGCCGGTGCACGGGCCGATTCGCGGGCCGCGAGGGCGGCGAGCGCGTCCTCCAGGTCCGCGCCGCCCGCGAGGTCGGCGGGCGCCAGGTCGTGGACGAAGCGGCGCGCCTCGGCGAGGTCGCGCTCGGCGATCGCCGCGGCCGTACGCACATGGCGGCGCGCGGTCGCCGGGTCGACGTCCCAGGTGCGGTCGGCGGCCTGGAGCAGCATGCGCAGGCTGGACAGGCCCTGCGCCAGGGTGTCGTGGATCTCCATCGACAGCCGCTGCCGTTCGGCGAGGGTGCCCTCGCGCCGTTCGGTCGCCGCCAGCCGGTCGGCCTGCCGCCGCGTGTGCAGGAACACGGCGGTGGCGATCGCCGCGACGGCGGGCGGCGCGACCAGCACGTTCGGGTCCAGGGCGCCGTCCGACAACCGCAGCTGCGCCGCGACCACGAACGCCGTCAGCAGCACCACCAGCGCGAGCGCGGCGCGCGGCGGCAGCGTGCGCAGCCCGGTGTAGAAGAGCGGCACCGCGCACCACGCGAAGCTCGGCGCCAGCACCACCAGCACCACCCACACGGCGACGACGGTGCCCAGCCAGGCCAGCCGGCGCGGGCTCGGCAGGACGTACAGCACCGCGAGCGCCGCCGAAAGGCCCACCACCCACGGGCCGAGCTCCGCCCACGGGTGGCGCAGCAGGAACCGCACCAGCGAGGCGCCGAGCAGCGCGAAGAACGCGGCGTGCATCACCCGCGCCAGCCTGCGGGCGTCGGCGTCCTGCTCCACGGCACGCTCCTTGTCCATACGACCGTCATACGCCGCCATCCTCACCCGGGCACGGCGGCGCGGCATCAACCGATCGGCTGACCCCGGACCCCCGTCGGCGGCCCCAGGATCGAAGACGTAGCCCTCCCCGAACCGCGTGAACCATACGAGCCGTACGAGCCGTAGAGCCGTGCGAGCCGTGCGAAGGAGTCCCCGTGAAGAAGATGTCGCTGCGCGCCCGCGTCCTGACCGGTGCCGTCGCCGCCGCCGCCCTGTCCGCCGGTACCTTCGGCGCGATATCGGCGAACGCCGCCGCGCCCGCCGCCCCGGCCGCCGCGCCCGCGCAGACGGTCGACGCCTCCGACCACAACCTGCGCACCACGCGGCACCTCACCATCGACGCCGCCACCAAGGCCGCGCAGGCCGCCCTCAAGGCCGCCGAGAAGGAGAACCAGCGCGTCACGGTCGCCGTCGTCGACCGCAACGGCACCACCCTCGTCACCCTGCGCGGCGACGGCGCCGGCCCGCAGTCGTACGACTCCGCCATCCGCAAGGCGTTCACCGCCGTCTCCTGGAACGCCCCGACGTCCGAGCTCGCCAAGCGCCTCCAGAACGCGCCGAACCTCAAGGACATCCCGGGCACCCTCTTCCTCGGCGGCGGCGCCCCGGTCGCGGCCGACGGCGCGCCGATCGCGGGCATCGGCGTGGCGGGCGCGCCCAGCGGCGACCTCGACGAGAAGTACGCCCAGGCGGGCGTCGCCTCGCTGGGCAAGTGACCGCGGGCCGTCCGTAGGATCGGTGCGTGGATCACCGACCCTTACGGAGACGTGTGCGGACCGCCGCCGCCCTGCTGCTCGCCGGAACCCTCACCGCGGGCTGTACGAGCGGCGGCGGCGCGGCCGTGGCGGCCGAGCCCGGCGCCGCCGGCCTGCGCGACCCGTACTTCCCCCGCCTCGGCAACGGCGGCTACGACGTCCGGCACTACGCCCTCACCCTCGACTACGACCCCGCCACCGGCCGCCTCACCGGCACCGCCGACATCACCGCCCGCGCCACCCAGGCCCTCAGCGCCTTCAACCTCGACCTGGCCGGGCTGACGGTGCGGTCCGCCACCGTCGACGGCGAGCCCGCCGCCGTGAGCCGCTCCGGCGAGGAGCTGACCGTCCGGCCCGCGAGCGCCCTCGCCGACGACGCCACCTTCCGTACCGTGATCCGCTACTCCGGCGTCCCGCTCACCTTCACCGACGAGGACGCCGAGGAGGGCTGGCTGAAGTCCTCCGACGGGGCTCTGGCGCTGGGCCAGCCGACCGGCTCCATGACGTGGTTCCCCGGCAACCACCATCCCGGCGACAAGGCCACGTACGCGGTCACCGTCACCGTCCCCGAGGGGTACGAGGCCCTGTCGAACGGCGAGTTGAAGGAGCACCGCACGCGGCGCGGGCGTGCGACGTACGCCTGGCGTTCCGCCGAGCCGATGGCGAGCTACGTCGCGACGGTCGCCGTGGGCCGGTACGAGACCAAGGTCTCGCGCACGCCGTCCGGGCTGCCCGTCCACACCGCCACCAAGGGCTCCGAGGCGGACCCGGAGCTGCTCGCCCGCATCCCCGAGCTGCTGGAGTGGGAGGTGGAGAACTTCGGCCCGTACCCCTTCTCCTCCGTCGGCGCGATCGTGGACCCGACCGTCGACGTGCCGTACGCGCTGGAGACACAGACCCGGCCCTTCTTCGCGGCGGACACCTTCACGGTGGAGTTCGTCGTCCACGAGCTGGCCCACCAGTGGTACGGGAACTCGGTCTCGCCGGAGTCGTGGCGTGACATGTGGCTCAACGAGAGCTTCGCGACGTACGCCGAGTGGCTGTACGCGGAGGACTTCGAGGCCAAGCCCGCGCAGGAGAACTTCGAGGAGGCCTTCGCCGACGCGGCGAACTGGGCCTTCCCGCCCGCCGCTCCGCCGTCGGCGGAGCGGATCTCCGACGCGCCCGTCTACGGCCGGGGCGCGATGGTCCTGCACAAGATCCGCCAGGCCGTCGGCGACGACACCTTCTTCTCGATCCTGAGCGGCTGGCCGGCGGAGCACCGGCACGGCAACGCCTCGACCGCGGACTTCACGCGGTACGTGGAGGGCAGGGCCGGCAAAGACCTGGACGCGGTGTGGGACGTCTGGCTGTACGGCGGTGAACGCCCGGCCCGGCCGTGACGAGGTCCGAGGTCCCCGGGAGGCCCCGCGCGTGGCCTACAGCGCCTTCCGCATGACGACGGAGTCGCGGCCGAGCCGCAGGTCCTTGCGGCGGTCGAGCTCCTCGTACCCGAGCGCCCTCCAGAAGGCGACCGCCTTGGGGTTGTTCTCCAGGACCGCCAGCCTGACGCCCTGGCGGCCCGCCTCCCGGAAGCGCTTCTCGACGATCTCGGCGAGCTCGCGGCCGAAGCCGACGCGGTGGTCGCGGGCGTGGACCATGAGCAGCCCGATCCAGGGGTCCGGGTCGTCGGGGTCGGTGGGGTGGTGCGCCCGGGTCACCGAGACGCCGATGACGTGCCCCGCCGAACGGGCGAGCAGCACCTCGGCGTCCGGGTGCGCCAGTTCCTCGGCGAGCGAGGCGGCGACCTGCTCGGGCCGGATGTCGCCGGGGTCCGGGAAGTCCCCGCTGAGCTGCTGGAACTCCCGGTTCGACGCGTACAGCTCGGTCAGCTCGGTGAGGAGCGGGCCGGGCAGCGAGCCGTCCTCCCGGACCTCCAGCGGTTCGACGATCATGCCGAAACAGTAGGGGGTGTCCGGCGGGTCAGGCTGGATAAGCGAGCGGCGTCATGTGGCGTCGGATCCAAGGCGGAGGAGAGAGCCACTGCGGAGCAGTGGCGACCGACGACAACGCGGGAGACGGCGTCGCATGACGCCGCGAGCCCAGCATGATCCGCCGGACACCCCCTGGGGCCCCGGCGCGGTCTTCGCCGCCGGGGCCGTACCGAAGGGGGCGACGCGTCAGAGGTTGACGCCGAAGTCGCGGGCGATGCCCTCCAGGCCCGAGGCGTACCCCTGGCCGACGGCGCGGAACTTCCACTCGGTGCCGTTGCGGTACAGCTCGCCGAAGACCATGGCGGTCTCGGTGGCGGCGTCCTCGCTCAGGTCGTAGCGCGCGATCTCGGCGCCGCCGGCCTGGTTGACGATGCGGATGTAGGCGTTGCGCACCTGGCCGAAGTTCTGCGAGCGGTTGACCGCGTCGTAGATGGAGACCGGGAAGACGATCTTGTCCACGTCGGCGGGCAGGCCCGCGAGGTTGACGTTGATCTGCTCGTCGTCGCCGCCGCCCTCGCCGGTGCGGTTGTCACCGGTGTGGACGATGGTCTGGTCCGGCGTCGACTTGTTGTTGAAGAAGACGAAGTGGCCGTCGGATACGACCTTGCCGGAGGCGTCGACGCCGATGGCGGAGGCGTCGAGGTCGAAGTCGGTGCCCGTGGTGGTGCGGACGTCCCAGCCGAGGCCCACGGTGACGGCGGTCAGACCCGGCGCCTCCTTGGTCAGCGAGACATTGCCGCCCTTGGACAGGCTTACAGCCATGGAGTCCCCTTCGTAATTCTTGACTGGCGTCGTTCTTGACTGGCGTCACTGCACATAACGCGGGGCGGGGCGCATTGGTTCCTGAAGCGGGAACGCGGGGAAAACGGGGTGACGTGACCGCGCCAGAGAGGCGACCATGGTGGGCATGTCCGGTCCCTATGTCATCCGTGGCTCGGTCTCCCTGCCGGAGGCCGAGCTCATGTGGCGTTTCTCCAGGTCGTCCGGGCCGGGCGGACAGCACGTGAACACCAGCGACTCGCAGGTGGAGCTGCGCTTCGACCTCGCGCGTACGGAGTCGCTCCCGCCGGTCTGGAAGGAGCGGGCGCTCCAGCGGCTCGGCGGGCGCCTGGTGGACGGCGTGGTCAGCGTCCGCGCCTCGGAGCACCGCTCGCAGTGGCGCAACCGCGAGACGGCGGCGGTGCGGCTGGCGTCCCTCCTGGCGGAGGCGACGGCTCCGCCGCCGAAGCCGCGCCGCGCGACGAAGATCCCCCGGGGGATCAACGAGCGCCGCCTGCGGGAGAAGAAGCAGCGCGCCGAGACCAAGCGCGGACGCTCGTCCCGCGACTGGTCGTAGTCACCTCACCGGGCCTCAGCTCAGGTGGCGGTACTTGCCGCGGAAGTACAGCAGGGGCTCGCCCTGCGGGCTGGGGAAGTCGGCGCCGAGCACGCGGCCGATCACCAGGGTGTGGTCGCCCGCCACCACGCGCTGTTCGGTACGGCACTCCAGGGTGGCCAGGGCCCCGCCCACCAGGGGCGCGCCGCTCTCCTCGCCGCGCGTGTACGGGATGTCGGCGAACAGCAGCCGGTCGCTGATGCGGCCCTTCATCGCGAAGCGCCCCGCGACGTGCCGCTGGCTTTCGGCGAGCACCGAGACGCCCCACAGCGGCTGCTCGTCCAGCAGGTCGTCCATGCGGGAGCCGTTGCGCAGGCTGACCATGACCAGCGGCGGGTCCAGCGACACCGACATGAAGGCCGTCGCCGTCATGCCGACGTCCTCGCCCAGCGGGGGCTCGACGGCGGTCACCAGCACCACACCCGCGGCCAGCCGCGACATGGCGGCACGGAACTCGTCGTTGCTCACCCCCTCAGGATGGGGGACGGCGGGGGCTGAAGGCGGGGTCGTCGGGAACACACCCGGAACGCTAACCTTGCCCGCCTACCGGCCGCATCGGCCCAAGGGACCAGCCGGGTCCTAGGACCCCGTGCCGGAAGCGGCCGGGGAGTTGCCGGAAGCAAAGGAACGCCGCGCCGCAGTGCCTCCCACGCGCCCCGACCCCACCGTTTGTGACTTGAGTCACAGAGCCCGGGAATTGTTGACCCTGTGTACCGGGTGCGCAGCTCGCTGTGATTCAGTGGCCGATGAAGTGCAACACGAGCGCCGATGAGAACCCTGGAGTTGCTGTCGAGGTCTCGGGGAGAGCGAGCAATGGAGACCGAGTCGGAGCCGTACGTCCGTCTTGCGACCCTGCGGCAGCTGCATCAGGTCGTCGCCAACCTCAACACGGCCCGCAGTCTGGCCGACACGCTGCAAACCGTCGCCGACGGTGTCATCCAAGGCCTCGGCTACGAGCTGGCCTGCGTCAACCTCGTACGCCCCGACGGTGACCTGGTCGTCGCCGCCTTCGCCGGCAGCGCCGCCGCCGAAGCGCTGATCACCGGCCGGGTCGGCTCGCGCGCCTCCTGGGAGCGCCGCCTGTCCATGGGCGAGGCGTGGGGGGACCTGCGCTTCATCCCGCACACCGAGGGCTGGGTCCTGATAGAGGACGACGTCCCCCAGTGGCACACCGAGGGCCCCGAGCCCCGCTTCGAGGACGAGTGGCACCCCCGCGACCGCCTGTACGCCCCGATGTACGCCTCGGGCAGCGGCCGCGAGCTCCTCGGCGTCATCTCCGTCGACCGGCCCCGCAACGGCCGCCGCCCCGGCCCCTGGGGCCAGGAGGCGCTCCAGATGTACGCCTCGCAGGCCGCGATTGCGATCAGCAACGCCCGACTGAGAGCAAACATGCAGCGGGCGCTGGTCCGCCTGGAGCGCGAGCAGCAGGCCCTGCGGGCCAGTGAAGAGTCGTTCCGCCAGGCCTTCGAGTACGCGCCCTCCGGCATGGCCATCGCCGAGATGGGCGGCGACCAGCACGGCCGGCTGCTGCGCGCCAACGACGCGCTGTGCCGGCTGCTGAACCGTCCCGCCTCCGTCATGCGGCGCTACTCCTTCGCCGACCTCGTCCACCCCGAGGACATCGGCACCCTGCTGCGCACCTCCGCCGAGGGCGGCCGCGCCGAACTGCGCCTCGGGCGCCGCGACGGCACGTACGTCTGGGTGTCCCTGCGGAACTCGGTGGTCGCCGACACCGCCGACGGGCCGCGCTTCCTGCTCACCCACGTCGAGGACATCGAGGAGCGCAAGCGCCACGAGCTCCAGCTCGCCCACCGCGCCTCGCACGACGCGCTGACGGGCCTGCCCAACAGCGCCGAGCTCCGCGCCCGCCTCAGCTCCCGGTTGTGCGCGCGCCCGCAGGCGGTCCGGTCGGCGGCGTCGCCGCCGGACGCGTACGCCCCCGAGAGCGCCGCGTACGAGTTCGACTACGAGTACGAGAACCAGCACCCGCACCCGCCCCAGCAGAACCACGGCCACGGGTTCGACTTCGGTCCCGACGCCGCCGGGGCGTACGACCACCACGTCCACACGGTCGCGCCGCCCGCCGACAACGACGTCGACGACGGTACGAAGGGGCTCGCGGTCCTCTTCTGCGACCTCGACGGCTTCAAGTCGATCAACGACCGGTTCGGGCACCACACCGGTGACGCGGTCCTCATCGAGGTGGCCCGCCGCCTCACCGCCGGCGTCCGGGACGGCGACACCGTCGCCCGGCTCGGCGGCGACGAGTTCGTCGTCCTCGCCGACGGCCTCGGCGCGGCCGACGCCGCCGACCTCGCCGTCCGGCTGCGGAACGCGATCATCCCGCCCATCCGGGTCGACGGCCGCGCGGTCCGGGTGGGGGCGAGTTTCGGCATCGGCTGGGCGGAGTGCGGAATGTCCGTCGAAGAGGTCCTGAACTCCGCTGACCAGCGCATGTACATAGAGAAGCGCTCCCGCTCCAAGGTTCACCGACGGGCTGGGTAGGGGGTCGCCCGTGGATCAGGCCGGATCAGGGAGCGGGGGCAGATGCCCGTGCCAGGCCACGCGAGCCCGGCAAGATCCACGGGGGACCCCCTAGGCCATTCGGGGTAGGCTCGCCCGGGTCGGTGACCGCTGGCGAGCAGGGATGAGGAGTGACCAGGGATGGCTGCCGGTAACAACGGCAACGGCGCGGGCACGCCCGAGGACGACGATCCGTTCGGCTACCTGTACGCGGACGGGCAGGCGGCGGGGGCGCAGGCCCCGCGCCAGGGCGGCTACGGCTATCCCGGTCCCGCGGCGGGCGCGCAGCCCGGTGTGCCGAGAACGTCGTACAACCAGGTCCGCGCGGTCGGCGAGCGCCAGTACGGCGGCTACGGCCACGCCCAGGTCCCGCCGCAGCAGCGTCCCGCGCCGCAGTACGCCGCGCCCGAGACGTACGGCCCGCCGCCCCAGGCGATGCCCCCGCAGGCCCCGCAGCGCGGCGGCCGGGGTGGTGGCCCCAACACCAAGGGCCTGCTGATCGGCGCCATCGCGGTCGTCCTGGTCGTGGTGATCGGCATCACGGTCGCGGTCCTGACCAACACCGGCGACAAGGACAAGGGCGACCAGGCCGGCCCGTCGGCCCCCGCCTCCCAGGCCCAGGAGTCCCCGAGCGGCGAGCCCTCCAAGGGCGGCGAGGACGACAAGCCGCAGGAGCTGCCGAAGCAGGACGCGGCGACGCTGCAGCTGGGCGCGCCCGCCGTGCTGGCCAAGGACGTGAAGGGCGCCGAAGGCACCGAGGGTGCGTACGTGACGGGCTTCAACGCCGTCGGCGCCTCCGTCACCTGGAAGGCGAAGGTCGACAAGGCGGGCGAGTACAAGCTGTACGTGCGCTACGCCATCCCCGCGCAGGACGCCAACGCCACGCTGACCGTCAACGGCAAGGCGAACTCGAACCCCCTCGGTCTGAAGAACTTCATCAGCTCCACGGACCCGAACTGGGAGAAGAACTGGCAGACCACCTGGGCGCCGGTCACCCTCAAGGAGGGCGAGAACGAGCTCAAGATCTCGTGCGAGCAGGGCAACCAGTGCAACGCCATCCTCGACTGGCTCGAGGTCAGGACGCCCTGATCGGCCGGTCCTCGGTCAGCCGAGGACCGTCAGGAAGTGCGCCACCGTCCCCGTCATCGCCTCGCGAGCGGGGACGAGGTATTTCCGGGGGTCGACGGTCGAGGCGCCGGCGTCGGCGTCGGCGTCCAGGAAGGCGCGCACCGCGCCCGTGAAGGCCGTGTTCAGGGCGGTACCGATGTTGATCTTCGTCATGCCGGCGGCGACCGCCGCGCGGAGCTCGGGGTCCGGGACGCCCGAGGAGCCGTGGAGCACCAGGGGGACCGGGACGGCGTCGCGCAGGGCGGCGATGAGGGTGTGGTCGAGGGTCGCCGTGCGCGTGGTCATGGCGTGGGTGGAGCCGACCGCGACGGCCAGGGCGTCGACCCCGGTGTCGGCGACGTAGGCGGCGGCCTCGGCCGGGTCCGTACGCACCCCGGGGGTGTGGGCGTCCAGCGGCGGTTCGCCGTCCTTGCCGCCGATCCTCCCCAGCTCCGCCTCGACCCACATGCCGCGCTCGTGGCCCCAGCGCACCGCCTCGGCGGTGGCCTTGACGTTGTCGCCGTACGGACGTTTCGAGGCGTCGAACATCACCGAGCCGAAGCCCTCGGCGTACGCCGCGTGCAGCAGGTCGCGGGAGACGACGTGGTCGAGGTGGAGGCCGAGCGGGGCGGTGGAGCCGCGGGCGACGGCGGACGCGGCGGCGGCGATGGCGGAGAGGTCGCCGCCGTGGAACCGCACGGCGTTCTCGGAGATCTGGAGGATGGCGGGCGCCCCCGTCCGTTCGGCCCCGGCCGCGATGGCCTCCGCGTGCTCCAGCGTGATGACGTTGAACGCGGCGACCGCGCGCCGCGCCGCCCTGGCCTGGGCGATGAGCTCGCCGGTGGGAACGAGGGGCATCTCGGGGACCTCCGTAGGGCTCCGTTTACGCGGCTGCGACCAGCTCCGTCACCGTGATCCGGTCCAGGAGCTCCTGGTACGTCCGGGGGTCGTACTCGCCGGCGGCCGGGGCCCGCACGGTCGCCGTCGCCAGCGCCACCGCGCGGCGCAGGCGCTCCGGCCAGGCCTCGCCCTCGACCAGCGCGGACAGCAGCCCGGCGACCGCCGAGTCGCCCGCGCCCGTCGGGTTGCCCTTCACCGGCGCGGGCGGCGCCGCCCGCCAGGTGCCGTCGGGGGTCACCGCGAGCAGCCCGTCCGGGCCGAGCGAGGCGGCCACGGCGTGGGCGCCCCGGCGGCGGGCGTCGCGGGTGGCGGGCAGCGGCTCGCGGGCGCCGGTGAGGTGGGCGAGCTCGTCGGCGTTGGGCTTGGCGATGTCGGGGCGGGCGGCGATGCCCCGGCGCAGCGGCTCGCCGCTGGTGTCGAGCAGCACGGGTACGCCGGCGGCGCGGGCGCGGCGGATCAGCTCCGCGTACGCGCCGACGCGCACCCCGGGCGGCAGGCTGCCGCACAGTGCGACGGCGCTCGCCCCGCCGACGAGGGCGTCGTACGAGGAGAGGAACGCCGACCACTCGGCGGGGGAGACGACCGGGCCGGGTTCGTTGAGCTGCGTGGTCTCGCCGGTGGAGGCGTCGACGACGGCGACCGTGCGGCGTGTGGCGCCCGCGATCGGTACGAGTGCGTCGCGCACGCCGGGCAGCGGGGCGAGCAGGCCGCGGACGACCTCGCCGGTGGCGCCGCCGGCGAAGCCGGTGACCACCGTCTCGTGGCCGAGCGAGGCGAGGACGCGGGCGACGTTGAGGCCCTTGCCGCCGGGGCGTTCGATGACGTCGGTGACGCGGTGGGACGACCTCGGCACCAGGGCGCCGACGGTGTAGGTGAGGTCGAGGGCGGTGTTGAGGGTGACGGTGAGGATCATGTGGTGGCGCACCCCCCAGCCCAGTCGTCTTTCGCGTCTTCCGGGCCCTGATCATGCCAAACGCGGGGCGGTTGGCCTAGAGGGTGTCTTGCCGCTCAGGCCGGCGCCCCGCGTCGACACGGGCCGGAATCAGCCCAGCTGGGGCTCGATCACCCAGGCGCCCTTGCGCATCACGCCCTTGAGCGTGAAGTCGGCGTCCAGGACGACCAGGTCCGCGTCCTTGCCCGGCTCCAGCGAGCCGACCCTGTCGTACAGGCCGAGCAGCTTCGCCGGGTTGGCGGAGAGTGCCTGGACGATCGACTCGACGGGCAGTCCGTCGACCGTCGCGGCGCGTCTGAAGGCGGTGTCGAGGGTGAGCGTGGAGCCCGCGATCGAGCCGCCCTCCACCAGTCGGGCCACGCCGTCGCGCACCTCGACCTCCAGCGGGCCGAGGTGGTAGACGCCGTCGCCGAAGCCCGCCGCGTCCATCGCGTCGGTGATGAAGGCGACCCGTGCCGCGCCCGCGTGACGGAACGCCAGCTCCAGCGCCGCCGGGTGCAGGTGCGTGCCGTCGTTGATGAGCTCGACGGTGACCCGCTCGTCCTCCAGCAGCGCGGCGATGGGGCCGGGGGCGCGGTGGCCGAGCGGCGGCATGGCGTTGAACAGGTGCGTGGCGACGGTGGCGCCCGCCTCGATGGCCTCGACGGTCTGCTCGTACGTGGCGTCCGTGTGCCCGATGGCGGCGATGACGCCGTGCTCGGCGAGCAGGCGTACGGAGTCGATGCCGCCGGGCAGTTCGGTGGCGAGGGTGACCATCTTGGCGTGGCCGCGCCCGGCGTCGACGAGCTTGCGCACCTCGGCCGGGTCCGGGTGGCGCAGCAGCCCCTCGCTGTGGGCGCCCTTGCGGCAGGGGGAGATGAAGGGGCCCTCGAAGTGGATGCCGGCGATGTCGCCCTGCTCGGCGAGTTCGGACAGCTCGCCCGCGCGGTGCGCGAGGAAGTCCATGTCGCCGGTGACGGTGGAGGCGACGAGGGTGGTGGTGCCGTGCAGCCGGTGCGTGTGGACGCCCTGGAGGACCTCCTCGACCGTGCCGGAGGTGAAGGACGCGCCGCCGCCGCCGTGGTTGTGCAGGTCGACGAAGCCGGGGACGACCCAGTGCCCGGCGAGGTCCACCGCCGGGACGCCGTCGGGTACGTGGGCGGGCTCGGCGATCCGGCCGTTCTCGACGATCACCCGCCCGCTGTCGACGGTCCCGGTCGGCAGCACCACGCGGGCGCCGGCGAGAACAGTGCGATCGGCCATCAGGCGGGTACCTCCGAGTCAGGGGCGGGGTCCGTGGAGAGCAGATCCCAGGCGAGGAGGCCCGCGCCCAGGCATCCGGCGGTGTCCCCGAGGGCCGCCGGCACGATGGCGGGCAGCTTCTGGAACGTGACCCGCTCCTCGACGGCCGCCCTCAGGGGTGTGAACAACGTTTCCCCGGCCTCGGCGAGACCGCCACCGATGATGAGCGTGCGGGGGTCCAGCAGGGTGAGCACCGTGACCAGCCCGTCGGCGAGCGCGTCGATCGCCTCGCGCCAGACGCGTACGGCCCGCTCGTCGCCCGACTCGACGGCCTTGGCGCAGTCCGCCGCGTCCGCGGCCGGGTCGCCGCAGGCCGCCGCCCAGGCCCGGCTGACGGCGGCGGCCGAGGCGAGGGTCTCCAGGCAGCCGCGCTGGCCGCAGCCGCAGGCGGGGCCGCCGGGGCGGACGACGATGTGGCCGAGCTCGCCGGCGTGGCCGTGGGCGCCGGCCTCGATGGTGCCGCCGATGCCGATGGCGCCCG
Organism: Streptomyces sp. NPDC045431; assembly: GCF_040646655.1. Lineage (NCBI taxonomy): Bacteria > Bacillati > Actinomycetota > Actinomycetes > Kitasatosporales > Streptomycetaceae > Streptomyces > Streptomyces sp. NPDC045431. The sequence continues at coordinate 125,008 of NZ_JBEZAQ010000003.1, forward strand.
CGATGCCGGTGCCCAGCGGGACGAAGAGGAACCGGTCGGTGCCCTGGCCCGCCCCGACGCGGCCCTCGGCGAGCCCGCCGGTGCGTACGTCGTGGTCGAGGGCGACGGGCAGCCCGCCGAGCCGTTCGGACAGCAGGGTGCGGAGCGGGACGTCGCGCCAGCCCAGGTTGGCGGCGTAGACGGCGACGCCGCGGTCACGGTCGACGATGCCGGGCACGGCGACACCGGCGGCCACGGCGCCGGTGCCGTACCGCTCGCGGCCGTGGGCGTGCAGGTCCGCGGCGAAGCCGAGGATGGACTCCACGACCGCGTCGGGGCCGCGCTCCCGGCCGGTCGCGCGGCGCTCCTCGTACAGCAGCGCCCCGTCGGCTCCGACCAGGGCGGCCTTCATGCCGGTGCCGCCCACATCGAGGGCGATGACGTGTCGTCTCACGGAGACAGTGTGGCTCGTGAACCCGTGAAAGGTCTAGTCCACTTTCGTGGATTGTTGTCACCGCATACAAAACGCTTTCCGTACGGCCCTGCCCACGGCTACGGGGTCAGGATCACGCTCCGCGTGAGGTTGCGCGGCCGGTCCGGGTCGTACCCCTTCGCCTCCGCCAGCGCCACCGCCAGCCGCTGCGCCCGGATCAGGTCCGCCATCGGATCCGCCGTCGCGTGGGCGTGCAGCGTGCCGCCCACCCGCGCCACCTCGGCCGCCAGGCCCTCCGGCAGCGCGCCGAAGACCCACGCGACCCGCCCCGGACCGGTGATCGCGATGGGGCCGTGGCGGTACTCCATGGCCGGGTACGCCTCCGTCCACGCGCCCGCCGCCTCACGCATCTTCAGCCCCGCCTCCAGCGCCAGCCCGTACGCCCAGCCCCGCCCCAGGAACGTCCACTGCTCGGCCGCGAGCACCGCCTCCGGCAGCGGCTCCGTCACCGCCAGCTCCGCGTCCACCGCCGCCTCGCCGACCGGCTTCACACCCGGTACGTCACCGAGCCCCGCCCGCAGGAACGCCAGCGCCGTCGTCGCGAACCGCGTCTGGACCACCGACTCCTCGTCCGCCCAGTCCAGCACCGCCACCGCGTCCGCCGCCCCCATCACCGGCGTCCTGGGGTCGGCGGTCAGCGCCAGCGTGGCCACCCCGCGCCCGCGCAGCTCGTCCAGCAGCCGCAGCACCTCGGTCGTCGTCCCGGAGCGGGTGATCGCCACGACCCGGTCGTACGCGCGCGAGGACGGGAACTCCGAGGCCGCGAAGGCGTCCGTCTCGCCGTGCCCCGCCACCTCCCGCAGCGCGGCGTACGCGATCGCCATGAACCACGACGTGCCGCACCCGGTCACGGCGACCCGCTCGCCGGGGCGCGGGAGCCCCTCCGCGAACGACGCGGCGGCCTCGGCGGCGCGGCGCCAGCAGGCCGGCTGGGTGGCAATCTCTGCTGCGGTACGGGACATGCGAGGGACTCCTACGGCGTTCGTACGCGTACAGGTCCCTGCCGGTCTAGCAGACCCGAGTTGTGGAAGCGATACCCAGTGGTGTAGACCTCATCCCCTCGGTAGGTGAATGAAGGTGGGACAAGGCTGTGCAGCGACGCCGCTCTCTGGGACTGACCGCGGCGGTGGCCGCACTCGGCATGACGGCGAGCCTGTCCGCCTGCGGGGCGGGTGACTCCGAGGACGTCACCCTCAGGCTGGTCGCCGCCGACTACGGAAGCAACGAGTCCAACACGTCGAAGACGTACTGGGACAACGTTGCCAGGGAGTTCGAGAAGACCCACCCGCACATCAAGATCGATGTGAAGGTGCTGTCCTGGAAGGACGTCGACCGCGAGGTCGCCGAGATGGTGAACCGCGGCGAGGCGCCCGACCTCGCGCAGATCGGCGCGTACGCCGACTACGCCAAGCAGGGCAAGCTCTACAAGGCGGAGGAACTGCTCTCCGTCCCCACCCAGGCCGCCTTCCTGCCGCTGCTGGCCCGCGCCGGCGAGGTCGACCGGGTGCAGTACGGCATGCCGTTCGCCGCCAGCACGCGGCTGCTCTTCTTCAACGAGGGCCTCTTCGACAAGGCCGGCGTCAAGCCGCCGAAGACCTGGGCCGACCTCGCCGCGGCCGCCGCCAAGCTGAAGGACGAGGGCGTGAAGTACCCCTTCGCGCTGCCGCTGGGCTCCGAGGAGGCCCAGGCCGAGACCATGCAGTGGATGCTCAGCGGGGGCGGCGGCTACCGCGACGACAGCGGCGGTTCGTACGAGATCGACTCCGTCGACAACGTCAAGACCTTCACGTGGCTCAAGAACGAGCTCGTCGGCCCCGGCCTGACCGGCCCCGTCGCGCCCGGCAAGCTCGACCGGCAGCAGGCGTTCGACGCCTTCACGCGCGGCGAGGTCGGCATGCTCAACGGGCACCCGACGCTGATGCAGACGGCCGAGAAGGCGGGCGTGAAGGTCGGCACGGTGCCGCTGCCGGGCGCCGACGGCAGGCCCAAGGCGTCGATGGGCGTCGCCGACTGGATGATGGCCTTCAAGCAGAACGGCCACCGGCGGGAGGCCGGCGCGTTCCTGGACTTCGTCTACCAGGACAAGAACGTGCTGGAGTTCTCCGACCGGTACGACATCCTCCCGGTCACCGTCACCGCGAACAGCGCGATGGCCGCCGACCCCGAGCACGCGGACCTGAAGCCGTTCCTGGACACACTGCCGACGTCGGAGCTGTACCCGGTGGGCGAGACGTCGTGGGCGAAGGTCAGCGAGAGCGTCAAGCGCACCATCGGCCAGGCGGTGGCGCCGGACGGGGACCCGGAGGCGGTGCTGCAGGGGATAGCGAAGGTGGCGACGGACGCGGAAGCGGCCGAGTAGCCCGAGTCGCTATGTTCTTCATATGACCGCCGACCTCAGTGCTCGTGATCAGGCCGTCCTGGCCATGGAGCGCCGCTCGTGGCCGGGCCCCGGTGTGAAGGAGCGGGCGATCAGGGAGCAGCTGGGCCTGTCGCCGACGCGCTACTACCAGCTGCTCAACGCGCTCCTCGACGACCCGAGGGCGCTGCGGCACGACCCCGTGACGGTCAACCGGCTGCGGCGGGTGCGGGCGGCGCGGGAGGCCCGGCGGTAGGTGTGTGCACCGGCGCCCGTGGATAGGTTTCCGCTCATGGGCACCGAACAGAACGCATTGCCGCGCCCCACCACCAGCGCCGGCCGCGAGGGCCTCGACTCCTTCCTGGCCCATCCCGAGCGGGCGGTCATCGGCCTCGACTTCGACGGCACCCTCGCCGAGATCGTCGACGACCCCGAGCAGGCGCGCGCCCACCCCGGCGCGGTCGCCGCCCTCGCGGCGCTGGCGCCGCACGTCGCGTCCATCGCCGTGATCACCGGCCGCCCGGCGGGCGTGGCGGTACGGTACGGCGGCTTCGCCGGCGTACCGGGTCTGGAACACCTCGTCGTCCTCGGCCACTACGGCGCCGAGCGCTGGGACGCCGTGACGGGCACGGTCCGCGCGGCCCCGGAGCACCCGGGCGTCGCGGCGGTCCGCGCGGAGCTGCCGGACGTCCTGGACCGCGCGGGCGCGTGGCGCGGCACCTGGACGGAGGAGAAGGGCCGCGCGGTCGCGGTCCACACCCGCCGCGCGGAGGACCCGCAGGCCGCCTTCGACGCCCTCCGCGAGCCCCTCGCCGACCTCGCCACCCGCCACGGCCTGGTCCTGGAGCCCGGCCGCCTGGTCCTGGAGCTGCGGCCCCCGGGCATGGACAAGGGCGTCGCCCTCATGGACCACGTCCGCGCCACCGGCGCCACGACGGTCCTGTACGCCGGCGACGACCTCGGTGACCTCCCCGCCTTCGCGGCCGTCGAGAAACTCCGCTCCGACGGCACCCCGGGCCTCCTCATCTGCAGCGCCAGCGCCGAGGTCCCCGACCTCGCCACCCGCGCGGACCTGGCGGTCCCGGGCCCGTCGGCGGTGGTGGACCTCCTGCAGTCGCTGGCCCGCCGGGTGGGTTAGCCCCCACCCCTCCCCCCACGTCCCTGGCGGGCGTGGGGGTGGGTTAGCCCCCACCCCTCCCCCCACGTCCCTGGCGGGCGTGGGGGTGGGGGAAGAGCCCCTTAACCCAGCTCCCGCAGCGCCTGCAGCTGGTCCAGGAACCACTGGTGGGGCGGGAGCGCCGTCGCCGCGGAGGCGAGGCGCTTCGTGCGTTCGTCGCGTTCCGCCGTCGGCATCGTCAGGGCCTCGTGGAGCGCCTCGGCGGTGCCGGTCACGTCGTAGGGGTTCACGGTGATCGCCTCGTCGCGCAGCTCCTCGTACGCGCCCGCCTCCCGCGACAGCACCAGCGCGCAGCCATGGTCGGAGACGACGGGGACCTCCTTGGCGACGAGGTTCATGCCGTCGCGGATGGGGTTGACGAGGGCCACGTCCGCGAGGCGGTAGGCGGCCAGCGAGCGGGCGAAGTCGTCCTCGACGTGGAGGATCACGGGGGTCCAGCCGTCGCGGCCGTACTCCGCGTTGATCTCGTCCGCCAGCTGCGACACCCGCGCCGTGTACTCGCGGTACACGGGCAGGTCCTGCCGGGAGGGGTAGGCGAAGGCGAGGTGGACCACCTGCTCGTGCCACTCCGGGCGCTGTTCCAGGAGGGCGCGGTACGCCAGCAGGCCGCGCACGATGTTCTTGGAGAGCTCCGTGCGGTCCACGCGGACGATCACGCGCCGGTCCGCCCCGCCGATCTGCTCCCGCAGCGCCGCCATCCGGTCGTCCACGTCCGCCCGCCGCGACCGCTCGCGCAGGAAGTCCGCGTCCGCGCCCAGGCCGTGCACGCCCAGGTACGTCCGCCGCCGCTGATGGCCCGGGATGCGGTACTCGAAGCTCGGCTCCTGGTCCCGGGGCCAGTACGCCATCCCGTCGTAGTGCCCGAGCACCGCCTGGCAGCAGTCCTGGAAGGCGCGCCGCCACCGCGAGGTGAGGAAGCCGAGGCGGTCCGCGCCCAGCATGCCGAGCAGCAGCTCCTCGGCGATGTCGTCCGGCAGCATCCGGAAGTACTCCGGCGGCGCCCACGGCGTGTGGGAGAAGTGCCCGATCCGCAGGTCGGGGCGGAGCTCGCGCAGCATGCCGGGGGCGAGCGCCAGGTGGTAGTCCTGGATGATCACCGTCGCGTCCCGGTCCGCCTCCGCCGCCAGCGCCGCCGCGAAGGCCCGGTTGTACAGCCGGTACGCGTCCCACTGGCGCCGGAACTCCGCGTCGTACACGGGCTCCAGCGGCGTCTGGTACAGCATGTGGTGCACGAACCACAGCACCGAGTTCGCGATGCCGTTGTACGCCGCCGAGTGCGTCGCCGCGTCGATGTCGAGCATCCGCACACCGGGCTCGGAGATCCCGCGCCGCACCGCCTCCCGGTCGCCGTCGCTCAGCGCCGCGCACACCCACAGCGCCCCCGCGTCCGGCCCGATCGCGGACAGGCCCGAGACCAGCCCGCCCCCGCCTCGCCGGGCGTCGAGCGTGCCGTCCGCACGCGGCACGTAGCTGACCGGACCTCTGTTCGAAGCAACGAGAATCTGGGGCGCCATGGAGACGAACCTAGCCCGTAGCCGAAACGCTCAAACGTACGCCCGTCACGCCACGCGCCGCCGTCGTGTGTACTCCGCCACACTCGCCATCGGCGGCCGCTCCTCCGTGTCCACCGCGTGCGTCCGCGGCACGAACCCCGTCTCCCCCCGGTCGAACTGCGTCAGCCGCGGCCGCACCAGGTGCCCCCGCGACAGCCGCAGCTGCGCCGTCCGGTAGATCGCCGCCGCCATCCGCCCCAGCGCCCGGTCGTCCTGGTGCCGGTGCTTGCGCACGCCCACGTCCACCTGGGCCAGCGCGTCGAGCCCCACCGTGTGCAGCGCGTCCACCAGCAGGCCCAGCTCCACCCCGTACCCCACCGGGAACGGCAGCCGCTCCAGCAGCGAGCGCCGCGCCGCGTACTCGCCGCCCAGCGGCTGGACGAACCCGGCCAGCTGCGGCCAGTGCAGGTTCAGCAGCGGCCGCGCCACCAGCTCCGTCACCCGCCCGCCCTGGCCGACGGCACCGCCCAGCGGCCGGTCGTACATCGCCTTCACGAGCTGCACGGACGGGTCGGTCAGCAGCGGCCCCACGATCCCGGTCACGAAGTCCGCCGAGAAGTCGACCAGGTCCGCGTCGACGAAGCACACGATGTCGCCGCTCGTCACGAACAGCGACCGCCACAGCACCTCGCCCTTGCCGGGCAGCGCCGGTATCCGGGGGAGTATCGCGTCCCGGCGCTCCACCCGCGCCCCGGCCGCCCGCGCCACCTCCGCCGTACGGTCGGTCGAGCCCGAGTCGATCACCACCAGCTCGTCCACCAGCGGCACGGCGCCGGACATCAGCTCGCGGCGGATCACGGTGACGATCTCGCCGACCGTCGCCTCCTCGTTGAGCGCCGGCAGGACGACACTGACGGTCGTACCGCGGGTCGCCCCGCGTTTCGCAGCGAGCAGCTGGTCGAGCGGTCGCTCCGCAACGGACCAGGACCGCCGGTCCAGCCAGCGCTCCACCTCTTCCAGCACGTGATCTCCATCTCGCGTATCGGACGACCATCTCGAGCGTCCAGGGGTTCGGTTACAGTCTTGAACAACGCGGATGGCCGACACATGTCGGGTCCCCCGCGCACACAATCGAATACCGCTCATCCAGAGGGGCAGAGGGATACGGCCCGTTGAAGCCCCGGCAACCCTCCAGTCGGCACTCGCACATCTGCGCAACGCGAGGCCCCGGCTAGGGAAGGTGCCAAATCCGTCTCATGGCGAAGTGCGCCATGAGGAAGATGAGGAGAAAGGGCCTCGCCTCCATGGCTGTACAGACCGTCGCCACCCCGGACACCACCCAGAACGTCGACCTCGGGCCCGCCTCCGCGCTCTCCTGTCGCGAATGCGGTGAGCGCTTCGCCCTCGGCCCCCTCTTCGCCTGCGAGCAGTGTTTCGGGCCGCTCGAGATCGCGTACGACCTGCCGAGCGGCGACCCCGAGGCCCTGCGCAAGCGGATCGAGGCCGGGCCCGCGAACATCTGGCGGTACGCGCCCCTGCTGCCCGTCCCCGCCGACGTCGCGGACAAGCCGAACCTGAACCCGGGCTGGACCAAGCTCGTCCAGGCCGACAACCTGGGCCGCGAGCTCGGCGTCGAGCCGGGCAAGCTCTTCGTCAAGGACGACTCCGGCAACCCGACGCACTCCTTCAAGGACCGCGTCGTCGCCCAGGCCCTGGAGGCCGCCCGCGCCTTCGGCTTCACCACCCTGTCCTGCTCCTCCACCGGCAACCTGGCGGGCGCGGTCGGCGCCGCCGCCGCCCGGGCCGGCTTCCGCTCCTGCGTGTTCATTCCGCACGACCTGGAGCAGGGCAAGGTCGTCATGGCCGCGGTGTACGGCGGTGACCTGGTCGGCATCGAGGGCAACTACGACGACGTCAACCGCTTCTGCTCCGAGCTCATCGGCGACCCGCTCGGCGAGGGCTGGGGCTTCGTGAACGTCAACCTCCGCCCGTACTACGCGGAGGGCTCGAAGACGCTCGCGTACGAGATCTGCGAGCAGCTCGGCTGGCGGCTGCCCGACCAGATCGTCATCCCGATCGCGTCCGGCTCGCAGCTGACGAAGATCGACAAGGGGCTGCAGGAGCTCATCAAGCTGGGCCTGGTCGAGGACAAGCCGTACAAGATCTTCGGCGCGCAGGCGGAGGGCTGCTCCCCGGTGTCGGCGGCCTTCAAGGCCGGCCACGACGTCGTACGCCCCCAGAAGCCGAACACCATCGCCAAGTCGCTCGCCATCGGCAACCCCGCCGACGGCCCGTACGTCCTGGACATCGCCCGCCGCACCGGCGGCGCGGTCGAGGACGTCAACGACGAGCAGGTGGTCGACGCGATCAAGCTGCTGGCCCGTACGGAGGGCATTTTCGCCGAGACGGCGGGCGGTGTGACCGTGGGTGTGACCAGGAAGCTGATCGAGGCGGGCGTGCTGGACCCGTCCCTCACCACCGTCGTGCTCAACACCGGCGACGGCCTGAAGACCCTGGACGCCGTGGCTCCGACGACCGGCCCCACCGCCACGATCCGCCCGAGCCTGGACGCGTTCCGCGACGCCGGCCTGGCCTGACCCGACCTGAGCTCGTACTGAAAGGCATCACGACATGAGCGTCAACGTGCGCATCCCCACCATCCTCCGCACGTACACGGGTGGCCAGGCCGAGGTCCCGGCGGAGGGCGCGACCCTCGCCGAGGTCATCGAGTCGCTGGAGAAGAACCACCCGGGTATCGCCGCCCGCGTCCTGGACGACCAGGGCAAGCTGCGCCGCTTCGTCAACGTGTACGTGAACGACGACGACGTCCGCTTCGAGCAGGGTCTGGAGACCGCCACGCCGGACGGCGCGGGCGTGTCGATCATTCCCGCCGTGGCCGGCGGTTGCTAGCCCAGGGATAGCGCTTTCCGGAATTGCCCCCTCCGCACACGGTGCGCAGGGGGCATTTCCGCATGGTTGAGCGCGGTAGAGTTGGGGAAGCCCCCGCCGCCGGTCATGTCACGCGCATATGAATTCACGCCCCGGCGCGACAAGATGCAGTCAAAGTACCCGTGCCTGATGCGCCGAATGTGCGCTTTGCCGGGCCCGACTTGCCCAGGATTCTGGCGAATTCCGCCTACTTTTCCGTTCACGCGTGCTCGGAATTCTCGTCCGATTGACCTGTTGCAGACGGCAGTTGGACAGATACATTCAGCGGCGGTCGACGCGTTCCGGCGCACGCCCGTTCCTGTCAGCGGGTGAGGTCTGACCCGGGTCCGCGAAGTGCGGTCCTGTGCAAGGGCCAGTAATAGGGGAGTTAGGCATGGCTCAGGGCACCGTCAAGTGGTTCAACGCGGAGAAGGGGTACGGCTTCATCGCGGTCGACGGTGGTGCGGATGTATTCGTCCACTACAGCGCGATCCAGATGGACGGCTACCGCACCCTGGAGGAGGGTCAGCGAGTCGAGTTCGAGATCTCGCAGGGCCAGAAGGGTCCGCAGGCGGACATGGTCAAGCTCGCCGGCTAGCAGCAGACGCGTTTCGGCCAGCGACTTTCACAGTGGTGCCGAGGGGCCCGCATCCGCACAGGATGCGGGCCCCTCGCGCGTGCGCGCCCGCGTACACGCGTAGGGGATCGAGGGCTCCCGATCCCTGGGAGATCCCCGGGAGGAGCTTGCACTCGAAGGGGTCGAGTGCTAATCATTGGCGTTAGCACTCTGAAGGTGAGAGTGACAACGAAGGACCGAGTCGGTGAGGTCCGCAGGCCGGTGGGGCAAGGAACCACAGGGGCATGCAGGCCGTCCGTCGCGGGCGCCAGCGCGGTCCGGAGCATCCACCCCAGTCCGGGAGGACCACTTCACATGGCCAAGATCATCGCGTTCGACGAGGAGGCACGGCGCGGCCTCGAGCGCGGCATGAACCAGCTCGCCGACGCCGTCAAGGTGACCCTGGGCCCCAAGGGTCGCAACGTCGTCCTCGAGAAGAAGTGGGGCGCCCCCACGATCACCAACGATGGTGTCTCCATCGCCAAGGAGATCGAGCTCGAGGACCCGTACGAGAAGATCGGCGCCGAGCTGGTCAAGGAAGTCGCCAAGAAGACGGACGACGTCGCCGGTGACGGTACGACCACCGCGACCGTCCTCGCCCAGGCGCTCGTCCGCGAGGGTCTGCGCAACGTCGCCGCCGGCGCCAACCCGATGGCCCTGAAGCGCGGCATCGAGAAGGCCGTCGAGGCCGTCTCCGGTGCGCTGCTCGACCAGGCGAAGGAGGTCGAGACGAAGGAGCAGATCGCCTCCACCGCCTCCATCTCCGCCGCCGACACGCAGATCGGCGAGCTCATCGCCGAGGCGATGGACAAGGTCGGCAAGGAAGGCGTCATCACCGTCGAGGAGTCCCAGACCTTCGGTCTGGAGCTGGAGCTCACCGAGGGTATGCGCTTCGACAAGGGCTACATCTCGGCGTACTTCGCCACCGACATGGAGCGTATGGAGGCCTCTCTGGAGGACCCGTACATCCTGATCGTCAACTCCAAGATCTCCTCCGTGAAGGACCTCCTCCCGCTGCTGGAGAAGGTCATGCAGTCGGGCAAGCCGCTGCTGATCATCGCCGAGGACGTCGAGGGCGAGGCCCTGTCGACGCTGGTCGTCAACAAGATCCGCGGCACCTTCAAGTCCGTCGCCGTCAAGGCCCCGGGCTTCGGCGACCGCCGCAAGGCCATGCTGAACGACATCGCCATCCTCACGGGCGGCACGGTCATCTCCGAGGAGGTCGGCCTCAAGCTGGAGAACGCCGGTCTCGACCTGCTGGGCCGCGCCCGCAAGGTGGTCATCACCAAGGACGAGACCACGATCGTCGACGGTGCCGGTGACAGCGAGCAGGTCCAGGGCCGCGTCAACCAGATCCGCGCCGAGATCGAGAACTCCGACTCGGACTACGACCGCGAGAAGCTCCAGGAGCGCCTGGCGAAGCTGGCCGGCGGCGTGGCCGTCATCAAGGCCGGTGCCGCCACCGAGGTCGAGCTCAAGGAGCGCAAGCACCGCATCGAGGACGCCGTTCGCAACGCGAAGGCGGCCGTCGAGGAGGGCATCGTCGCCGGCGGTGGCGTGGCCCTGATCCAGGCCTCCTCCGTCTTCGAGAAGCTGGAGCTGGAGGGCGACGAGGCGACCGGTGCCAACATCGTGCGCCTGGCCCTGGAGGCCCCGCTGAAGCAGATCGCCGTCAACGGTGGTCTCGAGGGCGGCGTCATCGTCGAGAAGGTGCGCAACCTGCCCGTCGGCCACGGCCTGAACGCCGCGACCGGTGAGTACGTCGACATGATCGCCGAGGGCATCATCGACCCCGCCAAGGTGACCCGTTCCGCTCTGCAGAACGCGGCCTCCATCGCGGCGCTGTTCCTCACCACCGAGGCCGTCGTCGCCGACAAGCCGGAGAAGGCGTCCGCCCCGGCCGGTGGCGGCATGCCGGGCGGTGACATGGACTTCTGATCCCGCGCGGATCGGTAAGCCCGGTTACGGAACCGAGGGCGGCACTCCCCGACGTGGGGGTGCCGCCCTCGGGCGTTCCCGCGCCGCGGGCGTCATCGACCCGGGCCCCTCCGTCAGACCGTTTCGGTGCGGTCCTTCGGACCGTCGGCGAGGTGATCGAAGAACTCGTCGATCAGAGCGAGCAGCCCGGCCACGGCGTGCTCTTCGGTCTCGCGCGACCAGGGCTCCTCGGGACGGCCGTCGGGAAAGACCAGCTTCTCGGCCAAGAGCCAGTACACCAGGTTCCAGCCGTAGCCCAGCTTGGTGGCGAGCCACTCCCGGAACCCGTCCAGCAGGGCTCCTTCGGAGGCGGTGTCATAGCCGTTGAGGAACCCGACCACCGCATCGAAAGTGACCCTGCCGACGAACATCCCCGGGCGCTTCTTGAAGTGGGCCCAGACGTCCTGGTGCGACCGCGTCGGCTTGTCCCAGCCGCGCCCCCAGGCAGCGGGCATGTGCGCATCGCCGGTGCCGGCCCCCCAGGTGGAGTACGAGACCGCCTCCGGCCCCACGCCGAGAGCCGCGAGGACGCTGCCCACGCGGGCGGCCGAATCGACAGGCCCGCCCGACCGGGTCCACACGTGGGTTCCCGGAGCGTCCCCCTCGTGGTGGGTGACGACGAAGTCCGTCCCGTCCAGCACGAAGAACGCGGTCCGCACACTGCCGCGGCTGTCCCACGAGCTCTCGAGGGTCAGCCCCAGCCGCCGCGCCACCTCCTCCAAGTCCACCGAGAGCAGGGCCAGCGCACGCAACGGCCAGGCCACGCTCTGGTACATGGACACCTGCCGCACCGGGCTGCGCCCACCTGCCCGGAGTTCCGTCGTGGGCTCCCCGTCGCCCTGCCCATCCCGTTTCCTGATCACCTCGGTCACGAGGCACAGTCAACCAGTCGGCCCCCCGGGTGGCCTACGTGGCGGCCTGGTGGCCCAAGCGCGATCCCAGCAGGCCGTGCGGCAGGTACCCGGACCGGACACCGAGGTCCCACCCGTGGACCTGGACGGCGAGGCAGGCCAGGGCGAGGGGGCCGAGGGGGAGGAGGGACCGGGGCGCGGGATCACCGGCACCGGCCTCGACGCTCTCCCGGTACGCGACCAGCCGGGCGACGAGGGCGTCCTCGAAGGCGTGCTGGTCGTCGTCGAGCAGGACGCGGAGCAGCCGCTGGTCCGCGCTCAGCGCGTCGCCGACCTCGTCGAGCCGCCGGGCGGCCTCCGCGCGCTCCCCGGCGTCGGGCTTGCGCAGCGGAACCGTCGGCCAGTCGCGGGGCAGATGCCCGGCCGCCTCGGTGAGATAGGGGCACAGGGCGTCCATGGCGGCCAGGTCGGCGGGATCGGAGACGGAGGTGTACCGGTTGTAGGGCACGCCGTCACGGATGGCGGGCGCGTAGTCGCCGCGCAGCAGCAGCCCGGTGACCCGCTCCTCCCGCAGGTACCCGCTGACGACACACGTCTCGAACATGTCGAGCCAGGTCCGCGCGGTGGGCGCCTCCCTGACGACGTCCCGGAAGGTGATGGGCCCGTCCCCGAACTCGTCGTCGTCCGGGTCCGTGCTGATCCGTTCCCCGATGAGCGAGAACTGGAGGTCCTGGTCCCCGTCCGGAAAGCACATGATGCTCAGCACTCCGTGCAGACACTCCGCGGCGGTGACGGCGACCCTGCCGGTCGCGGCGTCGAGCCCCGGCTCGGCCACCGCTCGCGCGGCGACATGGTCGAGCAGTTCGTCCGCCATGGCCCGGATCAGCGCCGGCGAGATGCTGCCGTACCGCAGCGAGTGCCACCGCGTGTAGGCCCGCCCGTGGATGTCGTCGAGCGCCTCGGCCAACCGCTGCTCGCCGACCTGATGGCCTGCCACTTCCCGCACGTTCCCCGCCCCTTCATGCACTCCATGACTGAACGGAGCACGTTAGCAACAGGCACTGACAGCACTGGAGCGTCTTCTCGTCAAGGGATTGCTCCCCTGACGCGGCCGGGCCCAGGGAGCCTCCGCTAGGTAGGCGCCGCATAGCAACGAACGGCCACCCGCTGCTCCGGGCCCCACTGCTGTTCGACCGTGGCCAGCAGCTCCCAGCCGAGCCGCTCGTACAGGGCTGCCGCCGCAGTGTCCGAAGCCAGCACGTCCAGCACCGGGTGTACGCCGAGGTCCCGTGCTTCCGTGACGGCCCGCGCCATGAGCAGCGCACCGATGCCATGGCCGCGGGCCCACGGGGCGACGAACAAGCGGTTCACCACGGCGGCCCGGTCGGTACCCCTCCCCGTACGGACGCTCCACAACCCGGGAGCCGCGTCCGCCGGGTCACTCCGCGACAGGCCGATGTGACCGGCTGGGCGGCCCTCCAGCTCTGCCACCCACGAGGCGATGAGCGACGAGGGGGTGAGCCAGGCGCCCGGAAGGTCGGGCCAGTTGACCGGATAGCCGTCGCGCTGATGGACCTCCGCCAGTATCCGCACGCAGTCACCGAGGTCGCGCTCGGTCCGCTGTCGGATACGCGGGGGACTCGGGCGCACGTGCGCGCCGGACCTGATCTCGCCGGACATCCTACGAGTCGCTTCCGTCGAGCGGCTCGGCGAAGTCCCTGGTCAAGGCCCTGGGGGCGTCGGTCTCCTCGCCGGCGTCCGCGGCGATGCCCAGATCACGGCGCATCGCCTCCCTCGCGACGCCTATCAGCGCCCAGAGCGCGTGCTGCGCTTCAGCGGCCGACTGCAGGGTTTCGCCTGGCTGGGGGTTCCCCTGTTCCAGGCGCTTGATCTGTCCGTAGACCCTGGTCAGCGCTGCGTTCACTTCCCGAGCGGGATCGATCACCCCGTCGGGGGCGATCATCAGAGCCTCGGACCACCGGTCACGGTAGGCGTCCTTGGTTCCCTCCAGGGCCGCTACGTCCTCCTGCCCGGGCGTGCGGTCCCGCATGACGTACAAGTGCCGACTGAGTGCCGTGGCGAACTGCCGGGCATCCCGGTGCAGTTGCGTGTAGCAGCTGCGGCGCAGCTCACGGTACTCGCGGGCTTCCTGGAGGGCTTGGGCCATCTCCAGCTCGCGCCTCTTGGCCCGGTCGGCGCCCTGCTGGGTGAGCAACGCGCCCCCGAGAGTTCCCGCGACACCGGCGATCGCGATCAGTACGGCCCCCACGTCCATGCGGACACCCTAGACGCCGCGATGTGCGTCAAGGAGCTGTTCCCCTGACGCGACCGGGTCGAGGTGCACTAGGGTGCGCCGATGTCATCGATCAAGCATTTCCAAGTCACCTTCGACTGCGCGGAACCCGCGCGCGTCGCCCGCTTCTGGTGCGAGGTCCTGGGGTACGTCGTATCGGCGCCGCCGGAAGCGGACGAGTGGTCCGCCTGCGTGGACCCTTCGGGGGCGGGCCCGCGGCTGTACTTCCAGCGCGTTCCCGAGGGCAAGGCCGCCAAGAACCGGGTGCACCTCGATGTGCGGGTCGCCACCGGGCTCGTGGGGGAGGAGCGCCTCGCCGCCCTTGAGGCCGAGTGCGCGCGACTGGTCGCGCTCGGCGCGGTCCACGTGCGGACGCTGCTCGCCGACGACGAGAACGAGTCCTGCATCGGGATGCAGGACATCGAGGGCAACGAGTTCTGTCTCGACTGAGCGTCCGAGAGGGCGGCCCGCGGGCTGGGACGGCCTACGGGCCGAAGACGAGGCCCACGCCCGCGAGCACCCCCGCAGCAAGCGAGCACAGCGCGATCCGCTGCCCCTCCCGTAGGTAGCGGGCGCGGGCCCTCCGCTCCTTGCGGATGGTTTTGGCCGTCCCCATGTGCAGACGCTTCGGGAACTGCGGGTGGTGCACGAACGCGTACGTCTCGCCCACCACGTGCGCGGGCCCGACCGTCGCGCCCTGCTCGTGCCGTACGTACGTCCCACCGGGCCCTTCAAACTCGTACACCGCGTGTGCGAACCGCCCCTTGCCGAACGGCACCAGACTCACCAGACGTGCCTGCACCTCGATGCCGGTTTCGTCGAGCTCCGTCATCTTCTTCAGCACTGTCCGCTCGCCCTTGACGCACATCAGACCGAACATGAGGCCCGGCACGGACGCGATCGCGAAGCATATGAGCACTGCGTTCACCAAGTTCACACAGCGGACCGTACGGCACCCTCGGCCCTGCCGTAAGCCCCGCAATCCCTTCACCGTGCGGTCGAAGGCAGCTTACGATCACGCCCATGTCGATCCCATCGCCCATACCCATCCTCCGGGGCAACCGGGGAACCGAGCTCCGCTGCGAGGGCGAAGATCTACTGCTGCGTCGCTCCGACGAAGAACTGCGCATCCCCTTCGCGGCGATCGCCCGGGTGCGTGCCGAACGGCGCGACGTGACCGTCGAGCTGACCGCCCCGGCCGGTGCCGAGCCGACCGCCTACCGGGTCGAGGACGTGAGCGCGGCCGCTGCGGCCGTCTTCGCCGACGCCGTGACCGACGTACTGCCCGAACGTCCCGCAGGCGAAGAGCCGGTCGACGGCTCCGCCCTGGTCACCGTCCGCAGCCTCCGTGCCGCAGCCGACGGCGCGGCGGACGGCGAAGGGGACGAGGAGCCGTACGAAGAGCCACCCCTTGTGGGGCGGGCCGCCCTGGCCCCCGGCGTCGTCCTGGCGGTCCTCTCCGTGACCGTCTGGGTCGCCGGCGGCCACGTGGGCCGTGCCATCGCGACGCTGCTCCTCGGCTCCGTCGGAGCCTGGCTGGGCTTCCACGCGTGCCGGATGCTGTGGGACGCCTGGGACTCCTGGTACCTGCCCCGCTACGGCATCACCGTGGAATTCACGCAGGTCATCCTCGAAGGCGAGGCCGTCTTCGCCTTCACGGACAGCAGCGGAGCGGTACACCGCGTCGGCCGCAACGTCCTTTGGTGCACCACAGGCCAAGCCGCCTACCACCCGCGCAACCCCCAGCGCGCCGTGGCCGGCCGGGGCTGGCGCGGCATCGTCCCGCATCTCGCCCTCGGCCTGTTCGTGGCCGCCCTCGCCACCGCCGTCGGCTACGGCACGCTCGCCCTCGCCCTCCCCGCCTTCGACGGTTAGGCCGAACGTTCCAGGCCGGGCCCGCTCAGCCCGCGTAGTCCTTCAGCTCCCCCGTTTCGAGGGTGATGCCCACGGGGTCGGGAAGCTCGACGGTGTCGCCGTACTTGTACGGGACCTGCTGCTGGTAGGTCCCGTGCGACGGATCGCTGTGCACGACCAGGGTGTCGGAATCCCGGTCGACGAGGAGGAAGACCGGGATGCCCGCCTGGGCGTATCCGGTGCCCTTCTCCTTGCGGTCCCGGAGGTCGGTGTCGGAGTCGTACGAGGTGACTTCCACGGTCATGAGGACGCCCGACGGGTCCGCCCATTCGCCGTGCCCGGCGAAGTACCGCCTGGGCGCGAGGGCCCCGTCGGACCGGGCCCGCCCCTTCCGGTAACCCTCGACCACGAGGCCCCGCTCGGGGTAGAGCCTGAGGTCGGGGCGGTGATGCATGCACTGCTCCAGAAGCCACATGATCATTTCGTCGTGGTCGCCGTCGGGCACGGGCTTGACCTTCAGCTTTCCGTTGATGAATTCGAGCGTGACGGTTTCCGGGGCTCGGCGGGCGAGCTGCTCGAACTCCTCTACGGACATCTGCGGGCGCTCTGCGATGCCAGGGGTCATGGTGTCGCCTCCTCCCCTACAGAGTGCCCCGCCTCTGGTGCGGGTGAGCTGAACTGTCATGCATGGCTCCTTTCGGGTCGCAGGCCGGCCGCCGCCTTCGTCGCCGCCGCGTGGGCGTGGACGCGGGCGGCCGGCAGGGGTGCCGTGGGCCGTTCGGGCACCGCCTCGCCCCGGCAGGGGCCGCATTCGCCGTCGCGGAGGGCCTCCGGGCGGGCCGGGTCGCCGCAGCGGGCGCACTCCAGGATGCGCAGCGGCGGCCGGTACGGCTCCGTGCGCGGCGGCGGGATCTTGGTCGTGAGGCGGGTCCGGGCCAGCGCCAGCGGACGGTGCACGGTCTCCGGGAGCCCGGCCGTCAGAGCGATCCGCACCTGCTGCTCGGTCGCCCCGCGCTCGAACCACTCGTCCACCAGCGGCGCCAGCACCCCGCACTCCCCGGCGGACAGCGACATCATCGGCACCTCGCGCCCCAGGGCCGCCAGCAGCACGTACGCCCGCGACAGCGTCTGGCGCCGGGGCTTGTCCTCCGGTACGTCCCCCCGCTGGAACGCCGCCCACCACTCGTCGTCCCTCGCCGTCCGGGACCACCACGTGCGCGTCACCCACTGCTGGGGGCCGTCGCCGAGCGTGTGCTCCCGCCCCCGGCGCAGGTGCCCCGCGCGTACGAGGTTGTTGAGCGCCGTCCGCAGCGCGCACTGCCCGTACTCCGGGAGCACCTTCGCCAGCGTCTTCACGGAGATGTCCGCGCCGTCCGTCAACCTGTCGATGTACCCGGCGATGGACGCCTCGCGCGGCGGCAGGTGCGCGAAGTCACTGCTCGTCGGCGGTTTCTGGCCAGGCGCGGAACGCTTGCCGTAGCCGGGGCTCGCGAGGGGGTGCGCGGCAACACTAAGCTCTTCGTCATCCATGGGATCGGGCCTTTGCGATCTCGATGGCTAGACCCCCGCAGGTGTTGTCAGCACCTCGCGGGGGTTGTTCGTTATTCGGGCACGCTAGAGCGTTGACACGCTGCGTGGCAAATCGACTCCGAAGGGTCAACATGCCGGGTGGGTGGGCGGGTTCATGACCAGACCCATGAACCCAATCCTGTGAAGAAAGCTCGAATCTCGGGGCTTGAGCCTCGGGCCTACGCTGGAGATATGGCCGTCGACGTCCTGTCGGAGATCGTGATCGACGCGCCGTGCGACCTGGTCGCCGCGTACGCCGCCGATCCCTCGAACGCGCCCGAGTGGTACGCCAACATCGTCTCTGTTGAATGGCGGACCCCGCCGCCCCGGACCGCCGTCGAGGTCGGCTCCCGCGTCACCTTCATCGCGCGCTTCATGGGGCGGCGCTGGGTCTATACGTACGAGATCACCGAGTACGAGCCCGAGCGGCGCCTCGTCATGCGAGCGACCGAGGGCCCGCACGACATGGAGACCACCTACACCTGGGAGCCGTACGGACTCGACGGCACCCGCACCCGCATGACCCTCCGCAATCGCGGCGGCCCCGGCCACCGCTTCGCCGAGCCCGCGGTGCGCTACGCCAACCGCAAGGACCTCCGGAACCTGAAGGCCCAGATGGAGTGGCGGATGGACCCCGACGCCTGACCGGTGCCGGGGCCTCCGCCTTACTGCTTGACGCCCGCTACGAACGCGGACCAGGCCGCCGCCCGGAACACGAGCTTCGGGCCGTGCGGGTTCTTGGAGTCGCGGACGGGGACGATGTCGGGGTTGCCGTCGGCGACTTCGAGGCAGTTGCCGCCGTCGCCGCCGCTGTGAGTGGACTTGCGCCAAGTCGCCACTTCAAGGCAGTCGCCGCCGCTGCCGCCGCTGTAGCTGGACTTGCGCCACTCAAGGATTTCGATCTTCATGGGCGTAATCCTCCGCCACTGATTCGATCAGGGCCAGGGATTCGACAGGGGGCAGTGCACTGGCCCCGACCAGATCGTAGGCCAGTTCGTACTGTCGAACCGTGGTCGGGTCATCTTCCAGCCGTCCCGTACCCATTGCCTGAAGGTATGCCAGAGGAGGCGCGTCCTCGAAGGCCATCAGCTTGAGCGAGCCTTCAAGTGCCATGTGCGCGCCCGCGCCGAATGGCAGCACCTGCACGATGATCCGGTGCTGGCGCGCCAACTCCGCCACTTGTCGAAGTGCTTCCGTCATCACTCCCGGACCGCCGACCTCTCGGCGTAGCACCGCCTCATCCAGTACTGCCCAAAACAACGGCTTGGTTGGATCGTCGAGCAAGTTGGCGCGGTCGAGTCTGGCCTCGGTGAGCTCGTCGATCAACGCTTCCGGTGCGGTCGGGTGGTACGCGCGGAACACCGTCCGCGCGTACGCCTCCGTCTGCAACAACCCCGGGATCAGTTGCGGCGCGTACTCCTTGATGGCCACCGCCAACGCTTCCGCTTTCGCCGCCTCCGCGAAGTGGTCCGGGTACTTCGACTTGCTGGCCGCTCCGCAGTTGCGGGCGAAGAAGCCGTTCGTACCCAGGATCTCGTCGAGCCGGACCGCCATCTCCGGTGTGATCCGCCGGATGCCCAGCTCCAGCTGGCCGATGAACGAGCCGCTCACGAAGAGCGCCGCGCCCAGTGAGTCCTGGCTGTGACCTGCGGCTTCGCGCAGATGGCGCAGCTCGTTTCCCAGCAGCGCGCGCGGCGAGGAGAACGGATCCAGATCCTTTGGACGGGGCATGTGTCAACTCCCGTTAGCACAGATGGGGTTGTTGAGCCCCATATATGTTCAGGCTAGCCGCAAGTCGACCACTCTGTGTACAGGATCGGAATACTCAGCGTGGAGGTGGCAGGTCATGGAGTTGCGACCGATGGAGCGGCTGCGGGCGGCCGAGGAAGTAGTGGACCAGCTGCGGAGCGAGCTGAAGGAGCTGGGGCTGGTGCTGCCGTCCCTGGGGGTGGACCCGGTCACCGCGTCGAGTGAGGCGCCGTACCCGCTGGTGGATCTGGGGCGCTGCAACCTGGACACGGCCATGAGGCTGGTCGCCGTTCTCCACGAGGTGCGCCGGTGAAGGCGGGGGAGTACGTGATCGACGGCCGGAGCGGGCGCGTCGGTCAGGTGATGGGCCATGTCGGCGGGTACGTACAGCTGCGTCCGCCGGGAGGGGGCCGGGAGTGGGACTGTCCGCCCGAGGTGCTGAGCCCGGCGCCGCCGGGAGAGGTGCTGAGAGAGCGGGTACGGCAGCTCAACCGGCAGATGCGCCTGGCGCCGTAGGCCTCAGCGGCGGGCGTTCGCCTTCGCCGCGCGGTTGCGGGTGCGGCGCTTGAGTGCGCGACGCTCGTCCTCGCTCAGGCCGCCCCACACACCGCTCTCCTGGCTGTTGTCCATGGCCCACCGCAGGCACGGCTCGCGTACCGGGCAGCGGTGGCAGATGGACTTGGCCGCTTGGGTCTGGAGCATGGCCGGCCCGCTGGTCCCGATCGGGAAGAACAGGTCGGGGTCTTCGTGCCGGCAGGCGGCGGCGGTACGCCAGTTGTCCATCAGGGGCCTCCCTGGGTCGGTTTCGGGGTGGTTCGGGGCTTCTCTTCGGGTGACCGCCCTTCTGTCGCTGAAACGGCAGACGCGATTCCTCTTCTTTTCTTCTTCTCTTCTCGTCTTCTCATCCGGCTCTCATCGCGGGCTCAAGCCCCCATCACCTCGCCTGCCTACGTTCGCAGGCATGTTCTTCACCTATCTCCGGCGCGAGTTGCGCCGTCGAAGGAACCAGCCCCAGGGGAAGGTCCTTCAATCCCCGTACGGCGGGGGACGATCAGGGAGCAGGCGGGGGCGTTGGCGCGGGCGCGGGAGTGAGGGTGGCCTTGTCGAGGCCGAAGAAGTAGGTGGCGAGGAAGCCGGTGACGTAACCGGTGAGCAGGCCGGCCGCGTAGATGGCGACCGTAATGAGGGAGGCCGGGCCCTGGTCGCCGTTGAGCAGCGGGAACAGCGCCCAGCCGGACGGGCCGATGGCCGTCGAGCCGACCTTGGCGCCGAGCATGCCGCACAGGCCGACGACGCCGCCGCCGAACGCGCCGCCGACGCAGGCGGTGATGAAGGGTCGGCCCAGGGGGAGGGAGACGCCGTAGATGAGCGGCTCCCCGACGCCGAGGAGACCGGCCGGCATCGCGGACTTGATGGTGCGCCGGAGGTCGGTGCGGTGGCGCAGCCGTACGTACACGGCCGCCGCCGCGCCGACCTGGCCCGCGCCCGCCATGGCGAGGATGGGGAGCAGGACGGTGAAGCCCTGCTGCTCGATGAGGGTGGTGTGGATGGGGATGAGGGCCTGGTGCAGGCCCAGCATGACGAGCGGGAGGAACAGGCCGCCGAGGACGAACCCGGCGGCGGCGCCCGCGTGGGTGAGGAGCCAGTCCGCGAAGGTGCCGATGGCGGTGGAGACCGCGCCCGCGAGCAGCATCAGGCCGAAGAGGGTGACGAGGCCCGCGAGGAGGACGGTGAGGGTGGGGGTGACGAGGACGTCGAGGGCCTCGGGGACGCGGCGGCGGCACCACTTCTCGATGCGGGTCGCCAGCAGCGCGGCGGCCAGCGCGCCGAGGACGCCGCCCTGGCCGGGGGCGAGGGTGTGGCCGAGGACCTCGATCTTCGCCACGCCCGCGTAGACGATGATCGCGGCGACCGCGCCGCCGAGGACCGGGGTGCCGCCGAACTCCTTCGCGGTGTTGATGCCGACGAAGACGGCGATCAGCGCCATGAAGCCGGAGGCGATGGCGGCGAGGGCGGGGGTGAGGGAGGGGAGGAGGCCGAGGTTGACCAGCAGGCCGTTGAGGCCGGCGATGATGCCGCAGCCGATGAGCGCGGGGATGAGGGGCACGAAGATCGCGGCGACGCGGCGCAGCAGCAGCTTGAGGGGCGTGGCGTTCCTCGCCTTCTGCGCCTCCTTGATCGCGGCGCCCCGGTCCTGGAGGCCCCGGTTTTGGAGGTCCCGGTCCTGGAGGAGGAGCGCCTCGAACGCGGGGGTGACGCGGTTGACGGTGCCGGGGCCGAGCACGATCTGGTAGCTGTCGCCGTCCTCGACGACGCCGAGGACGGCGGGGTGGGCGCGGATGTCCGTGTCCTGGACGAGGGCGCGGTCGCGGAGGGTGAGGCGGAGGCGCGTCATGCAGTGGGCGACGGAGGTGATGTTGGGGGCGCCGCCGAGGAGGGGGAGGAGGGCGGTGGCGGTTTCGCGGTGCGGGTCGGGCGCGGGGGCGGGTGCGGCTGCGGTCATGCGCGGATGGTGCCAGCGGGCGCGGGCCGTACGGCGCCCGCGCGCCGGTGGCGGGTCGGGCCCACCCGTTCCTCCCCCTGGGACTACGTCACTGGGGTGACGTTCCGGACCCGAGTGTTCCGGACCCGAGCGTTCCGGACCCGGGCTGGGAGGCGATCCTCATCGCTGCCACAGGAAGGCGGCCACGCGGCAGGGGAGGCAGTGGAAGACGTAGCCGCGGCCGCCGCCGCCGAAGTTGGCGGAGGTCGCGAAGTCGGCTCCCTCTTCCAGGTCGGCCGTGAAGGTCATCCGGGTGGCGCAGGAGGGGCAGTCGGGGGTCTCGTCACCCTGAATCCAGCCGGGTCCGCCGCCCAGCGCCCCCAGGACTGGCTCCGTGGTCGGGACGTCGGCCGGGTGGGGGCGCAGAGCGGTGACCGCGCCGAGCAGCGTCTCGCCCTCGGCGGGGACGGTGGCCGCCCCGAGGGGACCGTCGAACAGGAAGGCGCGGTTGGCGCCGCTGGTGGCGTCCCAGTCGTCGCACATGCCGGGGTTGTTCTGACAGAGGAACACCGAGACCACCCCGAATGCGAGGGGCAGGTGGGCGAAGAACAGCATGGCCCCGCCGCACTCGCGGCACATCGGCCACACGAATCCCTCCGGAACGAGGGGCACTCCCCCCGTGCGCAGTTCGGGAGCGTCGGCTACGGCTTCCCCGCCGTGGATGAGCAGCATGTCCACAGACTAGGCACGACCTCCACACGACCCGGACACCCCCTAGCGCTCCAATGCCGCGCGGAGGTGGCCGTCCGTCTCCTTGAGCAGGCGGATCGCCGTGTCGGCGTCGACGTCCGCCAGGAGCGTGAGGATCGCGGGCTTCACCTCGCCGTCCGTGGCCGCGAGGGCCGCGTCGATGGCGGGGGCGGGGGCGCCGGTCGCCAGGGCGACGATGCGGTGGGAGCGGGCGCGGAGCTTGTCGTTGGTGGCGCGGACATCGACCATGAGGTTTCCGTATGTCTTGCCCAGGCGGACCATCGTGATCGTCGAGATCATGTTGAGGACGAGCTTCTGGGCGGTGCCCGCCTTCAGGCGGGTGGAGCCCGTCACGAACTCGGGGCCGACGACGACCTCGATGGCGTGGTCGGCTGCGGCCGCGAGCGCGCTGCCCGGGTTGCAGACGAGGCCGATCGTCAGGGCCCCCGCCGTACGGGCGTGTTCCACCGCGCCGAGGGCGTACGGCGTACGGCCCGAGGCGGAGACGCCGACCACCGTGTCGTCGGCGCGCAGCCGCAGGGCCGCGAGGTCCTCGGCGGCCAGGTCCCGCGAGTCCTCGGCGCCCTCGACGGCCTCCGTCATCGCCGCGCGGCCGCCCGCGATGAGGCCGACGACCTGGCCGGGGGCGGTGTTGAAGGTGGGCGGGCACTCGCTGGCGTCGAGCACGCCGAGGCGGCCGGCCGTGCCGGCGCCCGCGTAGATCAGGCGGCCGCCGCGGGCCATGCGGGCGGCGGTGGCGTCGACGGCGGCGGCGATCCGGGGGAGCTGGGTGGCGACGGCGGCCGGTACGGACTGGTCCTCGGCGTTCATGAGGCGGGCGATCTCGGCGGTGGGGAGCCGGTCGATGTCCGCGAGGTCGGGGCGGAAGGCTTCCGTGGTGAGGGCGGCGAGCTCGGAGGGGTTCATGCGGGCGTGCTCTTTCGCTCTTTCGGCCGGTCGGGTTCGGTCCGCCGGTCAGCGGGTTCGGGGCGTGTGGCGGTGCGCGAGCGCCTCGTACGACGCGGCGAGGGCGGGAGCGGCCGTCTCGTACGTACGCTGCGTGACGCCCGTGAAGAGGCAGTCCACGACGAGCAGTTGGCTCGTGCGCGACGACATGGCGGCGGGGCGCAGCTCGCTCTCGCGGGCCGTCGAGGTGGTGAGTATGTGGTCGGCGTACTGCGAGACCGGGCCGTCGGGGCGGCCGGTGATGGCGACGGTCGTGGCGCCCCGGTCGAAGGCGACGCGGAGCGGTTCTATGACGTCGCCGGTGGAACCCGAGTGCGTGATGGCGATGGCGACGTCACCGGAACGGAGCTGGACGGCGTTGGTGACGGCGAGGTGCGGGTCGCTGTGCGCGTGCGCGACGAGCCCGATGCGCAACAGCTTCTGGGCGAGGTCCTGGGCGACGAGCCCGGAGGCGCCGACGCCGTAGATGTCGGTGCGGCGGGCGGCGGCCAGCGCGGTGACGGCGGCGCCGAGCTGGACGGTGTCGAGGTTCGCGGCGGTGTCGGCGAGGGTCTGCTGCTCGTCGTACGCGAGCTTCGCGACGACGTCGGCGAGGGGGTCGTCGACGGCGATGTCGGCGGTGACGGAGGGGCCCCGGCCGGACTGCTGCTGGGCGGCGAGCCCGGCGAGCGCGAGGCGCAGGTCGCGGTAGCCGGGGTAGCCGAGGAGGCGGGCGGTGCGCACGACGGTGGCCTCGCTGGTGCCGGTGAGCTCGGCGAGTCCGGTGACGGTGAGGGCGGCGCACCCGGCGGGGTCGGAGGCGACGGCTTCGGCGACGCGCTGCATGGAGCGGGTCATGGAGGGGGCGAGGGTGCGAACCTTGGCGGCGAGGGCGGCGGGGGCGGGGGCGACCGCTGCGGGGGCCGGGATGGCCGGGGCGGCCGGGCTCGCTGTGGGTGCCGTGGGGGCGGCGGGAGCGGAGGCGGGAGCTGCGGGGAGGGCGGCGGTGAAACTTTCCTTCACGTGGTGGGTCACGCCATGAAAGGTATTTTCAGCCCATCGGGTCGTCAACCCTGCCCGGTGGCCCGGGGGGCTTCAGGGGCGACAATGGCTCCATGAACGCGCTAGACCCCCTTGAGCAGGCCCTGCACGCCGCCCGCGCGCGGGTCCTCGCCGACCTCGTCGCGCGCGAGGTCGCCCAGGCCGAGGTCGTCTCGCTCGTCGAGGACGCGGTGACGCACCGCCGCTGGTGGGTCGAGCAGTGGCCCGAGGGCGTCGGCTATCTCGCCGGGCTCGTCGCCCAGGACGTACAGGACGCGCTGCTGGAGCGGTACGGCCGCTGGCCGCTGTGCCCGGTGTGCGACGCGGGCGACCCGCACGCGCTGGACGTCGAGCCGGAGCTGGGCCCCGACCCGCACTGGGTCTGCGCCCAGGCGGGTGTCGTGGTGGCCCCCGTGGGCGGCCTCACGTGACGGTGTACATCGACCCGCCGACCTGGCCGGGCCATGGCCGCATGTGGTCCCACATGATCAGCGACGTCTCCTTCGACGAGCTGCACGCCTTCGCCGAGAAGATCGGCGCTCCGCGCCGCGCGTTCGACCGCGACCACTACGACGTGCCGTCGGTGCGGTACGCGGACGCCGTGGCGGCCGGCGCGGTCGAGGTCAGCTCCCGGGAGGTCGTACGCCTCCTCAGGACGTCGGGCCTGCGCCGCCCGAAGCGCCGCTCGGGGACGGACTGACGGCGGGGGCCGCTGAAGGCCCCTTCCCGCCCGTGACCAGGCGGGACGGCGACGTACGGCCGTGCAGGCGCAGGGCCACGGCGACCGTGACCAGGGCCAGGAGGGTCATCGCCGCGCCCGCCCAGGCCGGGGAGGCGAAGCCGAGGCCCGCGTCGATGACCGTGCCGCCGAGCCAGGGGCCGCCGGTGTTGCCGAGGTTGAAGGCCGCCGTCGTCGTGGCGCCCGCCAGGGTGGGGGCCGCGCCCGCGACGTTGAACATGCGGGCGTTCAGCGCCGGGGCCGTGTAGAACGCCGAGACGCCCAGCAGGAACGAGAGCACGATCACGGCGACCGGGCCGGAGGCGAGGAGCGCGAGCGCGACCAGGAAGAGCGTCGACGCCGCGATGCCGCTGAGCAGCACGCCGAAGAGGTGGGCGTCGGCGACGCGGCCGCCGACCATCGTGCCGACCAGCGCGCCGATGCCGAAGAGCGCCAGCACCGTCGGGACCCAGCCGGCGTCGAGCCCGGCGACGTCCGTCAGCAGCGGGGCGAGGTATGAGAAGGCGCAGAAGACACCGCCCGCGGCGAGCGCGGTGATCACGACGGCCAGCCAGACGTGGCGGTCGCGGTAGATGGCCAGCTCGCGCCGCAGCCGGGGCCGCGCGTCGGGCAGGGGGATGCGCGGGATGAGCGTCACCACGCCCACCAGCGCTATCGCGGACGCCAGCGCGACCGCCCAGAACGCCGACCGCCAGCCCAGGTGCTCGCCGAGGAACGCGCCCGCCGGGACGCCCAGGACGTTCGCGATCGACAGCCCGCCGATCATCACCGCCATCGCCCGGGCGCGCGCCCCGAACGGCACCATGGCGATCGCGACCGCCGCGCCGACCGCCCAGAATCCGGCGCACGCGAGCGCACTGATCACGCGGGACGCGAACAGCACGCCGTACGAGGGCGCCAGCGCGCCCGCGACCTGGCCGAGGCCGAACACCGTGATCAGCGTGACCAGCGTCGTCTTGCGCGGCAGCCGCAGCGTCGCCACCGCCAGCAGCGGCGCGCCGATCACCATGCCGATCGCGAACGCCGAGATCAGCAGACCGGCACGCGGAATGGAGACGTCCATGTCGGCGGCGATCGGCGGCAGCAACCCCGAGAGCATGAACTCGCTCGTACCGAGCGCGAAGACGGACAGGCCGAGGATGTAGACGGCCAGGGGCATGCGGGCGCGGGCGGTGCTGTCGGTGCCGGCGGTGCTGTCGGTGGTGTCGCTGTGGTCGGTATGAGGCGGCATGACAGGGTCCAACGCCCCTGACGCGGCTTACATTCCTGTCTCCAGGAGGGACAGCTCCGTCGTCAGGTTCTGGCGCGCCCGCTCCTCCCACTCCCGGCGGCCGTGCGGCGTGCGGAAGAGGTGCGGCAGCCCGAGCAGCTGGCGCAGCACCGCCGCGCGGCCCTCGCGGAAGGCGTCGTCGGGGACGAAGCCGTACTCCTCCCGTACCGCCGCCGCGTACGCCGCGTACCGCTCCGGGGCGGCGGCCAGGACCGCGAGGTCCGCGTCGCAGAGGACCTCGCCGTTGCGGTCGGCCTCGGCGGGGTCGTGGGTGATCGTCAGGCGGACGAGCCGCGCGACCTCCCGCGTACGGGCCTCGTCGATGCCGAGCTCCGGCAGCGCGCGCTCGGCGAGGCGGGCGCTGCGCTCCTCGTTGGTGGAGCGCTCGGGGAGGTAGACGGCGTCGTGGAACCAGGCGGCGAGGCGGACGAGGTCGGCGTCGTCGGCGTACCCGGCCAGCTCGTCGATCCGGTCGAGGACCGCGATCAGGTGGTCGGTGGTGTGGTAGCGGCGCTGCGGCTCGGCCCAGCGGGCGAGGAGGTCGTCCGCGTAGCGGTGGGGAGACGGCATGCAGTCGTCGGTGCCGCGGGCGACGAGTACGGCCGACGCCCAGCGTTCGCGCAGGTCGTCGTGGGCGGGGTGGCGGGGTGCGGAGGGTGCGGCCATGAGGTCATTGTGCCGGTGGCGTGCCGTCGCGTGGTTGCCGTGGGGCGCGGTGGGCGGTTTGCTGGGGCCATGACCGACGTACGTGATCCAGAGCTGCCCGGGCTGTTGCTGCGTACCGAGCGCGACGCCCTGATCCCCTTTCTCCACAAGCTTCCTGACGAGGCGTTCGCCGTCCGCACCTGCTGTCCCGGCTGGACGGTGCGGCATGTGCTCGCGCACTGTGCGGCGGCGCTGACGCGCGTCGTGGAGAACCGGTTCGAGGAGGGCGTCTTCAGCCCCGAGGCCAACGAACGGGACATCGAGGAGCGCGCCGGGCTGTCGAACGCGGAGGTCGTCGACGAGCTGGAGCGCGGCATGACCGAGGCCGGGCCGGTCATCGCGAAGGCGGCCGACGGGCGGCTCGACGGGATCGCCTTCGGGGAGTGGGTGCACGCCGGTGACGTGCGCGAGGCACTCGGGGAGCCGGGGGCGTACGCGGGCGCGGGTCTCGCCCCGGCGCTGGATCTGCTCGCCGCGGTGACCCGCGCCCGTGCCACGCCGCCGCTCCACGCGGACCTCGACGACGTGGACGAGCCGGTGCTGCTGGGCGCGGCGACGGGTGAGCACCCGCCGGCGCGGTACCTGGGGCCCGCCTCCACGCTGATCCGGCTGTACGCGGCCCGGCCCCTGACGGGCACCCGCTACGACCTGGCGGGCGTGCGGGAGGCGGAGCTGGTGCTGTTCGGGTAGGCCCTGAAAACTCAGGGGCCCCAGGGGCTCAGCGGACGCGTACGAAGACGTCCGTGGAGGCGTTGGTGTCGCCCGGTACGAGGTCGGTCGAGTCCGAGACGAGCGTGACGTACCGCCCGTCGGCGCTCAGCGAGCCGCCGAGTGAGCCCTTCGCGGCCAAGTTCCGTCTCATCGCGATGCACTCCCGGAGTGGGTGGGGACCGGGTCCGTCCCCCTGCTGAGCATTGAAGGTCAACTCCCGTTCCGACGGGCCTCGGACCTGGCCAAGTAGCGGCAGGTCCGAGGCCCGTGGCCCCGCTCCGGGGTGGTTACGACGCGGCCTTGAAACCGCGCAGCCGCAGGCTGTTGCCGACGACGAAGACCGAGGAGAAGGCCATGGCCGCGCCGGCGATCATCGGGTTGAGCAGGCCGGCGGCGGCCAGGGGCAGGGCGGCGACGTTGTAGGCGAAGGCCCAGAAGAGGTTGGAGCGGATCGTGCCGAGGGTCTTGCGGGAGAGGCGGATCGCGTCCGCCGCCGCGCGCAGGTCGCCGCGTACGAGGGTGAGGTCGCCCGCCTCGATGGCGGCGTCCGTGCCCGTGCCCATGGCGAGCCCCAGGTCGGCCTGGGCGAGGGCGGCCGCGTCGTTGACGCCGTCGCCGACCATGGCCACCGAACGGCCCTCGGCCTGGAGGCGCTTGACCACCTCCACCTTGTCCTCCGGCATGACCTCGGCGATCACCTCGTCGATGCCGACCTCGGCGGCGACCGCCTCCGCGACCGCGCGGTTGTCGCCGGTGAGCAGGATCGGGGTCAGACCCAGCGCGCGCAGCCGTCGGATCGCCTCCGGGCTGGTCTCCTTCACGGCGTCCGCGACCTCCAGGACCGCGCGCGCCTCGCCGTCCCACGCCACGGCGATGGCCGTGCGGCCGGCCGCCTCCGCCGCCTCCTTCGCCCGCTTGAGCCCGGCCGGGAGGGCGATGGACCAGTCGGCGAGCAGCTGCTCGCGGCCGACCAGGACCGCGTGGCCCTCGACGATGCCCTGGACGCCGAGACCGGGGACGTTCGCGAAGTCCTCGGGCGTCGGGAGTGCACCCGCCCTGGCGGTGGCGCCGGCGGCGACGGCCTGGGCGACGGGGTGCTCGGAGGCGTGCTCCAGCGCGCCCGCCAGCCGCAGCACCTCGTGCTCCTCGGTGCCCTCGGCGGTGTGGGCGGCCAGCAGCGTCATCTTCCCGGTGGTCACCGTGCCGGTCTTGTCCAGGACGATGGTGTCCACCGTGCGGGTCGTCTCCAGGACCTCCGGGCCCTTGATGAGGATGCCGAGCTGGGCGCCCCGGCCCGTACCGACCATCAGGGCCGTCGGGGTCGCGAGGCCCAGGGCGCAGGGGCAGGCGATGATCAGTACGGCCACGGCGGCGGTGAAGGCGGCCGTGAGGCCGGCGCCGTTGCCGAGCCAGAAGCCGAGCGTGGCGAGCGCGAGACCGATGACGACGGGGACGAAGACCGCCGAGATGCGGTCGGCGAGGCGCTGCGCGGCCGCCTTGCCGTTCTGCGCGTCCTCCACGAGCCGGGCCATCCGCGCCAGTTGGGTGTCGGCGCCGACGCGGGTGGCCTCGACGACGAGCCGGCCGCCGGCGTTGATCGTCGCGCCCGTCACGGCGTCACCGACGCCGACCTCGACGGGGACGGACTCGCCGGTGAGCATCGACGCGTCGACGGCGGAGGAACCCTCCACGACCGTGCCGTCCGTGGCGATCTTCTCGCCGGGCCGGACCAGGAAGCGGTCCCCGGCCTGGAGGTCGGCCGTCGCGATGAGGACCTCCCGGCCGTCCCGCAGGACCGTGACCTCCTTCGCGCCCAGCTCCAGCAGGGCCTTGAGCGCCGCGCCCGCCTTCCGCTTCGAGCGGGCCTCGAAGTAGCGCCCGGCGAGGATGAAGGCGGTGACGCCGGCGGCGGCCTCCAGGTAGATGTTCCCGGCGCCGTCGCTGCGGGCGATGGTGAACTCGAAGGCGTGGGTCATGCCGGGCGTCCCGGCCGTACCGAAGAACAGCGCCCACAGCGACCACAGGAACGCCGCCGACGTACCGACCGAGATGAGCGTGTCCATCGTCGCGGCGCCGTGCCGCGCGTTCTTCCAGGCGGCGCGGTGGAAGGGCCAGGCGGCGTACGTGACGACGGGCGCGGCGAGGGTGAGCGAGAGCCACTGCCAGTACGGGATCTGGAGGGCCGGGACCATCGCCATCGCGATGACCGGGAGGGAGAGGGTGACGGCCGTGAGCAGGCGCTGCCGCAGCGGGCGCAGTTCGTCGTCCTCCTCCTGCTCCCGGGACGGCGGGCCCCCGGCGGTGGCGGGCGCCGTCGGGGGCGGCGCGGGCTCGTGCGCGGTGTAGCCGGTGGCCTCGACGGTGGCGATGAGGTCCTGTACGGAGACGTCGTCGCCGCGGTAGGTGACCTTGGCCTTCTCGGTGGCGTAGTTGACGGTCGCCTCGACGCCGTCCATGCGGTTCAGCTTCTTCTCGATGCGGGCGGCGCAGGAGGCGCAGGTCATGCCGCCGATGGCGAGCTCGATGTGGGCCGTCGTGGTGGTGGGGGTGCTCATCCCGCTGCCGCTCCTTGTCGTGGGCTTCCGCTATACCCCTGGGGGGTACTGGCTGTGCGACTCCATGTATACCCAGGGTGGGTATCGGTGCGCAAGTGCTCACCCGCCTTGACTTCATACCCCCAGGGGGTATCTAGTGGTGGGTGTCAGGCAGATCTCGGACCCGTATCAAGGAGTCGGTCATGAACACCGGAGTGAAGATCACCGCTTTCGCGGCAGCGCTCGCCGCGACGTTCGGTACGGCGTACGGGGTCGGCAAGGGTGTCGACCCGGTGGTCGCGCCCGCCGCCGCGCCCGCCGCCCACGGGGGGCACGCGGAGGCCCCGGCCGGTGGAGCGGCGTCCGCGCCTGCGGGGCTCCAGGTCTCCGAGGCCGGGTACACCCTCGCCCTGGAGCCGGCGGCGCTCACGGCGGACGCGCCTGCCGAGCTGCGCTTCGCGATCACGGACGCCCGCGGCCGCAAGGTCACCGCGTACGAGCGAGAACACGGCAAGGAGCTCCACCTCATCGTCGCCTCGCGGGACCTCACCGTGT
The DNA here is from genome assembly GCF_040646655.1 of Streptomyces sp. NPDC045431. NCBI lineage: Bacteria > Bacillati > Actinomycetota > Actinomycetes > Kitasatosporales > Streptomycetaceae > Streptomyces > Streptomyces sp. NPDC045431. The sequence continues at coordinate 156,075 of NZ_JBEZAQ010000003.1, forward strand.
ACCGGCACCTCCACCCGGTGCGCGGCGCCGACGGCACCTGGTCCGTGCCGGTGCGGCTGCCGAAGGCCGGCGACTACCGCGCCTTCGCCGACTTCACGCCCGCCGGGGGAGAGGGCCTGACCCTCGGGGCCGACCTCGCCGTCGCGGGGGCGTACCGCCCGGCGGCACTCCCCGCCGCGAGCCGCGTCGCCGAGGTCGACGGCTACCGCGTCGAACTGCGGGGGACCCCCGTACCGGGCCGGCCCGCCGAACTGACGCTGCGCGTCAGCCGCGGTGGCGTACCCGTGTCGGACCTCCAGCCCTACCTGGGCGCGTACGGCCACCTCGTCGCGCTGCGCGCCGGTGACCTCGCGTACCTCCACGTCCACCCGCACGAGGGGCCGGCCGGTCCGGAGGTGTCGTTCACGGCGACGGCGCCGAGCTCGGGGTCGTACCGGCTCTTCCTCGACTTCCGGCACGAGGGGAAAGTGCGTACGGCTGCTTTCACGGTGCACGCGCATTAGGCTGACCAATGGACTAGACCTGTCTATCGAGGAATGGAGTCCCAGTGAGCGTGAGCGATCGTGCACTTCTGGAGGTGATCGCGCTCGACGCGGAGGACGCGATCGCCGCCCGGGCGGGCGGCGCGGACCGCCTCGAACTGGTCACGGACATGGCCGCGGACGGGCTCACGCCGTCCCGCGAGACCTACGGCCGGATCCGCGCCGCCGTCGACATCCCGCTGCGCGTGATGCTGCGCCTCGCGGACGGCTTCGCGGCGGGCGACGTCGACGCGCTGGTGCGGGTGGCGCGCGAGATGCGCGCGGAGGGCGCGGACGAGTTCGTCCTGGGCTTCCTGGACGCCGCCGGGCACGTGGACCTCGTCGCCGTGGAGCGGCTGGTCGCGGAGCTGGAGGGGTGCCGGTGGACCTTCCACCGGGCGCTCGACCGGGCAGCCGACCGAGACGCCGCGCGCAAGCAGCTCGCGGACCTGCCGGGCCTCGACACGTACCTGACCGCCGGCTCGGCGGCGGGCGTCGACGAGGGCCTGCCGACCCTGCTGGCCGAGGCGGCGGCGGCCCGGCGCGGCGAGCCCGGCTACGCGCCGAGGCTCCTGGTGGGCGGCGGGCTGCAGCTGGAGCACGTCCCGGCGCTGCTGGCGGGCGGGGTGACGGGCTTCCACATCGGCGGGGCGGCGCGACCGGCGGGGTGGTCGGCGCCGGTGTCGCAGGCGGCGGTACGGGAGTGGCGGGCGGCGCTGGACGCGGGGGCGTAGGCAGCGGTTTCGCGCCGCGAAGGGCTGTGCCGGGGCGCTCCCGGGTGGGCGAGGGAGGCTCGGGTGGGGCGAGGAAACGGCCTTGGGGCGCCCACCGGGGGACGCACGCGCCGGCGGCGGAAACGACCACCCGCGTGAGGGGGTCGGGGGTGGAGCGTGGGGGGTGGTCGGACGTAAGACGACTGAACTCGCGCGAAGCGCGGTGAACGAGAGTCCGGCCACCCCCCACCGGAACCCCCGGCACCCGCCCGGTACGCACCCGGCGGCAACCAAGGCCCCCGCTCAGCCCGCCAGCTGCGCCGGCAGGTCCGCCGCGTGGACCGCCGTCAGGCCCGAGACCGCGCGGGTCAGGGAGACGTACAGGCGGCGCAGGCCCGTGCGTTCGTCGGGTTCGGCGTCGACGATGGCCGAGGGCTCGTCGAGGACGACGTAGTCGTACTCGAGGCCCTTCGCCAGCGAGGCCGGGACCAGGGTGAGGCGGGACTCGGGCGTGGTCTCCTCGCCGGGGGCCAGGTAGGAGAGGCCCGCCTCGGTCAGCGCGCGGGCCAGTGGTTCGAGGCGGGCGTCCGCCGCGATGAGGCCGATCGAGCCCTCGTGCTCCAGGGCGGAGAGGCACGCCGACACGACCGCGGGCGTCGCGTCCGGCGCGTGCCGGACGACCTCCAGGGAGCCCGGTGCCTCGCGGACCGACCGGACCTCCGCGAGGTCCGGCGCGATGTGCGGCAGGAGCCGGGACGCGTACGCGATCACCTCGCGGGGCACGCGGAAGCCGGCCGTCAGCTCCTCCACGGCCGCATCCGTCTTGCCGAGGTGCCGCAGGGCGTCGGCCCAACTCGCCGTGGCCCACGGGGTGGTGCCCTGCGCGAGGTCGCCGAGAACCGTCGCGGAGCCGGTCGTGCAGCGGCGCCCGACCGCGCGGTACTGCATGGGCGACAGGTCCTGGGCCTCGTCGAGCACCACATGGCCCAGGGAGTGCGTGCGCTCCACGAGGTCGGCGGCCTCGTCGACGAGGACCGCGTCCGCCGCCGACCACGTCGCGGACTTCACCGAGCGCGGCGGCTTCGGCCACAGGACGGCCTTCTGCTCCTCGGCGGACAGCAGGCCGTCCGCGTGCGCGGCGAGGAACTCCGCGTCGGACAGCAGCCGGTACACCAGTTTCGCCGGCTCGACCGGCGGCCACACCTCCTTGACCACGGCCTTGACGGCGGCGTTGCGCGCCACCGCGTTCTGCACGCGGTCGTCCGGGGCCTCGCCCGCCTGTTCCATGCGGACCAGCACCGCGTGGGCGATCCGCTGCGGGAGGGCCTCGCGGGCGGCGCCGTAACGGATGCCGCGGTCCAGCAACTCGCGCACCATCTCCTCGAGTTCGTACGCGGGGACGCGCCAGCGCCGGGAGCCGCGCACGACCATCAGCGGCTCGGTCGGCAGCGTGACGTGCGCGTACAGCGCGCGCCGCAGCACCTCCGCCATCCGGGCGTCGCCCTTCACCACGGCGGCCGCCGCGTCGTCGACGCCCCGCACCTCGACGCGCGTGGCGACCAGGTCGTCGACCGTGGTCTGCTGCACCTCCAGCTCGCCGAGCGCGGGCAGCACCTGCTCGATGTAGTGGAGGAAGGAACGGTTCGGCCCGATGACCAGGGTGCCCGTGCGGGCGAGCCGCTCCCGGTGCGCGTACAGCAGGTAGGCCACCCGGTGCAGGCCGACGGCCGTCTTGCCCGTGCCGGGACCGCCCTGCACGCAGACCGTGCCGCCGAGCCCGGACCGTACGATCTCGTCCTGCTCCGGCTGGATCGTCGCGACGATGTCCCGCATCGGCCCGACGCGCGGGCGCTCGATCTCCGCCTGCAGCAGCTTCGAGGTGCGCTCGGCCTCGTCGGGGTCGGAGAGGCGCTCGTCCTCGTACGCGGTGAGTTCGCCGCCCGTGTAACCGAAGCGGCGCCGCAGCCCCACGTCCTGCGGGTCCTTCTTGGACGCGCGGTAGAACGGCTGCGACACCGGCGCACGCCAGTCGACGACCATCGGGTCGCCGTCCCCGTCGTGGACGTGCCGCCGCCCGATGTAGAAGCGCTGCCCCTCCTGGGTCGTGGCAAGGTAGTCCAGCCGCCCGAAGAACAGCGGGGTGTGCGAGAGGTCCGCCAGCGCCGTGATGCGCTGTTCGATCTGCGCCTCCAGGACGGCGGCGTTGACCCAGTTCGCGGTCACGTCGGTGATGTCGAGCGCCTCGACGTCCTCGCGCATCGCGCGCAGGGCGGCGCGGGAGGCGGCGAGGTGGGCCCGTTCGCGGGCGAGCGGGTCGGGATCAGGGGAGCCGGGCAGGTCGGCGGGCACGGCGGAGCCTCCGTCGGTCGTACGGGTGGTGGTACGGCGGGGCCGTCCGGTTGCCGACCGGACGGCGGCGCTCCACGAACGGGAGGCGGGCAAGGCGGAGGAGTCTAGCCACCGGCCGGGCGGCCCTCCACCGAATTACGGGACCGGGCGGACGGGCCGGGCGCCGAGTCGCCCCTAAGACCCGTAGGGGACGCCGTATGCCTGGAGTCGTACGCGGGCGGCGGCCGGGTTCGCTCTGCGGACCGATGTGCCGCGCCCGTACGGGAAGGATCCTGGACACATGACCACAGTCACGCACATCCCCGGTGCCCACGGCCGGCCCGCCCCCTCCGGCCGCCTCGGCAACGCCCTGCGCGCGGTCAGGGTCTTCACGACGGCGGCGCTGGAGGTCGTCCTCCTCGGCGAGTACACCGAGGAGGCGGAGGCGAAAGCGGCGGCGGGCGTCAGGCGCCGCTGAGGTCGGGGTCCGCGTCGCGGTCCCGCAGCAGCTCGTCGGAGTCGACGATCCGGTACGCGTACCCCTGCTCCGCGAGGAACCGCTGCCGGTGCGCCGCGAAGTCCTGGTCGATGGTGTCCCGGGCGACCACCGAGTAGAAGGTGGCCTTGTGCCCGTCGGCCTTCGGCCGCAGGACCCGGCCCAGGCGCTGGGCCTCCTCCTGGCGGGAGCCGAAGGTGCCGGACACCTGGATGGCGACCGTCGCCTCGGGCAGGTCGATGGAGAAGTTGGCGACCTTCGACACCACCAGCACGCTCAGCTCGCCGTTCCGGAACGCGTCGAAGAGCTTCTCGCGCTGCGCGTTCGACGTCTCGCCCTTGATGACCGGCGCGTCCAGGTGTTCGCCCAGCTCGTCGAGCTGGTCGATGTACTGGCCGATCACCAGCGTCTGCTGGCCCCGGTGCTTCTCGACCAGCGCCTCCGTCACCTTCCGCTTCGTCGCGGTGGTCGCGCAGAAGCGGTACTTCTCCTCCGTCTCGGCGGTCGCGTACGCCAGCCGCTCGGAGTCGGTGAGGTTGACGCGCACCTCGACGCAGTCGGCGGGCGCGATGTAGCCCTGCGCCTCGATCTCCTTCCACGGCGCGTCGAACCGCTTGGGCCCGATCAGCGAGAACACGTCCGACTCGCGCCCGTCCTCGCGGACGAGCGTCGCCGTCAGACCGAGGCGGCGGCGCGCCTGGAGGTCGGCGGTGAACTTGAACACGGGCGCCGGCAGCAGGTGCACCTCGTCGTAGAGGATCAGGCCCCAGTCGCGGGAGTCGAAGAGCTCCAGGTGGGGGTAGACGCCCTTCCGCTTCGTCGTCAGCACCTGGTAGGTGGCGATGGTGACGGGCCGGATCTCCTTGCGGGTGCCGCTGTACTCGCCGATCTCGTCCTCGGTGAGGGAGGTCCGCTTCACCAGCTCGTGCTTCCACTGGCGGGCCGAGACCGTGTTGGTGACGAGGATCAGGGTCGTCGCCTTGGCCTGCGCCATGGCCCCGGCCCCGACGAGCGTCTTGCCCGCGCCGCAGGGCAGCACGACGACGCCCGAGCCGCCGTGCCAGAAGCCCTCGACGGCCTGCTTCTGGTACGGGCGCAGGGCCCAGCCGTTCTCGTCCAGGTCGATGCGGTGCGCCTCGCCGTCCACGTAACCGGCGTGGTCCTCGGCGGGCCAGCCCAGCTTGAGCAGCGTCTGCTTGATCTGCCCGCGCTCGGAGGGGTGCACGGCGACGGTGTCGGGGTCGATGCGCTCCCCGACCAGCGGCTGGACCTTCTTGGACCGGAGGATCTCCTCCAGGACCGGCCGGTCGGTGGTGGTCAGCACGAGCCCGTGCGTGGGGTGCTTGGCCAGCGTCAGCCGCCCGTAGCGGGCCATCGTCTCGGCGACGTCCACGAGCAGCGCGTGCGGCACGGGGTAGCGCGAGTACTCGACGAGCGCGTCCACGACCTGCTCGGCGTCGTGCCCGGCGGCCCGGGCGTTCCACAGGCCGAGCGGCGTCAGGCGGTAGGTGTGGATGTGCTCGGGGGCCCGCTCCAGCTCCGCGAACGGCGCGATGGCGCGTCGGCACGCGTCGGCCTGCTCGTGGTCGACTTCGAGCAGGAGTGTCTTGTCGCTCTGGACGATCAGTGGTCCGTTCACGCCTCACCCTTTCCTGGCGTTCCTGGCGTTCCTGGCGGTTTTGGCCGCCGTCTGGGGACCGGCCAAACATCCAGTGTTACGCATCGGCGGAGGAAGCGGGGTGAGTAGTCGCGCGGCCACGGATGAGTACGGGCGCGGGTGGGGCCGCCGGGGTGGGGGCGGTGGGATGGGGGCATGCGACGAAGCCGCCCCGCCACGAACCCCTTCCCGCCCCACCTGCTGCCCTCTGCCCCCGCGCCCGCGGCGGCGCGGGCTCCGTACGACCGGCACTGGTGGGTGCCGCCGCTGGTCGCGACGGTTCTCGCCGTGGTGTTGGCGGTCGTGTGCTCGGCCCCGCTGCGGGAGGGCGGGGAGTGGAACCCCTTCGCCCTCGGCTACCTGGTGCCGCTGGGGATGGTGGCGGCGAGCTGGTTCGTCGACCGTACGACGGCCGGGCGGGGCGCGCGGATCGGGCTGGGGGCGGCCGGGTGCCTCCTCAGCGCGGCGTACATGGCGCTCCTCACGCCCCTGGCGCTGATCGTCTTCTTCGTCATGCTCCTGACCGGCAACGTGACGGCCTGACCGCCGCGGTCAGAGCATGATGCTCTGGATCAAGGGCCCCTCGATCTGCAGGTCGCTCAGCGGGCCGCTGATGGGCGGGAGCACCGTCCCGGCGACGGCGAGGAAGACGGTCACGGCGGTCAGGGCGAGGGTGAGGCGACGGAACACGGCGGGTCCTTTCACGGGGACAGCGGCCGGGCCCGCACCGGTCGGACGTCGGTGGGGACCGGTCGCAGAGGGCTGGGCTGAGGAGCGGGACCGCCCCGTGGCTGCCCGTGCCACGCCGAGAGGATGCGGAAAGTCCCCCGGGGGTGCGGATTCGCTCACCCCGGAGTGGTAATCCGACCGGCCCGGTGCATGATCGGCGCCGGACCGTTCAAACGGTCAGAGCTGGTCCTCCGCCACCTCCGCCACACCCGTGATGCGGTGCAGCGGATACGTGCGGACTTCGTCCGCCGTGTGGTCGTACGCCGTGACGAAGCCGCCCTCGACCCGTACGGGCGCGATGACGCGCTGGCTGGCGGCGCCGTCGGCGTTGACGTAACCGATCCAGACGGCGGAGCCGGTCATGGCGGCGGCCTGGACGGTGGCGAGGGTCTCGGCGGCGGAGGTGCGGGGCAGTCCGCCGCCGTGCCCCTCCCGGCCCAGGGCCCCGTCCTCGCCCTCGACCTGGTCCGTGGTGTCCTTGCGCACCACCGACGAGGCCTGGTCACCGGCGCGGATGGCCCGCACGGCCGCGCCGAGCAGCGTGGCGTCCGGCACCGGCGGGCCGTCCGGGACCGGCGCGGGCGGCGTCCGGGGCGGGGTGCGGCGGGCGTGGGCGCGGGTGACCAGCACGTCCCCCTCCGCCGACTCGGCGGCCGGCGCGAAGCCCATGGACCGCAGGCCCTCCAGCAGCGCCGCCGGGTCGGCCTGCGCGGCCAGCACCGTGGGCGCGAGGCGCCGCAGCCGCAGGGACGCCGACCGCTTGTCGGCGAGGATCTCGCCGAGGACGGCGTCGTCGTCGCAGCGTACGTAGGCGGAGGCGGCGCCGACGCGCAGGTGGCCGTGGCGGCGGGCGACGTCGTCGATGAGGTACGCGAGCGGCTGCGGGACCGGCGTGCGGGAGTGTGCGGCGAGGAAGGCGTGCAGGTCGGCCGCCGCCTGCCCGGAGTCGAGCGCGCGGCGCACGGAGGCGGGCGTGAAGCGGTACACGGTGGCACCGCCCTTGGACTCGACGTCCGCGATCACGGCGAGCATGTCGGCGAGGGGTCGCTGGAGGGGGCCGGGGGCGACGGCGGTGAGGTCCGCCTGGAGCAGTACGTGGTCCACGGGCTCGGGCAGCAGCGGCGCGAGCAGCGCGGCGGCCCGCACGGCCCCGGCGGCGGCCTCCGCGACGGAGACCCCGTTCTCGGTGGCGACGCCGTGCCCGGCGTGCTGCGAGGCCCCGGCGTGCTGCGAGGCCCCGGCGCCTGCGGCGCCCGGCGCTCCCGTGCCCGGTACCTCCGCAGCCGGCGCGCCCGCTCCCGTGCCCGGCGCTCCCGCTCCTCCGGCGGGCTGCCCGGCATCCGACGCCTCACCCGGAGCCGGAGGCACGGCCTCCGGCAGCAGCGCCCGGCCGTGCGTGGACAGCGCTCCCCGGCCCGTCACGCCCAGCAGCTCCGCCTCCGACAGGGTCCACCGCGCCAGCCGGGCGCGCAGGTCCGTCCCCGACGCGGCCGCGCCGCGCAGCGGGCGTTCCCAGCGCAACCGGGCCAGCAGGGTGTCCGGGTCCGGGGACGCCCCGGCCGGGAGTTCCGCCAGCAGGGCCAGGACCCGGCGGCGTACCTCCGGGGCCGCGCCCCGGTCCAGGTCGGGGCCGAGCGCCGAGAGCGTACGGCCCTTCGCGTCCTGGCCGCCGACCAGGCCCGGCGTCCGCGTCGCGGGCAGCCACGCCGCCAGCAGCCGCCCCCACCGCTCGGGGGCCGGCAGGTCCAGCCACTCGTCGAACGCGGGCGTCGGCGCGTACCGCTCGTCGGCCTCGCCGTCCGAGGCGATGAGCCCGGCCGCGTACGCGAGCTCCACCCAGAAGGCGGCCATCGGCTCCGACACGTCCAGCGCGACGGCCGTCCTCTTCAGGTCCCGTACCGAGAGGCCGCCCGCGCGCAGCACGGCCGGACCGCCCTCGTTCCACTCCTTCAGCAGCTCCTCGACGGTCGCCAGCGCCGTGTACGCCTGACCGGCCGCCGTACTGTCCACAACCTGTGGACGGTTTTCCCTCGCCGCCGCGACCGCCGGCGGCACCGGCTCCGGCGTACGGTGCGCCCGCCCCCCGCGCAGGTGCAGCGCCGCCTCGCGCGGCAGCACCACCGTGCGCGCGGTCGCCGGAAGCAGCAGCCCCCGCTCCCGCAGCCACCGCACCGGCGGCGCGGGGTTCGGCGTGATCTCGCCGTACGGCGGCCCCCACACCAGGCGGTCCAGCACCGCCAGCGCCTCCATCGGGGCCGTGTCCAGCAGGGCACCCATCCGCTCCCGGTCGGTGAACAACGCCGTCAACGCCGCCACCGCCGACACCGGATCGTGTGTCGTCGGCAGGCCGGCCGCCGCGAGGATCTCCTGGAGCCGGCCCGGGGACATCCCCGCCGTCGCCTCCGCGACCGTCGGGCCGAGCCCGGTGGGCGACGCGTGCTGCGACGACGGCGCGAGCAACTCCCGGGCCGTACGCACCAGTCGCAGCCGCTCGTCGTCGCCCCACACCAGGGCCTGGTCGCGCAGCAGCCCGACCGCGCCCGGCAGCGCCGCCTCGACGGCCGGGTCGCCCTCGTCGCCCGCCATGAGGGCGAGCAGCACGGAGTACGGCGCCGGGTCCGGCGCCACCGCCAGCGCCTCCGCCGTCTGCAGCGCGAACCGGTCCAGCCGTTCCAGCGCGCGGACGACCGAGGCGCGCGTACCGGCGCGCGTGGCGAGCTGGGTCAGGTCGTTCGGTACGGGCACGAGCAGATCCGGCCGGGCGCGCAGCAGCACGGCCAGTCCCTCGTCACCGCGTGCGCGGAGCGCCTCCGCGAGGGTGCGCGGAGCCGCCGTGACGCCCTTGCCTTCGTTGCCATCGGTCCCCATCCGGACCACGTTAGCCCCTGCGCGCACGCTAACGTCGGGACGTGGGGATCGAGAGCGACCAACTGGTCTTCGACTACCTGAGCCGGGTCGGTGACCTGGCCCAGCGGCAACAGCTGCCCTCCCAGGCGCGGATGAGGCTCGTGGCGTCGCTGCGCGGCGAGATCGAGCAGCGGCGGGCGAAGAGCGACAGCCCGGAGGCGGTGCGGCGGATCCTGACGCGCCTCGGCACGCCGGACGAAGTGGTGGCGGCGGCGTCCTCGGGGCAGCTGTCCGTGCCGCCGCAGCGCACGGCGAAGACGCCGGACCCGGCCGGCAGTCCGCACCTGGCGGGCACGGACGAGGTGGGGTCGGGCGACGTCCAGCCGGACTGGTGGCGCGTGGAGGACGTACCGGCGGGCTTCCACGGCGGCGTCGAGATCCCGGAGATGCTGAAGCCCCCGGCGCCCGAGGACCCCGAGGACCCTGACGCCCCGGAGGGCACGGAGGACCCGGAAGCGCCGGAAGCCTCCGACGCCGCGGCGAAGGCCCGCCGCCTCCCGCGCCTCCGCCTGCGCCGCCGTACGCCGCCGGAAGCGGCACCCGCAGCAGCCGCGCCCGCAGCCGCGGCCGTGCCGGTGAAGGCCCCGGCGCGGATCCGCAACCCGTTCCTGCTGCTCGCCGCCGCGCTGCTCCTCGTCGGCGCGGTCCTCGGCTCCTGGTACCCGCTCGCCGGCGGCTGGCTCCTCGCGTACGGCTCACGGCGCCTGAGCCGTACGGAGGCGAAGTGGGCGGTCATGTGGCTGCCGGGGCTGGTGGCGGCGGGCGCGGCGGTGTGGCTGTGGGGGCGGACGGAGGGACGCTGGGGCGAGCCGCTCGCTGCGGGCGCGATGGGGGAGGCGGTGTCGGAGACGTGGCCCTGGGTGGTGCGGGGCGCGGCACTCGCGTCGGCGCTGTTCCTGGCCTGGCGCTCGCGCCGCGCCTGAACCCCGCCCCGTAAAGCGTCGGGTGGCCGGAAGCCGCCGCCCGGCACAATGGCCCCCATGCCCGCAGACCCGAACGCCCCGCTCGCCGCCCCGCTCACCGTCGGCTTCGACCTCGACATGACGCTGATCGACTCCCGCCCCGGCATCCACGCCGCCTACCGGGCGCTCTCCGCCGAGACCGGCGTCTGGATAGACGCCGACCTGGCCGTCACCCGTCTCGGGCCGCCGCTCGAGCTGGAGCTGGCGCACTGGTTCCCGGCGGACCGGGTCCAGGAGATGGCGGACCGCTACCGCGCGCTCTACCCCGCGTACGCGATCGAGCCGACGCTCGCGATGCCGGGCGCGAGGGATGCGATTCAAGCCGTTCGCGCGGCGGGCGGGCGGGCCATCGTGGTGACCGCCAAGCACCAGCCGAACGCCGAACTCCACCTCACCCACCTCGGCATCGAAGCCGACGCGGTCATCGGCTGGCTGTGGGCGGAGGCCAAGGCCGAGGCGCTGCGCGAGCACGGCGCGAGCGTGTACGTCGGGGACCACACCGGCGACGTACGCGGCGCCCGCACGGCGGGGGCGCTCGCCGTCTCCGTACCCACCGGCCCCTGCGGGGCCGAGGAGCTGCGGGCGGCCGGCGCGGACGTCGTCCTGGACGACCTGACGGCCTTTCCTGCCTGGTGGGAGGCCTACAGGGCGGGCTTGGCGGTCGGCTCGGCGGCCGACTTCGCCTGACGGCGCTGCGCCGCGATCGAGCGCAGCACCCCCGCCGCGGCGATGACGAAACCGACGCCCATCAGCATGCACACGGCGTACGCCACCGGGGGGAAGGGGTCCGTGCCCAGGAAGAGGGGCGCGACCGTGACCAGGGTGGCGATGGCGCCGACGATGAAGACGATCCCGCCGGCGCGGACGAGGCCGTCACCGGGGGCGGCGCTGCTCGCAGGGGTTTCACTACGCATTCGGCCAGGGTAGTTCCCCGGCCGGAGGAACAAACCAGAGACGTCTTGTCACCAGGCCACGGACCATTAGCCTTGATGTTCGGCGGGTCCTGGCGACCCGCTGTAGTGCTATCCAGAGCCATTTCATGGCGCCAGATCGAGTACGAGGACGAGGACAGACGTGCCTACCGGCAAGGTCAAGTGGTTCAACAGCGAGAAGGGCTTCGGCTTTCTCTCCCGCGACGACGGCGGCGACGTCTTCGTGCACTCGTCGGTGCTCCCTGCCGGGGTGGACGCCCTCAAGCCCGGCCAGCGTGTGGAATTCGGCGTCGTGGCGGGCCAGCGTGGCGACCAGGCGCTTTCCGTGATCGTCCTGGACCCGACGCCGTCGGTGGCGGCCGCGCAGCGGCGCAAGCCGGACGAGCTGGCGTCGATCGTCCAGGACCTGACGACGCTCCTGGAGAACATCACCCCGATGCTGGAGCGGGGCCGCTACCCCGACAAGGCCCACGGCAAGAAGATCGCGGGCCTGCTGCGGGCGGTCGCCGACCAGCTGGACGTGTAGAGCTCAGACGAACGACAGCGCGTCCGGGCCGAGGGGCGGGACCAGCCCCTCGGCCGCCGCGCGGGTCAGCAGGCCCCGCACCGCCGCGTAGCCGTCCTCGCCGAGGCCGGCCGTGAACTCGTTGACGTACAGGCCGATGTGCTGATCGGCTACCGCCGGGTCCATCTCCTGGGCGTGTGCGCGTACGTACGCGCGCGACGCCTCCGGGTCGTCCCAGGCCATCCGGACCGACGTCCGCGCCGACTCGGCGAGCAGCCGCAGCGTGTCCGCGCCCAGGGAGCGCTTGGCGATGATCGCGCCGAGCGGGATGGGCAGGCCCGTCGTGGACTCCCAGTGCTCGCCCATGTCGGCGAGGCGGTGGAGCCCGTAGTCCTGGTAGGTGAAGCGGGCCTCGTGGATGACGAGCCCCGCGTCGACCTTGCCGTCCCGTACGGCCGGCATGATCTCGTGGAACGGCATCACCACGACCTCGCCGACGCCCGCGGGGACGACGTCCGCCGCCCAGAGGCGGAACAGCAGGTACGCCGTCGAGCGCTCGCTCGGCACCGCGACCGTCTTGCCGGTCAAGTCCGCCTCCGGCTCGCGCGTGAGGACCAGGGGCCCGCAGCCCCGGCCCAGCGCGCCGCCGCACGGCAGCAGGGCGTACTCGTCCAGCACCCACGGCAGCACGGCGTACGACACCTTGAGGACGTCCAGCTCGCCGCGCTCCGCCATGCCGTTGGTGACGTCGATGTCCGCGAAGGTGACGTCCAGCGGCGGCGCGCCGGGGACGAGGCCGTGGGCCCAGGCGTGGAAGACGAAGGTGTCGTTCGGGCAGGGCGAGTACGCGATCCTCACAGGTCCTCCAGGAAGACGGTGGTGGCGATCAGTTCGAAGGCGTACCGCAGGGAGTCCATCGCCCGGCCGATCTGCCAGGCGGCGCGGTCGCGCGGGCCGACGGTGTTGGAGACGGCGCGGAGCTCGACGACCGGGACGCCGTGCGCGGCGGCGGCCTCGGCGACGCCGAAGCCCTCCATCGCCTCCGCGGCGGCCCTCGGGTGGCGGGCGACCAGCTCGGCGGTGCGGTCGGCGGTGCCGGTCACCGTCGACACGGTGAGGACGGGCGCGACGACGTGCCGCTGCCCGCCCGCCTGCAGGGCGGCGGCGATGCGGCCGGTCACCTCGGCGGGCGGCCGGTGTACGGAGCGCCCGAAGCCGAGCTCCTCGACGGTGAGGTAGCCCCCGGGCGTGTCGGCCCCGAGGTCGGCGGCGACGATCGCGTCGGACACGACGACGGCGCCGAGCGGCGCGTGCGGCGGGAAGCCGCCGCCGATCCCGGCGGAGACGACGAGGTCGTACGCGTACGGGGCGGAGGCCAGCGCGCTGGTGGCGCCCACGGCGGCGGCCGCGGGTCCGACCCCGGCGGCCACGACGTCCACGAGGACGTCGGGCACCGTCGTACCCGCGGCTCCCGGCGCCGGGACGCCGTACAGGCCGCCCCACCGCGTGTGGGACACCGTGTGGCCGGAGCGCAGGCGGCGCGGCGGGCCCGGCGGGGCGAAGCCCGCCAGGCCGCGCGTGACGGCCTCGGCCTCCGCCGGGACCGCCGTCACGACGAGGAAGCGCAGCGTCAGGACGTGGCCTTCTTCAGCTCGAAGTGCCAGATGCCCGTCAGCTTCTTGCCGGTCGTCTCGACGATGCTGATCTGGGCGGTGTTCGTCGTCTCGCCGGCCTGTCCCGACAGGAAGGCGTTCGCCGGAATCGTCCGGTACGTCTTCTTGAAGGGCTCCTGCTCGGCCTGCTGGCCGCCGATGAAGAGCGTCCAGCCGTTCTCGGCGATCTCCGGGTCCACGCCGAAGCGGATCCGGTCGTCCAGAGCGACCTCGATGGTCTTGCCGGACTTCTTGTCCAGGCACTTCTGGATCTCCGACTCCTTGATCGGCTTCCCGTCGTTGTAGCAGGTCGCCTCGGCGTGTACGGAGTCGGACCCGACCGTCACGGTCGCGAGCGGGGTCGGCTTTTCGCCGCAGGCGGAGAGGACGAGGAGTCCCGCGGAGACGGCACCGAGAGCGACGCCGGCCCGGCGGGCCCTACCGGAAATGAACGCAACGGTCATGGCTCGAAGGCTATACGCCACCCCGCATCACGCCACGCGGGGGTGCGGCGTGCCGCCGTGCCGGGCCGCCGACAGCAGGCCCCGGACCGTGATCAGCGCGCCCGCCGCGAGGATCGCCGCGGCGACCGACATGCCCAGGGAGCCGTTGAGCGGCAGGGCGATGCCGATGGCGCCGCCGACCACCCACGCCATCTGGAGCAGCGTCTCGGAGCGGGCGAACGCCGACGTACGCACCACCTCGGGCACGTCACGCTGGATCATCGCGTCGAGCGACAGCTTCGACAGGGCCTGCGACAGGCCGGCGACCGCCCCGAGGACCGCCACCGCGACACCGCCGAAGAACACGGCGGCGACGACCGCCGCGGTGAGCGCCAGCGTCAGCATGGTGGCGACGATCACCTCGGGCGCGCGGGCCCGCAGCCAGGCGCCGATCGCGGTGCCGCAGGCGTTGCCGACGCCCGCCGCGACGCCGACGATGCCGAGCGAGACGGCCGCGCTCTGCCCGGACAGCGGGTGCTCGCGCAGCAGGAACGCGAGGAAGAAGATCAGGAAGCCGGAGAGCGCGCGGTGCGCGGCGTTCGCCTGGAGGCCGTGCAGGACGGACGGCCCGACCGTGCGCAGGCTGGGCTTGCGCTCGCCGTGGGTCAGGATGTGCGCCTTGCGCTCGCCGCGCGCCGAGTCCACCTTGTGCGGCATCGACAGCGCCAGGAACGTTCCTCCGACGAAGAGCACGCACGCCCCGTACAGCGGCCACTGCGGACCGATGAACTGGAGCCCGGCGCCGACGGGCGCGGCGACACCCGTCGCCAGCAGGCCCGCCAGCGTCACCCGCGAGTTCGCCTTCACCAGCGAGAAGCGCGGTGGGAGCAGGCGCGGCACGACGGCGCTGCGGACGACTCCGTACGCCTTCGACGCGACGAGCACGCCGAGGGCGGCCGGGTAGAGCTCCAGCCCGCCGGTGGCGACGGCGCCGGACATGGTGAGCGCGAGCACGGCGCGGGTGAGCATCGCGCCCGCCATCGCCGCGCGGCGGCCGTGCGGGACGCGGTCGAGGAGCGGGCCGATGACGGGGGCGAGGAGCGTGAACGGCGCCATGGTGATGGCGAGGTACAGCGCGACGCGGCCGCGCGCCTCGTCGGTCGGCACGGAGAAGAAGACGGTGGAGGCGAGCGCGACGGTGATCATGACGTCACCGGCGCCGTTGAGGGCGTGCAGCTCGATCAGTTTGCCGAGGCCCGATTCACCCGCGCCCTGCGCGTGCGTGGCGCGCCGGATGCCGCGCGCCGTGCCCGTGATGGGCAGGTGCAGCGCACGGCCGATCCGCCCGGCCGCCCTGCGGAGCGGCCCGGCACCGTCGGACGCGTCGGAGGACGACCTCGCGGCTGCCACCCCGTCATAGTGCCCCACGTGCCACTTCGGTGAACCGGTATGACGGCTACTTGGGGCGGGCAGGTGGGCGGCGGGCTGTGGAGGGGGTAGCGTGCGTAGCGCGCCACCGGCGGCTGTTCTCGGCCGCGCGCCTCTTCGGCATCCCGCAGAATGGATGACGATAGGTGTGCCCGGGAAACGGAAACGTCGGGCGCGGACGTCGATGCGGCCCCCCGGTCCGCTCCGCCCGCCGCCCAACATCGCGACTCGGCCGGCGCATCTGTGAGACGGCGTAGGAGAGAAGCGAGACCTGTGAGTGCTGCGACGACGCGAAGCCGTACTGCGCGTACCCCCGCCCCGGACCGGCTGTGCGCGGAGGCGGTAGACCTCGCCAGGGAGGCGGCCGAGGAGGTCGCCGCGCCGGGCGTCGTCGGAGAGCACGCCGGAGTGGTCGCCGAGGGTGACCGGGTCGTCACCCATTTCTTCGCGAGCCACGAACCCGGCTACCGCGGCTGGCGGTGGGCCGTCACCGTCGCCCGTGCCTCCCGCGCCAAGAACGTCACCCTCGACGAGGTGGTGCTGCTGCCGGGCTCGGACGCCCTCCTCGCCCCCGAGTGGGTGCCGTGGAGCGAGCGCCTGCGGCCCGGGGACCTCGGGCCCGGCGACCTGCTGCCCACGGAGCAGGACGACCTGCGCCTGGAGCCGGGCTACACCGGCGAGGACGAGCCGCCGCCGAACTCCCCGGTCTCCGAGGAGGTCGCGGAGCTGGTCGCCGCCGAGGACGCCGAGTTCGTCGCCCGCACGCCCTCGCGGGGTGCCATCGCGGCCGTGGCCGAGGAGCTCGGCATGCGCCGCGCCCGGGTCCTGTCGCGGTACGGGCTCCACGTCGCGGCCGACCGCTGGGAGGAGTCCTTCGGCGCGAAGACCCCGATGGCCCAGGCGGCTCCGGCCTCCTGCGCGAGCTGCGGCTTCCTGGTGCCGCTGGGCGGTTCGCTGCGGCTGGCGTTCGGTGTCTGCGCCAACGAGTTCTCCCCGGCCGACGGGCGCGTGGTGTCCCTCGGGTACGGCTGCGGCGGGCACTCCGAGGCCGCGGTCATGCCGAAGCCGCCGCGCCCCGCGCCGCCGGTCCTCGACTCGATGGGCGCCGACGCGTTCCCGCTGCGCCCGGCCCGTGACGAGGGCTCCGTCCCGGCGACCTCGCCGGACGCCGCCTCGGAGGACCTGGGCCACAGCTAGCCCGACAAGATCCCGGTCGCTCTCACGCGGTACCTTCGGGCCCCGTACAGGCACAGTCCACGAGAGCGGAGCACGACGTGAGCGTGAGGGCCATGGCGACCGAAGGCGCGGCCGACCCGTTCGGGACCGCCCGGTTGCGGCGCGGGGTGCTCGACGCCTGGGGCGCCGCGCCCGCCCGGTTCCGGGAGGACGCCAACGCCGAGGAGGACCTGGCGCTCGGGGGCTACCGGGACCGCCTGGTGGTGGAGCTCGCGCAGAACGCCGCCGACGCCGCCGCCCGCGCGGGCGTGGCGGGGCGCCTGCGGCTGACGCTGCACCCGGCGGACCCGGACCCGGCCGGCGACGGCCGTGCGGTGCTGGTCGCCGCCAACACCGGCGCGCCCCTGGACGCGACGGGCGTCGAGTCGCTGTCCACCCTGCGCGCGTCCGCCAAGCGCGAGGGCCACGAGAGCGCGGTCGGCCGCTTCGGAGTCGGCTTCGCCGCCGTGCTCGCGGTGAGCGACGAGCCCGCGGTGGTGGGCCGCCACGGCGGGGTGCGCTGGTCGCTGCGCGAGGCGCGCGAGATGGCGGCCGACGCCGCGAAGGCCAGCCCGGGCCTCGGGGACGAGCTGCGCCGCCGCGACGGCCACGTGCCGCTGCTGCGCCTGCCGCTGCCCGCCGAGGGCACCGCGCCCGAGGGCTACGACACGGTGGTGATCCTGCCGCTGCGGGACGCGGCCGCCGTGGACCTGGTCGAGCGGCTCCTCGCGGGCGTCGACGACGCGCTGCTGCTGACGCTCCCGGGCCTCACCGAGGTGGTCGTGGAGACGCCGGGTGGCAGCCGCGTCCTGACCCGCACGCGGCGGGACGGGTACACGCACATCGAGGACAGCGAGACCGGGACGCACCGCTGGCGGACGGTCAGCCGGCAGGGGGCCATCGCGCCCGACCTGCTGAAGGACCGGCCCGTCGAGGAGCGGCTGCGGCCGCACTGGTCCCTCACCTGGGCCGTGCCCGTGGACGGGGAGGGCGCGCCCGTCCGCCCCCGCACCGCGCCCGTCGTGCACGCGCCGACGCCGACGGACGAGCCGCTGGGCATCCCGGCGCTGCTGATCGCCTCCTTCCCGCTGGACACCACGCGCCGCCACCCGGCGCCGGGGCCGCTGACGGACTTCCTGGTGCGGCGGGCGGCGGAGGCGTACGCCGAGCTGCTCGCCGACTGGCGGCCCGTGTCGACGGGCACGATCGACCTGGTGCCGGGCCCGCTCGGCAAGGGCGTGCTGGACGGCGCGATCCGGGGCGCGGTGCTGGAGCTGCTGCCGCGCGTCGCGTTCCTCGCCCCGGCGGCCCCGTCGGAGGAGCTGCAGGCCCTGCGCCCGTTCGAGGCGGAGGTCGTGGAGGGCGCGGGCGCCGAGACCGTACGCGTCCTGGCGGAGGTGCTGCCGACGCTGCTGCCGGCCGGCCTGGAGCGCCGGACCGAGCTGCGCGCGCTGGGCGTGGCGCGGCTGCCGCTGGGCGAGGCGATCGACCGGCTGGCGGGCGCGGAGCGGGCGCCGGAGTGGTGGCACCGGCTGTACGAGTCGCTCGCGGGCGTGGACCCGGACCGGCTGACGGGCCTGCCCGTGCCGCTGGTCGGCGGGCGCACGGCCATCGGGCCGCGCCAGGTGCTGCTGCCGCTGCCGGACACGCCCGTGGACCTCACGCGCCTGGGCCTGAAGGTGGCGCACCCGGACGCCGCGCACCCCGTCCTGGAGAAGCTCGGCGCGGTGGCGGCGACGCCCCGCGCGGTGCTGACCACGCCTCAGGTGCGGGCGGCGGTGGCCGCCTCGCTGGACGCCGCCGACATCTGGGACGAGGAGGGGGTCGACGCGGACGAGCTCGCGGACGCCGTCCTCGCGCTCGTACGGGAAGCCGGCCTGGAGTCGGGCGACGAACCGTGGCTGGGCGCGCTGGCGCTGCCGGACGAGGACGGGGAGCTCGCGCCCGCGAGCGAACTGGTCCTGCCGGGCAGCCCCTTCGCCTCGGTCATGCGCGAGGACGAACTGGCGCTGGTGGACCCGGAGCTGGCCGAGCGCTGGGGCGAGCAGCCGCTCGCCGCCTGCGGGGTGCTGGCGAACTTCGCGCTCGTCCGCGCCACGGACGTCGTGCTCGACCCGGACGAAGTGGAGCCGCGCGAGGGCGACTTCCCCGAGCCGGACGACGTGGGCCTGCTGGACGCCGTCGACGTGTGGTGCGAGGACGTCCTGGACCGGCTGCCGGACACGCCCGTGCCGCCGGTGGCCACCGAGATCGTCGCCGTACGGGACCTGGACCTGGTGGACGACGACGCCTGGCCGCAGGCGCTCGCGCTGCTCGCCCAACCGCCGCTGCGGGACGCGCTCACCCAGCGGGTGCGGATCCTGCTGCCGGACGGCACGACCGAGACCGTCCGCTCCTACACGGCGTGGTGGCTGCGCGGGCACCCCGTGCTCGATGGGCGCCGCCCCGCCGGGCTCCGGGCCGCCGGGGCCGACCCGCTGCTGGAGGGCCTGTACGACGGGGTCGACACGACGGGCTTCGCGGACGCGCAGGTGCTGCGCGCCCTGGGCGTCCGCA
Source organism: Streptomyces sp. NPDC045431 (assembly GCF_040646655.1). NCBI lineage: Bacteria > Bacillati > Actinomycetota > Actinomycetes > Kitasatosporales > Streptomycetaceae > Streptomyces > Streptomyces sp. NPDC045431. The sequence continues at coordinate 175,119 of NZ_JBEZAQ010000003.1, forward strand.
CGTCGGTCGCGGCGCTGCTGGAGGAGCCGGGCGGCGCGGCGGAGCTGCTGGCGCGCCTCGCGGACCCGGAGCGTGAGGTGGACGCGGCCCAGCTGCACGGCCTGTACACCGCGCTCGCGGACCTCGACCCGGAGCAGGTGTCGCTCCTCCCCGACGAGCTGCGCGCCGTGGTCGACGGCGAGGTGCGGGTGGTCGACGCGGCGGAGGCGCTGGTCGCGGACGCGCCCGACCTGCTGCCGCTGGCCGGGGGCCGGGCGCTGCTGCCGGTGGCCCCGTCGCGGGCGGCGGAGCTGGCGGAGCTGTTCCAGGTGCGGCGGCTGAGCGAGGCCGTGGACGCCGAGGTGACCTCGGAGGGCGAGGTGCACGACGTACCGGAGTCGGTGCACGCCCTGCTCGGGGCCGGCACCCCGGAGACGTACGTCGAGCACGAGGAGCTGCGGGCCGGGGGAGTGGAGCTGGACTGGCTCCGGACCCCGGACGGCACGGTCCACGCCGCGACGCTGGAGGGCGTGGCGGCGGGCCTGGCGTGGGCCGCGGGCCAGTGGCCGCGCCGCTTCGAGGTGGCGGCGCTGCTGGAGGACCCGTCGCGCACGGAGGAGCTGGCGCGGGACCGCTGGTTCGACTAGAGCGCGCGGACCCCAACGGGCCGTCAGGCGTTGGCCGTAGGCCAGGGTCAGGTTTCACTCTTACATGCGGTTTGCATCCTTATCAGCCCACTTCGGGACTTATCCGTGGTGGGCTGGTAGGCGTTCCATCCCCCCACGAGAAGGAGCGAACATGCCTGCCGCAGTAGTCGACTTCATGGAAGAACTCGTCACCCAGCCGCGCAAACAGCACGCCTTCCGCCGCTCGACGGAGGCGTACGTCGCCGACAGCGCCCTGACCGCCTCGGAGCGCGAGGCGGTCGTCTCCGGTGACGTGGAGCGCACGCGCACCGCGCTGGCGGAGCACAGCAGGGTCAAGGAGTCTCACACCATTCTCATCGTCCTGCTCTTCAATCCCGACGAGGTTCCGTCCGGCGCGTGACCGAGCAAACGCATGAGGGAGTCGGTGGTCCGGTGCCGGAAACCATGGACAATGCGCAACTGGTCGTCGTGGGAACCGGATTCCGGGCCATCGGCGACCTCACCGTCGAAGCACGGGCCTGTCTGGAACAGGCCGACAAGGTGCTGTGCCTGATCGGGGACCCTCTGGTCACCCGCCATATCGGAGCGTTGAACGCCTCGGTCGAGACGCTCGACGTCCACTACGCCGTCGGCAAGCCGCGTTCCGCCTCGTACGAGGACATGGTCGAGCACATCCTGTCCGAGGTACGTCGCGACCAATTCGTGTGCGTGGCCCTGTACGGGCACCCCGGGGTGTTCGCCTACCCCGGGCACGAAGCGATCCGTCGGGCGCGCCTGGAGGGCATCGCGGCGCGGATGCTCCCGGCGTGCTCCGCGGAGGACTGGCTCTTCGCCGACTTGGGTCTGGACCCCGGAGAGCGGGGGTGCCAAAGCTTCGAGGCCACCGATTTCCTGATCCGTCACCGCGTCTTCGATCCCACCGGCCTCTTGATCCTGTGGCAGGTCGGTGTGATCGGCATGATGGACCGTGACCCTGGGTACGACGCGCGTCCCGGCGTCACGATTCTGGCCGATGCCCTGGTCGCCTCCTACGGTTCCGATCACCCGGTGACGGTCTACGAAGCATCGCCGTATGTGACCGCGGAACCGCGCATGACGACCGTTCCGCTGGCCAAGCTCCCCGACACCCCGCTGTCGGCGGCCTCCACGCTGGTGGTGCCGCCCTTGCCACCGCGGCCCGTCGACCGGGAGCTGCTGGGCCGCCTCGCCGCCCGCCGTTGACCGGCAAGGGACGCGCGTCAGCCGTCGCTAGGCGCCCGGCCGTGTGCCGGGCGCCCGGCGACGTTCTCAAACACCCGCCGGTGCCGGCGGGGCATCGCCGCGCAGCACGGCCAGCACCTCGATGTCGCGCCAGCGGCCCCCGCGCCAGGCGGCACCGCGGGCCGTGCCTTCGAAAACCAGCCCCGCCTGCTCGGCGCACAGGCGCGCGGCCTTGTTGCCGGCCTCCACATGCACCTCGATACGGTGGGCCTGGGTGTGCGCGAAGAGATACTCCACGAGTGCACGGCCCGCCGTCGCCATCACGCCCCGGCCGCGCGCCTCCGGCAGGAGGTAGGCCCCGACGTTCCAGCACTGCGATACCCCGTTGTAGGCCACCGGGCGCCAGGTCACCGCGCCCACGGCCACGTCCTCCCGCACCACGGCCAGCATGCCGAGCTCGGGTGACAGCAGCCGGTTCGCCTCCCACCGCTGACGCAGCGTCGACGTGTGGCCGGACCACCCGGTCCACGCGTACTGCCCCATCACCTCGGGGTCGTTCAGCGCCCGGTCCAGCATCGCGAGTTCGCTGTCCTGGAAAGGACGGAAGGGACCACCATTCCCCATGCCTCGTACCTCGCTCATCTCTCGCCTCACCCTTCGGAATTCCTCACCGGAGCCGGCGTCCGGAGTGTCGAAAGCCGCCCTCGCCTGGACCCTGGCGGGCGCCACGGCGGCGCTGGAGTACGGACTCGAAGCAAGGTGGGCGCTGCGCGAGCGGCGCCGGAACCGCCGCCACCCGTCCCAGCCGCTCGCGCGGGACCGGCGCAGCACGTACGTCCTGCTCGGCGCCATCGCCCTCGGTGAAGCCGGCGCGGCGGTCCTGATGCGCCGCGTTCCCTCCGCCCGCATGACCGGGGACCGCGCGGCCAACACGCTGATCGCCCTGCCCGGTGTCTGGGCCGGGATGGCGCTGCGCCACTGGGCGGTGGCCACCCTGGGCGAGCACTTCCGCGGCACCGTCGACGTGCGTCCCGGGCAGCCGGTGGTCCGCAGCGGCCCCTACCGCCACCTGCGGCACCCCTCGTACGCCGGAGGGCTGCTCATGGTCGCCTGCGCCGGGTTCGGCCTGGACCACCCGCCCGCCCACCTCGTCCTGGTCGGCGGCACCCTGGCCGGGATGCTCTACCGCATCCGTACCGAGGACGCCGTCCTGATCTCCGCGCTGGGCCCGGAGTACGCCCAGTACGCCGCCCGCACCGCACGTCTCGTCCCCGGTGTCTGGTGAACCGTCGGACCCGGTGACGGAGCGGGGTGCGGAGCTCATGCCCGGTTACCTCGGCCGCGCGACCGCCCCTCATGCGGCGGCACGGCGTACACCGCCCGATGGAGTGAACGGGCGCACCGGCGCCCGCTCCTGGCGGAACCGGGGGCCTAGCCGGCCGCCGGGACCTTCCGGGACACCCACCGCCAGGCCAGCTCCAGCACGGCCGCACCGAGCGCGGCGATGGCGACGGCGGCCCACGGCATCGTCGTGCCCACGAGCTTCAGGGCGAAGAAGTCCTGGAGCCAGGGCACGACGAGGACGACGAGGAAGCCGAGGCCCATCGTCGCCACCAGGCCCACGCGCCACCAGGTGTAGGGGCGGGCGATGATCGCCAGCACCCACAGGGACACCAGGAAGAGGGTGAGCGTCGCCGCGCTGGTCTCGGCGGCGAGCGCGCCCTCCCCGCTGTAGTGGGTGCGGGCGAGGAGGTAGGTGGCGAAGGTGGTGGCGGCGGCGATGAGTCCGGCGGGGATCGCGTACCGCATGACGCGGCGTACGAAGTGCGGCCGGGCCCGCTCCTTGTTGGGCGCGAGGGCGAGGAAGAAGGCCGGGACGCCGATGGTGAGGGTGGACAGCAGCGTCAGGTGGCGGGGCAGGAAGGGGTACTCCACCTGCGAGCACACCACCAGGATCGCCAGCAGCACCGAGTAGACCGTCTTCGTCAGGAAGAGCGTGGCGACGCGTGTGATGTTGCCGATGACCCGGCGGCCCTCCGCGACGACGGACGGCAGCGTGGCGAAGCTGTTGTTGAGCAGGACGATCTGCGCGACCGCCTTGGTGGCCTCGGAGCCGGAGCCCATGGAGACGCCGATGTCGGCGTCCTTGAGGGCGAGGACGTCGTTGACGCCGTCGCCGGTCATCGCGACCGTGTGCCCGTGCGCCTGGAGCGCGCCGACCATGTCGCGCTTCTGCCGGGGGGTGACCCGCCCGAAGACGGCTCCTTCGTCCAGGGCCGTGGCCATCTCCGCCCGCTCGGCGGGCAGGCGGCGCGCGTCGACGGCGCGGTCGGCGCCGTCCATGCCGAGCTTGGCGGCGACGGCGCCGACGGAGACGGCGTTGTCGCCGGAGATGACCTTGGCGGCGACGTTCTGGTCGGCGAAGTAGGCGAGGGTGTCGGCCGCGTCGGGCCGCAGCCGCTGCTCCAGGACGACGAGGGCGGCGGCGCGCGCGGTGGAGGCGACCTCGGGGTCGTCCAGGGCGCCGGTGACGCGGGCGAGGAGCAGCACCCGCAGGCCCTGGGCGTTGAGGTCCTCGATCTCGTCCAGGACGGGGTCGCCGTCGGGGAGCAGCACGTCGGGCGCGCCGAGCAGCCAGGAGCTCGTCCCCTCCGGCTCCTGGAAGGCGGCGCCGCTGTACTTGCGGGCGGAGGAGAAGGGCAGCGTCCGGACGCAGGTCCACCCGCTGTCGGGGTAGGCGTCGATGATCGCCTGGAGGGAGGCGTTCGGGCGGGGGTCGGACGCGCCGAACGCGCCGAGCACCTCGCGTACGTACGTCTCGTCGTACCCGTCGAGCGCCCGCAGCCCGGTGACGTCCATGCCGCCCTCGGTGAGGGTGCCGGTCTTGTCCAGGCAGACGACGTCGACGCGTGCGAGACCCTCGATGGCGGGCAGCTCCTGGACGAGGCACTGCTTGCGCCCGAGCCGGATGACGCCGATGGCGAAGGCGACGGACGTCAGCAGCACCAGCCCCTCGGGCACCATCGGCACGATGCCGCCGACCGTCCGGGCCACGGACTCCTTGAGGTCGGTGTCCTTGACGACGAGCTGGCTGATGACGAGCCCGATCGCGGTCGGGACCATCATCCACGTCACGTACTTCAGGATCGTGGAGATGCCGCTGCGCAGCTCGGAGTGGACCAGCGTGAAGCGGGACGCCTCCTCGGCGAGCTGCGCGGCGTACGCCTCGCGCCCCACCTTGGTGGCGGTGAACGCCCCGCCGCCCGCGACGACGAAGCTGCCGGACATGACCTCGTCGCCGGGTTTCTTCACGACGGGGTCGGCCTCGCCGGTCAGCAGCGACTCGTCGATCTCCAGGTTGTCCGCCTCGGCGACCACGCCGTCGACGACGACCTTGTCGCCGGGGCCGAGCTCGACGCAGTCGCCGAGCACGATCTCGGAGGTGGAGAGCCGCGCCGCGACGCCGTCGCGCCGGACGGTGGGCTTGGCCTCGCCGATGACGGCGAGCCCGTCGAGGGTCTTCTTGGCGCGGAGTTCCTGGATGATGCCGATGCCGGTGTTGGCGAGGATGACGAAGCCGAAGAGGCTGTCCTGGATCGGCGCGACGACCAGCATGATCACCCACAGCACGCCGATGATGGCGTTGAAGCGGGTGAAGACGTTGGCCCGGACGATGTCGGCGGCGGAGCGCGAGGAGCGTACGGGTACGTCGTTGACCTCGCCCCGCGCGACCCGCTCGGCCACCTCGGCGGCGGTCAGCCCCCCGGGCCGGTGCCGCACGGGTGGCGCCACCGGGTGGACGGGGTCGAGCTCCGCCCCGGCGTCGATGACGGGGGACCCCGGCTCGGGGCCGTCGGTGTCGATCTTCGCCCGCTGCGTCATGTCTTCGACGGTACGGCGGGAGGCGGGCGTTCACCCCCCGAGTACGGGGAAGATCCGACCACGGGAGGACGGGGATGGTCCCGTGGACCTACGGGCAGGGCCCGGTGCCTTACGGGCCGTGCCCCGCCACCTGATCGGTCTCAGGAGTCGGTCGGCCCCGGTGCCGCGTCCTGCTGGGCGCGCGCCCGCTTGATCGCGGCGTCGCGCTTGCGGACGTACCAGATGCCGATCAGGCCCAGACCGCCGCCCGCGAGGCAGGTCCAGACCCACCAGGTGAGGTCGCGGTCGGCGAACCAGCCGTAGAACGGGACCTGCACGAGGAAGAGGGCGAACCAGAGGATCGTGCCACCGGTGATCGTGCCGACGACGGGCCCCTCCAGGGGCTCCGGTGCCTCGTGCTTGGGGGTCCACTTCGCCATGCGGCGAGTCTATGCGGAGCGCCGACGGGCGTCCGAGGCGCAGCGGCGTCCCACCCATCGGACGCATCTACGCGCGGAGATACCGATCTTCGCATGATGCATTCATACTGAAACGGCTTATGCCTGACCGGTTTCTTTCGTGTGAATGAACGAATACGACCGGTCAACCCCCCCTTCCCGCCCCCCGCACCCTGAGGTTTCGCATGCCCTCCTCGGTCACCGCTCCGGTGGACACCGGCGCCACGCCGCCGTCCCCGCAGCAGCCGATCAGCGGCCTGGACCGCTACTTCAAGATCACCGAACGCGGCTCCACGGTCGCCCGGGAGGTACGCGGCGGCTTCGCGACCTTCTTCGCGATGGCGTACATCATCGTGCTGAACCCGATCATCCTCGGCAGCGCCAAGGACATGTACGGTCACCAGCTCGACGGCGGCCAGCTCGTCACCGCCACCGTCCTGACCGCCGCGCTCTCGACGCTCCTCATGGGCGTCATCGGCAACGTCCCCATCGCCCTCGCCGCCGGCCTCGGCGTCAACACCGTCGTCGCCCTCCAGCTCGCGCCCCGCATGTCGTGGCCGGACGCGATGGGCATGGTGGTCCTGGCCGGCATCGTCGTGATGCTGCTGGTCGCGACGGGCCTGCGCGAGCGGGTGATGAACGCCGTGCCGGTCGGGCTGCGCAAGGGCATCGCCATCGGCATCGGCCTGTTCATCATGCTGATCGGCCTGGTGGACTCGGGCTTCGTCTCCCGTATCCCGGACGCCGCCCACACCACCGTCCCGCTCCAGCTGGGGTCGAGCGGTCACCTCTCCGGCTGGCCGGTCCTGATCTTCGTGCTCGGCGCCCTGCTCACCCTCGCGCTGATCATCCGCAAGGTGCCCGGCGCCATCCTCATCTCGATCGTCGTCATGACGATCGTCGCGATGGTGGTCAACGCCGTCGCCACCATCCCCTCCTGGGGCCTGACCACCCCGACGTGGCCGGGCAACCCGGTCGCCACCCCCGACTTCGGGCTGGTCGGCGAGGTCAGCCTGTTCGGCGGCTTCGAGAAGGTCGGCCTGCTCACCGGCTGCCTGTTCGTCTTCACCGTCCTCCTCTCCTGCTTCTTCGACGCCATGGGCACGATCCTCGGCGTCGGCGACGAGGCCAAGCTGATGGACAAGGACGGCAACTTCCCCGGCATCAACAAGGTGCTGCTCGTCGACGGCCTCGCCGTCGCCTCCGGCGGCGCCACCTCATCCTCCGCCACCACCTGCTTCGTGGAGTCCACGGCGGGCGTCGGCGAGGGGGCCCGTACCGGCCTCGCCTCGGTCGTCACGGGCGCGCTCTTCTCGGTGGCGCTGTTCCTCACGCCGCTCGCCACGATGGTCCCGTCCCAGGCGGCCACCCCGGCCCTGCTGGCGGTCGGCTTCCTGATCCTGGCCGGGTCGGTGAAGGACATCGACTGGAGCGATTTCACCATCGCCGTGCCCGCCTTCCTGGCGATGCTGATGATGCCGTTCACGTACTCGATCACCAACGGCATCGGCATCGGCTTCATCGCCTTCAGCGTGCTGCGGCTGGCGGCCGGGCGCGGCCGGGAGGTCCCGGTGGCGATGTACGTGGTGTCGGCGGTCTTCGTCTTCTCCTACGCCATGCCGTCGCTCGGCCTGACGTGAGCCGCGTACGTCAGGTGAGGCCGTAGAACCTCTCCGTCTCGTCGACCGCCGCCTGAAAGCGTTCGTCGAAATCCTCCCGAATGAGCGTCCGGACGACATAGTCCTGGACGCTCATTCCGCTTCTCGCCGCGTGCTGCCTCACCCGGTCGAGCAGCTCCCCGTCTATGCGCAGACTCAGCACCGTCGATGACATGCCGGTCAGGGTGACCGCCCCGCCCGGCCGCGCGCGTCACTTTCCGGAAATCTCTCACTCGTTCGGGTGAAGCGTTGGTCTTTAGTCAGAGTAATGAGTTATGCTAAGGAACATGCCTGACCTCTCCCACGGCGATCCGGCCGACACGGCTGCCGTGAACTCGCTCCGCTCGGCCGTCATGCGGCTGGGCCGACGCCTGAAGCACCAGCGCGTCGACGAATCGCTGAGCCCCACCGAGATGTCGGTGCTGGGCACCCTCGCCCGCTGCGGCTCGGCCACCCCCGGTGAGCTGGCCCGCAAGGAGCACGTCCAGCCGCCGTCCATGACGCGCATCGTGGCGCTGCTCGAAGCCAAGGGGCTGGTCCGGCTGGAGCCGCACCCCGACGACCGCCGGCAGAAGGTCGTCAGCTCGACCGAGACGGCCGAGACCATGCTGGAGGAGTCCCGCCGCAAGCGGAACGCCTGGCTGGCCTCGCTCGCCGAGGGTCTCGACGAGGACGAGTGGGCCAAGCTGCGTGCGGCCGCGCCCGTGCTGGAGAAGCTCGCGCACCTGTAAGCACACCGCATCGAGGAGGCGAACCTTTGAGTACGGGAAACGGAGCAGACTCCGCACCCGCACACATATCCACCACCGACACGCGCACCACCAAGAAGTCGACCTTCGCCTCCCTGAAGGTCCGCAACTACCGGCTGTTCTTCACCGGGGCCATCGTCTCCAACACCGGCACCTGGATGGCCCGCATCACCCAGGACTGGCTGGTGCTGAGCCTCACCGGCTCCGCCGCGGCCGTCGGCATCACCACGGCGCTGCAGTTCCTGCCGATGCTGCTCTTCGGCCTGTACGGCGGCGTCATCGCCGACCGCTACCCCAAGCGGCGCCTGCTGCTGGCCAGCCAGGCCGCGCTCGGCCTGTGCGGTCTGGCGCTCGCGGTCCTGACCCTCTCCGGGCACGTCCAGGTCTGGCACGTGTACCTGATCGCGTCCCTGCTCGGCATGGTCACGGTCGTCGACACCCCGGCCCGTCAGTCCTTCGTCTCCGAACTGGTCGGCCCGGTCCAGCTGCGCAACGCCGTGAGCCTGAACTCCGCGAACTTCCAGTCGGCGCGGCTCGTCGGCCCCGCCGTCGCGGGCGTGCTGATCGCCTCCATCGGCAGCGGCTGGGCGTTCCTCGTCAACGGCCTGTCCTTCCTCGCCCCGCTGACCGCGCTGCTGCTGATGCGCACCGGCGAGCTGCACAAGGCCGAGCGCGCCCCGCGCGGCAAGGGCCAGCTGCGGGAGGGCCTGCGGTACGTCGCCGGGCGCCCGGAGCTGATCTGGCCCATCGCGCTCGTCGGTTTCATCGGCACCTTCGGCTTCAACTTCCCGATCTGGCTCACCGCCTTCGCGGACGGCGTCTTCCACGTCGGGCCGGGGACGTACGGCCTGCTCAACACCCTGATGGCCGCCGGATCCCTGGTCGGCGCCCTGCTCTCCGCCCGGCGCGGCACCTCGCGGCTGCGGCTGCTGGTCGGCTCGGCGATGGCCTTCGGCGTCCTGGAGATCGCGGCGGCGCTCGCCCCGGCGTTCTGGCTGTTCGCCCTGTTGCTGGTCCCCATCGGCATGCTGGGCCTCACGGTCAACGTCACCGCGAACGCGTCGGTGCAGATGGCGACGGACCCCGTGATGCGGGGGCGCGTGATGAGCCTCTACATGATGGTGTTCGTCGGCGGTACGCCGCTGGGCGCGCCCCTCGTCGGCTGGATCACCGACACCTACGGCGCCCGCACCGGGTTCGCCGTGGGCGGCGCGGTCTCGCTGGCCGCGGCGGCGGTCATCGGCCTGGTGCTGGTCCGGGCGGTCGGCCTGCGGCTGAAGCTGGACATGCGGCGGGGGCACCCGCACGTGCGCTTCGTACCGCGCGAGCAGCTGGCGACGGCGGCGTAACGCCGCGCGTAAGGCCCCGGGGCGCACTCCGTGCGCCCCGGGTGTCACACCCGTCGCGCCAGCACCTGGCCCGGCCAGTCGTCGATCGCGAAGGTCTCCGTCGGCGTGAAGCCGTTGCGCTCGTAGCACCGCACCAGGCGGCCCTCGCCGCCCGCGAAGCAGTCCACCCGCAGCAGCGAGACCCCCTGCCGGCGGGTCTCCTCCACCGCGTGCGCCAGCAGCGCGCTGCCCACACCGCGCCCGTGGTGCCGGCCCTCGGTGGCGAGGCTGCGGACGAACACCTCCGGCTCGCCGGCGGGCGGGACGTGCGCCCCCGGGACCGGCGCCAGCGTCATGGTCCCGGCGGGTACGCCGTCGATCTCGGCGATCCAGGGCGAGCACTCGGCGACGTACCGGTGAAACCCCTCCACCAGCTTCGGACTGGCCGAGAACGGCTCGGTGCCCCACTGTGCCGTGATGCCCCGCGCGTTGAGCCAGACGACGGCGCTGTCCATGATGGCGAGCATCGTGGGGACGTCGTCCGCGACGGCCTTCCTGATGGTGATGGGCATGTTCATGGCCTGAGAATAGGGGCGCGCGATCATGCCAGACTCGCGTCATGAGGCTTTTCGCTGCCGTGCTGCCGCCTCCCGCGGCCGTCGACGAACTCGCCGCCGAGGTCCGCCGCCTGAAGACCCTCCCCGGCGCGGACGAACTGCGCTGGACCGGCCGGGAGGGGTGGCACTTCACCCTCGCCTTCATGGGCGAGGTGGACGAGCGGCTCCTGCCGGAGCTGCGCGGCCGGCTCGCCCGCGCCGCCCACCGCACCGCGCCCTTCCCGCTGCGCCTCCACGGCGGCGGCCGGTTCGGGCGCCGCACCCTGTGGGCGGGCGCGGCCGGGGCGCTCGACGACATCCGGCTGCTCGCCGAGCGCACGGACGCGGCGGCCCGCCGCACCGGTATCGCGATGGACGAGCACCGGGCGTACCACGCCCACCTGACGCTGGCCCGCGGCCGTACGCAGACCGTCGACCTGCGCCCGTACGTCGACGAGCTCCAGCACTTCGAGGGCGCGCGGTGGCAGGTCGGCGAGCTGGTCCTCGTCCGCAGCAACCTCGCCGCGAAGGGCGAACCCGGGGGCCCACCCCGCTACGAGACCCTGGCCGCCTGGCCCCTGGGATAGCCCCTGCTAGCAGTGGTCGGGCAGCCAGCCCTGCTGGACCGCGCGTACGCCCGCCTCGAAGCGGCTGCGCGCGTCCAGGCGTTCCATCAGGTCGGTGGCGATGCGGCGCGCCGTACGGGGTGAGACGCCCAGCCGCTTGGCGATGGCCTCGTCCGTGTACCCCTCGGCGAGCAGCCGCAGCGCCGCCGACTGCTGCGCCGTGAGGCCGTGCGGCCCGAGCGCCGGCACCTCGGCGAGCGGCTGCGCGGCCGTCCACGTCGTCTCGAAGAGCGCGCACAGGGCGGTCAGCATGCCGGCGCCGGTGAGCAGCACCGCTCCGTCCGCGGAGCTCTCGTTGCTGACCGGGATCAGCGCGGTCGTGCGGTCGACGATGACCATGCGCGTCGGCAGCGAGGGGGCGGTACGGACCTGACCGCCCAGTCCCGCCAGCCAGTTGGCGTGCTCGATGGAGGGGCGGCTGTTGCGCACGCTGTCCAGGTAGATCGTGCGCATCCGTATCCCGCGCCCGAGCAGGTCCTCGTTGAGGGGGCGGGACGAGGCGATGGCCGACTCCGTGAGCGCGGCGTCCGGGGAGAACGTCATGACCTCGGTGGTGACGCTCCGGGTGAGCGCGATCAGCCGGTCGCGCACCTCGTCGAGGCCGACCAGCTGCTCGACACCGGGGGTGCCGCCCGCCGGGGTGAGCTCGGTGTACTCGGAGATGAGCTGCGCGGCGGCGGCCCTCGACGCCTCCAACCGCTGCTGCTGCGCCGCGAGTTCGGCCTGCCGCCGGGCGAGCAGGATGTCCATGCCGACGTCGGGTGAGACCGCGCGCAGCCTGCCCTCGTCCTCGGCGGACGGCCGGACCAGGGCGAGTTCGCTGAGGTCGTCCAGGGCGTCGCGTACGGCGTCCTCGGAGGCTCCGATCAGCGTGGCGAGCGCCGCCACACCGGCGTCGGGCCGCGACAGCATGGCGCGGTAGACGGCCTCCGCCGTGACGTCGAGACCGAGCTCGGTCAGCATGTTTCCCCCCGGATCGCTGAGGTCATCGCGTACATGACGTGCGCACATGATCATCGCAGACACCCCACGTCATCACACAAGGCTCACACCTTCGTGAACACCGACATGGACGGAAGCGGCCAGTGCCCGAACAGGCCGCCTTTGTCATGGCGTACGGCGGTTCATTCGCGGCGAAGGTGGAAAGCATGTATCTGGTCCACGCCCACTTCGAACTCGTTCCGCCGCATGAAGTCCCCGGCGTCCTGCGTGAGTTGGCCCGCTCATCGCTCCTCCCGTCCGACCGCGTGGAGCACCTCTCGGTGCATCCGCGCTCCCCGCACGCCTTCACGCTCGGCTTCTACTCCACGGCCGGCAGCCTGGCGGAGGCGGAGAGCGGAGCGACGGCGGTGTGCCGGCGGCTGCTCGCCGAGGCCCGCTGGCTGCCGCCCGCCCGACTGACCCGCGTAGGGGTCCCGCTGATCGCGCCCGCGCTCCTGGGCGACTGGCCGAGCCGGCTCTGAACGGCCCGCGCCGGGCGGGGGGTGGACGCAACCGTCCAGGGCCGATTCCGGCCCGGGGAAATCCCTTCTCACCCCGCTGACCTGCGGCTTAGCTATGGATCAACGGCCGGAACGAGCTCGATGGGCGTCACCGCGGAACGCCTGACCGAACCGGCCGGTCACCTGCCACGCCAGTCTTCCCGAAGGGGTCTCAGCACCATGAGCCGCATCTCCGCCACCCGGGCCGCCGCGGTCGCCGCCCTCGCCCTCGCCGGCACCACCGGCACCACCGGCACCACCGCCCGCGCCGCCGCGGGATGCGCCGACGACATGAGCTGGCAGTAAGAACCGCCGCCATCTCCACCGCACTTCCTACTGCCTGCCACCACGTCCCAGGGGGGACCTCCGCATGAACGCCATCCGCACGACCGCGCGCCGAGCCACCGGCATGCTGCTCGCCGGAGCCGCCGGGGCCGGGCTGCTCACCGCCGCCGGCATCGCCACCGCCACCACCGCCCAGGCCGCCACCACCTGTTCCGGCACGGTCTCCATCTACGGTGTCCTCGACGACGGCCGGCTCACCTTCAGCGCCATCAACCCCTCCGGCGGCGACCTCGCGAAGGTCCGGGTGGGCCAGGACCTCGGCTTCGAGCCGAAGGCGATGGCGACGCTCAACTTCAACACCATCCTGGTCACTTCGACCACCGGCGCCCTCTACCGCGTCGACGTCAAGACCAACAACGAGACCCTGGTCCTGGAGCGCAACCCCGTCCGCATCGCCGACAGCGGCTGGACGCACGACAAGCTCACGTACGACGGCCACGGCCACCTCTACGGCACCACGGCCGCCGGCCTGCTGCTGCGCTACAACGTCACCGAGGACAAGCCCGCCGGCTCCCAGCACATCGGCGCCCGCACCGAGATCGGCACCGGCTTCACCCTGAAGACCCTCACCGCCACGGGCGACGACCGCCTCGGCGCCACCACCTCCGACGGCAAGCTGCTCGACTACGTCATCTCCGGCAGCACCTGGAAGCGCAACGACCTCAAGGCCGACGGCTGGTCCGCCTTCGACCAGCTGGTCTCGCCCGGCGGCGGCCTGTACTACGGCCGGATCGCCACGACGGGCGCCATGTACTGGTACAAGGACGGCAACCCGACCGACGGCAGCGGCGCCGACATCACGTACAACACCACGGACCCGGTCACCGAGTCCGGCTGGACGCAGAAGCTGCTCTCCGCGCAGCCCGCGACGTTCAAGTGCGTCACGACCACCGAGACGCTCGACCCGAACGACATCCCCGCGGTGAAGGCCAAAGCCCGCGACATGATGATCCAGCAGGACGCGACCTGGAACACCACCACCCAGTGGAACTGCCTCGACGCCCTGTGGCAGCGCGAGAGCACGTGGAAGTGGAACGCCGACAACCCGACCTCGGACGCGTACGGCATCCCGCAGGCGAACCCCGGTTCCAAGATGTCCGTCTACGGCGACGACTGGCGGACGAACCCGGTCACCCAGATCAAGTGGGGCCTGAACTACATCGAGGACCGGTACGCCACGCCGTGCGGCGCCTGGAACCACTCGCAGTCGGTCGGCTGGTACTAAACCCCCCCTTCCTCCCGCCTTCCTCCCCCTTCCTCACCCCCCGTTTTCCGAAGACTTCGGCCCGACCGCGCCGTCAGGGCTGCCGGAAACCCGCGCCTTCCCAGGAGACATCCATGTTCGGCACGTCCCAGACGCTGCGCACCGCCGTCACCGCCCTCGCCGCCGGGGCCGTCTCGCTCGGCCTGGTCACCCTGAACGCCTCCACCGCCAGCGCCGACACGACGGTCTGCTCCGGTACGGCCTCGATCTACGGCGTCCTGCCCGACGGCCGCCTCACCTACTCGGCGATCAACCCGACCAGCGGTGACCGCATCAAGACGCTCGTCGGCCCGGACCTGGGCTTCACGCCGAAGGCGATGGCGACGCTCAACTTCAACACCGTGCTGGTGACGTCGACCGCCGGTGAGCTGTACCGCGTCGACGTCCAGACCAACAACACCACACTGGCCCTCGCCAACGCCCCCGTCCGCATCGCCGACGGCGGCTGGACGCACGACAAGCTGACGTACGACGGCTACGGCCACCTGTACGGCACCGCGAGCGGCATCCTCATGCGTTACCTGGTCTCCGAGGACAAGCCGGCGGGCTCGCAGCACATCAACCAGCGCGTGGAGATCGGCACCGGCTTCGTCCTGAAGACCCTCGCCGCCGCGGGCCAGGACCGCCTGATCGCCACCACCGACGCCGGCAAGCTCCACTCGTACAAGATCATCGGCAATGCGTGGAAGCGGGACGACCTCAAGGAGGACGGCTGGTCCGGTTTCAACCAGCTGGTCTCGCCCGGCGGCGGCTTCTACTACGGCCGTACGGCCAACACCGGTGGGATGTACTGGTACAAGGACGGCAACATCTCCGACGGCAGCGGCGCCGACATCGCCTACCACACCAACGACCCGGTCGACGAGTCCGGCTGGACGCAGCAGCTGCTGTCCGCCGCTCCCCGCACGGTCTCCTGCAAGGTCGTCAGCACCCTCGGCCAGGACATCGCCAACGACGCCAACGCCGAGGTCGGCAACACCTTCAGCGACTTCCCCCAGTTCGACTACAGCAGCGCCTGGTGCGCCGAGTTCGTGAAGTACATCTGGGCGGGCAACGACGTCGACTACGCCTACCAGCTCGACGCCCGCGCCATCAGCCTGCGCGAGTACGGCGTGCGCCACGGCACCTGGCACACCACCGGCCCGAAGGTCGGCGACGCCGTACTGTACGACCGGGAGAACAACCTGTCCGACGGCCGGGCCGACCACGTGAACCTCGTCGTGGCGGTCTCGGCGGACGGCAAGCAGATCCAGACGGTGGGCGGCAACGAGAGCCGCCAGGTGCAGCGCAGCGGCTGGTTCTCCTGGGACACGGCCTCCAGCCCGGTCGGCGCGGGCCCGGTGCAGGGCTTCGTCTCCCCGAAGGGCTGACGACTCCCCGACCCGCCGACGGCCACGCCTCCTCACGAGGGGGCGTGGCCGCATTGGGTCAAGGCCGTTTCGGTCCACCGGGAACCTCTTCCACCGGCTCCCACCTGCGACGAAGCTATGGAGCACCGGCCGGAACGCGCGTCACCGCGGGACGCGGGTCCGACCGGGAAGCCACCTCAGCCCTCGCAGCGAAGGAACGACACACCATGATCCGCACCCGTATCGCCCAGGCCGCCGCGGTCGCCGCCCTCGCCCTCGCCGCCCTCCTCGCCGGCAACGGCGCGGCCGTCGAGCCCGCCCCCGCCCTCACCGTCGCCGGTGACATGAGCTGGCAGACCGCACCGGCGGGCACCCTCGGTGACATGAGCTGGCAGTAGCCCCGCACCGCGGGTCCCTCCGGGTGGTCCTTCCCGGCGGGCGGTTACGCTCGACGCGTGGACCCGAAAACCCGAAACCGGATCATGGCCGGTGTGCTCGTACTGATGTTCCTGATCGTCGCGGTGGCGTCGGTCGTGTGACCGCCGCCTACCAGGCGAACGCCTCCGGCGACGGCCCCGTCCCCGGGAAGATCGCGTCCAGCCCCGTGAGCACCTCGTCCGAGAGGTCCAGCTCGACCGCGCGCAGCGCGGACTCCAGCTGCTCGGCGGTGCGCGGCCCGACGATCGGTCCCGTCACCCCGGGCCGGGTCAGCAGCCACGCCAGCGCGACCTCGCCCGGCGCGAGCCCGTGCTTGTCGAGGAGGTTCTCGTACGCCTGGACCTGCTCGCGTACGGCACTGTTGGCGAGCGCGTCGGCGGAACGGCCCTGGGTGCGGCGCGCCGTACCCTCCGCCTCCTTCTTGATCACGCCGCCGAGCAGTCCGCCGTGCAGCGGGGACCACGGGATGACGCCGAGGCCGTAGTCCCGCGCGGCGGGGATGACCTCCATCTCGGCGCGGCGTTCGGCGAGGTTGTAGAGGCACTGCTCGCTGACGAGCCCGACCATGCCGCGGCGGGCGGCGCTCTCGTTGGCCTGGGCGATCTTGTAGCCGGGGAAGTTGCTCGAACCGGCGTAGAGGATCTTGCCCTGCTGGATCAGTACGTCGATGGCCTGCCAGATCTCCTCGAACGGCGTGCGCCGGTCGATGTGGTGGAACTGGTAGAGGTCGATGTAGTCGGTGTTGAGCCGCCGGAGGCTGCCCTCGACGGCCCGCCGGATGTTGGCGGCGGAGAGCCGGTCGTGGTTGGGCCACACGTCCCCGTCGCCGCCCATGGGCCCGTACACCTTGGTGGCGAGCACGACCTTGTCGCGCCGTCCCGCCTCCTTGGCGAACCAGGAGCCGACGATCTCCTCGGTGCGGCCCCTGTTGTCGGTCCCGCCGTAGACGTTGGCGGTGTCGAAGAAGTTGATCCCCGCGCCGAGCGCGGCGTCCATGATGGCGTGACTGCCGGCCTCGTCGGTCTGCGGCCCGAAGTTCATGGTGCCGAGGACGATGCGACTGACCTTGAGTCCGGTGCGTCCGAGCTGCGTGTACTTCATGGACGTACAGCCAACGCCTTGGAGCGCGCTCGAAGCAAGGGCGCGTGGGAACACGGGTGTTGGGCCCGCTCGTCGGCGCGCGGCGCTGAACCGTCCCCTCCTCTTCCGTGCGGTCCCCGGGTGCGCCGCGCGCCTTCGGGACGGGTGTCCACTCTGTGAGATGAGTGCTGGTCTGACTGCGGAGCGCAATATACATTCCCGAAGGAATATTTCTCCTGCGGGAGAGTGCCACGCGCTGTGCATGCGCTGCAGCGTGACAAATGGGGGGAATTGTGATGTCTCGTACGTTGTCTTCGCCCGCTGAGGATCGCCTCCGGGTGGTCCTGCCCTCACCGGCCCTGGCAGAGCCCCTGGGCTTTGAGCGCACGGTTCCGCGAAGACTGGTGCACCGGGCCTCGGTGGCCGAGGTGTTCGTGACCGACGGCCGCTCCACCGGCCCCGGGCGCGCGCTGGTCGCGGCCCAGTGGCCGCGGACCCACGCCCTGTACGGCCCCGACACCCACGGCCACAGCGATCCGCTGCTGCTCGTGGAAACGTTCCGCCAGGCCGGCATCTACGTCGCCCACCGCTACAACGACGTGCCGCTCGACCACCGGTTCGTCTTCTGCGACCTCGACCTCCGCATCGACGACCCGGCCGCGCTGAAGGTGGGTGCCGATCCGCTGAAGGTGGTCCTCGACACCACCTTCACGCCCGACCCGGACAAGCCCGCCACGCCGCAGCGCGTCCAGGCGCGCTTCACCGCGGACATCAAGGTCGGCGGCCGCCCCTGCGCACGGATCTCGGGGCGCCTGGTGACCCTCGCGTCGCGGGCGTACCGCGCCCTGCGCGCCCGAGGGGCCGCACGGACGGCACAGCCCGCGGAGATACGTCCGGACAGGGGTACCCCGGTGTGCGGTGCTCGCGCCGGCCGGCCGAACCCCCAGAACGTCCTGCTCGCCGTCGCACCCGGGCTCGCGGAGAACACCTACCTCCTGCGCCTGGACCCCGATCACGCCGGGTACTTCGAGCACGCCTGCGACCACGTGCCGGGCATCGCGCTGACCGAGGCGTTCCGCCAGGCCGCGCACCTGGCCGCGCCCCGGCCCACCGCTGCGGAGCCGATGACGCTGGCCGCCGCGCTGATCAGCTTCGACCGGTTCGCGGAACTGGACGCGCCGGTGACCATCACGGTCGAGGACACGACGGAGCTCCCGCAGGGCCACGTGGTGCGGCTGACCGCGACGCAGCACGGCGAGGCCGTGGCCCGCGCCGGCCTGGCCCACCACTTCGTCCGCTAGAGCCCCTCTCCTTTGAGCCGGGCCTGACCGGGCCTGCCCGTATGCCGGGCCGTGTGAGCCCGGTAGCCCCGGGGAACCCCGGCCGCCGATCGACGCCGATCGTCGCGTGCCCCCATCGCTCCCCATCGCTCTCCATCGCCCCCATGCCGGCGCCGTCCCGCCGGTGCCCGGGCGTGCCCGGGCCTGCGCCACGGGCGAGCGAGTCCTGGGCCGGTCCCGGCCGTTCGCCGCTGCTCCCCGCCGTGCCCGGCGCGGAGCCCTGCGAGCGCGCCCGCCGTTCCTGCCCTTTCCGCCGTTCCTGCCGTTCCTGCCGGGCCCCGACGTGCCCGCTTCCGCTCCGTACCCGGCGGGCGCCTGACCAGCTCCCGCCCCGATTCCCGGATTTGAACTGATGTCGACCACCCACAAGCATTCCGTCCTCGCCTTCTTCGACGTGGACGAGACCCTCATCACCGGCAAGAGCATGCTGGGCCTGCTCGATCACCACTTCGGCGACACCGGGGGCCGTGGTCGCCCGCCCGCCGCCGTGGTGCGGGCCGAGCTGTTCGCCCTGCGGGCGGCGGGCGCCGCCCGTGCCGACCTCAACCGCGCCTTCTTCCGCCGGCTGCGCGGCCACCGTGAGCGCGACCTGATGCGCAGTGGCCGGGCCTGGTTCGAGGCGGAGCTCGCCCGCGGCGACCTGTTCCACCCGCCGGTCCGTGCCGCACTGGACCGGCACCGCGCGGCCCGGCACACGATCGTGCTGCTGTCCGGTTCGTTCGCCGCGTGCCTGGACCCCATAGCCCGCCATGTCGCGGCGGACCGGACGGTGTGCACCATGCCGGAGGTCCGCCGCGGAGTCCTCACCGGTGAGGTCGACGCCCCGGTGATCGGGGAGGAGAAGGCCCGCCGGGTCCGCCGGCTGATGCACGACCTGGGGGCACAGCCGCAGGACTGCTTCGCGTACGGGGACGACGCTGGGGACATCGACGTGCTGCGCGCCGTGGGCCACGCCACCGTCGTCGGGGACGACCCGGTGCTCCGCGCGTGGGCGCTGCGGACCGGCCGGCCGCGGCTGCCGGGGGTGTACGCGGAGGCCGACGCGGCCTGAGCCCGCGTGACCGTACGCGTACGGGGCGCCGTCCCCGTACGCGTACGGCCGTCGTGCGTGAGGTCAGCGGCGGATCGCGTACAGGAACAGCTCCCGCAGCTCCTGCCAGCGCTCGGCCAGGTCGGCCCGGCCGGTGAGGGTGGCGGAGACGTGCTGGGTCCCGAAGAACGACGCCACGATGAGGCGGGCGAGCTGTTCGGGGACCATGCCCTCGCGCAGTTCACCGGCCGCCTCGGCCTCCTGGAAGAGCTTGGTCATCACGCCGATCCAGCCCACGTACGGGGTGGGGAGCTCCACCCCGATGGACGCCTGCTCGTTCTGGAGCCGGGCGCCGGCGATGGTGATCGGGTCGTCGCCGAACGCCGCGGCGACCCGGTCCATCACCTCCAGGGCGGTGGCCAGCGGGGAGAGGCCCATCGCGGCGACCTCGTCGAGGACGTGCGGCCAGCGTGCGTAGTGTTCCTCCACCAGGGCGAGGGCGAGGACCTCCTTGGTGGGGAAGTGGTGGTAGACCGCCCCCTTGGTCATGCCGGTGCGCTCGGCGACGTCCTTGACCGAGGATTCGCGGTACCCGTGCTCCGCGAAGACCTCGGCGGCCGCGCGCATCACCAGCTCCCGCGTCCTGGCTGACCTGTCCTGCCGGGGGTCGGGACCCCGCGGAACGTCCGACGGCGTCTTGAGGGCTGGTGGTGTCACGGCTGTCTTCCGTCCGGGCGCCGGCAGCGCCGAGCTGTTCGTACTGTGCGTCACGACATACCTTCCGAGAGGTATTTTTCTCGTCAGCGGTAGCGTACGGCACCCCCGCGACCCCCCGTCCAGTCACACTTCGGCCGAGGTCGCTCCGGATGGCCAGAACATTCCTTCCAGAGGGAATTTTTCCCTGCTAGGCTGTGCGCCCGGTCGGCGCGGCAGAGGAACGGTGAGGGCGGCGTGGTGAAGCAGGAGCGGGCGAGGCGTACCCGCGAACGGGCGCTGGACGCGGCAGCCCAGGAGTTCGCCGCCCATGGCTATGCGCATACGACGGTCAACGCCGTCGCCGCCCGGCTCGGCATGACCAAAGGGGCGCTGTACGGCCATTTCGCGTCCAAGGACGAGCTGGCGGAGGCGATCCTCCAGTACGGCGACGCGGCCTGGCAGCGCATCCTGGCGTCCCCGCCCGCCGAGCGCGGGCCC
Source organism: Streptomyces sp. NPDC045431 (assembly GCF_040646655.1). Lineage (NCBI taxonomy): Bacteria > Bacillati > Actinomycetota > Actinomycetes > Kitasatosporales > Streptomycetaceae > Streptomyces > Streptomyces sp. NPDC045431. Next base: position 195,742 of record NZ_JBEZAQ010000003.1, read on the forward strand.
GCCGTCCCCGGGCGGCCGCCGGTCGGCGAGCCCCTCGCCCCCCTCGGTACCGTCACGCTCGCGCTCGCCCGCGGCCTCGCCGACGACGTGCGTTTTCGCGCCGCGTACCGGCTCGCCGCCGACGCCCTGCTGGCGGGGGAGCGCGAGGGCAGGCTGCTCCTGGACATCCAGTCCCATATGAGCCGGCTCGTCGGCGTGGCCCAGGAGGCCGGGGCGGTGGCCCTGCGGTGCTCGTCCACCGTCATCGCCGAGGTGCTGCTGGCCCTCGTGGCCGCGGTGCGCTCGGCGACGCTCGCGGCGGCCGGGGTCGACGCGGTGGCCTGGCTGGAGGCGGTGTGGGGCGCGGTCGGCGGCGTACTGGCCGACGGTAGGCTCCCGGAGGAACTGCTGGAGGGCCACCGGCCCGCCGTGGTACCGCCGAACGGGGCCGTGACGGAAGCCGGTTGAGTTCTCCGGGGCGCGGTGCCGATCCTGTCCGTCCACTGGTCAGAGCCTTGGCAGATTCGTTTCGGTAGGTATATTTCTCCCCGGAGCGCGGACGGGGGGTCCGCGTCGAATGACGGGGGAGTTCAGGGGCTGCGATCGGCCGCGGGGGGTAGGCGGCGGCCGGACCGCACCACGCCGCAGCACGGCCTGGCACGCTGCCGGCCGCTGCTGTCCCTCCCCTGGGGGAGGGAACCCATGGAGATCCACCACCTGCGGGTGTTCCGCGAAGTGGCGAGAGAGGCGAGCTTCACCCGGGCGGCGAGGAACCTGCACTGCGCGCAGTCCACGGTGACCGAGCAGATCAAGAGTCTCGAGGCGTCACTGGGGGTGGAGCTTTTTCACCGGCGCGGCCGTCGGTCGACCCAACTGACCGACATGGGTCACCTGTTGCTGCCCCTGGCCGAGGAGATCCTGGACGCGGTCGAGGCGGCGGGGCGCGAGATCCGCAACGCGCTCGTCGGCCGTACGAAGGCGGCCTGCCGCACCGCACGCCCGGCCCCGCCCGGCGCGGCACGCCTGGTGCCGCTCCCGCCGGGAGACGGCGCGCGGGTCTGAGCCCGGGCGTCGGGCCCGCGGGATGCCGCGGGCCGGGGCGTCACGCGGCCCGACGCACAGGCCGCGCATGCGGCCGCGCATCCGGCTGCGGGTGCCGCCGTCGGGCCGTCCGGCCCGCGGAGGCGCCGCGGGGTTGCTCCGCGGCACACGCCGCGCTCGCCGGGTGGTCCTGCCGGGCCTGACTGTCCTGCCGGCCGGTCCTGCCGGCCGGTCCTGCCCTGACGGTCCTTGTCCTGACGGTCCTGCTCTGACAGGGCCGGCGGGATGCCGCGCGGGCTGCCCCGCCCGGTTCCGGTGACCTCGCCGGGCCGAGTGGCGGCCCTGCGGGCTCACCCCGGGCCGGAAGTCGCTCACGGCGGGGCCGCAGGCGCTCGTCGGCGGCGGCCCGGTGCCGGTCGCGCGCCCGGAGGGACCCGCACCGGCCGCTTCCGTATCCCCGCTGTCCTCGCCGCCGCCCCCACCGCCGCTCCGCGAAGAACCGCATCTCTGCACCAATTACTGCCCATTCAGCGAACCACACAGCACAGCAAGGGAGTTCACCCATGCCCGCTGCACTGCTCGAGGCAACACCCACGGCAACCGAGGGGGTGGCCGCACCGGTGCCCGCCCCTCGGGCCGGGGCCGCCGCCGAGGCCGCCGGACTGTACGCCGCGCATGCCGAGCGCAGCCGTACGCTGCACCCCGACACGGCCGGAGCCCTGGTGGAGGCGGGGTTCGCCCGGCAGTTCGTGCCACGGCGACTCGGCGGGTCCGGCGGCACGTTCACCGGTCTCCTCCACGCCGTGGCCACGGTGGGCGAGCGCTGCGCGTCCGCCGCCTGGTGCGGCGTCCTGCAGGCCATGCACGGCCGCCTCGCCGCGCTGCTGCCCGAGGGGGCGCACGCCGATCTGTGGGGAGCCGGTCCCGACGTGCCCATCGCGGCGGCCGTCGTGCCCCCGGCGGGCGAGCTGCGCCCGGTCGACGGAGGCCATCTGCTCACCGGCCGCTGGGAGTTCGCCAGTGGCGTCGACCACGCCGACTGGGTGCTCCTCGCCTCGGTCCTGCGTACGGACGGGGGTGCGGTGCAGAAGGTGGTCGCCGTGCCCCGCCGGGACGTGCGGGTGGTCGACACCTGGGACGGCCTGGGCCTGCGCGGCACGGGCAGCCACAGCATCGCCGCGGACGGTGCCTTCGTACCCGCGCACCGCATGGTGGACCGGGACGTCATGGCCGCCGGGTGGCGCGGCGCGGGCGCCGACCGCTGCCACGGCCTGCCGTATCCACTGGTCACCTCCGTACTCCTGGCCGCCCCCGCGCTCGGCGCGGCGCGCGGCGCGCTGCGGGCGTGGACGGAGGGGGCGCTGCGGCGCACCACCCCGCAGGGCACGCCGCTGCTCGACACCGGCTCCGCGCAGGACGTGCTCGCCCGCTCGTCGGCGGAGACGGACGCCGCGCAACTGCTCCTGGAGCGCGCCGCGCTGCGTGCCGACCTCGCCCCGCTCGACGACCTGCCCGTGGCGCAGAACCAGCGTGACGCCGCGGTGGCGCTCGACATGCTGGTGGGCGCCGTCGAGCGGCTGCTGCGCCACGGGGGCGCCCATGCGCAGCGCTCCGCCAGCGATCTGCAGCGCCACTGGCGGGACGTGCACGCCGTCGCGAGCCACGCGGCCGTGCAGCTCGCGCCCGCCGCGGCCGCCTACGGGCGCCATGTCCAGGCGGGCTGGGGCGGGGCCGCCGCGGCATGACCGCGGCCGACCGGGTGGCCCCGCCGACAGGCCACCCGGCCTCACCCATCAGCACCTGACCCCACCCCACCCCTAAGCACCCGGCCCCGCCCACGCACCACGTGGGCGGGGCCGGTGGTCATGCGGCCAGGGCCGGCTCCGGCTCCTGTGCCGGCGCCTCGCCGAGATGTGCGGTGAGCTCCTCGCGCAGCCGGTCCAGATCGCGGCTGTGACCGTGGGCCGCGACATGCCCGTCCGGGCGGATCAGGTAGTAACCCTGGTGCCGGCACCCGGTCAGCCGGGCGGCCGGCCCCGCGGCCAGATCCACGACCCGCAGGCCGGGGCGGAGCGCGGCCATGGCGCGCAGTTCGGCACGCCATGCGGCCGCGTCGCCCCGGCAGACCGCGGCCAGGGTCCACGTCGTCGGATCGGCGGCCGGCCCCTGGATCTTGTGGGGCATCGCGAGTTCCCGGGGGAAGACCGCGCCGACCCGCACGGCGTTGCGGACGCCGGGCAGCAGTTGGCAGGTGGTGCGCCCGCCGGGCGCCTGGGTGTCGCGCACCGGCGGGTAGGCGAGCCGGCGCCCGGCCATCACCGGGGCGTAGAACTGGGAGAACAGCCCGGTGCGGTCGGCGATCCGGAACGCGGCGTCCCGTAGCCCGACCTTGGCCGGAGTCTGCACCAGCCAGGCCCGGGTCTGGATGTCGGTGTCGCGCACCACCCGCTTGGCGACCGCCGCGCGCTCCGGGCCGTAGCTGAGGAGCAGGTCGGACGGTGCCTCGCCGCGGAGGACGGCGGCCAGCTTCCAGGCGAGGTTGTGGGCGTCCTGGAAACCGGTGTTGAGGCCCTGGCCGCCGGCGGGGCTGTGTACGTGGGCGGCGTCACCGGCGATGAACACCCGGCCGAGCTGGAAGTCGTTCGCGTGCCGGGCGTGCACGCGGAAGACGCTCTGCCAGATGGGCTCGGCGATCCGGACGCCTTTGGGGCCGCGCTCGTCCACGATCCGCTGCATGGCGGCCACGCTGACCTCCTCGCCCGGGGCCAGGCTGGAGAAGAAGCGGAAGACACCGTTCGGCAGCGCGACGATGACCAGCGCCCCGGCCGGTGACTGGTAGTACAGCGCCTGGTCCGGTGGCAGGAAGCCCTCGATCTCGGCGTCGACCAGCGCGAACGCGGTCTCGTACGTGGACCCGGAGAAGCCCGTGCCCAACTGGGCGCGGACCGCGCTGCCCGCACCGTCCGCGCCGATCACGAAGGGCGCGCGGGTGCGCTCGATCGTGCCGTCGGGGTGCTCGAGGACGGCGGTCACGCCGTCGACGGCGTCGATCCGGCCCGAGAAGTCCAGCCCGTCGAAGGTGAGCAGCCGCACCCCGCGCTCGACCCTGCCGCCCAGCTCGTGCAGCCGGTCGCGCAGGATGCGCTCCGTCTCGTTCTGCGGCAGGCATACGGGGCTGAGCTCCTGCGGGAAGTCGAAGGTGGCCAGGTGCTCGCGGTCGGAGTAGTAGCTGAACGCGTTGATCTGCAGCCCCGCCTCGCGCAGCCGCGGCAGCACGCCCAGGTCCTCGAAGAGGTCCAGGCTGCGGGGCCAGACGAGCAGGGCCTTGGGGAACGGGGACGGTTCGGGGGCGCGGTCGACGATCCGGACCCGGATGCCCCGCCTGAGCAGTTCGCAGGCGGCCATCATCCCGGTCGGTCCGCCCCCCACGACCAGTACGTCGTACGCGTCCGAAGCACCCGGGTCCCCGCTGGTGCGGGCGGTGCTCGCTGGGTTCGGCATGGTGACTCTCTTTCCGTTCCGTGGTTCCGTTCCCGGTCGTTGAAGGTAAGGGACCTTCATGCCCTAGCATTGACGATATCCATAAGATCTCTTACAGTCCATCGACAGCGAAAGAACTGGGACCTGCTGAGCGGAGAGAAAGAAGCCATGAGCATCCAGACCGATTCCCGGCGCCCGGTGCCGGACCGGCGGCAGGAGGCGAGCGGAGCACCCACGCTCATCGCCGTCGCGCTCGCCAGCATCCTGCTGCCGCTGGCGGTCACCGCACCGGCGGTCGCGCTGCCGGATCTCACGGTGGACCTCGGGGCCGGCGTCGCCGCCGGTCAGTGGGTGCAGAACGCCTACGGCGTGACGTTCGCCGCGTGCATGCTCGCGGCCGGCGCGCTCGCCGACCAGTTCGGCCGCCGCCGCATCCTGGCCATCGGCGCCGTCGTCTTCATGGCGATGTCCGCCGTGGCCGCCGTCTCCACGGACATCGTCGTCCTCGACATCGCCCGCGCACTGCAGGGCGTCGGCGCGGCCGGCGTGCTCACCAGCGGGGCCGCGATCCTGGCCGCGTCGTTCGAGGGCCGCAAGCGCACCCAGGCGTTCGGCGTGCTGGGCGCCTCCTTCGGCGCCGGACTCGCGCTCGGCCCGATCCTCGGCGGCGCGCTGGTCAACCTGGCCGGCTGGCGGGCCGTGTTCTGGCTGAACGTGCTGGTCGGCATCGTGGCCCTCGCCTTCATGTCGAAGATCAAGGAGTCCCGGGACCCGGACGCGACGAAGGTCGACTGGGGCGGTCTGGTCACCTTCAGCGGCAGCCTGTTCTTCCTCGCGCTGGTCTTCGTCGAGGGCGGCGAGAGCGGCTGGCTCAGCGCGCCGACACTCGGCTCGCTCGCCGGGTTCGTGGTCTTCATGGCCGCGTTCGTCGCGGTCGAACTCCGCGTCGCCCGGCCCATGTTCGACCTGGCGCTGTTCCGCAACCCGACCTTCGTGGTGGTCGTCTGCCAGCCGTTCACCATCACCTTCGGCTTCGTGGTGCTGCTCAACTTCCTGCCGCCGTACTTCAACGGCGTCGGCGGCCAGGGTGACACCGCCTCCGGTGCGCTGCTGCTGCCGCTGACCCTCCCCGTCTTCGTCCTGCCGCTGCTGGTCGGCCGCCTGGTCGCCGGGCGGGTCTCGTCCCGGATGCTGCTGACCGCGAGTTCGCTGCTGATCGCCGTGGGCTCGCTGTGGCTGGTCGTCCTGGAGCCCGGCCGGCCGTGGTACGAGGTGGCGGGTCCGCTGCTCGTCTTCGGCCTCGGCGTGGGCTCCGCGTTCGGAGCCATGGACAACGCCGCCGTCAGCGTCGTCCCCGTGGAGCGCGCCGGCATGGCGTCGGGCATCTTCAACACCATGCGCATCGCCGGCGAGTCGGTGGCGATCGCCTCGGCGGGCGGCTTCCTGACCTCGCTGACCCGCAGTGACCTGGCCGACCGCTCACCCGAACTCGCCGACCAGGCCCAGCGGCTGGCGGGCGAGGCCACGCAGGGCCGGCTGGACGAGGCGCTCGCCGCGGTCGAGCCCGCCCGGCGCACCGACGCCCTCGACGCGGTGGCCGCGAGCCTCACCTCCAGCATGCACACCGCCTTCATCGCCCTGGCCGTGCTGGCCCTCGTCGGAGCCGTGGTCACCTTCCTGGTCATCAAGGACAAGGAACTCGCGGACGCCGCCGGCTGAGCCGGCGGGCGTACGCGCCCCGGGCCGGAGGGCCCGGGTCGTGCGGCTCCTCCCCCCCGCCGCCGCCCGAGCCCTCCACATCCCCTTCCCCCTCCACATCCACTTCCCCCTCCCCTCCCCGACCCCCCGCGCCTCCCCATCCCCCCGAACCCCCCACGACGTACCCACCGATAAGAGAGCAGGAGAACATGCGTTACCGCTACCTCGGCGACACCGGCCTGTCCGTCTCAGAACTGTGCTTCGGCGCCATGACCTTCGGCGGCGGTGCGTCCTTCCTGGGCGCCGAGGACCGCAACTGGTCCGAGTTCGGCACGGTCGAGGACCAGACCGTGCTGCGGATGATGGACCAGGCGCTGGACGCCGGGATCAACTTCTTCGACACCGCCGACGTCTACAAGAACGGCATGGGCGAGGAGTTCTTCGGCAAGACCCTGAAGAAGGTCCGCGACCGCGTCATCATCGGCACCAAGGGCCGCTGGCGCATCACCGACGACCCCAACGACATCGGCGCCACCCGCCACCACCTGATCGCGGCGGTCGAGGGCAGCCTGCGGCGCCTCGAGACCGACTACATCGACGTCTACCACCTGCACGGCTTCGACCCGCGGACCTCGCTCGACGAGACCCTGCGCGCGCTCGACGACCTGGTCAGCTCGGGCAAGATCCGCTACATCGGCGTCTCCAACTACGCCGGCTGGCAGCTGATGAAGGCCCTGTCGGTCTCCGAGCGCCGCAACCTCGCCAAGTTCTGCGTCTACCAGGGCTACTACAACATCGCCGCCCGCGACCTGGAGCGGGAGATCATCCCGCTCGCGGTCGACCAGAACGTGGGCATCACCGCCTGGTCGCCGCTGGCCGGCGGCTTCCTGACCGGCAAGTACCGCCGCGGCGAGGGCCGCCCCGAGGGCAGCCGCCTGGCCGAGCGGACCCCCGCCGAGTCCGCGCCGCTCACCGACGAGAACCAGGCGTACGACATCGTCGACGAGATGGCCGCGATCGCCGAGGAGCGCGGTGCCACGGTCGCCCAGGTGGCGATCAACTGGGTGCTCGCCAAGCCGGGCATCACCTCCGCCGTCATCGGCGCCACCAAGCCCCACCAGCTGGACGACAACCTCCGGGCGATGGAGTGGGAGCTGACCGCGCAGGAGCTGGAGCGCCTCGACAAGGTGAGCGAGACCACCGCTCCGTACCCGTACTGGCACATCGGCACCGTCGGCGCCGACCGCAAGCTGCCGGGCGACGTCTACCCCGCGTGACCCGCTGACGGAGTGAGCCGCAGGACGCGCATGGAGGGCCGTTCCCACGTGGACGGCCCTCCACACGTAAATCCCCCCGCACGTGAGGCCCCACGCCCACGCGTCCCGCGACGTAGCGCCCTGCCCCGCACGCGCCTGCTCCCCGGGGCCGCCGGCCGGCCACCGGGGTCTTCCGGCACGACCGAACAGAAAGCGAACGTCACCCATGACCACCGCAACAGCAGGACCGGAGCCGCGGTCCGCCACACCGTTCCTTCCGTCCGATCCGGTTCTGGACTACACGCGCACCGTGGACCGGCTGCTCGTGCACCGGGACGCCCTGGGGGAGGTGTTCCTCACCGACCTGCGGCAGACCGGCGAGGACCGCTACCTCGCCGGGGCGCAGCTCCCCCGGTCGCACGCCTACTACGGCGACCACCTGCTCCGCCCGCTCTCGTACGACCCGCTGCTCATCCTGGAGGCGTGCCGCCAGGCGGGTCTGGCCGGCGCCCACCGCTTCTTCGGCGTGGCGGCGGACAACAAGTTCATCCTCACGCACCTGCGGCTGCACGTCTCGCACCCGCGGTGGGTGACGGTCGGCTCCGCGCCGCTGCCGTTGGCGATGGAGGCGCGGATCGTCAGCCGCAAGGAGCGCGACGGCCGGGTCACCGGCCTCGACTACGAGTTCACCCTCTCGGCGGGCGGCACGCAGGTGGGCACGGCCCACCTCGGCCTGCGCTTCAAGACGCCCAACGGCTACCTGACGCTGCGGCTCAACAACCGCGGCGGACTCGCCCTGCCGTCCTCCGCCACCCACCCGCAGGCCACCCCCGGCACCCTCGTGCCCCCGCACCTGGTGGGCCGGGCCAACCCGGACAACGTCGTGCTCGTGGAGCCCGCCGTCACCAGCTCCGCCGCCTCGGCCCTGCTGCGGGTGCCGACCGGCCACGCCAGCCTCTTCGACCACCCGCAGGACCACCTGCCGGGCATGGTCATCGCCGAGGGCGCCCGTCAGCTGGCGCTGTTCGCCGCGCTGGAGCTGCACGGCATGTCCACCGCGAAGACCCTGGTGACCGACGTCGACGTGCGCTTCACCCGCTTCGGCGAGCTGGAGGACGACACGGTCCTCACCGCGGAGATCGGCGAGCCGACGGCGCCGGGCGGCGCCGTGGACGGAGTCCCGTACACGCTGGGCGGTCCGCTGGAGGCCCCGGAGGACGGCGCCGCGCACCAGGCCCACCAGGTGCCGGTCCGCGTGGAGGCCACCCAGAAGGGCGAGAGCCTCTGCGTCTTCACCTTCCGGCTGACCCGCGTCACGGCCGGCTGACCGGCCATGGGGGAGGGAGAAGCGCTGATGGGCGTCCCGGCGATCGCCTTTTCGGATGTCGACGAGACGCTGATCGACGTCAAGAGCATGTTCCGGTTCCTGGAGTTCCACCTGGACCGGCGCGGTGAACCGGCCGGCACGTACGACCGGCTGGTCGGTGAGCTGCGCGAGGCGGTACGACGGGGTGCCCCGCGCGCGGAGATCAACCGCCGCTACTACCGGCTGTACGCGGGCGAGGACGCCCGCACCCTCGCGGCGTCGGGCCGCGCGTGGTTCGCCTACGAACAGGAGACGCGGCCCGGGGGCCTGTTCATCCCCGCGGTGGAGCGGTCCCTCGCCGGGCACCGCGCGGCCGGCGACACCGTCGTGCTGGTGTCCGGGTCGTTCTTCGCCTGCCTGGACCCGGTCGCGGCCCACGTCGGCGCGGACCGCGCCATCGGCACGCGGCCGCTGATCCGCCGCGGCCGGCTCACCGGCGAGGTGCTGTTCCCGCTGATCGGCGCGGCCAAGGGGCGGGTGGCGCACGCCGCCGCCGCGGTCCTCGGGGCCGACCTCGCCGACTGCACGGCGTACGGCGACCACATCAGCGACCTGGACCTGCTGGCGGCCGTGGGTCACCCGGTCGCGGTGGGCGACGACCCGGACCTGGCCGCACACGCGGACCGGGCCGGATGGCGGCGGCTGCCGACCGGGCGGACCGCGGCGGGCATCTGAACCGGCCACCCCGGCACTTCGCCGTCGCCGAGCAACGGCGGCGGGCCGCCGTGCGGCGGCCCGCCGCAGAACAGGAGGCAGTATGAAACCCATCGGAATCCTGGGAACCGGATCGTTTCTGCCGGAGCAGGTGGTCACCAACGAGGAGATCGCCCGCAGCACCGGTGTGACCGACGAATGGATCGTGCGCAAGACCGGTATCAGGGAGCGGCGCCGTGCCGACGACCGGCACGCCACGTCCGACCTGGCGGCGCACGCCGCCCGCCGGGCCCTCGAACAGGCCGGTGTACGCCCCGAGGACGTGGCGTACATCGTGGTGGCGACCTCGACACCGGACCACCCGCAGCCGGCGACGGCGAGCATCGTGCAGCACCTGATCGGGGCCGTCAACGCCGCGGCGTTCGACGTCAACGCGGTGTGCAGCGGGTTCGTGTACGCGATGACCGTGGCCGAGCGGATGCTGCGCGGCGCGCCCGAGGGCAAGCACGCGGTGGTCATCGGCGCGGACATCTACTCGCGGATCCTGGACTACTCGGACCGCAAGACGGCGATCCTCTTCGGCGACGGGGCGGGGGCCGTCGTCCTCGGACCCGTCCCGGAGGACCGGGGCGTGCTGGAGACCAGTCTGCTCACCCGCGGCGACCAGTACCGGCTGATCAGCGTGCCCGCGGGCGGCAGCCGGATGCCCGCGACGGCGCGCACTGTGGACGAGGGCGGCCACTTCTTCCGGATGGACGGCCGCGGTGTGCGCGCCTTCGTCCAGGAGAACCTGCCGCAGGCCCTGGGCGACCTGCTCGTCAAGGCGGACGTCAACCCCGACGACGTCGTCCACTTCGTGCCGCACCAGGCCAACGGCGTGATGCTGGCCGACGTGTGGCCCTGGCTGGGCCTGCGGAACGCGACGCTCCACCTGGCGCTGGAGAGGTACGCCAACACCGGCTCCGCGTCGGTGCCGATCACGCTGGACCTCGCGCACCGCGAAGGCGCCCTGACCGACGGCGACATCGTGCTCCTCGCCGGCTTCGGCGGCGGCATGACCGTCGGCGCGGCCCTGCTGCGCTGGGCGCCGACCCGGTACGCACGGCCGGAGCACCGCGAGCGGGAGCTTCAGGCCCCGGTCGGCTGACCCCGCGCCCGTGACGACGGCAACGGCCCCGGGAAACCGGGGCCGTTGTCCGGTCCGGGACGCATCCCCCAGGAGAGGAAACCGAGGAACCCATGAGCACGCACACCGTCCTGACCGACCTCGACCCCGAACTGCAGGCGCTGGTCGCCCGGCACGTGGCCGCACAGCGCCGCGCCCGGTTGCGCCAAGGGGCCGAGGACGCCCTGCACTCACTGGTTTTCGGAGGAATAGGAGGAGAACGCTTCCATGAACCCTTCACCGTCCACGCGCGCGCGGCAGCGGATCGCGAGACAGAGGTACCGGCACGCCCGGCACATGGCGCTGCGGTGCCGGTTGCTGCTGGCGCGCGCCGTGCTGCGCGGATGAGCCCCGGCCGCCGGAGGACCGCGTCATGACCACCGGACACCTCCGCCCCGGCCGTGCGCCCCGCCCCGGTCGTACGCCCCGCCCCGGCCGTACGGGGCGCCGGGGGCCCGCGGCGCGCCGCGCCGTCGGCGGCGCCCTGGGCGCCGTGGCGCTGGCCGCCGTGCTCACCGCGTGCGGTACGCCGGGCGCCGACGCGCCGGAGAAGGCCGCGCCCACCTCCGCGCCCGCGCCCGCGCCCACCTCCGCGCCCACGTCCGCGCCCGCGCCCGGCGGGGGCGACGGCCGGGGCGCGCGCCTCGACGGCGTATGGGCCGCCGCCGACGGCAGCCTGCGCCTCGAACTGCGCGGCGACGGCACCTTCAGCGAGGACTACAACGGACAGAAGGCCGCCTACACCGGCCGGTACACCCTTGAAGGCGTCACCCTCCGGCTGCGCGCCGACTCCGGTGCCGCCGCCGACGGCACGGTCGAGGGGGACACCATCACCCTCAGCGGCCGGACGCTCAGGCCCTCCTCCTGACACCCGCACCCCGCACCCCGCAGGGCGAAAGCGGCGGGCCGCCACGGTGGATTCCGTGGCGGCCCGCCGCTTTCGCGCCGCGCTCGCGTGCCGTCCGGCAGGCGGTCAGCCCTGCGCCTCGACGGCGACGTCCTGCCAGTCGGCCCAGGTCTTGAGCCGGTCGGCGTAGACCTGCGGCAGCATCTCGTTGCCCTGCGTGCCGAAGAAGACGCGCAGCGGCGGGTTGTCGGAGTCGACGACCTTCAGCAGCGCACGGCCGGCGGCGGCCGGGTCACCGAGGTCGAGCGTCTGCATGAACGCGCCGAGCGCCTCACGGACACCGTCGTACGCCGGGATCGGCTCGGACTGGGCGGCGGACGGGCCGGCCCAGTCGGTGGCGTACGCGCCGGGCTCGACCAGGGTGACCTTGATGCCGAGGTGCGACACCTCCTGGGCCAGGGACTCGCTCAGGCCCTCCAGGCCCCACTTGGAGACGTGGTAGCCGCCGACCAGCGGCCAGGCGGCGACGCCGCCGGTGGAGGAGATCTGGACGATGTGGCCGCTGCCCTGCTCCCGCAGGTACGGCAGGGCGGCCTGGGTCACCCACAGGGCGCCGAACAGGTTGGTCTCCAGCTGGTCGCGCAGCGCCTGCTCGTCGAGCTCCTCCACGGCGCCGAAGAGGCCGTAACCGGCGTTGTTGACGATCACGTCGAGGCGGCCGAAGTGCTCCTTGGCCTGCTTGACGGACGCGAACACGGCGTCCTTGTGCGTCACGTCGAGGTCGAGGGTGAGCACCGCGTCGCCGTAGGAGGCCTTCAGGTCGGCGAGGGACCGCGCGTCACGGGCCGTGGCGGCGACCTTGTCGCCGCGGGACAGGGCCGCCTCGACGAACTGGCGGCCGAAGCCGCGGGACGAGCCGGTGACGAACCAGACCTTGCTCATGGGTGTCTCCATTCCGTGTGTTTCCTGTACCGGGAAAGTCCGTCCCCGCGTGGGGGACGAAGTCAGTTCTGGAACTTGGTGACCAGCGGGGCCACGGTGTCCAGGAAGCTCTTGACGCCGTCGGCGCCGACGGGGGGCGCGTACAGCACCGCGCGGTGGACGCCGAGGTCGCGCAGGGCCTCCAGCCCCGCCGCGTCGGGTTCGGCGCCGAAGACGGTGACCGGGACGTCGTCGGTGCGACCGGCGTCGCGGCCCGCCTGCCGCAGGGCGCTGATCCGTGCGGACAGCTCGTCCAGCGGCATGCCCGCGTGCGGCATCCACTCGTCGCCGAAGTCGAGGACGCGGCGCGCCACGTTGGCGCCCGAGCCGCCGACGAGGACCGGCGGATGCGGGGTCTGCCGGGGCTTGGGCCAGGACCAGACGGGGCCGAAGTCGACGTGGCGGCCGTGGAATTCGGCGACGTCGTTGGTCCAGATCTCCCGCATGGCCTTCACCCGCTCGGCCAGGACGGCCCACCGCTGCCCGGGGTCGGTGCCGTGGTTCTCCAGCTCCTCGGGGATCCAGCCGGCGCCGACGCCGAACAGCACGCGGCCGCCGGAGAGCGCGTCGAGCGTGGCGACGGCCTTGGCCGTGGCGATCGGGTCCCGCTGGGGGACCAGGCAGATCCCGGTGGCCACGCGCAGCTCCGTGGTGGCCGCGGCGGCGTAACTGAGCGCCACGAACAGGTCGTGCGTGTGCGAGAAGTGGTCGGGCAGCTGCCCGACCTCGCCGCGGGTGCGTTCGGTCGCGGGCAGGTGGGTGTGCTCCGGCAGGAAGAGCGACTCGAAGCCGCGCTCCTCGACTGCCCGGGCCAGTTCGTCGGGGCGGATCGCGAAGTCCGCGGGGAACATGGCGATGCCTAGCTTCATGACGTGTCTTCCTCCGTGGCGGTGCCGAAGCGGTGCTTTAACGTTAAGGAGCGCGGTGTATACGCTCCATGACAGAAGCTCTAGAAAAATTGCCCGAGCGTCTCATGTCGCGTTCGGAAGTGTGGTTTTCCCGCTAGGGTGTGCGACATGGACGTACTCGCCGACGTACTGGCCGCCACCCGGTTCAGCGGAGTGCTGCTGGCCCAGTTGCGCGCCGGCCGCCCCGACTGGGGCTGCGGGCTCGAACAGCTGCCCACGGCGGGCTTCCACCTCGTCGCCGAGGGCACCTGCTGGCTGCGGACGCGGGGCCGCCCGCCGCTGCACCTGGTGCCCGGGGACGTGGTGCTGCTCCCGCGCGGTGAGCCCCACGAGCTCGCGGGCGCCCCCGACGCGACGGCGGTGCGGTACGCCGATCTCGAATCCGCCCATCCGCCGGGCCGCGACGGCGTCATGGACCTGGGCGGCGCCGGTGCGGCCGTCCGCATCGTCTGCGGCAAGTTCTCCTACGAGGGGGAGGCGGGCCGGCACCCGGTGCTGTCCGTGCTGCCCGAGGTCATCCACGTACCCGGGATGAGCGCCGACCCGGATCTGCAGGGCACCATCCGGCTGCTCGCCGCCGAGACCGGCAGGAACCGGCCCGGGGCACGCGCCGTGGCGACCCGCCTGACCGACGTGCTGTTCGTGCAGGTGGTCCGCGCCTGGCTCGAACTCCGCGAGGACGACGGCGGGGACGGTGGTGGGGGCGGCGGGGAGGGCCCCGGCCCGTCCTGGCTGACGGCGCTGCGCGATCCGCGCATCGGGACGGCGCTGTCCCTCATGCACGAGGAACCGCAGCGCCCCTGGACGGTGGAGAGCCTGGCACGGGCCGCGGCGATGTCCCGCCCGGCCTTCGCCCGGCAGTTCAAGGCGCTGGTCGGCAGCTCCCCGCTGGCGTACCTGGCGCGGCTGCGGATCGACCGGGCCGCGAGGATGCTGCGCGACACCGACGAGCTGGTCGGCGACATCGCGCAGGCGGTGGGGTACGCCTCGGAGTTCGCGTTCTCCCGGGCCTTCTCCCGCCAGCGCGGCATCGCGCCGGGCCGCTACCGGCGTACGGTGCCCGAGCCGGTGGGCGTGTGAGCCTCCGCCGCGGTGTGCCTCCCGGCGGGTCACGCGTGCCGTCCCGCGGGGACCGGCTCCGGCTCCGGCTCCTCGATCTCCTCGGGGGTGAAGTCCAGGGCTGACGCCTCGTCGTCGGACGGGCCGCCCGCGGCGGACCGGGCCCGGCGCCGGTCCAGGAGCAGTGCCACCACCGTGGCGAGGGCGTAGAGCAGCCACAGCGGCGCGGCGAGCGCCAGCATCGACAGCGGGTCGGTGCTCGGCGTCGCGATGGCGGAGAAGAGCGTGACGCCCATGATCATCCAGCGCCACCAGCCGAGCATCTTCCGGCCGGAGACCACGCCGCACACGTTCAGCATGACCAGCAGCAGGGGGAGTTCGAAGGCGAACCCGAAGACGACGACCATGCGGACGATCAGGTCCAGCAGCTCGTCGAGCGGCAGCTGGTTGTCCACCTGGGCCGGGGAGAAGTCCAGCAGCACCCGCGCCATGACGGGCAGCGTGCGGTACGCCAGGAAGCCGCCGGCCAGGAACAGCGGGACGCCCGCGCCGACGAAGAGCAGCGTGTACTTGCGCTCGTGGCGGTGCAGACCCGGGGCGATGAAGGCCCACAGCTGGTAGAGCCAGACGGGCGCGGCGACCACCAGGCCGGTGGCCAGCGAGACCTTCAGGGCGAGGGAGAACGGGGCGATCAGGCCGTTGAGCACGAGACGCGCGCAGGTCTTGTCCTCGCCCCGCGCCAGCTCGGCGAAGGCGGAGCGGCAGCCGACGGCGTCGAGGATGGGCCGGGTGGCGAAGTCGGTGATGGCCTCGTAGAAGAAGGCCGCGGTGACGGTGACGACCAGGATGGCGGCGACGGCGATGGCGAGGCGCTTGCGCAGCTCGCGCAGGTGCTCGACGAGCGACATCCTCCCGTCACCGCCACGCGGGTCGCCGGTGCCCGCCGCCTGAGCGGGCCGCTCCGTGGACACGTCCCCGGGGGGCTGCGTGTGCAGGCGGGCCGACTTCAGCATCTCGTCCTCGTCTCGTGTGGTGGAGTGGTGGAGGGTGCCGGGTCCGTCAGTGCTGGAGGCCGGCCGGGGCGGCGGACTCGACGGGCGTGCGGACGACGGCGGCCTGCGGGGCCGTGACCGGGCCGGGCGCCGGGGTCGTGGCGGGGCCCGTCGCCGTGGCGGGGGCCGAGGCCGCATGCGCGGTGACGTCGGACTTCATCGCCTCGGCCTCGCGCTTGAGGATGCGGGCGGAGCGGCCCAGCGCACGGGCCATCTCCGGCATCTTCTTCGCGCCGAACAGCAGCAGGACGACGATGAGGATGAGGAGGATCTCGGGGGCGCCGATCTTTCCGAACATCGGGGGCTCCTTCCGGAACGGGGGAGAGCGGAGCCGGCCGCCCGGAGCGGGGCCGGCGTGCGGGCGACGCGGCGTGCGGACGCCACGGCCGGGTGGACGGCACGGCCGGGTGGACGACGCGTCCGGGCGGCCGCGGTGGGTGGCGGGCCCGCGGCGCCCGCGGGCCGAAGCCCGCGGGCACCGCGACGCCGTGCGCGCCGTACGACCGGGGTGCGGTCCGGCTCAGTAGATGCCGAACATGCGGACCGGGCCGCTGAAGCCGCCGATGTGCTTGAGCAGGCCGATGACGGCGATGGCGCCGTTGTCCGGCAGCTGGTCCATGTTGGCGGCCCACTCGATGCCGTAGTGGCCCGTGGGCAGCAGGATCTTGTGGCTGCGCGGGTCGACGACGTCGTGGGCGCCGGAGTCCATGCTCGGGGCGTCCGTGGCGATGCCGACGACGTCGCGCTGCGACTCCAGGAACTCCGCCGCGTCCCAGCCGATGCCCGGGAAGTGCGGGTGCCCGTCCGCGTCCCGGTTGAAGATCAGCTCCGGGGTGTGCAGCCGCTTGTACCAGCCGCTGTCCAGGCAGATGATGGCGCCCTTGGGGATGCGGCCGTAGCGCGCCTCCCACTTCTTCAGGTCGTCGTAGGTGAGCAGCGCGTCCGGGTCCTGCTTGGCGCGCTCCTCCAGCCGGATGATGACCATCGGGGCGATGAGGTCTTCGGCACCGATCTGGTCCGTGGTGATCTGGCCGTTGGCGAAGTGCTTCGGGCCGTCCATGTGGGTGCCGCTGTGCTCGTCGATGGTCATCAGGTTGGTGTTGTAACCCTCCTTGTCCACCGAGGCCACCTGCCAGATCTTCGGCGGGGCGACGTACGGCTGGTAGACCGGGAAGTCCTCGCCCCACGGGTGGCTCATGTCCACGACCTTGCGGCGGCGGGAGAACAGCTTGTCCACGTTGCCCGCGGCGGAGCTCGCGGCGACGGCCGGCTTGGCGCCGAACAGGCCCATGCCCGCGACGGTGGCGGCGAGCGCGCCGCCGACGCCGAGCAGCTTGCGGCGGCTGGAGTTGGCACCGAAGCCGGCCTTGCGAGCCTCCTGCGCGGTCTGGATGGTCTGCTCGCTACCCGCCTGGCGGGTGGGGATCAGATCGTGCTCGGCTCTGAAGTCATCGCCATAGACGGCGTTCATGATCTGAGGTCCGCACATGGGGATCTCCTCTCAAATGCTGCGGGCAGCCAAAGGCCGGTACCCGAAGTCGAGTTGGCGAGGGGGAACGGTGGAACCGTAGCCCAGATTCAGAGATCGATCAAACTTCCGGCTACGAATAACCATAAGAGATCGTATAGTTCTGGTGCTGCCGCGCCGCCGGACGCCCCGCGACGTACCCGCGCGCCGCACTCCCCGTACGGCCTCTCCAAGGAGCACAGACGTGATCGAGACCCTGGTCCGCCCGCTGGCGGACGGCTTCATGCAGGTGGGTGTGTTCGTGGCCCTCCTGGTGGGAGCCTTCGCCTGGTTGCGCTGGCGGTACGGTGACCGCCTGCTCGCCCTGCTGGAGCGGCGGCGCGGCTTCGGGCCCGTGGTGGGCGCCCTCCTCGGGGTCTCGCCCGGCTGCGCGGGCGCGCTGCTGCTGACCCCGCTCTACACCCGGGGCGCCATCTCGTTCGGCACGGTGGTCGCCGGTGTGGCCGCCACCATGGGCGACTCCTCCTGGGTGATCTTCGCGGCGCAGCCGCTGATGGCGCTCAAGGTGCACGCGCTGCTCTTCGCCACGGGCGTGGTCACCGGTTACGCCGTGGACGCGCTGCGCCTGACCCCGGAGCGCCTCTCCTCCCGGGGTGCGGAGGACCACGCGCCCGCCGAGGTGCGGGAGTTGGTCCTGGTGAGCGGCGGCGCACGGCGGACGGTCGGCGCGCAGGCGTCCGCGGGCGGGTCGCTCAAGGGCGGCGCCGGCGCGTGGACGCCCGGCGGTGTCCCCGGTGCCGCGTCGGGTGCCGTCGCCGGTGACGCGGCTCCGGCGGCCACCGCCGCGGGTGCCTTGAGGCTCGCCCTGTGGGTCGTCGCCGGGCTCGCGGCGCTCGTCGCCGTCCCCGTGGCGTTCCAGCTGGTCGACGCGGCGACGCTGACCCGGATCGCCGGGGGCTGGGACCCGTACCTCGTGCTCGGCTTCCTCGGCACCGTGCTGTGCGCCATGGTCCTGGTCGCGCACCGCGGCACGGCCCAGCACGACGACGGCATCTCGCCGCAGCGCCCCTCGATCGCGCTCGCCGCGGGCGCCCGCGAACTCGCCCTGATCGTGGTGTGGGTCTCGGTCATCTACCTGGCCTGGACCCTGGTGGAGACGCTCACCGGCTTCGACGGGAGCCAACTGCCGCTGCACGACTGGCTCGGCGTCGTGGTCGGGGCGTGCATCGGGCTGATACCGGGCTGCGCGGTGCAGATCGCGTTCACCACGCTCTACCTCGCCGGCGGGGTTCCGCTGCCCACTCTGGTGGCCAACGCCGTCAGCCAGGACGGTGACGCCCTGCTGCCCCTGATCGCCCGGGACGCCCGCGCGGCGTTCCTGACGACGGTCCTGACGACGGTCCCCGCCCTGGCGGTGGGCGCCGTGCTGCTGTTGGCGTCCTGAGCCGCGGCCCCGCGGGGGAGCGGTACGAGGGGGCGGTCCCGGTACGGATACCGGGACCGCCCCCTCGCGTCGTACGCCCCCGCCCCGTACGGACTCGCGTCGTACGGGGCGGCGTGCGCCGTCAGGCCGCGGCAACGGCGTGGTCGTCGACCCGTGTGCCGCGGATGAGCCACGCCGGGCCCTCCGCGAACTCCTCGATCACCGCGAAGAAGCGGGCGAAGTGCTCGCCGGCGCAGTGCTCGTCGAACGCGGCCTCGTCCTCGTACGCCTCGTTGAGGTAGAAGCGGTTGGGGTCCTCCGCGTCGGCGATCAGCTCGAACCGCCGGGTGCCCGGCTCGTCGGCGAGGGAGTCGCGGCCGTCCGCGAGGGCGGCGGCGATGAACTCCGCGCGCCGCTCGGCCGGTACGTCGAAGGCGACGGCGATGTGGTACATGACGGCTCCTCAGGTGCTCGGCAGGTCAGGTGCGTGGGGGAGGGGGAAAGGCGGGAGGGGGGAAGGGGGCGGCGGCAGGGGAGGCGCGGTGCGCGCGGGTCAGGGCCGGACGGGACCGGACCCGGCACCCGTCGCCTCGATGGCCGCCGCGATCTCGGCGAGGTCGGCGTCCGTCAGCTCCAGGGAGGCCGCGGCGATCCAGCCGCCGACCTGCTGCGGCGTGCGGGCGCCGACGATGGCGCCGCTGACACCCGGCCACGCCAGTACCCAGGCGACGGCGACCGCGCCGGTGCTCACCCCGTGCCGTTCGGCCACGGGCCGCAGGGCGTCGGCCAGGCGCAGGTTCGCCGTCAGGCCCGTCGTGAAGTCGGGGTGGCCCGACCGCCAGTCGTCGGCCGGCAGGGCCGTCGCGCGCTCGGCCGAGAAGGCGCCGCTGAGCAGGCCCGACTGCATCGGCGAGTAGGCGATCACGCCGGTGCCGTGCGCGGCGGCCCAGGCGATCTCCTCGGCGGCCGAGCGGTTGATCGCGGAGAACGGCGGCTGGATCACGTCGACGTGCGCGATGCGCTCGGCGGCTTCGAGCTGCGCGACGGAGTGGTTGGACAGGCCGATCGCCCGTACCTTCCCCTCGGCCTTGAGGTCGGCCATCACCTGCCAGTACTCCTCGAGCGGTGTGGCGTTGGGGGAGACCTCCCCCTCCGGCCCGCCGTACTCGAGCGACTCGCCGGTGTCCGGCCAGTGCACCTGGTAGAGGCCGATCTGCTCGACGTTCAGCCGGCGCAGCGAGTCCTCCACCTCCCGGCGCACGCTTTCGGGCTTCATGATCCGGTGCGGGGGCGCGGACGGGTTCGACGCGTCCCATACCAGGCCGCACTTGGTGAAGACGTGGGGGCGCGCGTGCGGCGGCAGGGAGGCGAGTGCCTTTCCGATGATCTCCTCGGAGTGGCCCAGTCCGTAGACGGCGGCCGTGTCGATCCAGTTGATGCCGCTGTCGACGGCGTGGTGGATGGCGGCGATCGACGCGATGTCGTCCTGTGCGCCCCAGCCGTAGCGCCATCCGTCGCCGCCGATGGCCCAGGCGCCGAAGCCCGTGCGCGAGATGTCGATGCCGGTGGAGCCCAGGGGCTGGGCGGGCAGCCTCATAGCGTGGGATGTCCCTTTCGTTGCGAGTGGGGTGGTCGGGGATCGATGCCGGTCAGAGCCGCGCCACACCGTCCCGGCGCGCCTGCTCGGCGACGGCCGCGGCGACGGCGGGGGCGACCCGGGGGTCGAAGGGGCTCGGCACGATGTGGTCGGCGCTCAGCTCGTCGTCGCCGACGACGGCGGCGATGGCCTCGGCCGCGGCCAGCTTCATGCCTTCGGTGACGGCGGTCGCGCGGACGTCGAAGGCGCCGCGGAAGATGCCGGGGAACGCCAGCACGTTGTTGATCTGGTTGGGGAAGTCGCTGCGGCCCGTGGCGACCACCCGGGCGTGGCGGGCGGCGACGTCCGGCGCGATCTCGGGGGTGGGGTTGGACAGGGCGAAGACGATGGAGTCCGGGGCCATCGCGGCGATGGCCTCCTCGCTCACGGTGGCGCCGGACAGGCCGATGAAGACGTCGGCGCCCTTGAGCGCCTGCTCGACCGAGCCGGCGTAACCGGCCTTGTTGCCGTCCCGGGCCAGGCGGGCCTTGACGGGGTTGAGGTCCTCGCGTCCGGTGTGCAGCATTCCCTTGCTGTCGGCCGCGGCGAGGTCGCCGATGCCCGCATCCAGCAGGATCCGGCTCACGGCGATGCCGGAGGCGCCGGCGCCCGCGACCACGGCGCGCAGGTCGGACAGCGAGCGGCCGGTGAGCCGGGCGGCGTTGCGCAGCGCGGCGAGGACGACGACGGCGGTGCCGTGCTGGTCGTCGTGGAAGACGGGGATGTCGAGGGCCTCCCGGAGCCGGTCCTCGATCTCGAAGCAGCGGGGCGCGCTGATGTCCTCCAGGTTGATGCCGCCGAAGGAGGGCGCGAGCCGTACGACGGTCTCCACCAGGTCGTCGACGTCGGTGGTGGCCAGGCAGATCGGTACGGCGTCGACGTCCGCGAACTCCTTGAAGAGCAGGGCCTTGCCCTCCATCACCGGCATGGCCGCGGCCGGGCCGATGTCGCCGAGACCGAGGACGGCGGTGCCGTCGGAGACCACGGCGACCGTGCGCGCGGCCCAGGTGTAGTCGGCGGCCAGGTCGGGGTCCTCCGCGATCGCCGTGCACACCCGGGCGACGCCGGGGGTGTACGCGAGGGAGAGCTGCTCCGCGTCGGTCACCTCGACGGTCGAACGGACGGCCAGCTTGCCGCCGCGATGGAGGGCGAAGGCGGGGTCGCGGTCGAGAACGGACGGTGGCGTGGTGGGCATGGGGGCTCCTCGGTTCACGGGCCGGCGGCGTAGCCGGCCCTTCACCCCCAGTATTAGTAAGATATCTTATAGATGCAAGATGACTTACTGCTCAGTGGGTAAGAGGACCTAGGGAAGTAAGACGTCTACAGGTAATCTCAGCCCATGGACCCGTCGAAGCATGAGCGCCTGGGGCAGCACATCAAGCGAGTGGAGCAGGAACTGACCTCCGCCAAACACGCGGTGCTGCGCCCCTTCAAGATCAACGTCCCGCAGTACAGCGTGCTCTACGCGCTGCTCCAGGAGCCCGGCCTGTCCGGCTCGGTGCTCGCCCGCCGCTGCATGGTCACACCGCAGACCATGTCCTCCGTGCTCTCCACACTGGAGGGGCGCGGCCTGGTCGAGCGGAAGCCGCACCCGATCCACAGCCACATCCTGGAGGCCCGGCTCACCCGTACCGGCCGCTCCCTCCTCCAGCGCGCGGACGCGGCGGTGGAGGAGGTGGAGCGGGCGCTCACGGACCACTTCGAGCCGGACGAGGCCGAACGCTTCCTGGAGCAGCTGTCCCGCTGCTCCAAGGCCCTGGCCACCCTCCCGGGCGCGCCGGCCAAGCCGTCGTCCTCCTGACCCGTGGCGGCTCAGGCCGCGGGTGTCGCCTCCGCCATCGCCTTCACCCTCACCGGGGCGGGTCCGAAGGACAGCTCGCCCGTCGTCAGCAGGTCGAGCAGCTGGGCCAGCTCCCGGTCGCCGGGGGTGGCGGTGCGGAGGACGAAGTGCCGCAGACCCGCCTGCTCCGGGCCGCCGAAGAACCGGAAGAAGCCGATGTCGGCGCCGTTCGCGGCGAAGCTCTCGTAGAGGAAGACCACACCGCCCCCGGCCACCAGGCCCTGTTCCGCGGCCGTCACGTCACCGGAGACGGCTTCGTACACCACGTCGAAGACGCCCTGCGCGTCGGCGGCGTCCGTCACGACCCGCGCGGCGCCGAGCGAGGCGACCGGCCCCGCCGTGGCGGGGTCCTGCACGACCGCCGTCACCTCGGCCCGCACGGCCGCCGCCAGCTCGACGAGCAGGCGCCCGATGCCGTGCTCGGCGCCGGTGACCAGGACCCGCCGGCCCGCCAGCGGACCGGCGCCGCGCACCAGGCGCAGGGCCGTCAGCACCGCGACCCGCAGCGCCGCCGCCTGCTCGAAGCTCACGTGGTCGGGCAGCACGACCGCGTACTCGGTGGCGAGCGCCATGCACGGGGCCCACTCGGCGCCGGTGGCCAGGCCGACCACCCGGTCGCCGGGCTTGGGGCCGAAGCCCTCCGGGGCCGCCCGCAGCACGACGCCCGCGACGTCCCAGCCCGGCATCCAGCCCTCGGGCAGCGGCTCCGCCTTGATCACCTCGTCGTGCTCGGGGGCGACCGCCCGCACGGCGACGAGGATCTCGTCATCGGCCTGCGCGAGGGGCGACTGCTGCGTACGCGTGCTGTGTTCGGACATGCTTGGTTCCTTTCGTATGGCTGCCAGGCGGCGTGGTACGGGGGCCTGCTTGAGGTGGGTCAGAACGTCTCGTGGACGAGGGCGGACCCGGCGGAAGCGCCGGTGGACTCGTCGGCGGTGACGACCTCGAACGCGTCCGGGTGCTCCAGCACGCAGCCCGTCATGACGAGGTGGTTCTCCAGCACCTGGTAGCGGATCCAGTCGAGGGTGTAGGAGTCGTCCGGTACGCCCGGCGCCAGCCGCACCCGCAGCTGCGCCCGCTCCTCGTGCCCCGCCCGGTCGACGGCGACGTGCGCCGCCACCACGTCCCCCGTGCCGAGGGCGAGTTCGACCAGCTCCTGGGCCGACACGGTGCGGCCGTGGAGCCGGAAGAAGGGTGACGAGGGGTCGAACAGGCGCACCGCCGGGCCGGGCCGGCCGCAGACGCAGCGCGCGTACTCGCCCCGGTCGCCGGTGTCGTACCGGATGAGCGGCGGTTTCCGGCCCGGGTCGAACGTCGTCACCAGGAGCCGGCCGTCCACGACCTCCACGTGCTGGTGCTCCAGCGGGTGGTAGACGTCGGCCAGGCACAGCGGCCCCCGCTGCCCGATCGGCCCGGTGGCCGGAGAGCCGTACAGCCGCCACACCTCGGTGTACGGGAAGCAGTCGGCGACGGCCCGGTCCGGTGTCCGGTCGAGCCCCGCGCCGCCGAGCAGCAGCGTCCGCAGCCAGGGCAGCGGGCGCCCGGCGACCGCGTCCCCGAGCAGCCGGCACACCGATTCCGCGGGCGCGGCGATGGCGGTGACGCCGAGCCGGGCGAAGAGGTCGGGCCAGTCGTCGTGCTTCCCGCTCGGCAGGCGGCCGAAGGGCAGGGCGGTGGCGCCCGACTCGGTGGTGAACCGGTGGAAGAACTGGTGGTCGGGGCGCATCCGTTCCAGCGGGTGCAGATTGGCCACCACGTCCGCGGGGCCGACCGGGCTCCAGCTGCGCCGCACCTGTGCGACGTACAGGTCCTCCGGGAGCAGGCTCAGCCCCGGGGAGCCCAGGGAGCCCCCCACGGCCCAGAGCGACGACGCCTCGCCCCAGGTGCGGCCGAGCTTGTTCAGGTCGATGACCTCCTCGACCGCCCGCGACAGCTCCTCCCGCCGCAGCACCGGCAGTGCGTCGAGCGGCGGCTCCGCCCCCGGTTCGTCCAGGAACGACCGGTACTTGATGGCCAGTGAGGGAATCCGCGAGGCCTCCCGCAGCAGCTCCCCCACCCCGTGCGCCGTCGGGGCCCCGCTCCGGGACTCGTCGGCGAGAGGCTGCCACCGTGTGCGCGCAACCATGGATCCCCCGTCTCTCGCGTGTCGGTTCCTCGACAGGAAAGCATTCCTTCGGGAAGGTATCAAGTATTATCGGGAAGCCCGATGACGAGGCCTCCCCACGGCCGGCGCGGTGAGGCGCCGGACACGGGGAGGCGGGTGCGGTGAGGGGCGTGGGGCTATGCCAGGCCGAGGGAGAGGTAGGTGGCGTCCAGCTCCGCCACGTCCAGGCCGGCCGCGCGGCGGACCATGCGGATCGCCCGGTAGATCTGGTTGATGTGCGCGATGTCGTGGCCGACGACCTTGCGGATCATGACCTCCATCGTCTCGCCGCCCTGCTCGCCGTGGCGGCCGGTGCGCTGCCAGGCCTCCGGCGGGAGCGCCCCCAGCAGGGCGACGTTGGAGGCGCGCAGCCCGGTCCACGCGTCGAGCATCTGCCGGAACGGAAGGCGCGGCAGCGGCGCCCAGAGCTGCTCGTCGTAACCGGGGTAGACGGGGTTGTCCTCGGTGGCCACCAGCCGCCAGCGGAAGCCGTAGACGATGTCCACGTCGAAGAGGTGGCCGACGGTGAAGGCGGCGGGCCACTCGCCGGGCTCCGGGGCCGTCTCGGCGAGCTCGGTGGGCAGGTCCGCGAAGAGCTGCCGGGCCCAGACGGGCGTCTTGGCGAGGACCTCGAACGGGTCGCGTTCACCGGCGACTTCGAGGAGCGCGGTGACGTACGCCGCGGGGTCCTCGGTGGCCGACGGGATGTCGATCCGGTGGACGTCCGCGTCGCCGAGGACGCTGTCGAGTGTGGTGGTCGTGCTCATGTGCTGGCATACCTTTCGGTGGTGGGGGAGCGCCTGCCGCGTCGGGGCGGTGGTGGCTCCGGTGCAGAGGATGCGGCCGGTCGCCCGGCGGCTACGCGGGGCCCGTGGGCGCGGTGGCGGGCTCCACGGGGACGGTGATCGGGGCGGCGGCCGCGGGCCGGGCCTGTGCGGGATCGGTGGGGGCGGCCGCGGGCCGGCCCTGGGAGGGGTCGGTCGCGGCGGGCGCGGGGGTGCGGGGCTTCGCGCCCAGGACCAGCAGCGCGCCCAGTACGGCGACGGCCGCGCAGACCACCCAGTGCAGCGGGGCCGAGATCCCGTAGAGCAGACCGCCGACCGCCGGGCCGAGCGCGCCGCCGAGGGTGTGCGCGAGACCCTCCGCGCCCTGGTAGCGGCCGCGCAGATGGGCGGGGGAGAACTCGGCGGGGTAGGCGTTGGCGATCGGCGTGTAGACGGTCTCCGCGACCGTCCACACCACCACCGTCAGGGCCAGCAGCCACACCGCGTCCACCGCACCGGTGAGACCCATGCCGACGCCGAGCAGCAGCAGCCCCGCCGCGATCACCCGGCGCGGGGTGCGGTGCTCGGTGTGCTTGGTGAGGGGGAGCTCGATCACCACGCAGAGCAGCGCGTTGAGGCCCAGCAGCAGACCGTAGACGCTGTTGTCGAAGCCCGCGTCCCGCACGTGGAGCGGCAGGGTCGCGGTGGACTGCCCGTAGACGAAGGTCGCGGCGACCATCGAGCCGAGGAAGAGCAGGTACGGCCGGTCGGAGAAGACCTCGCGGTACCCGCCCTTGCGGGAGGGGGCCGCCGCCCCGGGGACCGCGGCCGGCGCCGGACGGCCGCCCGGGAGGGTGAGCAGCGCCAGCACGCCGAAGGCGAGGGAGAACAGGGCGTCGCCGATAAACACGTACGTGTACGAGTGGCCGCTGAGCAGACCGCCGACGAGCGGGCCGATCGCCATGCCCACGTTGATGGCGAGGCGCAGCACGGCGAACGCCATGACGCGTTGCGCCTCCGGCACCACGTCCACCAGCAGCGCGCCGGCCGCCGGCCGGTACAACTGGGCGAAGACGCCGACCAGCGTCACCAGCAGGGTGGTCGACAGCAGGCCGTCCGTCAGCGGGACGGCGACCGTCGCGGCGCTGCTGCCGAACATCGACACGGCGATGGTGGTCCGCCGGCCGAACCGGTCGGCGACCGTGCCGCCGACGGCGTTTCCGATGAACGCGCCGACCCCCACCAGGCCGAGGGCGGCACCGGCCTGGAACGCGGAGAAACCGCGCGAGACGAGGAAGAGCACGAGGAAGACGTTGAGGAAGTTCCCGAACTTGATCAGGAACATGCCCGAGAAGATGACCCAGGCGCTCCGGGGAAGTTCCCGCAGCCGTCTGTGCAGCGGGGCGGAATCCGCCATGACTGTTGCTCCTTGGAGAAAGGGGTGAGGGGTGCGCGGCCGTCAGCGGGCTCCCGCGGGCTCCGCCCGGTGGGCGGTGTCCGCGTCGGCGGGGGCGTCGGCCTCGGAGGCGGCGGCGGTACCGGTACCGCCGCCGGGACCGGACGAGCCGGCATCGGGGCCGGACGTGCCGGTATCGGTCGCGTCGGCTTCGCCGGTCTGCGCCGCCTCGGGGACCCGGCCGGCCAGCACCAGGACGCAGGCCGCCGCGGCGAGGCCGGCGCAGCCCAGCGCCACCACCGAGTAGTCGTGCGTCGCGTCGGCCATGACCGCTCCGACCTCGCTGGTCAGCGCCGTGCCCAGGGCGTGCACCGTCCACACCAGACCCATGCCGAAGCCCCGCACCTCCACGGGCAGGACGCGGGCGGCCCACATGGTGGTGGCGATGACGGTCGCCAGGTAGCTCACGCCGAAGACCACGCCGAAGGCGATGACGACCGCACCGGTGGGGTTCAGCGCCACCAGCACCATCGCCACGCAGCGCACCGCGTACGCGCTGAGCAGGACGCCCTTGATCCAGCCCCGGTCGCACAGCCAGCCGGCCAGCAGGCCGCCCGCGATCTCGAAGACGCCGAGCAGCGCCACGGCCGTGGAGCTGACCGTGTGGCCGAGGCCGTGGTCGTGCATGAGCGGCATGAAGTGCACGTCGATGAAGGCCATCGTGGCCCCGCAGGCGAACAGCGCCAGCGACAGGCGCCGCATGTCCGGGTTCCCGGCCGTCAGCCGCAGCCGCTCGCCGAACGACAGCCGCCGGAGCGCCCGCGGTCCGGGATCGGACGAGACGGTGTCCTCCGCCTCCGGGCGCGCGGCGACCCGGTTCGACCCCCGGGCCACCAGCATGGCCAGCGGGGCCAGGACGCACAGGAAGACCAGGCCCACCACGAGCAGCACGTCCTGCCACGACGACCACGTGCCCAGCCACGACCAGAGCGGCACCAGCACCACGAAGCCGACCGCCGCGCCGTTGGTGAGCAGCGCGTACATCAGGCCCTTGCGGCCGTCCCGGAACAGCTCGTCCACCAGGACGCCCAGCGGTACGTACGACAGCATGGTCGAGGCCAGCGCGGCGATGAGCGCGTACACCGCGACGAACAGCCACAGTTCGCCGGCGAGCGCGCAGCCGATCAGCGCCACGCCCGACAGCGCGGTGCCCAGCGCCAGCGTGGCCGCGCCGCCCAGCCGGTCCGCCAGGGCGCCGACGAGCGGGGACGCCACGGCGACGGTGACGGCGAAGAGCGTGGTGGCCCAGGCGAGCGCGCCCCGGGAGCCGCCGAAGGTGTCGGCCATGGGCACGAAGTACACCTGGACGGTGTTCTTCAGCGCCGATCCGGCCAGGGTCAGCAGGAAGGCGGCCGCGCTGAGGACGATCAGCAGCACCTTGGCGTTCGGCGAGGGGCCGTGGGCGGCGCCGGCGGTCGTGGCGGCGGGACGGGACGCGGGTCTAGGCATGGGAGGCCTCGGAGGGGGAGAGGGGGTTGCCGTCGGGGTCGAAGGGGTGCTTGAAGTCGAAGGCGTGCGCGGTGGGCCCGAACTCGTTGAGGATCTCGAGGCGCAGGCAGGCCTCGCGCCAGGTCGGGATCACGTCGTCCGCGACCCACCAGGCCGCGTAGAGCCGGTGGGGGAGGGAGACGAACCAGCGCCGCCGGTCGCGCAGCGCCTGCCGGTGGATGCCGCTGTAGGCGTAGGCCCGTACCGATGACAGGTCGGTCCACAGCGAGAGGGTGGAGGCCCGGGTGTCGGTGTCGTCGTCCCTGCCGCCGGTGTAGAAGGAGGGGGCCTCGAATTTCCCCCAGGCACCGTAGTCGCGGCCGAAGTTCGTCCACTTGGTGTCCGTCGAATCGACGGCCTCGGCCCGGGCGATGAATCCGGGGCTGCTTTCCGAGGCGCCGAAAACCAGCGGTTCCAGCTCGTTGAAATCGGTGTTGGAAAGGTGCGGGTAGGGCTGTTTGAGCACCGCGAAGGTGGTGAAGGCGATCCGAGGCATGGCGCCGAGCATGGGGGCGCGTCCGGTGCGGCGCAATGGCGGTGCGGATGCACGGTTGTGCCTGGCACGAACGTGCCGGAACCGGGCCCGCCGGTGACCTCGGTGGTATTTCGTGCCGGGGCATTCTTGTGCCACCGGAAACGTATTCCGGGGCCCCATTCGATGTCGCAGAGTCATATCCATGACCGCTCACCTGACCGACAAAACGCTTCTCGTCGTCGGCGGCCGCATACAGACGCTGCGCAAAGCCGCGGCGCTCGGAATCCGGTTCGTACTGATCCAGCACCCGGACCAGTTCGTGCCGGAGGCCGCCCGGCTCGCCGCGGCCGTGATCATCGCCGACTACACCGACTGGAACACCACCCGCCCGCTCGTCGAGGCGGCCCACCAGGCGTACGGGTTCACCCGCGTCGTGTCCATCACGGAGCCGGGTCTCGTGCCGGCCGCCCGCATCAGCGACCACCTGGGGCTCGGCGGAACCACCGAGCGCACCGCCGAACTCCTCCGCGACAAGCACGCGATGCGCCGCCACCTCGGCGCGCACCCCGACCCGCTGGTGCGGGAGCTGTCGGTGGCCGCCGCCGAGGTCGCCGGCGCGGACGACCTGGTCGCCTTCGGGGCGGCGCACGGCTACCCGTTGGTGCTCAAGCCCGTGGACGCCACCGCCAGCCTCGGCGTCGTACGGATCGACGGGCCGGAGCAGGCCGCGGCGGCGTGGGCCGAGGTGGAGGCGCTGCGCGCCCGCACCGACCTCCAGTGGGGGTCGTTCTTCACGATCGGGCGGTTCATCGCCGAGCAGTACATCTCCGGTCCGGAGTACAGCGTCGAGACGTTCTCCTTCGCGGGCCGGCACATCGTGCTCGCGGTGACGGAGAAGCTCACCGGCGGTGACGGCCCGGACGTCGACCCGGACGCCGGCCCGGACCGCGCGCCGGGCGCGGGCGAGGGCTTCATCGAGCTCGGGCACGCGCTGCCGGCCCGGCTCGCGCCGGACGACGAGCGGCGCGTGGAGGAGAGCGTGAGCCGCTTCCTCGACGCGGTCGGCCTGACCGACGGCGCCGCCCACACCGAGCTGCGCCTGACCCCGTCGGGGCCGCAGATCATCGAGGGCCACAACCGGATGGGGGGTGACCGGATCTTCGACCTGCTGGACGCCGCGTACGGCATCGACGTCGAAGAGTGGATCGTCGCCTGGCAGTTCGGGCTGATCCCGGCGCTGACCGAGCGGCCCGTCCCCCGCCGCTCGGCCGCCACCCGCTTCCTGTCCGCCCGCCCCGGCACGGTCGTGGAGATCCAGGGCGCCGAGGAGGCCAGGGCCCTCGACGGCGTCCTGGACGTGGAGACCACGGTCGCGCCCGGCGACACCGTGGGCGAGCTGCGCGGCAACTGGGACCGCGTCGGCCAGGTGCTTGCCACCGGTGCCGACACCGCCGCCGCCGTCGCCACCGCGGAGCGGCTCACCGAGAAGGTCACCGTCGTCACCCGTGCCCCCGGGCGGCGGCAGGAGGAGGAAGCGGCATGAAGATCCTGCTGATCATGCGGAACACGTACGCGTGGCACCGCGAGCACATCGAGACGCTGGAGCGCATGGGCCTGGAGATCCACCTGGCCACCCAGGTCGCCCGGGCCGAGGAGGACGGCCGGTTCGCCTCCGTGGTCCGTCTGCCGGAGGACCTGGACACGACCGGACTGGCCGAGTTCTGCGCGGCCGCCGCGCGCCGGCTGGGCATCGCCACCGCGATCACCTTCTACGACTCCGACATCGTGGTCACCTCGCTCGCCAACCGGCTCCTCGGGCACGCCTGGCCGCGCCCCGAGGCCGACGAGATCTCGCGCGACAAGCGGCTCCAGCGGGAGTTCCTGGAGGAGCACGGCCTGCCCGGGCCGCGTGCGGTCGCCGTCACCGGCGTCGAGGAGGGGCTCGCCGCCGCCGAGGGGTTCCGCTACCCCTTCATCGTCAAGCCCAGCGCGCTGGCGGCCAGCATGGGCGTCACGCTCGTCCACGACCGCGACGCGCTGCGCGCGGCGCTGGAGGACGTGGCGCGGCTGGTGGAGGAGTGGGGCGGCTACTTCCCCAGCGACGGCCCGGACATCGCGCTTCTCGAGGAGTTCCTGCCGGGCAAGGAGGTCACCCTCGACGGCGTGGTGCTCTCCGGCCGGTTCCACCTGGTCGGCGTCACCAACAAGATGCAGATGCCCGGCCCGTACTTCGAGGAGGACTTCTACACGCTGCCCTTCCGCACCCCGGAGGAGGAGCCGGAGCTCGTCACGGTCGCCGAGGGCATCGTCGCCGCGCTCGGCGTCGAGCACTGCCTGTTCAACGCCGAGTTCCGGCAGGACGACCAGGGCCGCTACCGGGTGGTCGAGTTCGCCACCCGGATGAGCGGCGGGCAGAACTACCGCAACCTGCGCGAGGTCCACGGCATCGACGCGGTCCGGCTGTACGCCAAGGCCGTGCTCGCCGGCGACGACACGGCCGCCCGGGCCGCGGTCCTCGACGGCGAGGTCCGGCGCGCGGCCGAGCCCCGCGCCGCCACCTGCATCAAGTTCGCGTACCGGACCGGGAGGCTGGTGCGCAACAACCCGGGGGACGCCTTCCATTCGCCCTACTTCCGCTCGTACATCCCCGCCTCCCGCCCCGGCGACCGGCTGCGGCGCGCACCGGAGGGCTGGTACGAGATAGCCGGCTCGCTGGCGGTCGCTGCGCCGTACCGGGAGCCGGCCGACATCGACCGGGTGGAGCGGATCGCCGCCGAACTCGACGAACGCCTCGACGTCGTCGTCGTACCCGCCTGAGAGCCGAAGCGAGAACGATCACTGTGCACACCGACGACCCCGTGTTCCGCATGGGCATCACCGAACCGACCGCGATCGACCCCTACAAGGCCCAGGAGGGCGAAGGCATCCTCGTCTGCAAGGCCCTGTTCACGGGCCTGCTGGCGCTGGACGACGACGGCGCGCTCGTCCCCGCCACCGCCCTCCGCTGGTGGACCGACGACGCCGCGCTCACCTGGACGTTCACGCTGCGCACCGACACCGTCTTCAGCGACGGCGAGCCGGTCACCGCGCACAGCTTCGTCCGGGGCTGGGCGCGCGCCCTCGATCCGGAGGCCAACACCGAGACCGCCTACCACCTGGCGGGCGTGCGGTCCTTCACCGCGGTCGACGACGCCACGCTCGTCGTGGAACTGTCCGAGCCGGACGTCCAGTTCGACCTGAAGACCCTCCAGCCGATCTTCAGCCCGGTCCCGTCCTGCGCGGGCCCGGCCCTGAACCCCGCGTACAACGACCTGCCGATCGGCAACGGGCCGTTCGTGATGGCCGGTCCGTGGCGGCACGGCGAGTCCATCCGGCTGCGCCGCAACGAGCGCTGGTTTGGCCCCGCACCCGAGGTGCGCGAGGTCCACATCGACATCCTCGACCCGGTCACCGCGCTGGACGACGAGTACGAGCGGTTCCTGGCCGGCACGTACGACTACGCCCGCGTCCCGCCGTCCCGCACGGCCGAGGCGGCACGCCTGGACGGCTTCCTGGAGAGGGACGGCGCCGGGCTGTTCTACCTGATCCCCTTCTGCCACCAGGCGCCGATGGACTCGGTGGACGCCCGCCGCGCCGTCTCCGCCGCCATCGACCGCCACGCCCTGATCGACACGTACTTCCACGGCCGGCGCACCGCCGCCCACTCCCTGCTGTCGCCCTGGTTCGGGACGGCGCACACCCCGCGCGGGGAGTGGGAGGAGGACTGGACCGCGTACGCCCCGGGACGGGCCCGGGCCGCCGCCCTGCGGGCCGGCCTGCCGCCCGGCACCCGCGTCGACCTCGCCTACAACACCGGGGCGGGCCACGACGACTGGGTGCACGCCCTGGCCCGCGGGCTGGAGGACGTCCTCGGCTGGCACGTCGACCTGCTGCGCACCGACGGGCGCGGCCTGGTCGACCACCGCACCTCGATCGCCGCGGCCGGCCTGTGCCGGGCCGGCTGGGCCTGCGACTACCCCACGCCCGACAACATGCTCTTCCCGCTGCTGCACTCGTCCTGCACGGCACCCGACGAGCGGGGCACGGCCCACGGCGACAACGAGGGCCGTTACGAGAAGCCGGAGTTCGACGCCCTCGTCGCCCGGGCCCGCGCGTCCACCGACCCGGCCGAGCGCGCCGACGCCTGGCGGCGCGCCGACCGCGCCGCCATGGCCGACCTCGCCCTGATCCCCCTCTGGTACCGCACCGACCAGCGGGTGTACGCCGCCGACCGGATCAGCGGCCTGCGCATCGACTTCGACGGCAACCCGACCCTGACCACGGTGACCGCCACCACCACCGCCACGACGACCACCGCCCCCGCGATCGCAAGGAGCACCGCACGATGAGCGAGACCACCACGCCCGGCACGCCCGACGTCCACGACATCCTCGGCATCGGCTTCGGACCGGCCAACCTCGCCCTCGCCATCGCCCTGGAGGAACGCGACTCGCCGCTCACCGCCAGATTCCTGGAGGCCCGGCCCAGCCCGGAGTGGCAGCCCGGCATGCTGCTCGACGGCTCCGACATCCAGAACCACCCCAGCCGCGACCTGGTCACCCTGCGCAACCCGCGCAGCCGCTACAGCTTCCTCAACTACCTGCACGAGCAGGGCCGGCTGCTGCGCCACCTCAACCTCCCCTCGGAGTTCCCGCTGCGCAAGGAGTACGCCGGCTACATCCGCTGGGCCGCCGGCTTCTTCTCGCACCTCGTGGACTGCGACCAGCGGGCCGACCGGGTCCGGATCACCGAGGTGGCGGGCGAGTCGCTGTACGAGGTGACCACCGTGTCGGGCCGCCGCTACCTGGGCCGGACGCTCGTGATGGGCCCCGGCCGCACCCCGTACGTCCCCGCCCCGTACGACACCGTGCGCAGCCGGCGCGTGTTCCACCTCACCCAGTACCTGCCGCGCCTCACCGAGCTGACCGGGGGCACCGGCGAGGGGCGCGAGCCGGAGTCGGTGGCCGTCATCGGCGGCAGCCAGAGCGCCGTCGAGCTCGCCCTCGACCTCAGCCGCCGCTTCCCGCGCACCCGCGTGACCACCTACACCCGCTCCCACTCGCTGCGGCTGAAGGACACCAGCCCCTTCAGCGAGGAGGGGTACTTCCCCGAGTTCACCGACTACTACTTCCGTGCCTCCCGCGAGGGCAAGCGCGCCCTCGACGCCTACATGCACCCCACCAACTACTCGTCGGCGGACGGCGACGTACTGCGCGAGCTCTACCTGACCATGTACGAGCAGGAGCTCGACGGCGACCAGCGGGTGTTCGTCCGCGGCAACCACGAGGCCGTACGGGTCGCCGAGACCGGCGACGGCCGGATCGCGCTGGACTTCCTGGAGCGCCACACCGGGGAGACGATCACCGACACCGTGGACTTCGCCGTCCTCGCCACGGGCTTCCGCAACATGGGCCCGGGCCCGGACGAGGAGCTGTGCCCGCCGCTGATGGCGTCGCTCGCCGACCGGTTCGCCACCGAGCCGGACGGCCGCCTGGAGGTCGACGCCGACTACGCGCTGCGGCCGGTCGCCGACGGCACCCCGCCGCTGTTCCTGAACGGCCTGTGCGAGTCCAGCCACGGCATCGGCGACGCGGGGTCCTTCAGCCTGCTGTCGCTGCGCGCCGCGACCCTCGCCGACGCGCTGGCCGGCCGCCTGGCGTCCGCCCCCGGCCGTACCGCCCCCACCCGTACCGACCGCGCCGCCGCCCTCGCCGCCGCCTGACACGAGAGGTCCCCACCACCATGACCGCCCCCACCGTCGGCCACGCGATCCCCGCGGAGGCCGCGGCACCCCGCTATGCCGGGCCGCGCGTGACCGGCGCCCTGCCGGGCCCGCGCAGCGCCGAGCTCCTCGCCCGCCAGGAGCGGCGCGAGTCCAACTCGCGCTCGTACCCCCGCAAGCTTCCCCTCGCCATCCGCCGCGCCCGGGGCAGTTACGTCGAGGACCTCGACGGCAACGTCTTCCTCGACTTCCTCAGCGGCGCGGGGGTGCTCTCCCTCGGCCACAACCACCCCGAGCCGCTCGCCGCCGCCCACCGGCAGCTCGACGAGTTCGTCCACGGCCTGGACTTCCCCACGCCCGTCAAGGACGAGTTCACCGAGCTGACCATCGGGATGCTGCCGGAGCCGATGCGGGAGCGCACCCGTATCCACTTCTGCGGCCCGACCGGCGCCAACGCCGTCGACGCGGCGCTCAAGCTGTGCAAGACCGCCACGGGCCGCGAGGAGGTCATCACCTTCCAGGGCGGCTTCCACGGCGCGACGCTGGCCGCGATGAGCGTCACCGGCCTGGTCGAGCAGAAGGAGCCCGTACGCGGCCGGATGCCGGGCGTGCACTTCTTCCCGTACTCGAACTGCCACAACTGCCCCCTCGGCCTCAAGCGGGACAGCTGCGAGGTCAACTGCGCCGCCTTCCTCGAGCGCGCCCTCACCGACGTCAACGGCGGCATCACCCTGCCGGCGGCCGTGCTGATGGAGCTGGTCCAGGGCGAGGGCGGGGTGATCCCCGCCGAGGTGGAGTTCGTGCAGCGCGTCCGCAAGGTCACCCGCGAGCTGGGCATCCCGCTGATCGTCGACGAGGTGCAGAGCGGTTGCGGCCGCACCGGCACCTGGTTCGCCTTCGAGCAGTACGGCATCGAGCCGGACGTGGTGTGCGTGTCCAAGGCGCTCAGCGGCATGGGCCTGCCGGCCGCCGTGATCCTCTACGACGAGAAGCTCGACACCTGGAAACCGGGCGCCCACACCGGCACCTTCCGCGGCAACCAGCCGGCCTTCGCCGCCGGCGTCGCCACCCTCAAGGTCGTCCGGCGCGACCGGGTCCTGGAGAACGTCCGCGCCCGGGCCGACCAGCTGATGGTGCACCTCCAGGGCCTGCGCGCGCTCAGCCCGTACGTCGCCGACGTGCGCGGCCTGGGCCTGATGGCCGGCGTCGAGCTGGCCGACCCGGTCACCGGGCTGCCCGCCACCGCGCTCGCCAAGCGCGTCCAGTGGGAGGCCGTCAGCCGCGGCCTGATCCTGGAGCTGGGCGGCCGGGACGACTGCGTGGTGCGCATGCTGCCGCCGCTGAACTGCACCGCCGAGGAGATAGACACCGCCGGGCTGATCCTGCGGGAGGCCCTGTCCGCGGCGCTGGAGCCGCTGGAGCCGACCACGGGGAGCACCCGATGACGTACACCGACGAACGGGTCCACGACCTGGTGGTGGCGGGCTTCGGCCCCTCCGGCATCGCGCTCGCCGCGGCCGTCGAGGACCACGACGACGCCACCGGGTCCGGGCCGCTGGCCGCCCGCTACCTGGAGAAGGCCGCCGACTCGGCCTGGCAGCCCAACCTGGTCCTGCCCGGGACCGACATCCAGCACCACTTCCTGCGCGACTTCGCCACCCCGCGCGACCCGCGCAGCCGCTTCACCTTCCCCAACTACCTGCAGCAGAGCGGGCGCTTCTACCCGTTCACGCTGATGGGCGGCTACGTCAGCCGGCTGGAGTGGTCGGACTACGTGCAATGGGCGGCCGGGCAGGTGCGCGGCCCCGTCGACTACCACCGCGAGGTCCTCGCCGTCGAACCCGTCACCGACGCCGACGGCCGGGTGCGCACCGCCCGGGTCGTCGCCCGCGACACCCGCGACGGCGCCACCCACACCTTCCACACCCGCAACGTCGCCCTGGCCACCGGCCACGAGGCGTACGTCCCCGACACCTTCCGCCCGCACCTGGGCGAACGGGTGTTCCACGCGAGCCGCCTGCTGCCGAGCCTCGCCGCCCTGGGCGAGAAGCCCCTGCGCAGCGTCGCGGTGATCGGTGCCGGGCAGACCGCGGGCGAGATCGTCCTGCACCTGGCTGCCGCCGACCCCGGCACCCGCATCCACTCGGTGGTCCGGCACGCTGGCTTCCGGATGTACGAGCTGGGCCACTTCTCCAACGAGGTCTACTTCCCCGCCGAGACCGACTACTTCTACGGCCTCGAGGACGAGCAGCGCGCACGCGCCCTGGACCAGGCCCGCGCCACCAACTACGCGGCCGTGGACCCCGATGTGTCCACCGCGCTCTACCAGGCGGTGTACGAGGACCGGCTCAGCGGCCGCGACCGCCTCCGCATGCACCGGCGCACCGAGGTCACCGCCGTCGAGCGGACCGACGACGGCGCGGTGCGGCTGCGCACCGAGGAGGTCTTCACCGGCGAGCGCGGTCTGATCGAGGCCGACGCGGTGGTGCTGTGCACCGGTTACCGGGAGCCCGCCTTCCCGCGCCAGCTCGCCGCCTTCTCCCCGTACCTGCGGCGGGACGCCGCCGGACGCCCGGAGGTGACCCGCGCCTACCGCGCCGAGACCACCGAGGAGTGCGAGGTCGGCATCTATCTCGACGGCCTCACCGAGTGGCGGCACGGCATCGGCAGCGCCACCTCCTTCAGCCAGATGGCCGCCAAGGCCGACACCATCCACCGCGACCTGCGCAGCCGGCTCCGCGCGCCGGTCGCCGCCTGATTGGACACCCGCACATGCACGTCTTCACCACCGGCGACGACGACATGGTCTTCGAGGAGACCTACAACGTCAGCGGCCGGCGCATCTTCCCCTGGCCCGAGGCCGTCGAGACGCCGGGCTGGGGCGGCGCCTGGGTCGACGTGGCGCCCGGCGCCACCTCCACCCCGCACCACCACGACGAGAACGAGATGTTCTTCATCGTCGAGGGCAGCGGCGTCATGCGCATCGGCGACGAGACGCGCCGCGTGCGCGCCGGCGAGACGGTCTTCATCACGCCGTTCCAGGACCACGACCTGACCAACGACGGCGACACGCGGCTGCGGTTCGTCACCATCTGGTGGGGCGGCGCCGAGGCCATAGCCCGTGAACGCGCCAAGTGGGCCGCCCGGTTCGGCATCGACGACGCCTCCCCGATCGCCGGCGAGGCGGTGTGGGGATGAGTCCCATCGTGCACGCCCACGCCGACGCCGTCATCGTCGGCGGCGGGGTGATCGGGGCGGCCATCGCCCACCAGCTCGCCCTCGCGGGGATCGGCCGGATCGTGCTGTGCGACCAGGGCCGGGTCAACGCCCAGGGCGCCACCTCCCGCTCCGGCGGCCTGCTGCGGCTGCACCACACCGCCGCCTGCGACACCCGGCTCGCCGCCCGCAGCCTGCCCGTCTTCGAGCAGTGGTCGGACGCCATCGGCGGCGACTGCGGATACCGCCGCACCGGCTTCGTCATGATCGTCGGCGAGGACCACGCCGACGACCTGCGCCAGAACGCCGCCGTCGCCACCGAGGCGGCCGGCTACCGGCGCGTCGAGGTCATCGGCCGGTCCGAGCTCAAGGAGCTCTACCCCGGGCTGCGCACCGAAGGCGTGGCGCTCGCCGCGTACGAGCCGGAGGGTGGTTACGCCGACCCCATGGCCGCCTCCGCGTCGCTGCTGACGGCGGCGTACCGGCTCGGCGTCTCGCCCTCGGAGGGCATCCGGGCCGTGAAGGTCCTGGAGCACGCGGGCACCGTCACCGGTGTGCTGACCTCCATCGGCCGGATCGACGCGCCGCTCGTCGTGCTGGCCGGCGGGGCCTGGGGCTCGGCGCCCGCCGAGTACCTCGGCATCCACATCCCGGTCACCGCCCGCCGCATCGGCCTCGCGCAGGCCGAACTGCCGGGCGCCGGGCGGCGCGGCTCCGGTGCCTCCGTGCCGACCTGCATCGACGACACCACCGGCAGCTACTTCCGGCCCGACGGCCTCGACCGCTTCTACTTCGGTGTGCCGAGCAAGCCCGACACCGTGCTGGGCCGGGACGTCGAGCCGCTCACCTCCGCCGAGCTGGAGCAGGCCATCGACGCCATCGCCGACCGCGTCCCCGCCGCCGCCACCGCGCCGCTCGCCGGCACCCGGTCCGGCCTCGACGGCTACACGCCCGACAAGCGGCCGGTGGTCGGCGCGGCCGGACCCGACGGCCTCTACCTGGCGCTCGGCTTCAGCGGCGGCGGCTTCAAGCTGGCGCCGGCCGTCGCCGAACTCGCCGCCAAGGAGATCGTGGAGGGCGGCGCCGTACCCGGCAAGGCCGTCCAGGAGCTCCTGGAGCCGTACCGGCCGCAGCGTTTCCTCGCCGGCCACCCGATCCGCCCGGAGGCCCCCTATGACCACATGTAGACGGACCACCTTCAGGCACGTCCGGTCGGTGCTGCGGGAGGACGTCGAGACCGTCCTCGCGAAGGACCCGGCCGCGACCTCCCGCGCCGAAGTGCTGCTCTACCCGCACATCCACGCCCTCTGGACGTACCGGGTCGCGCACCGGCTGTGGCGGCGCGGCCACCGGGTCACCGCCCGCGCCCTGTCGCTGCTGGCCCGCGCGGTCTCCGGGATCGAGATCCACCCGGGCGCGCGCATCGGCCGCCGGTTCTTCGTCGACCACGGCACGGCCGTCGTCATCGGGGAGACCGTCGTCATCGGTGACGACGTGATGCTGTACCACCAGGTCACGCTGGGGTCGGTGGGCTGGTGGAAGGACCTGCGCCGGCCCGCCGGCGCCCGCCGCCACCCCGTCATCGGCGACCGGGTGGTCATCGGTACCGGGGCCAGCGTCCTCGGCCCGGTCACCGTGGGCGAGGACTCCCGCATCGGCGCGCACTCGGTCGTCCTGGACGACCTGCCGCCGCGCACCCGGGTCGTCGCCGCCACCTCCGACGCCCTGCCCCCGCTCGACACCGCTCCTCTCGTCCTCCCCGAGGGCCTCTCCGAAGGAACTCCCACCTCATGACCTCGTACGTCGTCACCAGCGCGCCGCCGAACCCCAACGGCGACCTCCACCTCGGTCACCTCTCGGGCCCGTTCCTCGGCGCCGACGTCCTCACCCGCCACCTGCGCCGCCGCGGCCACGACGTGCAGTACGTCGGCTACTCCGACGAGCACTCCTGCTACGTGCCGCGCCGGGCCGCCGAGATCGGCTCCACCGCCCACCGCACCGCCCGCCTCTTCGGGGACCGCATGGAGGAGACCCTCTCGCTGGGCGCCATGCACCACGACTGGTTCACCCGCCCGCTCACCGACGAGGCGCACACCCTGTTCGTGCAGCGGTTCTTCCTGGAGCTGTGGGAGGCG
Source organism: Streptomyces sp. NPDC045431 (assembly GCF_040646655.1). Lineage (NCBI taxonomy): Bacteria > Bacillati > Actinomycetota > Actinomycetes > Kitasatosporales > Streptomycetaceae > Streptomyces > Streptomyces sp. NPDC045431. Next base: position 235,033 of record NZ_JBEZAQ010000003.1, read on the forward strand.
GGCGCCCTGGAGGTCCAGGAGCTGCCGGTCTTCCACTGCACCCCGTGCGACCGCTACCTGTACGAGGCCGAGGTGCGCGGCGCCTGCCAGTTCTGCGCCGAGCCCTCCGACGGCGTCTACTGCGAGGCGTGCGGCCTGCCGCAGGACCCCGCCGGGCTCGCCGACCCCCGGTGCACCGCCTGCTGGACCACGCCGGGCACGCGCACCATGCGCCGCATCGTCTTCCCGCTGGAGCAGTACCGCGAGCGGCTGCAGGAGTACTACGACGACGCCCAGTCCCGCGCCGAGTGGCGGCCCCGGCTGCGCGCCTACCTGGAGGGCCTGTTCTCGCGCGAGCTGCCCGACACCGCGATCAGCCGCGAGGCGTCGTACGGCATCCCCGTCCCGCTCCCGGGCTGGGAGGGCCACATCCTCGACACCTGGTTCAGCGGCATCTGGGGGTACGTGGCGGCCACCGCCCGGCTCGGCGAGGCCGACGGCGACGAGGGCGCGTGGCAGCGGCGGTGGACCGACCCGGAGACCCGGATCGTGAACTTCATCGGCTTCGACTGCTCGTTCTCGCACGCCGTGCTCTGGCCCGCGCTGCTGATGGCCCAGGGTGAACTGACCCTGCCCGCGCAGGTGGTGATCAACGAGTTCTACCGCCTGGAGGGGGAGAAGTTCTCCACCAGCCGGGGCCACGCGATCTGGGGCGGCGAGTTCCTGCGCCGGGTCAACGCGGACGCGCTGCGCTTCCACCTGTGCCTGACCGGACCGGAGCGGGAGCAGAACAACTTCTCCATGAAGGAGTTCACCGACACGGTCAGCACGGTGCTGGCGGGCGGCCTCGAGGCGTGGACCGACACCGTGCTGGACCTGCTCGCCAAGGACTTCGACTCGGCCGTCCCCACGGCCGCCCCCGAAGGTCCTCTCGCCGCCGAACGGGCCGCGCTGCCGGGCCTCGTGGACGGCGCGCTCGCCGCCGAGACCTTCTCGCCGCAGCGCGCGGCCGCCGTGATCGCCGCGGTGGTGGACCGGGCCGTCGCGGACCTCCAGGAGCTGGCGCTGCTGGGCGCCGCCGGACCGCGCGAGCGGTACGCGGGACGGCTCGCCGCCTCGGTGGAGCTGCTCGCCGCCGTCGCGGTGGCGGCCGCGCCGCTGATGCCGGGCTGGTCGGCGTTCCTCGCGGCGCAGCTGGGCGTGGCGGTGGACGCCGGGACGCGGATGCCCGAGTGGTCCGCGCTGGACGGCGCCCTGGTGCCTGCCGGCACCGTGCTGCCGACCGATGTGCCGCTGTACTTCCACGAGTTGTCGTGACGCAGGGCCACCCGGTGGCAGGTCCCGCGTCCGGCGGTGTCGCGTCCGCGGGTGCCGCGTCGGCCGGTGCCGCGTCGGCCGGTGCCGCGTCCGCGGGTGCCGCGTCCGCCCGTGCCGCGTCCGCGGGTGCCGCGTCCGCCGGTGCCGCGTCCGCCGGTGCCGCGTCCGCTGGTGCCGCGTCCGGCGGTGCCGCGGCCGTACGGACCCTCGTGGCGGTGCTGGGTGCCGGGACGCTTCTGCTCCCGGCGGCGCTGGCCCCCGCTCCGCACGCCCCGGCCGTCGCCGTCGCGCTGGCCGCCGCCCTGGCCGGCTGGTGCCTGCTGCTCGCCGCCTCCGGCGGGACGCGGGCGGCGGGCCCGGTGGCCTTCGTCCGCGACCGGCTCGGTCCGGGGGCGGGCCGCACCGTCACCGCGCTGTACTTCGGCGGCTTCGCCACGGGCCAGGCGGCGGTGGCGTTGTCGGCGGGCGAGTTCGCGGCCCGGGCGTGGGGGCCGGTGGGCACACCGGTGCCGTACGCCGTGGCCGCGGTCGTCCTCGTCACCGCCGCCGTGGCCGCCCGGTCGGGCGCGTACCTGCTCCGCCGGGTCCGGCTGGCCGCGGTCCTGGTCCTGGCCGGTGCGTGGTGGGCGCTGGGCGGGCTCCCGGCGCCGGCCGGCCACGCGCCGAGCGCCCATCCCGCGCTGCTCGCCGTGCCCCTGCTCTTCGGCTGGGTCGGCCTGGAGTCGGCCGTACCGGCCGCGCGCGCCAAGCGCCGCGTGCTGGCCGGGACCCTGCTGGGCGTGGGCCTCGCCGCCGCGCTGTACGCCCTGCTGCTCGCACCCCCCGCCCCGGCGCCCCCGGCCGTCTCCGCGCTGCTGTTCCCCCCGCTCGCCCTGGTCTCGGCGCTCGTCTGCTGGACGTACTGCCGGACGAACCTGCGGGCTACGGGCGCCCGTTGGGCGGAGCTCACGTCCGGTCACCAGGCGGCCGACGACACCTCCGCCTCCGCCCCCGGCGGCCGGCGCGGGGCGGTCGTCGCCGCGCTCGTCGCCCTGGCCGTCCTCGGCCTCGCCCACACCGCCCGGTGGGGCGTGCCCGCGCTGCTGCTCGGCCCGGGCGCCGCCACCGCCGCCCTCTACGCCCTGCTCGCCCTCGCGGCCCTGCGCCGCCCCGTCACCCATCCCACGGAGGAAGACCATGACCACCACCACCGCCCCCTCGAAGGTGCTGCGCGTCCCGCCGGCTGACCCGGCCACCGCCGCCGCGCACTTCCACCGCCGCTTCACCTTCGAGGCCGACGCCTCCGATGTGCACGCCGACATCGAGTCCGGCGCCGCCTCCTTCGTCCTCGTGGACACCCGTGGCCCCGAGGCGTGGGCCCAGGGCCGTATCCCCGGCGCCGTACACCTGCCCACCGACGACATCGCGGACCGCGCGGCCGAGCTGGTCCCGCCCGGCAGCGTGGTGGTCACCTACTGCTGGGGCCCCGGCTGCAACGGCGCGACCCGCGCCGCGCACGCCTTCGCCACCGCCGGTTACCGGGTCAAGGAGATGCTCGGCGGCTTCGAGTACTGGTCCCGCGAGGGCTTCCCGGTCGAGGACGCCCAGGGCGTGCGCCGGTCCGCGCCGGACCCGCTGACGGCGCCCGTCACGGGCGCGTCCTGCGCCTGCTGACCAACGGGCGTCACAGCAGGCCGTGTTCGGCGGCCCGCTGTCCCAGCTGGAAGCGGCTCTGCGCGTCCAGTTTCTCCATCAGCTCCGAGATCAGCCGCCGTTCGCTGCGCAGGGAGATCCCCAGCCGACGGGCGGCGGCCTCGTCGGTGTACCCCTGGGCGAGCAGGCGCAGCAGCTCCCGGGGCTGCGAGCCCGGGTCGTCGAGGCTGCGCCGGGGCGGCTCACCGAACGGCGTCGCGGTCGCCCACACCGCCTCGAACAGCGCGCAGAACGCGGCCACGGCCCCCGGCTCGCGCAGCAGCACCGCGCCCTTCGCGCTGTCGGCCGGGTTGATGGGGACCATCGCCGACTTCCGGTCGGCGATGTACATGCGCATCGGCAGGGCGGAGACGGTCCGCACCTGCCCGCCGCGCTCGGTCAGCCAGCGGGCGTGCTCGACGCTCGCGGGATCGTTGCGGATGGAGTCGAGGTAGATGGTCCTGATCCGCACCCCTCGCGCGAGCAGCGCCTCCGAGAGCGGCTCGCTGGCCTTGTAGGCCTCCGAGGTCTGCGCCCCGCCGGGCGCGAACGCCATGGATTCGGACCGGGTGCTGTCGTTCAGCTGCTCCATCTTCGCCCATACGGCATCGATCCCCTGGAGGCGCTCCGCCTCGTGGGTCTCGCCCGCCGGATGCAGCTCGGCGTACTGCGACAGCAGTGCGCCCGCCGCCGCCTGGCTCTCGGCCAGCGCCCGGTGCCGCTCGGCGATCTCCGCCTGCTGGTGGGCGAGCAGGGCGTCGAGCGCCGCCTTCGGGTTGACCACCCGCAGGCGGCCGTCACCGCGCCAGGACGGTGCGAGGAGGGAGAGCCGTGTCAGCTCCTCCAGGTCCTCGCAGATGTCCTCCTGGGGCCGGCCCAGTGCTTCGGCGAGGTGGGCGACGGTGAGATCAGGCCGTTTGAGGATGAACCGGTAGAGCGTGTCGGACCGCTCTGTCAGCCCGAGAGCAACGAGCACGGGAAGTCCCCCCAGGTCGCGGAACGGAGCGGCGCGCATGGTCGGCCGACAACGCTGGCGGCAAGGCGGGCCCTCAGAGGCGATCTTGCACGTGGATTGTCCACATCCATCGCTGCCTGCACAAACAGTGTCCATTACGTGGACCAACTGTGTCAGGAGTGTGCCCCCGCATGCGCATGTCCGGGGGCGGCGGACACGCTGGCACGGATGTGTCGGAAAGCTTTGTGCCAGCGGAATCAAGCGACAGCCGCCTCTGCGGCTCGGCACGATGGCGATGCGCCGGGACGGAAAGAACCGGCCAACTCCCCGCTCTCCCTTCCCAGATGAAGAGGCTCTCCCATGTGCCGTAAGGCCGTTACGAAGCTCGTCGCCGCCACCGCCGCCGCCCTGCTCGCCGCCCTGACGGCGGGCCCCGCCGACCAGGTGCTCCGTGACCCGGCACCCCGCGTCTCCGTGGCCGCCGCGCAGCAGCCGGCCGGGGACTTTGTGCAGGAGCCGATCTGGTGCTGAGGCGGCTCGGGCGGAGGCGGCCGGCGCCGCTAGTGGTGCCAGAAGCGCCCGCCCGTGTTGTGGATGAAGCGCTGGAGCACCTTCATGGTCGTCAGGTACTCCTCGTCGGAGATGTCCGCGTGCCGTTCCTCCCACAACTCTTCCTGCAGGACAGCGGCCTTGGCGTAGAAGGCGCTGCCTTCCGGGGTGAGGGCGAGACGGCCCTCCGGGTCCTCGGTGATCCAGCCCTGGGTGATGGTGGTGTCGATCTCCGCCTCCATGGCCGCCGCGCCCGTGTCCAGGTAGTCACGGAGGATGCGGGACACCTCGGTGCGGGTCTTCGGGCTGTCGGCCCGGGCCACTTGAGCGAGGACCCACCACTGGGGCTGCGTGGTGCCGATCTCGTCGAGGGCGGCGCGGGTGCGGGTGACGACGGCCTTGTAGGCGGCCCAACTCCAGTAGCCGATGGGCTGCTTGATCAGTTCGTCGTCGCTGTGCGTGTACTGCATGGCTGGTCCCTCCGGTGGTGCGCGGGTGGTGCGCGTTCGGTGGGACTCACCGTAGAAACTCAAGTTCACTTGAGGTCAAGGCTGTCGTGGGTGCCCGCGCTATGCAGGGCGTTCGCGGTGTCGAGGCCCAGGCGGGCCGCCCAGGCGAGGGCGTCGTCGAGGGTGGCGTCCCTGTCGGCGAGCTGCGCGGCGGCGAGGGCGGGAGGCACCGCACCCGCGTCCAGCAGGGCGGCCCACTGGCGGCCGGTGAGGGCGAGGTAGCGCAGCTCCGGCAGCCCGGCCAGGGCGGTCAGGTCGGGGGTGTCGGCCCCGGAGAGGTCGAGGCCGCGCAGGTGGGGGACGGTGCGCAGCGGGGTGAGGTCGGTCGGGGCCGTGGTGGTCAGACCGAGCGACGTGAGGTGCGCGTGCCCGGCGAGCGGCGCCAGATCGCCGTCGACGAGCGTGACGCGCAGGGACTCGACGGGCAGGTCGCGCACCGGGGTCAGGTCACCGGTGGTGGAGCGGTTGAGGTGCAGACGGCGCAGCCGGGGCGCGGCGGTCAGCGGGGCGAGGTCGACGACGTCGGGGGCGTCGTTGATGTGGAGCGCCTGGAGGCTGGGCGGCACCTCGTCCGGCATGCCCCCGACGATGTCCCGCGGTGCCGATTCGCGGCCGGTGCCGAGCAGGGCGATGCGGTCGCCGCGCTGCTCGTACGCGCCCTGCTCCAGCAGGTCCAGGTAGTGGCCGAGGAGCGAGGTGACCGAGTCGGCGACGTAGGAGGGGCCCCGGTCGTAGTCGCGTCCCGTGTGGATGACCTGGCCGGGACGCCCGTCCCGGGCCGGGACCGTGTCGACGGCCAGGTAGTTGCCGTCGTACGCGGTGGTGAAGCGCAGCCACCCCGGATGGGCACCGCAGCGGCGCACGGTGTCCGCGGGCGTGGTGTCGAAGACGACGCCGTCCCACTCCAGGTCCCAGCCGAACCAGGGCCGCTCGACCGCGTACGGGCCGGTGCTCTCGGCGACGAGCCGCCTCAACGGCACCCAGGCGTGGCCGCGGAACAGCCCGAGGTCCCCGTCGCCGTCGGCGACCGCGTACAGCGCCCGCAGGTCGGCGGGCAGGCGCCGGCCGAGGCGGCGTTCGGCCTCGTCGAGTTCGGCGGCGGTGGCGGGCGGGGGCAGCTCCTCCGCGTGCCCGAGGATCGCGGCACGCCGTTCGAGGTACGTACGGAACCGGGCTACGGCCAGCTCCGGGTCCCCCGCCGGAGCCGCCGTGCCGGGATCCTGGTGCGCGCCGGGCTGAGGAAGCCGGTAGTCGGGGTCGAGGACCAGCTGGTAGCCGCTGCCCTCCCCGGTCACCCAGGTCAGGGAGTCGTCGAAGGCGGCGAACCGGTACGCGCCGGTCGGCAGGCACCGGACCTCCACGCTCACGGACTCCCACCCCCGCTCCTGCCGCAACGCCTCGCCCAGCATCATGAGCTCCACCAGGGGGTGGGGCATGCGGCTGTCCCAGGGGTTCTCTCGCGGGGTGTAGCCGCCGGTCACCGTGACATCGCCCCGGTCGATCCGGCCGTGCATCACGGCGTGCGCCCAGCCGCTCGGCGCTTCCGCGACGATCGCCTCGACGAGCGCCCGTACCGCCTGCTCCACCATGTCCGCTCCCGTGCCCTCGCTGGTGCCGCGCATCATGGCAGAGCCCACTGACACCGCCGCCGTCCGGCGTCAGGCGACGGCCGCCGCGAACCCCAGCAGGTACGTCAGCGCGAACACGAACGGCACCCACTGCTCGACGTGGGTCAGCGGCAGGTACTTGCGCCAGTCCCTCCCCTCGCCGAGGGCCTGCCACTCGGCGCGGGAGTACGCGTACGCCGGTAACCGCTCCTCGAACGCCCCGATCACCGCGTACTTCGCTGCGGTGAGCAGCCGGTACGAGCGGATGGTGACGAACCAGGCGACGCACTGGGCGAACAGGATCGCCAACCCGCCCAGCAGCGCCCAGAGCGGTGCGTGGGTGAGGCCCCCGCCGCCCAGGCCGGTCAGCATCGCGGCGATGACGCTGTTGAGGGAGAGGAAGAAGGTGTTGGTGAGGTTGCGGCGGGAGCTGGTGCGGTCGGCCATCTCCACGCACAGCTTGTACTGCTCCAGTACGGCGGCCTGGTACTGCTCACCCCCGGGCTCATATCCGGGCGCGTACGCGGCGGGACGGACGGTGGCGTTCCAGAGCGCTTCTCGGATGTCGTCCATGCCCGCATCATGTGGGCGTGCCCGGGCCCCTGTCAGGAGCGCCTTCGGTTCAGCCGTCGTGGGTGGCGGCGAGGAACGCGGACCAGGCGGTGGGGGAGACGGTGAGGGCGGGGAGGGCGGTGTCCTTGGAGTCGCGGACGTGGACGGTGTGGGGGCAGGCGGCGACCTCGACGCAGTCGCCGCCTTGGTCGCCGCTGTAGGAGGACTTGGTCCAGCAGAGAGCGACCTCGACGCAGTCGCCACCCTGACCGCTGCTGTAGCTGGACTTGAACCAGTTGAGGTCGCTGTTCATAGCGTTCGTGCCACCTGTTCGATGAGTTCGGCCGAGTCTTCCGGGTTGAGGGCTTGTGCCCGCAGGGAGCTGTACCGAGCGAACACGTCTCCAAGGTCCGGTTGTTCGCTGAGAAAGTACCGTCCGCCCTGTCCTTCGACATAGACCAGTTGTCCTCGCCGCTCGGCTGTATCCAGCAACGTGAAGGGGCCGTTCAGACCGGCATGGGTCTGCCGGTCCTCCGGCATCACTTGGATTTGCACATTCCGTAGCTGCCCGATCTTCAGGATGTGCAGCAGGTTGTCTCGCAGGACCGCCGCACCACCGAGCGGTTTGGTCAGTGCTGCCTTCTCCAGGACGAAACTGATGAGCGGCGTGGGCTTGCGGTGGAACAGCGCCTGACGCGCCAACCGCGCTGCGACGCCTGCCTCGATCTCTTCGTCGTCCAGGGGAGGACATGCGCAGCCGAAGACCGCGCGAGCGTAGGGCTCGGTCTGAAGCAGCCCTGGGATCACTTGGTTCTCGTACTTGTGAACCCCCGCAGCCTTCGCCTCCTCCTCCAAGTAGTCCTCGAACCAAGCGGCCACGCCGCTCGCCTTCAGCTCCTGCGCTACCTCGATCAGTGCACCTTGTGCACCCAGGAACTCATCCGACAGCTCGACGAAGTTGCCCCTTGGGCGCCGCTCGCCGCGCTCGATCATGGCGACCTGGGACTTGGAGTAACCGGTGTGGAGGCCCAGCGCCTCCTGCGAGACCTTCGCTCGCTCCCGGTAGAAGCGGAGCAGCCTGCCGAACGCCTTCGCGGCGCCAGGGGTTCCCTTGTTCCCGACTTTCACGTACGTCCTCCCTGTTCACACAGCCCCTCACAGACCGGCTGTGGTGCTGGTCACAGTAGAACCGGAAGGCCAAGCTGGCCGCATGAATCAGCGCAATTCGCTTGACAGGGTGCCTTCTTGGGTACCCGCATCCGGGCACGCCCTGCGGCACGCGGGCATCCACTTCGACGCCGTACGCATCGGCGGGATGCTCGGCGAGGAGATCGCGTACGAGCTCATGCAGTTCACCGCCTTCCAGGCGGGGCCCATCGTCCGGGAGCTCGCCGGGGAGCAGAACCTCTACTTCCTCCTGCCGCCGCAGACGGCACGCGCGTACGCCTGGCCGGCGGGTGCGAGGGCGCTGAGCCGGAACGGGCGGGAGTCCGCGTTCGTCGGGGTGCCCGCGCTCGACGGGCTGACGTGGCCGCTGGACTGGCGGTCGCGACCCACGGCGGAGGCACCGTTCGTGGAGCCGGACCTGCTGCACGAGACGGTGGTCCGGGCGGTGACGGGCACAGTGGCCTGAAGCCGGTCCTCACCGGTCCAAGTGGCCACGAGGTGCCCATGGCGTGCCTACGGGTGGCTGGGTTGGGTGGGAGGTTGATGGTCCAGCCCAGGGTGCTGGCACCTACCGTTGCCCGTCAGGCCGATCGCGCCGAGATTGTCGGCCGCCTGAGCTTCGAGCTCCGCCGGGACCGGCCCCCCGCCCATGATGGCCCGCCAGGGGCCCGCATTGAGGTAGATCGCGGTGTCGTCGGCGCGGATCTCGCTCTCGGGCATCAACAGCTTCCACCCGCGCTCTTGCAGTTTGTGGACGACCGTCACGAGATCCGAACGCTCGGGAACGGCACGGGTCAGGACGGCGAGGTTGGTGACGCAGTGCTGGTTCCGCGGGTCCACCGGCCCGTCCCGGAAGTCCTGTGCGAGGCCCTTGGTGGCGTACCGGAAGTCCTCCACCACGTCGTCCCTGGTCTTCTCTGCCGCCCGGGGCGACGCGGCGGCGGACGCCGACGGCTTCGCCTTGGGGTCCGGCGGCACGGCCTCGTCGGTGTCACCGCCCCCACAGCCCGCGACCATCAGTACGGCCGCCGCCGCCATGACGCTTCCCACCCTGCTGAACCCCTGCACAGCCCCACCCTTTCGTCGACGGGGCAGTGTGCCACGGGGCACGCGAGGCGACCGCTTATTGGTTTGCCGTCGGCCAATCCGGCCGGATAGGAAATTCGCATGCTACGAGGCGGCAAGATCGGGCTCAGGGCCCGGTACGAGGCGGACATCCCGGTCCTGCGGACCGAGCTCTACGACGACGTGGCCGGTGCCTCGCGGGCGGAGGGAGTCCCGTGGCGGCCGATCACGCCCGGGTCGAACGACCCGCGGCTCGTCGTGGACGACAAGGAGCAGGGGCGCGTCCAGTTCTCCGTGGTGGAGCTGCGGGGCGGCGCGCTGATCGGCACCGCCGCGCTGTGGGGCATCGACAACCACCACCGGTCCGCGCACCTGGGGCTCGGGCTGCTGCCGTCCGCGCGCGGCAAGGGGTACAGCACCGATGTGGTCGCCGTGCTGTGCCACTACGGCTTCGTCGTGCGCGGGCTGCAGCGGCTGCAGATAGAGACACTGGCGGACAACACGCCGATGCTGCGCGCGGCGGAGCGCAACGGCTTCGTCCGCGAGGGGCTGCTGCGCTCCTCGCACTGGGCGATGGGCGAGTTCCTCGACGAGGTGGTGTTCGGGCTCCTCGTCCAGGAGTGGAAGCCTGCGATGTGGAGTCCGGCCAGGTAGGTCGTGTTACCGGGTGCGCTCAATGTCCATGCCATAAAGGGGCGTTGGTTCAGACACCGTCCGCCGGAAGCCCTGGTTACGATCATTGCGGATGAACACACGGGGGTGACGTAATGCGTCGAACATCGCGGACGTCTCGACGTCTGATGCCGTTCGGCCTGGTGCTGTGCCTGGTCACGGCTTGTTCAGTCGGCTCGGGCGAAGACGACGGGCCGAGGGCAGGTGCGCCGAAGCCGGGTGCGGGCGGCACGAAGACCGCCACGCCGACGACCAAGTCCTATGACCCGCCACTCAAGTTCGAGAGCTCGGCCACGTACCCGGTCGCCGGCGGATACAACGAGGGTAACTGGGCCGTCCGGCTCGACGGCACCACCGTGTATGCGGCGTCGGACAACGAGGTGAAGGCCGTCGATGCGCTCAGCGGCAAGGCCCTGTGGAGTGTGCAGCCGCAGGGCCGGGCGAGTGAGGACGACGACTACGGCACCGGCGACGTGGCCGGCCCGACCCTCGTCCAACTTGACGGTAAGCCGACCGTGCTGGCCGCCTTCGCCGTGACTGTGCCGGGGTCGGGCACCACGCCCGAGCGGCCCGTTATCGAGCTCACGGCCGTGGCCGCCGACTCCGGGAAACGGCTGTGGACGGCCACGATCGACAGGCCCGAAGGTCAAGAGGACGGGGACCCAGTCCTGGTCGGCTCCGACGGCACGACCGCCGTCGTCCGGCTCGGCGTGGAGAGCGAGGCGGCAACCCTCGGGATCACGCTCGCCACGCGACAGACCTCCTGGACGGCCAAGGGCTTCTACGCCGGGTTCATTGACGGCGGCACGGTTGTCGGGCGAGGCGGCGCGGACAGTGCCCTCGGCGGCGGCGCCAGCGTGGAGGGACTCCGGATCGCCGACGGCAAGAGGACGTGGACGTACATGGACCGACTGAACAGGACGGTCCTGAGGCCGGTCGGCGCGGGTCTGTTCACGGCGGAGGTGGACGCGCCCTTCGTCCGGGACCAGGACATCTCGGCGCTGCTCGAGGTCTCCACCGGCAAGCCGCCCGCCGGCGTCGACGCCAAGGCGCTGGACGCTCTGTTGGATCTTTCCTGTGAGCACGACGAGCGCGCCACGATCGTCTGTCAGGCCGAGGAGGGCTGGGACCGCCGAGTGTTCGCGCTGGACGCCCAGTCGTTCAAGGAACTGTGGGCGATCGACGAGAGTGACGAGACGCGGCTGACGCCGGAAATCGGGACCGCCTGGCACGGTGCCGTATACGCGTCCACCGACAACGGCCCGGTCATCCTCGACGCCCGCACCGGCAAGGACAAGGCTACGGACCCCGGCCTCAGACCCTTCCAAGTGAACGGTCACGCAGGTCTCTACTCGGGCGGCGCCACGAAAGGTATCTCGGTCTCCCGCGCCATCGGCTAGGCGAAAATCCCGGGGAAAATCTCGGAAGAAAGTCGTCGTCGGATGTCGAGGACCCGCTCCCCGCTCCGACCAAGGGGTGACAGCGCGCCGACGGGGTGCGCGGGACGGGGAGGACACCCGAGATGAAGTACGTCGCGATGATCTACGGCAACCAGGCCAAGTGGGACTCCTTCCCGGCCGAGGCGTGGCCGGAGGCGATCGCCAAGCAGGAGGCGTTCAACGCGAAGTACCGCGCGAGCGGGGAGCTGCTGGGCGCGTACGGGCTGGCGGACGCGGCGGCCGCGCAGCTGGTGCGGCGCGGTGAGGGCGGGGTTCCGGCGGTCACGGACGGGCCGTACCTGGAGACGAAGGAGTACCTGGCCAGCTTCTACATGCTGGACTGCGACAGCCTGGAGCGGGCGCAGGAGATCGCGGCGGACATGCCGTTCGCGGACGTGGAGCCGGTGGAGCTGTGGCCGGTGCTGCACGAGTCCACGGCTTCGGCGGACGTGTGAGCACCGCGCACCAAGGGGTCGAGGACCTGCTGCGCGAGCTGGCGCCGCAGGTCCTCGGCGCGCTCGTGCGCCGGTACGGCGTCTTCGACACGTGCGAGGACGCCGTGCAGGAGGCGCTGCTCGCGGCGGCGGTGCAGTGGCCGGAGGCGGGGGTGCCTGCGAACCCGCGCGGCTGGCTGGTGACGGTCGCCTCGCGGAAGCTGGTGGACCAGGTACGCAGCGAGAGCGCCCGGCGGCGCCGCGAGGAGAGCCTCGCGCTGGCCACGCCGCAGGCGGAGCTGCTGAGCCATGCCGCCGACGCCGTACCGGCCGGGGACCGGGACGACTCGCTGGCGCTGCTGTTCCTGTGCTGCCACCCTGCGCTGTCGTCGGCGAGCCGGATCGCGCTGACGCTGCGGGCGGTCGGCGGGCTGACCACGGCGCAGATCGCGGCGGCGTTCCTGGTGCCGGAGGCGACCATGGCGCAGCGCGTCAGCCGTGCCAAGCAGGCGATCAAGGCGGCCGGGGAGGCGTCGTTGGCGATGCCGGAGGGGGCGGTGTTCGCGGAGCGGCTGGGCGAGGTACGGCACGTGCTGTACCTGGTCTTCAACGAGGGCTACACCGCCACCGGCGGCGCCGACCTGACCGCGCCCGAGCTGTCCACGGAGGCGATCCGGCTCACCCGGCTGCTGCACCGGCTGGTGCCCGACGACACGGAGACCGCAGGGCTGCTGGCGCTGATGCTGCTGACCGACGCGCGCCGACCCGCGCGCACCGGGCCGTCGGGGGAGTTGGTGCCGCTGGCGGAGCAGGACCGGGACCGGTGGGACGGGCGTCTCATCGAGGAGGGTGTCGGCCTGATCAGCCGGACCCTGCCGCGCGGGCAGGTGGGCCCGTACCAGCTGCAGGCCGCCATCGCGGCGGTGCACGACGAGGCGCGGGACACCGACGCGACCGACTGGCCGCAGATCCTCGCGCTGTACGAGCTGCTGGAGCGGTTCGGACCCAACCCGGTAGTGACGCTGAACCGTGCGGTCGCCGTCGCCATGGTCCACGGCCCGGGCGCCGGCCTCGACCTGCTCGCGGAGCTGGAGGCCGACGGCCGCCTGGCCCGGCACCACCGGCTGCACGCGACGCGGGCGCACCTGCTGGAGCTGCTCGGCGACCGGGAGGGCGCCGCTGCCGCGTACCGCGAGGCCGCGCGCCGTACGACGAGCGGCCCGGAGCGGCGGCACCTCGCGGGGCGGGCACAGCGCTGCATCGGACGTACGGTCGGCTCATGAAGATGACCGCAGACGAAGCACGAGGGCCCGGCGCGGCGGCCGGCACCGTGGTCTACCGACTGGCGCGTCCCGAGGACGGCGCGGCCCTGGCGGACCTCGACGGGTCGTTCACGACGGACGCCGTCTTCGAAGTGACCGTCACCGAAGGCGGGTTCGGTATCCGTCGGACACCGCTGGCGGAGCCCCTGCACAAGGTGTTCCCGGACGAGGACGAGGACGACGGCGAGGACGGCGGCGACCCCGAACTGACCCGGACGGTGGTCGCCTGTGACGGAGACGAACTGTGCGGGTTCGTGGAGACCTCCTTCGACCCCTGGAACGCGCGGCTGACCATCCGCGACATCGAGGTCGCGCCCGCGTGGCGGGGAAGAGGCGTGGGCCGCACCCTGATGGACCACGCCGTCGACTTCGCGAGGGAGTGCGGAGCGGGGCACCTGTGGCTCGAAGTCACCAACATCAACGCTCCCGCCATCCACGCCTACCTGAAGATGGGCTTCACCTTCTGTGGGCTGGACACCACGCTGTACGACGGGACGCAGTCGGCCGGTGAACAGGCGCTCTTCATGGCCCGCCGGGTGCCGTGAACGCGCCACGCGGCGGGTGAACGGGAACATGCGCGGCAGGCGCGTCGTTGACTCGGGGCCACCGCTTCGAACAGCCGACTGAGGGAGTGCTGTGCCCGAAACCGTACCCGCCACCACCACCGTGACCACGCTCCCGCCGCTCCCGCCGCTCACCGCCCAGGCGGAGCGCCTGATCGAGCTCGGGGTGCACGAGCTCGCGGGGCTGTCCCCCGAGGAGCTGCGCGCCTACGCCGAAGGCGCCAACGGCGTGGGCGGCGACGGTGACGTCCTGCTCGCCGTCCACCCGAGCCGCGTCCCCGCCTCGGCCCTCGCGCCGCTGCTCCGCCGCGCGGACAAGCCCGGGTTCGTCGTCGTCGACATGCCCGACGTCGACGACTTCACCCCGCTCGACACCGTCGAGCTGCCCGACACGCCCCTCTACCTCGTCACCGCCCCGGACCGGGGCGACGACATGGCCAACTGGAGCCCCGAGGAGGCCCTGCCCGCCCTCACCGCGAAGGACCGCACCCCGCTGGTCCTCACCGAGGGCATCCACTGGGTGCTCCAGCAGCCCGAGGCCCTGGAGCGCAACCACTGCTTCATGACGATCGGTTCGCGGCTGCGCAAGGCCAACGGCACCTTCGACGCCCGCACCCCGGCCATCTGGATCAGCAACGGCACGGGCCGCGACGGCCGCGAGCGGCGCGACGCCCCGAAGGTGGGCTGGTGCTGGTGGGGCAACCGCCACACCTGGCTGGGCTTCGCCTCGACGACGGGCCGCAGGCGCTCTTAGTCGCTCGGGCACGGGCGACCGGCGGCAACCCGCGCCGCGCGGGCTGCCGCAGCCGGCGGTCCGGCTTCCCCGGCCGTTCGCCGCGGCCGCGTACCGCGAGGCCGCGTGCCGTGCGAAGGGCGCCCCGGAGCGGCGGCACCTCGTGAGCGGGGCACAGCGGATGGAGGTACGCGCATAAGTCCGTGGAGGCGGTGCTCAGCGGCGGAACGCCTCCCATGCCCGCCCGGCCTCCAGGGCTCGTCGGCGGTACCTCTGCAGCTCCTCGACACCCTCGTGGGCGCGCTGCTCCCAGTAGCCGGTGATCGAGGCGGCGAACGCCGTGACCGCTTCTTCGGGGGCGTCCCGGTAGGCCGGGATGTGGGTGGCGTGCTTCTCGGCTTCCTCGGGGGTGTGGCCGGCGAGGATGAGCTGGGGGACCATCAGGGCGGCGTCGAGCCATGCTGCGCCGCGGTGGGCGAGGGCCCAGTCGACCAACAGCGGGCCGTGCTCGCCCATGAGGATGTTGTCCGTCCTAATGTCGCAGTGGAGCAGGGTGTCGCCGCGCATCGTGTCGTGATGCGCGGCCGCGCGCTCGACGACGGGATGGTCCGTGAACTCGGGCGTGCCCGGGTACGGGCACGGGGTGAGCGCGGTGTGGAGGGCTACGACGGCGTCGAGTACGGCGGGGATGTCGGGCGAGCCGGGGGAGAGGTCCGGGTGGTGGCCCTCGGCGTAGGCGAAGGCGAGGACGACCCAGCCGTCCGCGTCCAGGGTGGTCAGCAGCCGCGGGCCGAGTCCGTCGGGGAGGGCGCGGTTGATGGCGGCCTCGGTGCGGTACATGTCGGCGAGCGGATCGTGGGCGGGAATGGCCTTGATGAACACCTCGCCGCCGGCGGCCGGAAGCATCCGGACGCGGACGCCGGGGGTGAAGCCGCCTGCGATGGGCTCGACCGGGCCGGTGGGGTGGAAATGGTCGGCGATGCGGTGGCGGAGGAGGGCTGGGAGGTCGTCCCAGGTTCGGGTGGTCACGTCGGTCTCCAGGTGATCGCGTCGTGGTCGAGGTGGACCAGGTGCTCGTACGCGAGGGCGGCAAGGCCCCGGCGCAGGACCGCGTACAGGTGGGGGCCGGGCCGGTAGCCGAGGAACCGCTTCTCGGTCAGACCTTCCGGAGACGACAGTAGGGCGCTGGTGGCGTCGGCGAGCCTGATCTTTCCGGACCCGGTGATCCGCAGGGCGAGAAGGGCGCAGCCGCGCTCGGCCTCCGCGACGTGACGCCGGTAGGTGTGGACGTCGCCGGTGAGGAAGACGTGCGGGGTGGTGAGCGCGTTGAGGAGGAGCCGCCGTTTGAACGCCGGGGAGTTCAGCATCTGAGGGTTGCCGACGGGAGTGGCATAGTCGCTCACGCCGGTGAAGCCGTCGAGGCGGGCGGCGCTCTCGATCTCCTGTGCGGTGGCGTACAGCTTCGTGGTGTAGCTGACCTCCTCGTCGAGGGTGAGGCCGTGCTCGGCGTGGAGATGCTTGACGTCGTCGATCAGCTGGGCGAGCCGGTCGTGGGCAAGGGGCTGGTTTCCGGTGTAGAGGAGGTCGAGGTCGGACGTCGGCCCCGGGTGGGTGGCGTGGGAGCCGTAGGCGAGGGCGTACCCGTCGCTGGTGGGGTGCAGGGCGGCGGCCGTCGTGAGCAGGGCGGCGTTCACTGGTGCTCCAGGGCGTGGCCGAGGCCGGTGACGTAGGCGAGGGCGTCGCGCATGTGGCCTTCGGTGATCCGCTGGTTGTTGCCCATGAACCGCAGCGGATGCAGTGTCACGCCGCGCTGGAGGCGGCCGGTGTCGTCGGGGAGTGAGAACTGGTGGAAGTGCCACCGGCCCTCTTCCAGGATGCGGGCGTGGATGCGCTTGCTGATGGCGTTGATCCGTTCGACGTCCGGCCGCGCGGGGTCGTGTCCGGTGGGCAGGTACAGGAACACCACGGCGGTCATGTCGGGGTCGTTCAGCCGCAGAAGCCGCGGGTTGTCGTCGACCAGCCCGGTGAAGGTGCGGGTCGTGATCAGGCGGCGGCGCATGAGGTCGGCGAGCCCGCTGCGGCCGTGGGCGCGCATCATCGCCCACAGCTTGACCGAGGACCACTCCTTGGTGCCGATGAACGGGGTGACCTGCCCGAAGGCGAAGTCCTCCTGCATGATCAGGTCGGAGTACGAGGAGATCAGCCGCAGGGCGGCCGGGTCTCGGACGAGGAGCGCGGACATGGCGTACGGGATGTCCATGACCTTGTGCGGATCGACGGTGACGGAGTCGAAGTCCTCGATCCCGTCGAGCTTGCCGACGAGCTCGGGCGTCAAGGCGCACATCAGCCCCCAGCAGGCGTCCGCGTGCAGCCAGATGCGGGGGTCGGCGGCGCGGGTGATGCCGTGGACGGCGCGCAGGTTCTCAACAGTGTGCGTGCGGCTGTCGCCGGTGTAGGCGACGACGGACATGACCTCGCCCCGTCGTTCGGTGAGGGTGCGCTCCAGGGCCGCCAGGTCGTAGCGGTAGCCGCGCGTGGGGACCTCGATGATCCGGCCGCCGCAGCCGATCCACTCCAGGGCACTCTTCACGCTGTAGTGGCCGATCCCGGCCGGGACGACGATGTGCATCCGGGCCGCGTCGGTGACGCCCTGGTGCATGGTGCCGGGGGCGATGTTCTCCCGCGCAAGCATCATCGCCGTGGTGTTGGAGCCGGTGCCGCCGTAGGTGGTGACGCCGCCGACGTCCCACACCGTCCTCACCTCGGGAACGGCCGGGTTGGTGTAGCCGATCAGGGCGCGGAGCCACCGGATGACGGCGATCTCGGTGAATGTCGCGGACGGCGCGGCGAACGACTGGTTGATCAGGTTCTGCTGGGCGAACAGGGCGATGAGGCCGCCGGCGAGCGCGGCGACGTCGGCGCCGGTGTGCCCGAAGCCGAGGAAGCGGGGGGACGCCTCGTTGTTGCACATCGGCAGGACGGTGTCCACGAGTTCCTGCACGACCGCGGTGACGCCGGTCGGCTGCTCGGGCAGGTCCGTGACGAGAAGGTCGCGGATCTCGGCGGGGGCGAGACGCTTATGGGTCACCTGGTCGTCGAGCTTGAAGTCGACGCCGACGGTGACGAGCTGGTTCAACAGCGCGATGGCGCGATTGCGGTCCACGTCGTGCAACAAGCGCATGGCGTCACTCCTTCTCGTGGGGCTTGTGGGGCTCGTGGGATCAGCGCGGCCTGGACGTTGTCGGCCGTGGTCGTCCACTCGATCCCGGACGCGCGGCGGAGGTAAGTGATCCGCACCGTTCCGCCGGAACGCCCTGACCACAGCGGGCTCTGGCACCCAGTCAACGACTGCTGTCGCCGATCGAGCTATGTCTCGCCGAAGGTCTGCAAAGCCTGTGCGCGGATCGGCACACTGTGTGCATGACGATGGAGCTGGGCGAGAAGCTGCGGCTGGCGAGGCAAGCCAAGCGCATGTCTCAAACGGCGGTCGGCGAACGGGTGGGTTACTCGGCCTCGTGGATCTCCCGGGTCGAAGGCAACAAGATCACGCCGGATGCAGCCACGCTGGCCGCGTTATGTGATGTCCTGGGCCTTTCAGCTGACGACGTAGGCGAAGGGGACCACGTGGATCGACGAGGAGTTCTCGCGCTCGGCCTCGGCATGGGAGCGGCTCTCGCCCTCCCCTCCACGGCCGTGGCCGCTGAGCCGAAGGAGCTCGTCGAGCGGGCCCTTTTCCACCTCCCCGACCCAAGGCCGGCCACGCGCGAGACCTTGAATGCCTCGCTCCTTCAGGCCCGCGGCTTCTTCCACGAAGCCCGCTACGCCGACCTCGGTCGCGCCGTTCCCCCGCTGCTCGCGGCCGCCCTCGCCGCCCGCGCACACGACGTCGCCGCACGCGCCTACGTCCTCCTCGCCCAGCTCGCGATCAAGAACTACCAGGGCTACTCGTGGATCGCCGCCGACCGGGCCCGCGCCCAAGCCGAGCGCACTGGTGACCCCGTCGTGATGGGCGAGGCCGCCCACTCCATGGGCATCACCATGCGCCGCGCCGGCGAGTACCGCGCAGCCATCGACCACCTCCACCAGGCCACCACCCGCCTCAGCGCACGGCCCGACGAGCTTGCCATGAAGGGCACCCTCCTGCTGACCGCGAGCTACAGCGCCGCCCAGGCAGGCTGGCGGAGCGAGGCCGTCGACCTGATCGGCGAAGCCGAGGAGACCGCCACCCGCAAGGAGACCGCCGCCCAGCGCCTCTACATCCCCGGCGTGTTCGGCATCGACCAGACCCGCGTCTTCCGCATCTCCGTCCACCACGCCCTCGGCGACGGCGACCAGGCCCTGAAGTATGCCGCGCGGATCGATCCGCGCCGTCTGCCGAACGCCGAGCGCCGCGGCCGGGTATGCATGGACGTCGCGCGCGTCTGGCGCGACATGGGCGAGCCCGAGCGCGCGTTCGCCGCCCTGCGCGCCATGGAGCAGTACGCCCCTGAGGAGGCGCGTCGGCCGAAAGTCCGCGCGATCACGTCCGAGCTCCTGGCGCTCAACGGCGAGGTCCCTGGCCTGCGCGGCTTCGCCCAGCGCACCGGAGCCGCGATCTGACCCCTCGACGATTCCGCCGTCTGACCAAGGGCGACGAAGCTTGGTCAGCGGACGACGTCGAAGACCTGCTTCTGGAGGCCGTTGGCGTACGCCTCGTGCTCGACCAGCTTCAGCTTCTGGACGTCCTTGTCCGTGGCGCTGAAGAGGCGCTTGCCCGCGCCGAGCAGGAGCGGGAAGACGAGCAGGTGGTAGCGGTCGATCAGGCCCGCGTCCGACAGGGCGTGGTTCAGGGTCGCGCTGCCGTGGACGATGATCGGGCCGCCCTCGGTCTGCTTGAGGGCGGCCACGTCGTCGACGGAGCGCAGGATCGTCGTCTCGCCCCAGTGGGGGACCAGGGCGTCCTCGGTGAGGGTGGTGGAGACGACGTACTTCGGCATCGCCTTGTAGTCGGCGAAGTCCTCCATGTCGGGCCACACCCCGCTGAACGCCTCGTAGCTGGTGCGGCCCATCAGCATCGCGGTGGCCTCCTTCTGCTCGCGGCCCTTGATGTCGAAGGCCTCGGGCAGGAACTCGACGTGCTTGAAGGTCCAGCCGGAGTTCCGGTAGCCGGGCTCGCCGCCCGGGGCTTCCACGACGCCGTCGAGGGAGACGAAGGCGGTGCTGATCAGGGTGCGCATGGCGGGCTCCTCCGGTGTTCCGTGTCGGTCTCGGTCATTCGACCGTCGGTCACGGGCAAAGTCATCGGTGGCGGTGGCCCCGGCGGGGGAGACGCACGTCACACCCGTCCATGTCACAGTCGGCCAGGGCCGCCTCGTCCCAGAGGTGTATCCGCCAGCAACGGCCAAGGAGCACACCATGGAAGCCCGACTGAACCTCTTCGCCAGCCCGGTCGCCGCCACGTTCGTCAAGCACCTCGCCACGGCCGGAAAGGTCCTGGAGGGCGCGTCCGTGCCCACCGAGACCCAGCAGCTGATCACCCTCCGCGCGAGCCAGATCAACGGCTGCGGTTTCTGCGTCGACATGCACACCAAGGACGCCCTCCACGCCGGGGAGGACCCGCTGCGCCTGAACATGGTCGCGGCCTGGCGGGAGGCCACGGTCTTCACCGACGCCGAGCGCGCCGCGCTGGAGCTCGTCGAGCAGGGCACCCGCATCGCCGACGCGGCCGGCGGCGTCACGGACGAGGCGTGGGCGAACGCCGCGAAGCACTACGACGAGGAGCAGCTCACCGCGCTGGTGGCGACCATCGCCCTGATCAACGCCTTCAACCGCCTGAACGTCATCGTCCGGAACCCGGCCGGCGACTACCAGCCCGGGCAGTTCGGGTAGACCGTGCGCTGACCTGTGGTGTGAAGTGCCGTCCGCCGAAACGGACTTGTTGTACGAAATGGCGGCTGGTGCGGTACGGTGACCGCGTCATCACGCTCCGTGGATAAATGGAGCGGTCCCCGGCGGTGCGCCAACACCGATCCGAGGACCTTCACTCCCAGTGGAAGCAGCCACCGAAAATGCTTCGGCATGTTATCGCGCCCGTTCGGCGCTACACCAAGGTCTCGCACGACGTCGTACGGCATCCGTATCTGAACAGCGATGCGAAGATCCTGCTCATTCACGTCCAGGGGCTCCCCGACGGCAAGGTCGACAAGCCGCTCAGCGAGCACGCCGCCGAGTTGGGCCTGAGGCCCCGGGCGTACCAGAAGGCCAAGCGACTGCTGGTGGAGGGCGGGTTCGTCCACGAGTGGCAGTTCCAGGACCATCGGGGCCGGTGGGCCACCGAGCAGCTCTGCTCGAACGTCACCCTCACGAGGGAGGAGGCGGCGCGGGTGCGGGACGACGTTCCGGAGGAAGTGCCTCCGGTCGCGCCGCCGAGTGCGCCGGAACCGACCGTCGGTGAATCGGCACCCCGGGTGGTCGGCGGCTCCCCTCCGGAAGACGAAGACGGAGAGAAGAACGATCCCCACCGCCCACCCAAAGCCCCGGCCCCGGCCCCGGCCCCGGCCTCGGCGCCGGAGCTCGCCCAGGCCGAGCGGGTCCTCCTCTCGCTGCGGCATACGCACCCCGACCTGCTGCTCGGCGTCCGCGAGGCACGCGGCCTCGCCGACGCGGCGGCCGAGTGGCTGCGGCGCGGCCTGTCGGCGTCCGAACTGCACCGGGCGCTGACGTCCGGGCTGCCGCCCGGGGGCGTCCGCTCGGCGGTGGGATTCCTGCGGCACCGCCTGGTGGAGAAGTTGCCCGTCGCCGCGGAAGCCGCCGCGGGGCCGCGCCAGATGGTCGTCTGCGAGGGGCCGGGCGACGAGCACCTCTTCCGGCCGGTCGGCGACGAGACGCAGTGCGGGCGCTGCCGGCAGGCCGCCGCGGCGGCAGCGGCCCCGCGCCCCGCCCCCTCCTGGCGCGCCCTCGTCGCGCGGGAGGCGTCCGCCGGTGCGTAGGCCGCCCCCTACTCTGAGGCCTTCGAACTGCTGGACCAGGGGTGGGGATCCGTATGGCGACGCGCACGAGCGATGACGGGGCACCGGGGTGGTGGAGGAGGGCGATCGCCCTCGCGGTGGTGATCGTGGTGCCGCTCGGCCTCCTGGGGGGTCTCGCCTCCGTCATCGCCTCCGAACTGGGCTACATGCCCGGCGACTCGATGGAGCGCGTCTGGAACACTCCGCACGACCGCGCGGCCGCCGGGCACGGCAACGCGGCCTGGCTCGTCGGGGACACCGTCGTCCGCAGTCGCTACGACGCCGTCACGGCCTTCGACGCCGGGTCGGGGAAGCGGCGCTGGGAGTACAACCCGCCCAGGACGGCGGAGATCTGCGCGACCAGCCGCGTCGCGGCCGACTCCGTCGCGCTGGTCGCCCATGGCGACGCGGGCAAGGACTGCGCCACTGTCGCCGCGATCGACCTGAGGAACGGCCGCGAGCTGTGGCGGACCAGCCGCACGACGGGCGGTGGCCCGCGGACCGACACGGAGGAGATCGTCGCGGTCGGCGGCGGACTCGCCGTGCTCGGTGGCCCCGCCGATCGGGCCGTGGGCGGATTCGACCTGCGCACCGGCGCCAAGCGTTGGCAGGCCGCCGTACCGAAGGGCTGCGTGCCGCGTGGGGTCGCCGCCTCGGCCCGGCAGGTCCTCGCGGTGCTCGCCTGCGAGGAGATGAAGCTCGCCGCGTTCGACCCGGCCGACGGCACGGCGCGGTGGACGGTCGCCCTCGGTGACCGGCGCCCGATCGGCACGGACGTGTCCGTCGGTTTCCTGTCCGCCGAACCGGTGGTGCTCGACGTCGAGTCGCTGGAGTCGCACGGGACGGACTCATTCGCCTCCTTCGGGCCCGACGGCCGCCGTCAGGCGCTGATCGAGGCCGTCGGCGACAACGCCGGCATACCGGTGGGCAGCCGGGAAAGGGTGGCCGTCGACGGCGGGAAGCTCTTCACCCACGTCGGAGGCGAGGTCGTCGCCTACGACCTGACCAGCGGCGACAGGGTGTGGCGGGACTCCGTGTCCGGCGGGGTCACGGCGCTGCACGCGGGCGGCGGCCGGGTGACGGTCCTGACCCGTGAGAGGCGGGGCCACGATCAGCTGTACGTCCATGACGCCGTCACCGGCGAGCGCCGGGACGTGCGCACCTTCAACCGCGACGCGGACGACGGCAACGCGGAGCTGGCGGGCCTCCTGACGTACAAGGACCTGCTGATCGCGGTCCGTTGGGGCGACGGCGTACGGCCCTTCTCGGGGTACGCGACCTGGTGAGGCGGCCCGAGCGGCCGGAGCGGTCCGCCGAAACACCCCCGCCGTCGCGGCCCGGGACGGCTACGATCGCGCGCATGGCCCTGATCACGAGTGACGTCGACCGGTTCGAGGCCGCCAGGCCGCGGCTGGAGGCCATCGCCTACCGGCTGCTCGGCTCGGCGAGTGAGGCGGAGGACGCCGTGCAGGAAACGTTCCTGCGCTGGCAGGCCGCCGACGTGGCGCGGATCGAGGTGCCCGAGGCGTGGCTCACGAAGGTGCTGACCAACCTCTGCCTGAACATGCTCACTTCGGCGCGCGCCCGGCGGGAGACGTACGTGGGCAGGTGGCTCCCGGAGCCGCTCCTCGCCGGGGACCCGATGCTGGGCCCGGCCGACACCGCCGAACAGCGCGAGTCGGTGTCGTACGCCGTCCTCGTCCTGCTGGAGCGACTGTCGCCGGGCGAGCGGGCGGTGTACGTGCTGCGGGAGGCCTTCGACTACCCGCACCGGGAGATCGCCGCGATCCTCGACATCACCGAGGCCGCCAGTCAGCAGACGTACCACCGGGCCAAGAAGCACGTCGCGGACGGCAGGGCGCGCACCGAGATCGACGAGGCCGCCGCCCGGCGGATCGTCGACGAGTTCCTGGCGGCGGCGACCAGCGGCCGTACCGAACCCCTCGTACGCCTGCTGACCGAGGACGCCATCGCGGCCGGTGACGGCGGCGGGAAGGTCCCGGCGCGTGCGAAGGGCTTCGAGGGCGCGCTCGCGGTCGCGAAGTTCCTGCGCGGGCTGTTCAAGCCCAGTCAGGCCAAGCGGGCCCTCGTCGGCGGAACGCCCGAGATCCACGCGACGACCGCCAACGGCGAACCCGCCATCGTGGTGGTCGTGGACGGCCGGGTCGTCGCGGTCACCTGCCTGGAGGTCACCGCGGAGGGCATCGTCGCGGTCCGCAGCCAGGTCAACCCCGACAAGCTCGTCCGGGCGACGGAGCTGTGGACCGCCGCGCACCAGGGGGAGCCCCCGCTCCTCACGCTCTGACCCGACTCCGGCGGGATGTGACGTGGTTCACATCCCGAACCTGTCAGGAAACGCCGGGCTGCCCGGTTCAAGGGGCGAAACCGCGCAAGACAGCGGCGGAACCTCGCAGACAGGAGCAGGCCCATGCAGCACCGCATCGTCGTCCTCGGAGCCGGCTACACCGGAGCCGTCGCCGCCGGCCGCGTCGCCCGGCGACTGCACCGCGCGGACGTCAGCATCACCCTCGTCAACCCCGAGCCCGACTTCGTCGAGCGCGTCCGGCTGCACCAGCTCGCCGTCGGGCAGGAGCTCAAGCCCCGCCCGTTCGTCGAGATGTTCGCGGGCACGGGCGTGGCGCTGAAGCTCGCGAAGGTCACCGCCGTGGACGCCGACCGCAAGACGGTCACGGTCGCTCCGGCGGACGGTTCCGAGCGCGAGGTCCTGGAGTACGACACCCTCGTCTACGCCCTCGGCAGCGGCTGGAACGACGGCGGCGTGCCCGGCGCCGCCACCCACGCGTACGAGGTCTCCAGCCGCCCCGGCGCCCTCCGCCTCCGCGACCGCCTCGCCGCCCTGGACGCCGGCCGGCCCGTGGTCGTGGTCGGCGGCGGCCTGACCGGCCTGGAGGCCGCGACCGAGATCGCCGAGGCCCGCCCGGACCTCGACGTCGCCCTGGCCACCCACGGCGCCTTCGGCGACTGGCTCTCCAAGAAGGGCCGTGGCCACCTGCGGAAGGTGGCGGACAAGCTCGGCATCACGGTCCACGAGTACGCGGCGGTGAACGCCGTGGAGGCGGACCAGGTCACGACGGCCGACGGCCGGACCCTCCCCGCCGACGTCACCGTGTGGACCACCGGCTTCGCCGTCCACCCCATCGCCCAGGCCACCGCCCTCGAACTCACCGACCGGGGCCAGATCGTGGTCGACGCCACCATGCGCTCGGTCTCCCACCCGGACGTGTACGCCGTCGGCGACGCGGCGATGGCCATCGGGCCCAACGACAAGCCGCTGCGCATGTCCTGCGCCTCGGGCGTCCCCATGGCCTGGCAGGCCGCCGACGCCATCGCCGCCCGCCTGGCCGGGGTCAAGGTGCCCCGCGTCCCCATCCGGTACTTCCAGCAGTGCGTCTCGCTCGGCCGCAAGGAGGGCCTGATCCAGTTCGTCACGGCCGACGACCAGACGAAGGACGGCGCCCTGACGGGCCGCGTGGCCGCGCTCTACAAGGAGCTGATCTGCAAGGGAGCGGCCTGGGGCGTCGCCAACCCGACCGCGGGCCTGCCGACCCGCCGCCGGCGCGTCGTACAGCTCCCCGGGTCAGCCGCTGCCGCCGCAGCCACCGCCCCCGCCACCACCACCGCAGCTTGAGGCCGCGCCCGCGGCGCCGTCGCCCGGGGAACCCCAGTCGGCGGCGGCGCCGCACCAGGGCGCGAGGGTGCCGCTGACGGCGGCGCCGGTCCCGTTGCCGTACGGGCTCTGCCGCGCCTTCCAGGTCTCGGGGGTGACCAGGGCCAGCAGTTCGGGCTCCTCGGAGGCGGTGAGGCCGTCGAGGGCGACGGCGACCGTGGAGGGGCGGTCGCACGTGGCGCGCAGGGTGGTGAGCGTCCGCTGGACGCGGTACGGCACCCGCGCCGCGACCGGCTTGAGCAGCCGGGAGGCGACGTCGGCCACGGCGAACAGCGCGAAGCCCGCCCACACCAGGAGGCGCCCGGTTCGAACGGGCCGGTGGTGACGTCGGCGGGAGATCGCCAAGCTCAGCGGCGGGCGGCCCGGCGGGACTTCCAGTGGCGGCGGGCGGTGACCGCCAGCGCCGCCACGAGGAACGCCTCCAGCAGCCACACCGTGAAGAGGAATCCCCAGTCGGGGCCCGCCGCGACCGACGGGTCGAACTCGTCCGCCGTACCGGTCACCGCGACCAGGCTCCAGAACAGCGCCAGCACGCCCAGGACCCACAGTTTCGCCTTCGAGGCGCGCTGTCCCGGAACGGGCGGCTCCGGGCGGCGGGCTTCGGGCTGCGGGATGCGGTCCGGGGAGCGCACCGGCATCGGGACGACGACCTGCGGCGGGACCGCCGCGTCGATCGGGGCGAGCGCGGCGGGCGTCACCTCGTACAGGGTCGGCTCGACGGAGACGCTCATCCCGTCGAGGCCGATGAGGTGGCGGGCACCATCGGGGAAGGCCAGCACGGCCGCGCACTGGTCGTAGCGGACGCTGGCCTGGTTCCCGGGCGAGACGAGGCTGACGCCCTCCGCGCCGACGACCAGCGCCGCGCGCGAGTCGGTGCGGTGGGGATGGCGGCGGCCCTCCAGCACCTCGGCCGACCGCGACGGCGCCTCGTGGAACCCGGCCCAGTCGGCGCCCCGGCCGCCGGGCACCTTCAGCAGGGCGTTCGCCCACACCTCCTGGGCGACGGCGTGCAGGTCGGCGGGGGTGAGGGCGTCCAGCTCGGCGAGATAGGTGTCCTTGCCGGGGAGCGGATGGCCGGTGAGCAGGCCGAGGGCGTACGCGGGCAGCTGGGCGGCGGCGAGGTCGGGGACCTCGTACATCTTGCGGCGGGCGGCGCGTACGGCGGCGAAGTCGGCCTCGTCGACGCGCCCGGCGCGCAGGGCGGCGAGGACGTCGATGAAGCCGCCGACGACCGCGTCCTGCTTCCGCGGCAGCGCGTCCGCGAGCGCCGTGATCGTCGCGAAGTCGGCGTCCCGGGGCGCGTAGTCGCTGTCGGCGGTGTACGACAGGCCGCCCTTCTGGCGCAGCTCGCGGAAGAGCGCCTTGCCGAGCACGTCCGAGAAGACGCCGGCGGCGGTCGAGCGGCGGACCACGGCGTCGAGGACGACGACACCGTCGTCGCCGTGGAAGAAGGCGGGGGTGTGGGGCAGGGCGGACGTCACGGCCGGCATCGGGTGGCGGGGGCCGGACGGCAGGCGCACGTCCAGGCCCTCGGGCAGGTCCCCCGACGGGCTGTCGCAGCTGATCCACAGGACGGCGTTCTCGCGGGTGAAGCGGGTGGCCGCCCAGTGGCGTATCGCGGCCGCGTCGAGCCGGGGCAGGCCCAGTTCGTGGTACGAGGCGAGGCCGTGGCCCTGGGCGCCGTACCGCCACAGGGGGACGTCGGAGTGCGGGCCGGTGCCGCGCCCGGCGGCCTCGGTGCGCAGGATCTCCTTCTCCGTCTCCAGCCGCTCCACGGGCAGGTCGCGCAGGGCCGCGCAGACGTCGTTGAGGTACGCGACGACCTCGGCCGGGTCGCCGGTGACGTGGAAGTGGGTGTGGGTGGCGTCGGTGGTGCCGTTGTAGTGGTGCGGGCCGACGCCGTCGATGCCGTGGCGGTGCAGGGCGAGGTGCTCGACGAGGTGCGTGATGCCGCGCGTGGCGAGCGTCTCGTCGGCGCTGCCGACGCGGAAGAGCAGACCGGCGGAGGCCGGGCCCGGGCGGTGCGCGACGACGGTGCGTACGCCGTCGATCACGGTCTCGCGTATGCCGGCGACGGGGGTGTCGGTGAGCCGGCCCATCGGATCCATCGGGGTCATCGGGTCAGCCCTTCGCCAGTGCGTGCTTGCGGTGCCGGAGGAACGCGGCCGCCGGGTCGTCGTCGAGGTAGTCCCAGGGGTGCCTCGTCGCGTTGTCCCCGAGGGCGCGGAAGTGCGGGGCGGCCTCGGCGTAGTGGCGGCCCAGGGAGAGGGCGGCGGCGAAGTGGCCGTGGGCGGAGACCCAGTGGAAGCCCGGGCGGTAGTGCGGGTGCAGGACGGAGTGCGCGGCGGCCGCGGTCAGTTCGTCGCGGACCGCGGGCTCGGCCAGCCGGCGGCCGCCCTCGCGCGGGGAGAGGTCGAGCCACTGCTCCAGGTACGCCTCGGCGACCAGCGTGGCGTTGTGCCCGCCGGCCGGGGAGGCGGCCGCGCACTCCTTCGCGAAGCCGAAGGCGGCCTCCCAGGAGCCGCCCCACTTCGGGCACAGCAGCTGGAGGAGCTGCGTCTGCGCCGGGTAGTGGTGGGGGTGGTGTTCGGCGAGCCGGTCGTAGCGGCGGCGGGTCTCGCTCTGGCCGAGCTCCAGGCCGCGCGCGGTGATCAGGCGCAGGTACCAGCCGAGGGCGTAGTCGGGGTACTCGGCGCAGACCTCGATGAGGAGCCCCTCGGCGCGGCGCAGCCAGGCGTGGAACTGGTCGAACTGCTCGCGCGAGACGTGCTGGGCCCGGGCGTCGGAGCGGATGCCCCAGCCGATGCGGACGCGGCGGTCGGCGAGGAGGCAGCGGGGGAGCGGGTCGCCGGGGTGGTCGGCGACGGCCTGCTCCAGGAACGCCTCGCAGCCGTCGAGGCCCGCGACGTACGAGCAGGCGTAGGCGCGTTCGTCCTCGTGCGTCAGACCGGCGAAGAAGCGGGCGACGGCCGGCCAGTCGCGCTCCGCCACGGCGGTGCGGAGGGTGTCGAGGACGGGCATGGCGAGGTGCGCGTCGAAGCGCGGGCGCGCCGAGAAGAGCGGTGACGCGGAGTTGGGCACGGAGATCTGTTCCCCCCAAGGAACGCGCACGCGGGGGTGGTGCGCACGATGGACCCGGAGGGTAGCAGTCCGCTTCTGTGGCGGCCCTGTCAGGAGCGCTCTACCAGGGGGTGGGGGCTGCTTCGTACGGGCCGCCGATGTCCCATGCCTGGTGCATCGCCGTCGCGAAGGCCGCCGCCAGCTTGTGCTCGCCCGACGGGCCGGGGTGGGTGCCGTCGTACGTGTCGGTGTGGAGGTCGTACGCCTCCGGGGGCGTCGCCAGCAGCAGGGGCGAGCCCGGCTGGTCGAGGTCGGCGACCGCCTTCGCGAGCAGCTCGTTGAAGCGGGCGCACTCGGCGGCGAAGTCGGGCTCGTCGCGGGCGCGGACGTTCGGGATGACCGGGAGGAGCACGGCGCGGACGCGGGGGTTCGCGGCGCGCGCCTCCCGGAGGAAGGCGCGGACGTTCTCGGCGGTCTGGTCGCTGTTGGTGTAGAAGCCGAGGTCGATCAGGCCGAGGGCGACCAGCAGGACGTCCGCCTTCGTGGAGGCGACGGCCCCGCGGATGAGGGGCGCCATGTGGAGCCAGCCCTCGCCCCAGCCGGCGAGGTGGCGCTGGGCCTTGGCGGGGAAACCCGGGTCGCCGTACGCGTGGGAGACGGGCGCGTCGGCGGAGGTGTCGTACAGCTCGGTGCGCGGGCCGACGATGGCGTACGGGCCGCCGAAGGTGGCGTTGAGGTGCTGCCACATCCGGTAGCGCCAGGTGTAGTCGCCGGCGCGTCCGATGGTTTGGCTGTCGCCGACGAACATGAAACGCATACGGCCATCATCCCCGACCCGACCCCCGGCCGGGGAGCGCGGGGGCGCTGTGACCATGGACACTGGGGCGTATGGCTGCGTTCTTGCGGATGGCTTCGGTGGCGGGTGCGCTCGCGGCGGGTGCGCTCGTGGTGGCGGCCGCCGTCCCGGCGGTGGCGGACGACGGCGGGTTCACCCTCCAGGACCCGCGGATCACCGAGTCCAGCGGGCTCGCGGCCAGCCGCGCCCACCCGGGCGTCTACTGGACGCACAACGACCAGGACGGGCCGCGCGTCTTCGCCGTCGACGGCCGCACCGGCCGGACGGTCGCCACGGTCACCCTGCGCGGGATCGGCACCCCGCGCGACATGGAGGCCATCTCGGTCGGCCCGGACGGTGCCGTGTACGTCGGGGACATCGGGGACAACCTCAACGGTTCCTGGGACCACGTGTGGATCTACCGCTTCCCCGAGCCGAAGGAGCTCGGGGACCGGACGGTCGACGCCACGCAGTACACCGTCCGGTACGCCGACGGGGCGCGCGACGCGGAGGCGCTGATGGTGCACCCGAAGACGGGCCGCGTCTACATCGCGTCGAAGAACGAGGACGGCGGCGGCCTGTACGAAGGGCCCGCGCGGCTCTCCGCGGGCGGCGCCAACGTCTTCCGGCGCGTAGGCGAGGTGCCGTGGGTGACGGACGGCGCCTTCTCGCCGGACGGGACGGAGCTGGTGCTGCGGAGCTACTTCAGCGCGCGGGCGTACGCGTGGGAGGGCGGGGGCCGGCTCGGGGAGGAGCGGCGGGTGTCCGCACCGCTGCAGCGGCAGTCGGAGTCGGTGACGTACACGCTGGACGGGAAGGCGCTGATGATCGGGTCGGAGGGGGAGGGGAGCGAGGTCGTCCGGGTGCCGGTGGAGCGGGGTGCCGGAGCCGGTGCCGACGCCGGGCAGGGGCGGACGCAGGCTCCCGGCTCCCCTTCGGGCAACGGCGGCGGCGGCAGCGGCGGCGGCTCGGCGGACGGTTCGAACGGCTCGGGCGGCTCGTCCGGCGAGGGCGGGAACGCCACCCTGGGTGTGCTCGTGCTGGGCGCGGTCGCGGTGGGTGCCTTCTGGCTGAGGCGGCGGCGCCCGCGCGGGTAGGGCGGCGCCGGCTTGTTCAGGAGACGAGCGGCTGCTCCTCCAGCTCGGTCAGTCGCACGGTGCACAGGCCGCCGCGTTCGGTCTTCACGTCGGTGACCTTGAGCTGGGTTCCGGGCGCGAGGATGTACTCCTCCTCGCCGGTGAACGCCGAGAAGCTGCGGATGCCCACGGCCCGGACGGGCTGGACCTCGAAGAGCGTCCGCTTGCCGCGGCTGCCGAGGAACGACCGGGCCACGCCGAGCTCGGACGTGCACGAGGACACGCCCCACCAGGTCACCGTCCGCCCGAGCGGGTACTGCGCCCGCAGGTCCAGGGCCACGCCGCGCCACAGCGGCTCGGTGCGGGCCGGGAGGCCCGACACCGCCGAGAACAGCAGGCGCAGATAGGGCAGGTACGGGACGAGCCTGGACCGGTCGGGGGCGCGCAGGATGGCGTTGATCTCGCGGTAGAACGCCGACTCGCAGGTGTAGAGGTAGAGGGCGGCGATGGCGTCGGCGGAGAGGCCGTCGGGCGCCTCGTCCGCCCGCCGCTTGCCGAATTCGTGGGACAGCCGGACGTGCCGGTCCAGGCCGGACAGCAGCCGGGCGACCGGGGCGACGGCGTCGCGGAAGTCCATGAGCGGGGTGTCGAACACGCCGGTGATGGCGGGGAGGACGAGGCCCTCGTCCTTGACGCTGGAGAGGCGGTCCAGATAGAGCTGGTGCAGCTCCATGGTGGACGCGATGAAGGCGCCCATGCGTTCGGCGGTGCCGTCGTCCGCGGTCCCGCCCCCGTCGGCGTCCGCCGCGGCGCGCTGGTCCCACCCCTTGCTCGGGAGCCAGTCGATCGGGTCGGCACCGAGTGAGGCGAGGGCGTCGTTCACGGTCGCGAAGTGATCGCCTTCGCAGAAGAGGTCGCCCTGCGCCGCCGGGTTGGCGTGGTCGATGTGGCGGACGTCGAGGTCGGGGTACTTCTCCTGGAGCCGGAGGACGATCTTCTTCAGGCTGCGTGCGTGCGCGCCCCACCAGGCGAAGACGACACCGCGGTCCTCCTCGGCGGCGTCCTGCTTGGCCTTGAGGATCTCCTCGACGATCCGCTCGGCGACCGGCCGCCAGAACGCCGTGTGCCGGTCGGGCCCCGTCGACCGGTCGCCGCTGGCGGTGAGCGCGGCGTTCAGCAGCAGCACCCCCTGCGTGAGCATGGCCTGGAACCACTCCGGCGGCTGGACGGTGTCCTGCTTCGCCAGCAGCGCGCGGACGTCGGCGATGGGCGTCTTCTTGGGTATCCCGTACTTCCACATCGCGGCCGCCTTGATGATGCAGCGGATGCTGACGACCCTGCCGAACTGGCTGTCCTTCCAGTCGTGGAAGGTGTTGTCGAACATGGCGATGCCGGTCGCGCTCTCCGGCCGCGGGTAGGGGTTCTGGCCGAAGACGACGACCTTCCACTTGTGCGGCGGGTGGGGCTTGAGCGCCTGGAAGGTCAGTTCGCGGACGGGAACGACTTCGGGGCTGCGGTCGGGGCCGATGAAGCCGGCCGCGCCGGGCTGCGCCTCGATGACGGGCTTCAGCAGCGGGAGCCACGGTTCGCCGCCGCCCTTGAACAGCTCGGCGAGGGCCAGCGGGTCGGCCGGGTCCGGGGTGGAGGGGGTGGCCGGGGTGGGGGAATCGCTCATGGTGAAGGGCTCCGAATCTCGTCGGTCGCGAAACTGGAGCGGGACGCTAGCACCGGGCAGTGACAGTGGGACGTTGGTGACGAACCATCACATACCTCAGTAAAAGGGCCGGTTGTCAGTGGCGGGCGCTAGCGTCGTGGGCAGTGGAAGAACCGTTGCTCGATGGGGGAGTGGACGATGACCGTGGACCGAGTGCAGGCGCCGCTCAGGGTCGTGCTGACCGATGTCAACGCGGATGTGGTGGAGGCGTGGCGGGCGGCGTTCGCCGACACGCCCGAGGTCGAGATCCGCAGGGGGTCGATCCTCGATGAGCAGGTCGATGCGTGGGTGAGCCCGACCAACTCCCGGGGGCGGATGGACGGCGGCGTCGACGCCGTCGTCAAGCGGTACCTCGGAGCGGGCATCCAGCTGCGGGTGCAGCGGGCGATCCGCGACCGGTTCGCGGGGAGGCTGCCGGTGGGCAGCGCGGTGTGCGTGCCGTCCGGGGCGGTGAACCCGAAGTATCTGATCTCCACGCCGACGATGGAGCGGTCCGCGCAGGACGTGAGCGAGACCCTGAACGTCGCGCTCGCGTGCGCCGCCGCGTTCCAGGCGATCCACCGGCAGAACGAGCAGTCGCCGGGCTCCATCGGGTCCGTGGCGCTGGTCGGCATGGGTGCCCGGACCGGCGGGGTGCCGCCGCGGGTGTGCGCCAACCTGATGTGGACGGGCTACACGCTCTTCCAGGACCACCACTTCGAGGACGACGACGATCTGCGCGCCACGATCACCGCGCAGCTCGACGACATAGAGCAGGCGCCCGCCGAGAAGCGGGTGCGCATCACGCCGCCCACGCGTCCCTCGTCCCGTCGCTGACCGCCGGCTCCGTCCTCACTGGGTGGTGTCCAGCCGGGGCTTGCGCTTGACGTCGGTCAGCTTCACGTCCTCCGTCTCGGGGGCGCCGAACGTCTCCACGATCACTCCGCTGCCGGTTCCGGTGACCTCCAGGGCCGCGTGGCTGCCCATGAAGCGCAGGTCGACCCGCACCCGGGGAGCGCCCCCGTGGTCCGGCATCCGGTGCACCCGCGAGGCGGGGTAGTCGAGGGCGATCAGCTTCGTGCGCATCGCGTCGTAGTCGGTCGTCCTCGTGTTGAACGCCTTGCCGACGCGGTCCGCGTGCTGGTCGGCGAAGCACTGCTCGACACCGGTCAGGGGCACCTCGACCGGCGCGGGCTTGCGGGAACCGGGGGCGGGGCTCGGCGGCTCGGGGGCGTCGGAGGGAAGGGGAACGGGGACGTCCTCGGCGTCGCCCGGGACGGGCGGGGGCGTCTCGCCCGGCCCGTAGATCCGGGTGGGCTCCTCCTCGAGCACCAGGCCGTCGGGCACAGGCGGTTCGCCACCACCCTTGTCACTGGGGGCGTCGGGGGAGCAGGCCTGCAGGGTCTGGCCCATCAAGTCGATGAACCGCATCTCCGGATCTCTATGGCCGGACGGGGCACTGGGCGAGGGCGAGGTGCTCGGCACGGCACGCGCCGAGGCGGCGCTGCCCGCGGGGGCCGCCTGGTCGGTGGCGGCCTTCTGGGTGCCGCAGGCGGACAGGAGGAGGCAGCCCAGCGCGGCCACCAGCACGGACTTCGGGAGAGTGTTCTTTCGCATGCACACATCATCCGGAGAGCGGCCACCTCGGGGCATGAGTACGCGTACTCACCTGCGCCTGGGCGGCCAACTCGCTTACGCACAGCCGCAGGCGAGGCCGGCGCACCTGGTCAGGCGGCGTCGTCCGGCGGTGCGGCCTGCGGAGTGGGGCGGGCGGACACCAGGGCCTCGAAGCCCGCCAGCAGGGCGCGCAGGCCGAAGCCGAAGTGGTCGACGTCGGGCGAGAAGGTGTCCTCGGAGAGGGCGGCGATCAGGGGGTAGTCCCCGCTCTCCATGGCGCGGACCAGGAAGGGGCCCTGGCGCGTCCAGAACTCCTCGTCGCTGACTCCGGTCTCCTTGGCGGCCTCCACCGCCTGCGCCTCCAGGCGCGCGATACCGGCGGCGAAGCTCTGGACGGTGATGATCACCGAGAGGGTCTCCGGATCGCTCAGCCCCATGCCCTTCAGGCCCCGCAGGGACCGCTCGAACTCCCGGAGCGCGCTCGGGCCGAGGACCGTACGGGCCTGGTTGACCTTCAGCAGCCACGGGTGGCGGCGGTAGAGGTCGAGCTGCTCCCGGGCCAGGAACTCCACGGCGGCGCGCCAGTCGGCGGGCGGCGGGGCGGGGGAGTCCAGGGCGTCGCCCTGGACGTGGTCGAGCATCAGGTCGAGCAGCTCCGCCTTGCCGGGGACGTACCGGTACAGCGACATCGTGCCGGCGCCGAGCTCGGTGGAGAGGCGGCGCATCGAGACGGCGTCGAGGCCCTCCGCGTCGGCGACCTCGACCGCGGCGGTGACGATCCGGTCGAGGGTCAGGCCGCGCTTGGGCCCCCGCGCGCCGCGCGCGGGCGGCTCCCCGGCGTCCCAGAGCAGCTCAAGGCTGCGGGTGATGTCGCCGCTGCCGGTCGTCGCCGTGACGCCGCCGCCGGTGGTCTTCTGGCTGCTCATGGGGCCAGCGTAATTCCCCGCCGGACCCCCGCCCTTCTCGCTCGACAGAAACTGGGTACGGTGTACGCTCGCTTGGGTACGGTGTACTCAGTTTCTCGACGGGGAGGGTGTCATGGACGACTGGGCGGTACGGGCCGAGGGCCTGGAGAAGCGGTACGGGGAGAAGAGGGCACTGGACGGCTTCGACCTCGCCGTCCGCCCCGGCACCGTGCACGGCCTCCTCGGGCCGAACGGTGCGGGCAAGACCACGGCGGTGCGGGTGCTGGCCACCCTGCGCCGCTTCGACGGCGGGCGCGCCGAGGTCGCCGGCGTCGACGTGGGCCGCGACCCCCGGCGCGTACGGAGCCTGATCGGGCTCACCGGCCAGTACGCCGCCGTGGACGAGGTCCTCACGGGCCGGCAGAACCTCGAGATGTTCGGGCGGCTGTTCCACCTGGGCGGACGGCGGGCTCGGCAGCGCGCCGCGGAGCTGCTGGAGCGGTTCGGCCTGACCGAGGCCGCCGACAAGGGCGTGGAGGGCTACAGCGGCGGCATGCGCAGGCGCCTGGACCTGGCGGCCTCCATGATCCTGGCGCCGCGCGTGCTGTTCCTGGACGAGCCGACGACCGGGCTCGACCCGCGCGGGCGCGGCGAGGTGTGGGAGGCGGTGCGCGACCTGGTCGCGGGCGGCACGACCGTCCTGCTGACCACGCAGTACCTGGAGGAGGCCGACCGCCTCGCCTCCCGCGTCACCGTCATCGACCGGGGCCGCGCCATCGCCGACGACACCCCCGAGGCGCTCAAGCGCCAGGTCGGCGGCGACCGCATCGAGGTGGTGGCCGTGGACGCGGCGGACCTGCCGAGGGTCGCCAAGACCGTCGCCCGGGTCTGCGCGGGCGAGCCGCGCGTCGACGACCTGGAGCGGCGGGTCCACGCGCCCGTCGCCGACGGGGTCGCGGCGCTCACCGAGGTGGCGCGGACGCTGCAGGACGAGGCGGTCCGGGTCGAGGACATCGGGCTGCGCAGGCCGAGCCTGGACGACGTGTTCCTGCGCCTGACCGGTCACGCGACCGAGGAGAAGGAGGCGGTGGCATGAGCACGGACACCCTGGAGCCGGTCGCCGGGCGCGGCCGCGCCTACTGGGCGATAGCCGACTGCTGGAACGTCGTACGCCGCCAGCTGACCTACTACCAGCGCAAGCCCGTCCTCATCGCCTGGCAGCTCGGTTTCCCGATCCTGTCCGTCCTGCTGTACGGGTACGTCTTCGGCGGCGCGATGAAGCCGCCGGGCGGTGGCGGGGCCGCGGACTACCGGGACTTCCTGATGCCCGGCATGTTCGTGATGACGATGGCCTTCGGCTTCATCAACACCGCGACGGCCGTGGTCACCGACGCCGACAAGGGCGTCATCGACCGGTTCCGCTCCATGCCCATGGCCCCGTCGGCGGTGGTCACCGGCCGCGGCGTGACGGATCTGATCGTGGCGTGGGCCGAGTTGACCATCCTGGCGACGACGGCGTTCGCCATGGGGTGGCGTTCGGACGGCGGGTTCCTCGGGACGGTGGCCGGCTTCGCGCTGCTGCTGCTCCTGCGCTACTGCCTGACCTGGGTCGGCATCTGGCTCGGGCTGCTGGTGCCCAACCCGGAGGCGGCCGGCGGGCTGTTCGCGGTGGCGTTCCCGCTGACCATGATCTCCAGTGTGTTCGTCCAGCCCGGGACCATGCCCGACTGGCTGGGCACGCTCGCCGCCTGGAACCCGATCTCCTCGACGGCGGCGGCCACGCGGGAGCTGTTCGGCAACCCGGTGGGCGGCGACGGCAGCTGGATCCAGGAGAACGCCGTGCTGATGGCGGTGGTGTGGCCGCTGGTGATCACGGCCGTCTTCCTGCCGCTGGCGGTGCGCCGGTTCCAGCGGCTCTCGCGGTGACGAGGGGGCGGGCCCGCGGAGGGGGCGCGGGCCCGCCCGGCCGGTGGGCGGTCTACCGGGGGGTTTACCCGAGGCGGTTTACCTCGGGCACTGCTTCCACGCCAGGTGGTAGACCGTCTTGATGTCGCCGTCCGTGGAGTCCATGGCGATGAAGCTGTTGGTCTTCGTCGGGTCCGAGGTGCCCGCGCTGACCCGCAGTTCGGTGTTGATGTTGAAGTTCCGCTTCTCGCCGCAGGGCGCCCAGACCAGCTGCGCCCAGTCGGTGGAGTCCGTCGCCTGCCAGTTGTCGGCGTACGGGCCCTTGTACGGGTGGGACTTGGCGACCGTGCTGGGCGAACCCTGGAAGTAGTACGACGCCTTCTGGACCGCCGAGGCGCCCGCCGCGAGGCTGGCGTAGCCGCGGTAGTCGGCGCTGGCGACGGCGTAGGTGAAGCCCTGCGGGACGTGGACGACCAGGTTCAGCTGGCAGTTCTTGCGGAAGTCGGTCGGCTCGGCGCCCACGCCCACCTGGGCGAGGTAGTCGCTGTACGTGACGGTGAAGGCGGTGTTGTCGGGTGAGACGGCGACGGCGGCGGTGCCGAGCGGGCAGCCGGAGCCGTTGACGGTCGCGATCTCGATGACGATCTTGTCGGGCGGGGCGACGATGGCCCGCGTCGTGGCGGCGGAGGCGCCGGGGGAGACGGCTACGGACGCCAGTAAGGCCGCGGCCGCGCTGCCGACGGCGGTCGCTCGTGCTGCTCTGGACATGGTTCTCCGATCGGTTGCCTTCGGTCGAAGTGGGGGGTCCAACCGTGGATGGTGTGCGCATGCCAATCTGCGCGTTACGGATGGTAAGGACGGGCAACCGGAGCCGATAGAGCGGTTATCGGCCGCATGCGGAAGGGCCCGGCGCCTTCCCGCGCCGGGCCCTCACACGTATGCGTACCGTCAGAGCTTCTCGATGACGTAGTCGATGCACTTCGTCAGCGCCTCGACGTCCGACGGCTCGACGGCCGGGAACATCGCGATGCGCAGCTGGTTGCGGCCCAGCTTCCGGTACGGCTCGGTGTCCACGATGCCGTTGGCGCGCAGCGCCTTGGCGACCGCCGCCGCGTCGACCTCGTCCGAGAAGTCGATGGTGCCGATGACCTGCGAGCGCTTCGCCGGGTCGGAGACGAACGGAGCCGCGTACTTGGACTCCTCCGCCCAGCCGTAGAGCGTGCGCGAGGAGTCGGCGGTGCGGCGCACCGACCAGTCCAGGCCGCCCTGGCCGTTGATCCACTTCAGCTGCTCGTTGAGCAGGAAGAGGGTGGAGAGGGCCGGGGTGTTGTACGTCTGGTTCTTCAGCGAGTTGTCGATCGCGGTCGGCAGCGAGAAGAACTCCGGGACGTGACGGCCCGACGCGTGCACCCGCTGCGCGCGCTCCAGCGCCGCCGGGGAGAACACGCCGATCCACAGGCCGCCGTCGGAGGCGAAGGACTTCTGCGGCGCGAAGTAGTAGACGTCCGACTCGGTGATGTCGACCGGCAGGCCGCCCGCGCCGGAGGTCGCGTCGACGAGGACCAGCGCGCCCTCGTCGGCACCCTGGACGCGCTTGATCGGGGCGGCGACACCGGTGGAGGTCTCGTTGTGCGTGAACGCGTACACGTCGACGCCCGCCTCGGCCCGCGGCTCGGGGTGCGTACCCGGGTCGGAGGAGATCACGGTCGGCTCCTCCAGCCACGGCGCCAGCTTGGCCGCCTTCGCGAACTTGGAGGAGAACTCGCCGAAGGAGAGGTGCTGCGACTTCGACTCGATGAGCCCGTGGGTCGCGATGTCCCAGAAGGCGGTGGAGCCGCCGTTGCCCAGGATCACCTCGTACCCGTCGGGGAGCGAGAAGAGCGCGCGTACGCCTTCGCGGACTTCGCCGACCAGGTTCTTGACCGGGGCCTGACGGTGCGACGTACCGAGGAGGGACGTGCCGGTGGCGGCCAGGGCGTCCAGCGCCTCCGTACGCACCTTGGAGGGGCCCGCGCCGAAACGGCCGTCGGCGGGCTTGATGTCGGTGGGAATCTGGATCTCAGCCACGGCCGGAGCCTAACCGCTGACGGACACGGCGGAACGCCGTGTCCGTCGGGTGAGACACGAAAATGAGACGGGCGGACGGGCGGCCGGGGGTTCAGGCCAGCCGCACCGGCAGCTCGAAGAGGTCGTTCTGCGTGAGCACCGGCTTGTTGCGCAGGTCCGACGCCGGCACGGCGAGCGTCAGCCCCGGGAAGCGCTCGTACAGGGCGGGCAGCGCCACCCCCGCCTCCAGCCGGGACAGGGCGGCGCCGGGGCAGACGTGCGGGCCGTGCCCGAAGGAGATGTGCCGGATGGGGGAGCGGGTGACGTCGAAGACGCCCGCCGTGGGGCCGTGCTGCCGCTCGTCGCGTCCGATGGCCCCGTACGACACGATCAGCGCCTCGCCGGCGGGCAGGACGCGGCCGCCGACCTCGACGTCCTCCGTCGCGAACCGGATCAGGACGTGCGAGGTGGGGGTGGAGAAGCGCAGCGTCTCCTCGATGACGGCGTCCCAGCCGACCTGACCGGAACGGACCAGTTCCCGCTGCTCCGGGTGGGTGGAGAGGTTCACCACGGCGTTGACGATGAGGGAGATCGTCGTCTCGTGGCCGGCCGCCACCATCAGCTGGAGCGTGGAGACGATCTCCTCGTCGTCAAGGTGGTCGCCGTCCTCCGAGGCGGCGATCAGCGCGCTGGTGAGGTCGTCGCCCGGCTCGGCGCGGCGCGCGGCCACCACCTTCGCCATCATCCCGGCCAGCTCGCCGAGTGTCGCCAGGACCTCCTCCGGCGGCGTCTGCGTCGAGAAAAACTTCTCGAAGAGGACCTTCAGCCGCGGGTGGTCCGCCGGATCGATGCCCATCAGATCGCTGATGACGTACATGGGCAGCGGGTACGCGAACGCCGCCTTGAGGTCCACCGTGCCGCCCGGGTCGCCCGCGGCGATCCGGTCCAGCTCGTCCAGCAGGCCGTTCGTCAGCTCGGTGATCCGCTCTCGCATCCGCTCCACGCGGCGCGGCGTGAGCGCCTGCGCCACCAGGGCACGCAGCCGCCGGTGGTCCTCGCCGTCCACGGTGAGCATCGAACGGCCGGGGTTGGCCAGCCCGATCAGCGGCCAGTCCGGCGGTATCTCGCCGCGCCGCCAGGCGCCCCACACGTTGATGTCCTTGACGAGCCGCTTGTCGGTGAGGAGCTCGCGCGCCTCGGCGTGGTGCGTGACCGCCCACACGGGCACATCGCCCGGCAGGACGACGCGGGCCAGCGGACCGGCGGCGCGCAGCCGGGCGCTCTCGCCGTCGAGGTCGGTGACGAACGGGTCGAGGGGGATGGGTTCGGCGACGGTCGGTTCGGCGGTCATGCGGTGCCTCCGAGGGCGGGGGTCGGGGTGAAGGTCACGGGCAGCTCGGTCAGGCCGCGCAGCCAGGGCGAGGGGCGCCGGGTCAGCGACTGCGCCGGTACGGCGAGGTCGAGGTCGGGCAGCCGGTCCAGCAGCACCTCGATCGCGGTACGGGCGATGACCTCGGCGATCTCCTGCGCCGGGAAGGGGCAGCGGTGCTCGCCGTGCCCGAAGGAGAAGTGCGCGGCGTTGCCGCCGGTGAGGGCGGAGTTGTCGATGTGCACCTGGGGGTCGGAGTTCGCAGCGGCCAGGCCCAGCAGCACCAGGTCCCCGGCCTTGATGTCGCGGCCGCCCAGGCGGGTGTCGCGGGAGGCCCACCGTCCGGCGACGTTCTGCGTCGGGGTGTCGGCCCACAGCACTTCGTTCATGGCCTCGGCGACGCTGTGCCGGCCGCCGGAGAGCGAG
Source organism: Streptomyces sp. NPDC045431 (assembly GCF_040646655.1). Classification (NCBI taxonomy): domain Bacteria; kingdom Bacillati; phylum Actinomycetota; class Actinomycetes; order Kitasatosporales; family Streptomycetaceae; genus Streptomyces; species Streptomyces sp. NPDC045431. The sequence continues at coordinate 275,173 of NZ_JBEZAQ010000003.1, forward strand.
GCCGCGAACCGGTCGTCGGTCAGCATCAGGCGCAGCGAGTTGCCGATCCAGTCGGCGGTCGGCTGGTGCCCGGCCGCCATCATCACCATCAGGTCCTGCGCCATCTCCTCGGCCGTGAAGCCGGACGGGTCGGCCAGCATGCGCGACGCCACGTCGTCGCCGGGCGCCTCCCGCTTGGCGGCCAGCAGCGCGGACATCGCCCTGGCCAGGTGGCGCTGGCCCGCCAGGGCCCGCTCGCGGCCGTCGATCATGTCGTTGAGCGCGGTGACGAGACCGGGGCCCTGGTCGTCGGGCACGCCGTAGATCTTCACCAGGACGCGTACGGGCAGCAGCATGGCGTACCGGCCGATGAGCTCGGTCTCGCCCTTGCCGCAGAACGCGTCGATGAGGCCGTCGGCGTACTCCTCGGCGTACCGGCGCAGGGTGAAGGGGTCGACGGACTCCAGCGCGTGGCCGACCATCGCGGCGCGCTGCCGGTGGCGCTCGCCGACGGTGTAGAGGATGGACGGCTGGTCCCGGCCGATCATGGGTAGCAGGGGCCAGTCGGCGGGGACGCGGTCCCACTGGTTCCACAGGGCCGAGTCGCGGCTGAAGAGGACCGGGTCGCCGGTGACGCGGTGCAGCTCGCGGTAGTCGAGCACCAGCCAGGCCGGGATGTCGCCGTCGAGGAGGACCGGGGCGACGGCGCCGTGGTCGCGCCGCAGCTCGCGGTAGAGGCGGGCGGGGTCGGTCTGGAAGCGGGGCCCGGAGAGCGGAACCGGGGCGGGTGCGGGGGCGGGTGCGGTCATGGTCTGGATTCCCGGTGCAGGCTGCGGAGGTGCTCGACGAGGTTGATCAGGACGTACTTGCTGGAGGACCGGTCGCGGGCGTCGCACTCCACCAGCGGTACGTGGTCGGCGAGATCGAGCGCCTCGCGGATCTGCGCCTCGGTGTGGACGGGGCCGCCGAAGTCGTTGCAGGCGACGATGAACGGGGTGCCGTGGTGCTCCAGGCGGTCGATCGCGTACCAGGAGTCGGCGACGCGGCGGGTGTCGACCAGGACGACCGCGCCGAGGGTGCCGGAGAAGAGGCGGTCCCACAGGAACCAGAAGCGCTCCTGACCGGGGGCGCCGAAGAGGTACAGGACGTTGCGGGCGTCGAGCGTGATGCGGCCGAAGTCGAACGCGACGGTGGTGGACCGCTTGGTGCCGACCGCGGTGACGTCGTCGACGGGCTCGCCCGCGCGGGTCATCGTCTCCTCGGTGTCGAGGGGCCGGATCTCGCTGACGGAGCGGACGAGGGTGGTCTTGCCGACACCGAGACCGCCGACGATGACGATCTTCAGACCGTTGTCGGCGGTGCTGGAGAGCGGTGCCCGTGGTGAGGCGTCGGGGGAAGCGTCGGCGGCGGCGTCAGAGGCTGCGTAGTCCAACGAGCACCTGCTCCAGGATGTCGGGGTCGGGGAGGACGTACGCGGACGGGTTCGTCGGCGTACGGGGGTGGCGGGCGCTGATCCGCCCCGTACCGAGCAGGTCGGCGAGGAGGATGCGGACGATGCTCACCGGCAGGCCCAGTTCGGCGGCGACCTCGACGACCGCCGTGGGGCGGCGGCACATGCGCAGGATGGCGGCGTGCTCGGACTGCATGCCGGGCACCGGGTCGGACTCGGCGACGACGAGGGTGACCAGGTCGAACGGCGAGTCCGGCCCGGAGCGGGCGCGGCCTCCGGTGAGGGTGTACAGCCGGTCCGGCGACTCGTCCCGGTGGCCGCCCGGACTCACGGGGTGCGGGGCTCGGCGCGCAGGTGCTCGCCGAGCTGCTCGACCAGTTCGCTCATGGCGTGCCCCACCAGGCCGACGTCGGCGTCCTCGGCGGCGACCACCGCGAGGTGTGCGCCCTCGCCCGCCTCGACGATGAGCAGGACGCCGCCGTGGAACTCCGCCATCGCGGACCGTACGCCGCCGCTCCCGTCGCCGAACTCGACGGAGGCGCCGTGCGAGAGGGACTGGATGCCGGCGGCGATGGCGGCCAGCTGGTCGGCCCGGTCGACGGAGAGCTCGGGGGTACGGCACAACTTGAGGCCGTCGCGGGACAGGACGAGGGCGTGGCGTGCGCCGGGGGTGCGCTCGAGGAGGCCCTCCAGCAGCCAGTTGAGCTTCTCGTCGGTGGTGGCAGTGGTCATTCGGGGGTGCCTTCCGTGGTCGTGCGTACCGCTTGGCGGAAGCTGTGGAAGCGGGTGGCGGCGGTCGCGTCGACCGGCCGGGTGGTGGCGGCCGGCCCGGCGGGTTCGGCGGGTTCGGTGGCCGTCGGCGTGCGGTGCGCGGCGGGTTCGGTGGCCGTCGGCGTGCGGTGCGCGGCGGCGAGGGTACGGCCGCGGCGGCGCTTGGGCAGGCCGCTCTCGCCGAGTTCGGGGGCGGCGGGCTCGGCCGGGGTCTCCGGCTTCGGCGTCGGCGTCGGCTCCGGCTCCGGCTTCGGCTCCGCCTTCGCCTTCGCCTCCGGGACGCGTACGCGCGTGATCAGTTCCTGCGGAACCGTCACCACCACGCCGGTGCCGCCGCGCGCGGACGGCCGGAAGGAGACCGTCAGGCCGTGCTTGCGGGCGAGCCGGCCGACGACCGCGAGGCCGAGCCTCGTCCCGGACAGGGCGGTCAGGTCGGTGGGGTCCGTGGCGTGGTCCGCGCTGACGGCACGCTCGGCGCGGCGCAGCTGTGCCTCGCTCATCACCAGGCCGCTGTCCTCGACGGAGACGACGAGGCCGGTGGCGACCTCCTCGACGTACACGTGCACTTCGGCGGTGGGCGGCGAGAAGGTGGCGGCGTTGTCGAGGAGCTCGGCGAGGGCGTGCATCACGCCCTCGGCGGCGTGGCCGGCGATCGCCGCGTCCGTGGTGGAGTGCAGCCGTACGCGCTGGTAGCCGCCGATACGGCCCATGGCGCCGCGCAGGATGGACTCCATGACGATCGGCTTCGCCCAGCGGCGGCCCGAACGGGCGCCGGTGAGGACGGCCACGGAGTCGGCGAGGCGCCCGGCCTGCGCGGTGCGGTGGTCCAGGTGGAGGAGGTCGGCGAGGACGTCCTCGTCGGTGTGCCGGTGCTCCATCTCGCGCAGGTCGGCCAGCATGCTCGTGGCGAGGGCCTGCATGCGCCCGGCGGCGTTGGCGCAGGCGGCCACGGCGGCGGCCCGGTTCCGCTCGCTGCGCCGGGCCTCCGCGCGGGCCCGCTCCGTTTCCCGCCGGGCCTGCTCGGCGGCTTCGCGGGCGCCTTCCGCCTCCTCGCGGGCGCGTTCCACGGCCTCGCGGGCGCGGGCGGCCTCGGCGGCGAGCGCCGCGTTGTCCGTACGCAGCCGGCGGGTGGTGCCGAGGGCGTACGCGGCCGTCGTCAGCACGGCGGCCGCGGCCGGGCCCCACACCAGCGGAGCCCGTACGGAGCGGAGGGGGGAAAGGCGCACGTCGTCAGTCCTCGGGGCGGGGGCGGGATCCGGGGTGCCGGGGGTGCGGCAAATTTCTGGCCACTATAGGAGAGTTGACGATCAGTTGGGAAAGGTCGGATGAGGATTTCTTTCATGACTCATACGCTTGATGATCGCGCCCCTGCGGACGCGGGGGGATCCTGACCCATGACCGACCGGCACACCCGCCAAGCCGCGGCCGAGGTCGCGCGGGCGCTGCGCGCCGCCCTGCGCGGGGACGTGGACTTCGGGGCCGCGGCCCGCGCGCTGCACACCATGGACGCGTCCAACTACCGCCGCGTCCCCGTCGGGGTCGTCGCACCGCGCGACGCGGCGGACGTGGCCGCCGCGCTGGAGGTGTGCCGGGCGCACGGCGTGCCCGTCGTCCCGCGCGGTGCCGGGACGTCGATCGCGGGGCAGGCCACCGGGACCGGAGTGGTGCTGGACTTCACCCGGCACATGCGCTCCGTCCTCGCGGTGGACCCCGAGGCGCGCACGGCGGTGGTCCAGCCGGGCGTGGTCCTCGACGACCTGCGCGCGGCGGTCCGCCCGTACGGCCTGACCTTCGGCCCCGACCCCTCGACGCACAGCCGCTGCACCCTCGGCGGGATGATCGGCAACAACGCCTGCGGCTCCCACTCGGTGGCCTGGGGCACCACCGCCGACAACGTCCGCGCGCTGTCGGTCGTGACGTACGGCGGCGGCCCCGAACGGCGCCTGGGGCGCGGCTGGGACGGCGCGCCGGACGGGCTGGCGGAGCTGGTCGGCGGGCACCTGGCGGCCATCCGTACGGGCTTCCCGCCCGGGATGCCGCGCCGCATCTCCGGTTACGCCCTCGACGCCCTCCTCCCCGAGCGCGGCACCGACCTCGCCCGCGCCTTCTGCGGCAGCGAGGGCACCCTCGGGGTGGTGACCGAGGCGACCGTACGGCTGGTCGAGTCGCCGCCCGCGCGGGCGCTGGCCGTCCTCGGGTACGCCGACGAGAGCGCCGCCGCCGAAGCGGCGTCCGGACTGCTGCCGCACGGGCCGCTCACCGTCGAGGGCATGGCGGAGGACCTGGTCCGGGACCCGGCCGCGCGCGGAGCGCTGCCCCGGGGCGGCGCCTGGCTCTTCGTGGAGACGGGCGGCGCGACCCCGGCGGAGGCGTGGGCGCACGCCGAGGCGCTGGTGCGCGCCGCCGACGCCGTGGACGCCACCGTGGTCACCGACCCGGCCGCGCAGCGCGCCCTGTGGCGGGTGCGCGAGGACGCCGCCGGGACCGCCACCCGGACCACCGACGGCACCGAGGCGTGGCCCGGCTGGGAGGACTGCGCCGTCCCGCCCGCGCGCCTCGGCCCGTACCTGCGCGACTTCCGCGCGCTGCTCGCCGGCCACGGGCTGCGCGGCACGCCGTTCGGCCACTTCGGCGAGGGCTGCGTGCACGTCCGCATCGACTTCGACCTGGTGTCGGCGGAGGGCGTGCGGCGCTTCCGGCGGTTCTCGGAGGAGCTCGCCGACCTCGTCGTCGCCCACGGCGGGTCCCTCTCCGGCGAGCACGGCGACGGACAGGCGCGCGCGGAGCTGCTGCCGAAGATGTACGGGGACGAACTGGTCGGCCTCTTCGGCCGGTTCAAGGACCTGTGGGACCCGGACGGCGGCATGAACCCGGGCATGCTCGCCCGGCCTGCCCGCCTCGACGAGAACCTCCGCTTCGACGTCCTGCCGCGCGAGCCCGTGGACGTGGCCTTCGGCTACCCGCATGACGGCGGGGACTTCGCCACCGCCGTGCGCCGCTGCGTGGGCGTCGCCAAGTGCCGGGTGGCGGGGCCGAACCAGGGCGCGGGCGTGATGTGCCCCTCCTTCCGCGCGACCGGCGAGGAGCAGCACTCGACGCGCGGGCGCGCCCGGCTGCTGCACGAGATGCTGGCGGGCGAGGTGGTGCGCGACGGCTGGCGGTCGGCGGAGGTGCGCGAGGCGCTCGACCTGTGCCTGTCGTGCAAGGGCTGCCGGAGCGACTGCCCGGTGGGCGTCGACATGGCGACGTACAAGGCGGAGTTCCTGCACCACCACTACGCGGGACGGCTCCGCCCCGCCGCGCACTACGCGATGGGCGGGCTGCCGCAGTGGCTCCGCCTCGCCGCGCCCTTCGCCCGGGTCCTCAACGCCACCGCCCGGGTGCGGCCGCTGGCGGCGCTGGCCAAGCGGATGGCGGGCGTCGCGCCGGAGCGTGACCTCCCGCGGCTGGCGCCCCGGACCTTCCGCGCCTGGTTCGCGCGCCACGGCGACGCCACGGCCGGTGACCTGCTCCTCTGGCCGGACACCTTCACGGACCACCTCTCGCCGTCCGTGGGCCGCGCGGCCGTCGCGGTCCTGGAGGCGGCGGGGCTGCGCCCGGCGCTCCCGCCCGGCCGGGTGTGCTGCGGCCTGACGTACGTCTCCACGGGCCGGCTCGACCGGGCCCGTACGGTGATGCGCCGCACCCTCGACAGCATGGAGCCCGTCCTGGGCAGCCCCGTGGTCGTCCTCGAACCGAGCTGCGCCGCCGCCCTGCGGACCGACCTGCCGGAGCTGCTCCCCGACGACCCGCGCGCCCGCCGCCTGGCCGACTCCGTACGCACCTTCGCCCAGGCCCTGGAGGAGCTCGCGCCCGACTGGCGGCCCCCGCGCCTGGACCGCCCGGTCACCGGCCAGACCCACTGCCACCAGCACGCGGTCCTCGGCGACGCCGCCGAACGCCGCCTGCGCGAGCGCGCGGGCCTGACCGGCGACCTGGTGGGCGGCTGCTGCGGCCTCGCCGGTAACTTCGGCTTCGAGCGCGGCCACTACGCCGTCTCCGTCGCCTGCGCCGAGGACCAGCTCCTCCCCGCCCTCCGCGCCGCCGCCCCCGGCACCGAGCTCCTCGCGGACGGCTTCTCCTGCCGCACCCAGCTGGACCAGCTGGCGGGGCGGCGGGGGCGGCACCTGGCGGAGGTGCTGGCGGAGGGGCTGACGGAGGTGAGGGCGGCGGGGCTCGGGAGCTGAGGCCGCCGCCCACGACGCTTACGGTGGAAAAGGGAGGGCTCATCTTTTGGTGCAGTGTGTTTGACTGGGGGTGCACCCTGATGCACTTGTCGAAGAGAAAGAAGTCGAGGTTCTCCCGGTGAACGACACCGCACGCCCGGACGTGGCGGTCGCCGACGCGTCCGCCGTCGCGCTCCCCGAGGTCTCCGCCGCGCACCCCGAAGGGGGGTCCGGGAGGCGCGGCGCGCTCGGGCCGGTCGCGTTGGTGGTGGCCGGTGGGCTGTCCGTGCAGTTCGGGGCGGCCGTCGCCGTGCTGCTCATGCCGCGGGCCGGGGCGATCGGGGTCGTCACGCTGCGGCTGCTGCTCTCCGCCGTCGTGCTGCTGCTCGTCTGCCGGCCCCGGCTGCGCGGGTACCGGCGCGCCGACTGGGGCACGGTCGTCGCCTTCGGCGCCGCCATGGCCGCGATGAACGTCCTCTTCTACCTGTCCATCGACCGCATCCCGCTCGGCGCCGCCGTCACCCTGGAGGTGCTCGGGCCGCTCGTGCTGTCGGTGGTCGCCTCGCGGCGGCTGGTGAACGTCGTGTGGGCCGGGCTCGCGCTGGCCGGGGTGGTCCTGCTGAGCGGGGGCGGCTTCGACCGGCTGGACCCGCTGGGCGCGGTGTTCGCGCTGGCGGCGGGCGCCATGTGGGCCGCGTACATCCTCTTCAGCGCGCGCACCGGGCGGCGCTTCCCGCAGGCCGACGGGCTGGCGCTGGCCATGGCCGTGGGGGCGGTGCTGACGCTGCCGCTGGGCATCGCCGAGGCCGGGAGCAAGCTCCTTGTGCCGTCGACCATCGGCCTGGGCCTCGCCGTCGCGCTGATGTCGTCCGTCCTGCCGTACACCCTCGAACTGCTGGCGCTGCGCCGCCTGCCCGCGCCGACCTTCGCGATCCTGATGAGCCTGGAGCCGGCGATCGCCGCCACCGCCGGGTTCCTGGTGCTGAGCCAGGCGATGTCGCTCGTCGACGCGCTGGCCATCGCGCTCGTCATCGCGGCGAGCATCGGGTCGGTCCGCTCGCGGGCGGCGAAGAAGTAGCGCGAGAAAGTAAAGCAAGCACGCTTGCTTGTTTCTCCGGGCGCTGTCATGCTCCGGGGCACGCACCGCGTTTTCCGTGCCCGTGTCCCGGAGGGAGCGCCCCGTGTCCCACGCCTTGCTGGACGACCTGCGTGACGAGAGCGAGGAGCTCGACCGGCTGGTCGCGCCCCTGGAACCGGACCGGTGGGCAGCGCCCACCCCCGCGCCCCGCTGGACCATCGCCCACCAGATCGCCCACCTCGCGTGGACCGACGCCGCGGCGCTGCTCGCCGTCACCGCCCCGGAGGCCTTCGCGGCGCACACCGCCGAGGCGGCGAAGGCGCCCGACACCTTCGTCGACCAGGGGGCGGAGGAGGGGGCGGCCGGGCCCCCGCACGAGCTGCTGGCCCGCTGGCGCGAGGGGCGCGAGCGCCTCCAGCACGCCCTGCGCGCCGCGCCCCCCGGCGCCCGCTTCCCCTGGTACGGGCCGCCCATGAGCGCCGGGTCCATGGCCACCGCCCGCCTGATGGAGACCTGGGCGCACGGCCAGGACGTCGCCGACGCCCTCGGAGCCGTACGGGAACCGACCGCGCGCCTCCGGCACGTCGCCTGGATCGGCGTGCGCGCCCGGGACTACGCCTACGCCGTCCGCGGCCTGACCCCGCCCGCCGGGCCCTTCCGGGTGGAGCTCACCGCACCGGACGGCACGGAGCTGTGGACGTACGGGCCCGAGGACGCCGGCCAGCGTGTGACCGGGCCCGCCCTGGACTTCTGCCTGCTGGTCACCCAGCGGGCCCACCGCGACGACGTGGCCGTACGAGCCGAGGGCGCCGAGGCCGACCGCTGGCTCGACATCGCGCAGGCCTTCGCCGGACCGGCGGGACCCGGCCGCGCCGCCAAGGGAGCCTCCCAGTGAGCGTGCTGCGGATCGGCAACGCCTCCGGCTTCTACGGCGACCGCTTCGACGCCGTACGCGAGATGCTCACCGGCGGCGAGCTGGACGTCCTCACCGGCGACTACCTCGCCGAGCTGACCATGCTCATCCTCGCCCGCGACCGCATGAAGGACCCGGCGCTCGGATACGCCAAGACCTTCCTGCGCCAGATGGAGGAGGGCCTCGGCCTCGCCCACGAGCGCGGCGTGAAGATCGTGACCAACGCCGGCGGCCTCAACCCGGCGTCCCTCGCCGACGCCCTGCGCGCCCTCGCCGCCCGGCTCGGCCTGCCCGGGGTGCGGGTCGCGCACGTCGAGGGCGACCGGCTGCCCGCGCCGCGCGACGGCGTCCTCGCGGCGCACGCGTACCTCGGCGGGGGCGGCATCGCCGCCTGCCTGCGCGGCGGCGCGGACGTCGTCGTGACCGGCCGGGTCACGGACGCGGCGCTTGTCAGCGGACCCGCCGCCTGGTGGTTCGGCTGGGGCCCCGAGGACTACGACCGGCTCGCGGGCGCGGTGATCGCCGGGCACGTCCTGGAGTGCGGGACCCAGGCGACGGGCGGCAACTACGCCTTCTTCGCCCACCATGACGTACGGCACCCCGGGTTCCCCCTCGCCGAGCTCCACGAGGACGGCACCGCCGTCATCACCAAGCACGACGGCACGGGCGGCTTCGTGGACGTCGGCACCGTCACCGCGCAGCTGCTCTACGAGACGGCGGGCGCCCGGTACGCGGGCCCCGACGTGACGGCCCGGCTGGACACCGCGCACCTCGCGCCGGACGGACCGGACCGGGTCCGGATCTCCGGCGTACGGGGCGAGCCGCCGCCTCCGGCGCTCAAGGTCGGACTGAACCGGCTCGGCGGCTGGCGCAACGAGGTCGTGTTCGTGCTCACGGGCCTCGACATCGAGGCCAAGGCCCGGCTCGTGCGCGCCCAGGTCGAGGACGCGCTCCCCGTGAAACCGGCCGAGGTGCGCTGGGAGCTGGCCCGGACCGACCGGGAGGACGCCGACACCGAGGAGACGGCCAGCGCCCTGCTGCGGCTCGTCGTCCGCGACCGCGACCCCGACGTCGTGGGACGGGCGGTCAGCGGCGCGGCGGTCGAGCTGGCGCTCGGCAGCTACCCCGGCTTCCACGTGACCGCGCCCCCCGGCAAGGGCACCCCGTACGGCGTCTTCGAGGCGGAGTACGTCGACGCGGGCACGGTCCCGCACACCGCCGTGCTGCCGGACGGGCACCACGAGGTCGTCCCGGCCCCCGTACGCACCCATCCCCTGGAGCCCGTCCCGGAACCGCCCCTCCCCGAGCCCCTGCCGCCCGGGCCCGTACGGCGCGCGCCGCTCGGGCTGGTCGCCGGGGCCCGCAGCGGCGACAAGGGCGGCGACGCCAACGTGGGCGTCTGGGCGCCGACGGACGAGGCGTGGCGCTGGCTCGCCCACGAGCTGACCGCCGACCGGTTCCGCGACCTGATCCCGGAGGCACGCGACCTACCCGTCGTACGGCACGTCCTGCCGAACCTGCGCGCGCTGAACTTCGTCGTCACCGGCCTGCTGGGCGAGGGCGTCGCCGCCCAGGCCCGCTTCGACCCCCAGGCCAAGGGCCTCGGCGAATGGCTGCGCGCCCGCCACCTCGACATCCCGGAGGCCCTGCTGTGACCGTGCTCCCCTCGCGCCTGGACACCGCCGGGCCCGACTACGCTGCGCACCGCGAGGCCATGCTCGCCAAGCTGGCCGAACTCGACGCCGAGCACGCCAAGGCACTGGCGGGCGGCGGACCCAAGTACGTCGAACGCCACCGCGCGCGGGGCAAGCTGCTCGCCCGCGAGCGGATCGAGCTGCTCCTCGACCCCGGGGCGCCGTTCCTCGAACTGTCGCCGCTCGCCGCCTGGGGCAGCGACCACACCGTCGGCGCGTCGATCGTCACCGGCATCGGCGTCGTCGAGGGCGTCGAGTGCCTGATCACCGCCAACGACCCGACCGTGCGCGGCGGCGCGTCCAACCCCTGGACGCTGAAGAAGGCCCTGCGCGCCAACGAGATCGCGTACGCCAACCGGCTGCCGTGCATCGCGCTCGTCGAGTCCGGCGGCGCCGACCTGCCCTCCCAGAAGGAGATCTTCATCCCGGGCGGGGCGCTCTTCCGGGACATCACGCGCCTGTCCGCCGCCGGGATCCCGACCGTCGCCGTCGTCTTCGGCAACTCGACGGCGGGCGGCGCCTACGTGCCCGGCATGTCCGACCACACCGTCATGATCAAGGAGCGGTCGAAGGTCTTCCTCGGCGGGCCGCCGCTGGTGAAGATGGCCACCGGCGAGGAGAGCGACGACGAGTCCCTCGGCGGCGCCGAGATGCACGCCCGCGTGTCGGGCCTCGCCGACCACTACGCCGTCGACGAGCCGGACGCCCTCCGCCAGGCCCGCCGGATCGTCGCCCGCCTCAACCACCGCAAGGCGCACCCCGATCCCGGCCCGGCCGAGCCGCCGACGTACGACTCGGAGGAGCTCCTCGGCATCGTGCCGGGGGACCTGAAGACCCCCTTCGACCCGCGCGAGGTCATCGCCCGGATCGTCGACGGCTCCGACTTCGACGAGTTCAAGCCGCTGTACGGGCCCTCGCTCACCACCGGCTGGGCCACGCTGCACGGCTATCCGGTCGGCATCCTCGCCAACGCCCAGGGCGTGCTGTTCTCCGCCGAGTCCCAGAAGGCGGCCCAGTTCATCCAGCTGGCCAACCAGCGGGACATCCCGCTGCTGTTCCTGCACAACACCACCGGCTACATGGTCGGCAGGGAGTACGAGCAGGGCGGCATCATCAAGCACGGCGCGATGATGATCAACGCGGTGTCCAACTCGCGCGTCCCGCACCTCTCCGTGCTCATGGGCGCCTCGTACGGCGCCGGGCACTACGGCATGTGCGGCCGCGCCTACGACCCCCGCTTCCTGTTCGCCTGGCCCAGCGCCAAGTCCGCCGTCATGGGCCCGCAGCAGCTCGCCGGCGTCCTGTCGATCGTCGCCCGCGCGTCGGCGGCGGCCAAGGGGCAGCCGTACGACGACGAGGGCGACGCCGCGCTGCGCGCCATGGTGGAGCAGCAGATCGAGGCGGAGTCGCTGCCGCTGTTCCTGTCGGGGCGGCTGTACGACGACGGGGTCATCGACCCGCGCGACACGCGCACCGTCCTCGGCCTGTGCCTGTCGGCGATCCACACCGCCCCGGTCGAAGGCGCGCGCGGCGGCTTCGGCGTCTTCCGGATGTGAGGCCCTGATGATTACTTCCGTCCTTGTGGCGAACCGCGCGGAGATCGCCTGCCGCGTCTTCCGCACCTGCCGCTCGCTCGGCGTCGACACGGTGGCGGTGTACGCGGACCCGGACGCGTCCGCCCTGCACGTACGGGAGGCCGACACGGCCGTACGGCTGCCGGGCGCGGCACCCGCCGACACCTACCTGCGCGGCGACCTGATCGTGAAGGCCGCCCTCGCGGCGGGCGCGGACGCCGTCCACCCCGGGTACGGCTTCCTGTCCGAGAACGCCGACTTCGCGCGTGCGGTGCTGGACGCCGGTCTCACGTGGGTGGGCCCGCCGCCCAAGGCGATCGAGACGATGGCGTCCAAGACGCGCGCGAAGGAGCTGATGGCGGCGGCGGACGTCCCGCTGCTGGACCCCGTCGACCCGGCGACGGCCACCCCCGAGGACCTGCCGCTCCTGCTCAAGGCGGCGGCGGGCGGCGGCGGCCGGGGCATGCGGGTCGTCCGGGACCTGGCCGCGCTCCCCGGCGAGCTGGCGGCGGCCACCGCCGAGGCCCGTTCGGCGTTCGGCGACGGCGAGGTGTTCGCGGAGCCGTACGTCGAGCGGGGCCGCCACGTCGAGGTGCAGATCCTCGCCGACACCCACGGCACCGTGTGGGCGCTCGGCACCCGCGACTGTTCGCTCCAGCGGCGGCACCAGAAGGTCGTCGAGGAGGCCCCGGCGCCGGGCCTGAGCACCGCCCTGCGCGAGACGCTGCACACCTCGGCGGTGGCGGCGGCACGGGCGGTGGGATACGTGGGCGCGGGCACGGTCGAGTTCCTGGTCTCCGGCGACCGGGCGTACTTCCTGGAGATGAACACCCGCCTCCAGGTCGAACACCCCGTCACGGAAGCCGTCTTCGGCCTCGACCTGGTCGCCCTCCAGCTCCGGATCGCGGAGGGCGGAGCGCTTCCGCCCGAACCGCCGACCCCCTCGGGCCACGCGGTGGAGGCCCGCCTCTACGCCGAGGACCCGGCCCGCGCGTGGGCCCCGCAGACGGGCACCTTGCACGCGCTGGACCTCCCGGCGGGTGACGGGCTCCGCGTGGACGCCGGATACGCCGCCGGGGACGCCGTCGGCGTCCACTACGACGCCATGCTGGCCAAGGTGATCGCCCACGCGCCCACCCGGCAGGAGGCGATCCGCAAGCTGGCCCACGCCCTGGCGCGCGCCCGCGTGCACGGGCCCGCCACCAACCGGGAGCTGCTCGTGCGGTCGCTGCGGCACCCGGACTTCGTGGCGGGGCGGCTCGACACCGGGTTCTATGAGCGGCACCTGCCCGGACTCACCGCCCCCGAGCCCGGGGAGGCCGAGGCGGCCGTGGCCGCCGCCCTCGCGGAGGCCGCACGCCACTCCGGGCGCTTCGGCGCCTTCCGCAACGTGCCGTCGCAGCCGCAGACCGCCCGCTACGGCGATCACGAGATCCGCTACCGCCCCACCCGTGACGGCCGGTTCACCGTCGAGTCCCACCCGCACACGCGTGTGGTGGACGTGTCGCCCGACCACGTCCGCCTCGACGTGGCCGGCGTCGTCCGGCGCTTCGAGGTCGCCGCGTACGGCGACGGCACCGTGTATGCGGGGCCGTTCCGGCTCACCGCACCTCCCCGCTTCACCGACCCCGCCGAGCGCGCCGCGCCCGGCTCGCTGCTCGCGCCGATGCCCGGCACCGTCGTCCGGGTCGCCGACGTGGCGCCCGGGGACCGGGTCGAGGCGGGGCAGCCGCTCGTCTGGCTGGAGGCCATGAAGATGGAGCACAGGATCGCCGCTCCCGCCTCCGGCACGCTCACCGCGCTCCACGCCGCCCTCGGCCACCAGGTCGAGGTCGGTGCCCTGCTCGCCGTCGTACAGGACGTACAGGAGGAACAGGCATGACCGGAGTCACCGAGAACGAGGAGCACCAGGCCCTGCGCGCCGCCGTCGCCGCCCTCGGGCGGCGCCACGGGCGCGAGCACGACCGCGAGGCCCTGTGGGCGGAGGCCGGCAAGCTCGGCTACCTCGGGGTGAACCTCCCCGAGGAGTACGGCGGCGGGGGCGGTGGCATGGCCGAGCTGTCCATCGTCCTGGAGGAGCTGGGCGCGGCGGGCTGCCCGCTGCTGATGATGGTGGTGTCCCCGGCGATCTGCGGCACGGTCATCGCCCGCTTCGGCACCGACGAGCAGAAGCGGCGCTGGCTGCCGGGCCTCGCCGACGGCAGCCGCACCATGGCCTTCGGCATCACCGAGCCGGACGCGGGCTCCAACTCCCACCGGATCACCACCACCGCGCGCCGCGACGGCGACGACTGGGTGCTGACCGGCCGCAAGGTGTTCATCTCCGGTGTCGACATCGCCGACGCGACGCTGATCGTGGGCCGCACGGCGGACGCCCGCACGGGCAGCCTGAAGCCGTGCCTGTTCGTCGTCCCGCGCGACACCCCCGGCTTCGGCCGCCACCCCATCGACATGGAACTGCACGCCCACGAGAAGCAGTTCGAGCTGACCCTGGACGACGTACGGCTCCCGGCGGACGCGCTCGTCGGTGACGAGGACGCCGGATTGCTCCAGCTCTTCGCCGGGCTCAACCCCGAGCGCATCATGACGGCCGCCTTCGCCATCGGCATGGGCCGGTATGCGGTCGCGCGGGCCGTCGCGTACGCCAAGGAGCGCCAGGTGTGGAAGTCGCCCATCGGCGCCCACCAGGCCATCGCGCACCCCCTCGCCCAGGTCCACATCGAACTGGAGCTGGCCCGCCTGATGATGCAGCGTGCGGCCCACCTGTACGACGCGGGCGACGACATCGGCGCGGGCGAGGCCGCCAACATGGCCAAGTACGCGGCGGCCGAGGCGTGCGTGCGGGCCGTCGACCAGTCCGTGCACACCCTCGGCGGAAACGGCCTCACACGCGAGTTCGGCCTCGCCTCGCTCATCACCGCCTCACGTGTGGCACGGATAGCCCCCGTCAGCCGGGAAATGATTCTGAACTACGTGTCCCACCAGACGCTCGGACTGCCCAAGTCGTACTGATCACCGACGCCGTACCGACAGGAGCCGTTGATGGTGTTCCACAGCGAGTACGCGGACGTCCCGACCCTGTCCCTCCCCATCCACGACGCCGTCCTGGACAACGCCCGCGCGTACGGCGACACCGTCGCCCTCGTCGACGGCGCGGGCGAGCTGACCGTCACGTACGCCCAGCTCGACACGTACCACCGCCGCATCGCCGCCGCGCTCGCGGAGGCGGGCGTACGCAAGGGCGACGTGCTGGCGCTGCACAGCCCGAACACCGTCGTCTACCCGGCCGTCTTCTACGCGGCGACGCGCGCCGGCGCGTCCGTCACCACCCTCCACCCGCTGGCGACGGCCGAGGAGGTCGCCAAGCAGCTGCGGGACTCCGGCGCCCGCTGGGTCGTCACCGTCTCGCCGCTCCTGGAGACGGCCCGGCGCGCCGCGCGCGGAACGGACGTCCGCGAGATCTTCGTCTGCGACCAGGCGGAAGGGCACCGCTCCGTCCTGGACATGCTGGGCTCGACGGCGCCGGAACCGTCCGTCGCGATCGACCCGGACGAGGACGTCGCCGTGCTGCCGTACTCCTCCGGCACGACCGGCGTCCCCAAGGGCGTCATGCTCACCCACCGCTCGATCGCCACCAACCTGGCGCAGCTGGACCCGCTGGTGCCGGTGGGGCCCGGCCACCGGATCCTCGCCGTCCTGCCGTTCTTCCACATCTACGGCCTGACGGCGCTGATGAACGCGCCGCTGCGGCACGGCGCCACCGTGGTCGTGCTGCCGCGCTTCGATCTGGAGCAGTTCCTCGGGACGATCGAGAAGCACCGCGTCAACGGCCTGTACGTGGCCCCGCGGGTGGTCCTCGCGCTCGCCAGGCACCCGGCGGTCACGCGCTACGACCTGTCGTCGCTGGAGTACGTCCTCAGCGCCGCCGCCCCGCTCGACGGGCACCTCGCCCGGGCCTGCGCGGCGCGGCTCGGGCTGCCACCCGTACGGCAGGCGTACGGCATGACGGAGCTGTCGCCCGCCACGCACGTGGTGCCGCTGACGGCCCCCGACGCCCCACCGGGCGCCGTCGGCAAGCTGCTGCCGAGCACCGAGATGCGGATCGTGTCCCTCGACGACCCCGGCAAGGACCTGGGCGCGGGGGAGGAGGGCGAGATCTGGATCCGGGGGCCGCAGGTGATGAAGGGCTACCTGGGCCGTCCGGACGCGACGGCCGCGATGGTCGACGCGGAGGGATGGCTGCACACCGGCGACGTGGGGCGCGTCGACGCCGACGGCTGGCTGTACGTCGTCGACCGCGTCAAGGAGCTGATCAAGTACAAGGGCTTCCAGGTCGCGCCGGCCGAACTGGAGGCGCTGCTGCTGACGCACGAGGGCATCGCGGACGCGGCGGTGATCGGCGTGTACGACGAGGACGGCGACGAGGTGCCGAAGGCGTACGTCGTACGGCGGCCGGGCGCCACGGAACCGACGGCAGGCGAGGTCATGGCCTTCGTGGCCGGCAAGGTCGCCCCGTACAAGAAGATCCGGCGGGTCGAGTTCATCGAGGGCGTGCCGAGGGCGGCGTCGGGGAAGATCCTCCGCCGGGAACTGAGGGAGAGGGAACGGGAGGGCGCATGACGAGCCTCGTCACCACCGCGCACGAGCGCGGCATCACCACCCTGACGCTGGACTCCCCGGACAACCGCAACGCGCTGTCCGCGCGGGTCGTCGGCGAGCTGGCGGAGGCGCTGGACGCCTGCGGCAAGGACCCGGCGGTCCGGGCGGTGGTGCTCACGCACGCGGGGCCGACGTTCAGCGCGGGCGCCGACCTGAAGGCGCCGCCCAGCCCGTACACCTTCGTGGCGCTGCTGCGGGCGATCGTGGAGCTGCCCAAGCCGGTGGTGGCGCGCGTGACCGGGCACGTACGGGCCGGCGGGCTGGGTCTGGTGGGCGCGTGCGACATCGTGGCGGCCGCGCCGGAGGCGGACTTCGCGCTCACGGAGGCCCGCCTCGGGGTGGCGCCGGCCGTCATCTCGCTGACGCTGCTGCCGCGCCTCGACCCGGCGGCCGCGAGCCGGTACTACCTGACGGGCGAGCGGTTCGACGCGGCGGAGGCGGCCCGGATCGGCCTGGTGACCGTCGTCGGGGAGGACGTGGACCGCGCGCTCACGCCCGTGCTGGACGGGCTGCGGCGGGCGTCGCCGCAGGGGCTGGCGGAGAGCAAGCGGCTGGTCACGGCTAGGGTGCTGGAAACTTTCGAGCGCGACGCGGAGGATCTCGTCCAGCGCTCGGCCTCGCTCTTCGCCTCGGCGGAGGCCCGCGAGGGGATGACGGCCTTCCTGGAGCGACGGGACGCTGCATGGGTGTTGTGACCACCGGTACGACCGCTACCACCGCCGCGAAGGCGCCGAACGCTTCGAAGGCGCCGAAGCAGGACCGCAGCCGGGCCACCCGGCAGCGGCTCCTGGAGGCGGCCGTGGCCTGCCTGGCCGAGCGCGGCTGGGCGGGCTCGACCGTCTCCGTCGTCGCCGAACGCGCCGGTGTCTCGCGCGGCGCCGCCCAGCACCACTTCCCGACCCGGGAGGACCTCTTCACGGCGGCCGTCGAGTACGTCGCCGAGGAGCGCTCCCAGGCCCTGCGCGCCCTGCCCGTGCAGGGCCGCGCGGCGGTCGTCGCGGCCCTGGTGGACCTCTACACGGGCCCCCTGTTCCGGGCGGCCCTGCACCTGTGGGTGGCCGCCTCCAACGAGGAGCAGCTGCGCGCCCGCGTGACCGAACTGGAGGCCAAGGTCGGCCGCGAGACCCACCGCATCGCGGTCGAGCTTCTCGCCGCCGACGAGTCCCGCCCCGGCGTCCGCGAGACGGTCCAGGGCTTCCTGGACATGGCCCGCGGCCTCGGCCTCGCCAACCTGCTGACCGACGACCGGGCCCGACGGGACCGGGTGGTGGCGCAGTGGGGGAAGCTGCTGGACGAGGTGCTGGGCTGACGGGAGAGTTCACCCGATCGTGCATATCGCGGTATGCGCGCCTCCGGTAGGCTTGTCGCATGGCTGAGACCACACGCATCACCGTGACGCTCCCCAGTGCCCTGGTGGAGATACTGAAGAAGTCGACGGACAACGTGTCCGGTTTCGTGGCGGAGGCCGTGGCCGAACGGGTGAGGCACGACCTGCTGGGTGAGGAGCTGCGGCTCTATCAGGAAGAGTACGGCGCCTTCACCGAGGAGGAACTCGCTGAGGCACGCGCGGAGATCTTCGGGGAGCTCGATGCCGACGCCGACACCACTCTGCGAGGGCGGCTTGAGCGACCACGTTAGTTCCGTCGTCCTGGACTCGGAGGGACTGTCGGCCTGGATCGCCCGGGACCGGAAAGTCACGACGAAGATCCAGGTCTTCTACGACGTGGGCGCCAGGCTCGTGGTCTGCGCCAACACCATCGTCGAGGTGATGTACGACGGTGTGAACCTCCCGCGCCTCCAGTGGCTGTTGTCCCGCTGCAAGGTCGAGCCCGTCACCGAGCAGTCCGCCAAGGCCGCCGCCCGGCTGCTCAAGGAAACCGGCCTGCACGGCCACAAGTACGCCATCGACGCCACGGTCGCCGAGATGGCGCGGCGCCAGCCGGGCCCGGTCATGATGATGACGTCGGACATCGACGACATGTCCCGCCTCTGCGGTGACCGTGTCCGGCTCATCAGCCTCTGAGCCCGCGTACGTACGCGAACGGCGCCGGCCCCCGCGCGGGGGCCGGCGCCGTCGCCGTATCGGTACCGGCGTCAGCCGGTGATGTCGTCGAAACCGGCGATCTCGCGCGGGCTGCGCGGGCCCGGGCCCACGTAGCGGGCGGAGGGGCGGACCAGGCGGCCGGTGCGCTTCTGCTCCAGGATGTGGGCGCTCCAGCCGGCCGTGCGGGCGCAGGTGAACATGGAGGTGAACATGTGCGCCGGGACCTCCGCGAAGTCCAGCACGATCGCCGCCCAGAACTCCACGTTCGTCGCCAGGACCCGGTCCGGGCGGCGGTTGTGCAGCTCCTCCAGGGCGGCCTTCTCCAGCGCCTCCGCCACCTCGAAGCGCGGCGCGGCGAGCTCCTTGGCGGTACGGCGCAGGACGCGGGCGCGCGGGTCCTCGGCGCGGTAGACGCGGTGGCCGAAGCCCATCAGGCGCTCGCCCTTGTCGAGGGCCTGGCGGACGTACGCGCCGGCGTCACCGGTGCGCTCGATCTCCTCGATCATGCCGAGGACGCGGGACGGGGCCCCGCCGTGCAGGGGCCCGGACATGGCGCCGACGGCGCCCGAGAGGGCCGCGGCCACGTCGGCGCCCGTGGAGGCGATGACGCGGGCCGTGAAGGTGGAGGCGTTCATGCCGTGCTCGGCGGCGGACGTCCAGTACGCGTCGACGGCCTTGACGTGCTTCGGGTCCGGCTCGCCGCGCCAGCGGATCATGAACCGCTCGACGACGGACTGCGCCTTGTCGATCTCGCTCTGCGGCACCATCGGCAGGCCCTGCCCGCGCGCGCTCTGCGCGACGTACGACAGCGCCATGACGGCCGCCCGCGCGAGGTCGTCGCGGGCCTGCTCCTCGTCGATGTCGAGGAGCGGTTTCAGGCCCCACACCGGGGCGAGCATGGCGAGCGCCGACTGCACGTCGACACGGATGTCGCCGGAGTGCACCGGGATCGGGAACGGCTCGGCCGGCGGCAGACCGGGGTTGAACGCCCCGTCGACCAGCAGGCCCCACACGTTGCCGAACGAGACGGACCCGACGAGTTCCTCGATGTCGACGCCGCGGTAGCGCAGCGCACCGCCTTCCTTGTCCGGTTCGGCGATCTCCGTCTCGAACGCGACGACTCCTTCGAGTCCGGGTACGAAGTCGGACATCAGGCGGCTCCTCGTGAGGTGAGTCTTCCGGTGAGAGTTCCGGTGTGTTTTCCGGGGGTGCGGTGATACCCCGTACGGCAGGTGGTCATCCAGCACCGTCGTAGGGAGGGAACAGTGACCCAGCGCATGAGTCTGTCGGGTTCCCCCGATGCGGGGAAGCGTGACATCCGGCACACTCCGCCGAACCGGGAAGGAAGGATTAGTGGCACTGGGTGCCGGGAAGACTGGTCGGCCCGGCCTGATCCACGAGCCACCCCCTGAGGCAGGATGGCCTCTGTGACAGACGCTCTCGACCCAGCAGCTCTCGATCCCGCCGACATGCGCGAGCAGTACCGCACCGCCCAGTTCCTGGAGTCGGACCTCGCGGCCGAGCCGATGGACCAGTTCGACCGCTGGTTCAAGGAGGTGGCCGGCAGCGGGGTGATCCACGAGCCGAACGCCATGATCGTCTCCACGGCCTCGCCCGACGGCCGCCCCTCGTCGCGCACGGTGCTGCTCAAGCACTACGACGAGCGGGGCTTCGTCTTCTTCACCAACTACGGCTCCCGCAAGGGCATGGAGCTCGACACCAACCCGTACGTCTCGCTGCTGTTCCCCTGGCACCCGGTGGCCCGCCAGGTCATCGTCACCGGCGTGGCGTCCCGCGTGGGCCGCGACGAGACGGCCGCGTACTTCCGCACCCGCCCGCACGGCTCCCAACTGAGCGCCTGGGCGAGCGAGCAGTCGTCCGTGATCGCCTCGCGGGCGGAACTGCTGGCCCGCTTCGAGGAGCTCGCGGCGCGCTACCCGGAGGGCGAGCAGGTGCCGGTGCCGCCGCACTGGGGCGGCTTCCGGATCGCCCCGGAGACGGTCGAGTTCTGGCAGGGCCACGAGAACCGGCTGCACGACCGGCTGCGCTACGTCGGGCAGGACGCCTCCTGGCGCGTGGAGCGCCTCTCGCCCTGACGCGTCG
Organism: Streptomyces sp. NPDC045431; assembly: GCF_040646655.1. NCBI lineage: Bacteria > Bacillati > Actinomycetota > Actinomycetes > Kitasatosporales > Streptomycetaceae > Streptomyces > Streptomyces sp. NPDC045431. The sequence goes on from NZ_JBEZAQ010000003.1 coordinate 295,643, forward strand.
ACCGGGGCGGGCGCCGCTCAGGCGAAGTCGATCGCGGCCAGCACCGGGCCGCCGAAGGCCAACGCGTACTGCGCGAACACCGCCCCGCGGCGTACGGCGTGGTCCAGCGTGTCCCGCGGCGCGCACAGCGCCGCCAGGCCCACCAGGCCGGACAGCCCCATCGACCACATCGCCGCTCCGATGAGCGGGCCACTGCCGCCGTCGCCGCTGTAGGCCTGGTTCAGGACGATGACGAGGGTCGCGACGAAGGCGACGGCGAGGAGCAGGAGCCCGATTCCGGCGAAGACGCGCACGGCGCCCGTGGACGGGGCGAAGGGGTCGGCGGGGTCGGTGGTGCCGGTGGTGCCGGCTGTGGAGCCGGCGGTGTCCGCGGTCGTGTTCGTCATGGCTGCCATGCTGCCGCCCGCGCCCGGCCGCCCACACCGGGCCGCGTACTCATCTCCGCGTGCGGCTTCTACTCAGACGGAGCCAGGGAAACGACGGAGGCCGGGAAACGCAGAAGCCCGCGGGCTCTGTTCCCTCCTGGACGGAGGGGTCGGCCGGATGTGCCGACGAGCCCGCGGGCCGGTGACTGCTTGGGATTACGGCAGGAGGCCTGCCGCTTTTGCACAGAGTGCGACGACAGGCCTCAGCCCGCAGTCACCTCACGCATCCGAAAAGAAACCACTTCCGGATCACCTCCTTTCCTGTGTGCCCACACAGTAAGAACCGGTCCGGCGGCCGCACAACGCATTTTCGCGAACGGGCTGTGTCCTGGGTCACCTTCCAGTTCAATGACCGCAGGTGAGTACAGGAGAACAGGTTGGGACACGTCCTGCAGGGGGTGCCGGGATGACTGCGTCCAAGAGCGAGACGGCGACCGGTGAGCGCGGATCGGACGAGCTGCTCGCCGCGCTGCTGGACGGGATGGACGCGGCGCTCTGTGCGTTCGACGCCGACGGGGTGATCACCCACTGGAACCGCGAGGCCGAGCGGATCCTCGGCTGGACCGCCGAGGAGGCCGTCGGACGGCCCGGGCTCGGCGGGTGGGCCGCGCGGGCCGAGGACGCCGCGGAGGTGTGGGAGCGGCTGGCCGGGGTCATGCGGGCGGCCGGTCGGCAGGTGCACGAGTTCCCGCTGCTGCGCAAGGACGGCGGGCGGGTCCTTGTACGGACGCAGTCGGCCGGTGTGCGCGGCGCGGACGGCCGGCCGGCGGGGGTGTACTGCGCGTTCAGCGATGTGCACGCGCAGATCGACCTGGAGCGGTCCATCGCGCTCAGCGAGGCGCTGTTCGAGGACGCCGCCTGGGGTGTCGTGCTCGTCGACGTCGACCTGCGCCCGGCCCTGGTCAACGGGCACGCCGCCCGGGCGCTGGGCGCCGGGCGCACGGCGGTGCTGGGGCGGCCGCTGGGCGAGCTGGTGGTGCAGGGCGTGGAGGAGCTGGAGGGCGCGCTCCAGCACGTACTGGCGCAGGGCGCGCCCCGGGGGCTCGCCGAGCTGTGGGTGACGGTGCGGACGGCGGAGGGCGAGCGGCGACGGTGCTGGCGCAGCGGCTTCCTGCGGCTGGCGTCCCCGCTCGCGGAGGAGCCGGTACCGCTGGGCGTCGGCTGGCTGTTCCAGGACGTGACCGAGGACAAGCTGGCGGCACAGGAGGCCGACCGGCTGCGGTTCCGCTCCAGCCAGCTGCACCGCGCGGGCGGCGCGGCGGCGGAGTGCGAGGACCCGATGCAGGCGGCGGCCGTGTACCTGGACTTCGCGCTCGCCGGATTCGCCGACCACGTGCTGCTCGACCTCGTCGGCCCCGACCCGGCGCGGGGCGAGGGCCTCGTACGCGCCGCGGCGTCGCCCTCCGGCGCGCCCGGTCCCGTCGCCCGCGTGGCGGGCGGGGGCCTTCCCGTGCGGTACGGCCCCGGCCATCCGGCCCTCCAGGCGGTGGACCGCGCCGGTTCGGTACGGGCGAGCGCCGCGTCCGAGGCCTGGGCCGCGGAGCGCCAGTGGCCCCGGGACGCGGCTCACGCCCTCTGCATGGTCCTGCGCAGCCGGGGCCGCACGCTGGGTGTGGTGACCTTCCTCCGCTGCGCGACCAGACCGGCCTTCGAACGCCCGGACGCGGCGTACGCGGAGAGCGTGGCGGTCCGCGTGGCGGGCTCGGTGGACCTGGCGTCGGCGCTGGGGGGACGCCCGGGAGGTTGAGGCGGCTCTCCGGGGCGGGCCCGGGGGAGGGCCCGGCCGGAGAGCCCCGGCGGCTACGCCGCGTGCAGCGCCAGCGTCGGGGACAGCCGGGCCGCCCGCACCGCCGGGTAGAGGCCGGCCACCGTGCCGATCGCCAGGGTGGCGGCGAAGCCGCCGCCCACCGCCCAGGGCGGGACGACCCACGGCAGGCCGCCGGAGGCGGCGTACGCGCCCGTCGCCGCCGCGCCGGACGCGGTCCCGCTCCTCTTCGAGCCCTTCCACCACTCCGGGGGCGAGGGCGCGGGCCTGGGCCTGTCGATCGTGGAGTCGATCGCGCACGCGCACGGAGCGACGGCCACGGCCACCCCGAACCCGCCCCCGTCGGGCGGTCTGACGGTACGGGTCGCGTTCGCCCGGGAGGGCCGGGAGGGCCGGGAGGGTCGAGAGGGCCGGGAGGGCTGGGCGGGTCGAGAGGGCCGGGAGGCTCAGTGACGGAAGAAGATCCGGTCCGCGTACTCGTTCATCACGCGGCCGTTCCACTCGTGCCCGCCGTCGACGTTGCCCGACCGGAGCAGCGGCGGCTCGATGCCGCGGGCCACCAGGGCCTCGGCCGCCGCGGCCATCGCCGCCTGCATCAGCGCGCTGGTGACCACCGTGGACGCCGGCGCGAACGGCGCCTCCACGCCCTCGTGCGTGAGCTCCGCGTCGCCCACCGCGATCTTGGAGTCCAGCACGATGTCGCAGTGGTCCTTCAGGAAGGTGCCCGAGACGTGCCGGGACTTCGTCTCCTCCGCGTACGCCAACGAGGTCACACCGATGACCTTCAGGCCCAGGGCGCGCGCGTTCATCGCCATCTCCACGGGGAGGGCGTTGCGGCCGGAGAGCGAGACGACGATCAGCAGGTCGCCGGAGCGGGCCGGTGAGGCGTCCAGGACCGCGCCCGCCAGACCGTCCACGCGCTCCAGCGCGGAGCCGAGCGTGGCGGGCATGACGTCGACACCGACGACGCCCGGCACGGCGAGCAGGTTCATCAGCGCGAGCCCGCCGGCCCGGTAGACCACGTCCTGGGCGGCCAGCGAGGAGTGGCCGGCGCCGAAGGCGAAGAGGCGGCCCCCCGCGGCGACGGTGTCGGCGATGGCGGCGCCGGCGGCGGCGACGTGCTCCGCCTCCTCGTCCCGCACCCGCCGCAGCAGGTCGATCGCGGCGTCGAAGTACCGGCCGGCCAGCTTGCTCTCGCCCACGGCTCGGAGCCCCTTCTCCTCGTGCCACTCGGTCGTCCCGCGCTCACGTTGCGGTCTGGACCATTGCTCTGTCAATACCGGCTCCCCGCCTACCGAAGACGGTTGTCAGTGCGATGCGTCAGAATTGAGGCAGGGCCAGCGCACGAATCGAGGGGCATGTATGTCCGGACTGATCGACACCACGGAGATGTATCTCCGCACCATCCTCGAGCTGGAGGAGGAAGGTGTGGTGCCCATGCGCGCCCGCATCGCCGAGCGGCTCGACCAGAGCGGGCCGACCGTCAGCCAGACGGTCGCGCGCATGGAGCGCGACGGCCTGGTCACCGTGGCCGGTGACCGCCACCTGGAGCTCACGGAGGAGGGCCGCCGCCTGGCCACCCGCGTGATGCGCAAGCACCGGCTCGCCGAGTGCCTGCTCGTCGACGTGATCGGCCTGGAGTGGGAGCAGGTCCACGCGGAGGCGTGCCGCTGGGAGCACGTGATGAGCGAGGCCGTCGAGCGCCGCGTCCTGGAGCTGCTGCGCCACCCCACGGAGTCGCCGTACGGCAACCCGATCCCGGGCCTGGAGGAGCTGGGCGAGGAGGCCGGCGCGGAGGCGTTCCTCGACGAGGGCATGGTGTCTCTGGCCGAGCTCGACGCGGGCGCGGAGGGCAAGACCGTGGTGGTGCGCCGGATCGGCGAGCCGATCCAGACGGACGCCCAGCTGATGTACACGCTGCGCCGCGCGGGCGTGCAGCCCGGCTCGGTGGTCAGCGTGACGGAGTCCCCCGGCGGAGTCCTGGTCGGCAGCGGCGGCGAGGCCGCGGAGCTGGGCGCGGACGTCGCGTCTCACGTCTTCGTCGCCAAGCGCTAGGCGGCTTACCTGCGGTTACTTCCGGAATCGCAGCGCACGCACCCTTCCGCGTGCCACGCTTGGCTCGGCATATGACCTGAGGGCGTGAGCGCCGGGGCCGCGGGCCCGGGGAGGGAGCAGGTGATGCGCCGCACCGGCATCCGGGGCGCGCGGGCACGCCGCGTGCCCCGCTGGCATGGGCATACGGAAAGCCCCGGCGCCTCTCGGCGCCGGGGCCTTGCCTCCCCTGTGCTGACCCGGAGCCCCGAGCTCTCAGGGTCATCCCCCTCGGGCCGGTTTTCCCCGAGCGGCCCGCCTCCCGATGAAGATCTCCCCTCGGTTACGCCCGTCAATCCTTGAGCGGCGTCACTCGAACGAGCGGTGTTATGCCCCGGAACCCGATTTTCGAATACGAGTTCGATACTGTGGGCGTCGGTACGAGACAGCGAGACACACGAGAGAGAAGGGGGTGCCAGGACGCATGGTGCGACGCATCGACCTGACCGCGGCCGACGGCTTACGCCTCGCCGCCTGGGAGTTCGCCGACCCGCCCAAGGACCAGGCGGCGGGCGAAGCGGTCCCGGGCGTCCTGCTCCTCCACGGCCTGATGGGCCGCGCCTCGCACTGGGCCACCACCGCCCGCTGGCTCGCCGAGCGGCACCGCGCCGTCGCGCTCGACCAGCGCGGGCACGGCCGCAGCGACAAGCCCGCCGACGGCCCCTTCACCCGCGAGGCGTACGTCGCCGACGCCGCCGCCGCGATCGAGCAGCTCGGCCTGGGCCCCGCCATCCTCGTCGGCCACTCCATGGGCGCCCTCACCGCCTGGCAGCTCGCCGCCGAGCGCCCCGACCTGGTCCGCGCCCTCGTCATCTGCGACATGCGGGCCTCCGCCCTCGGTGCCGCCTCCCAGCGCGAGTGGGAGCAGTGGTTCGGCTCCTGGCCCGTCCCCTTCGCCACCCTCGCCGACGTACGCAAGTGGTTCGGCGAGGACGACCCCCGGCTGGAGCGCCCCAGCCCCGCGCGCGGTGAGTTCTTCGCCGAGGTGATGGCCGAGCGCGAGGACGGCTGGTACCCGCTCTTCTCCCGCCGCCAGATGCTCACCTCCCGCGAGACCTGGGTCCACGACGCCCACTGGGACGCGCTCGCCCAGGTCTCCTGCCCCGCCCTCGTCGTCCGGGGCCTCGACGGCGAACTCGGCCGTGCGGAGGCGCAGGAGATGGTCCGCGTCCTGCCCCACGGCCAGTACGCCGAGGTGCCCGACGCCGGCCACCTCCTCCATTACGACCGCCCGGACGCCTGGCGCGCGGTGCTGGAGCCCTTCCTCGCCGGGCTCGGCCCCGGCGCCGGCTAGCCCTTGCTGACCGCGGCCAGGATCTCCGGCAGGCGCTCCGCCGTGCGCGGCGCCGCCAGCCGCACCCCCGCCCAGGTGAGCAGGGCCCCCCACGCGACGCCCAGCGGCAGCAGCAGCCACAGCCAGGACGCGGCGCCGGTGACGTGCAGCGTGACCGTGAGCGCGATCAGCGGCGCGCTGAGCACCGTCGCCGCGAGCATGCCGCCCAGCAGCGACATCCACGCCAGCCCCGCCTGCCCCGGCGCCACGTTCTTGTAGCCGCTGTCCTGCGGGATCGAGTACGGGAAGCGGGCCGACGCCAGCGCGCCCGTGCCCAGCATCGCGCCCAGCACCCCGAAGGACAGGCCCAACGCCTCCGGCAGCACGGCCCAGTCGCCCAGGATCGCGGCCGTCACGGCCGTCACCAGCACCACGTACGGAACGGTGATCAGCAGCAGCGCGGCGGCGCGCGCCCGCAGCTCCTCGTAGGCGTCCCGCGTCGAGGAGATCGCCATCGCCACCATCCAGAAGGCGGAGGTGTCCTGCCCGAACTGGTTGTACATCTGGATGCCGAGCATCGCGGCCGCGAGGCACGCCAAGTAGACCGAGCCCGTGCCCTGCAGGGCGTTGAACAGCGGCACGATGAGGCCGATCGCCAAAGAGGTCACCCACGCCGCCTTGGTCTTCGGGTCCCGCCACACATAGCGCAGGCTCCGCTGCATCACCGTGCCCGTACGCCCCTCGGGCCACAGCCGCGTCGAAGACCCCGCCGAAGCCGCCGACTCGCGGCGCGACGGGCGCGAGGCCGCCGCCAGCGTCGAGCCGTCCGGCGCCGTCATCAGCCGCACCAGGCTGCGCCGCCACCCGTACACCAGGCCGGCCAGTGCGGCCACGGCCAGCAGCAGCCCGGCCGCCGCCTCCCCGTACGCGCCCTCGCCCGCCGACTCCACCGCGCCGACCGCCGACGCCGGCGGGACCCACCGCACCACCTCCGCGAGCGGCTCCAGCTCCGCGAGGCCGCCCGACCGACTGAGCCGCTGCGCCCCGAAGTTGACGACCTGGGCGCCCACCGCGATCAGCAGGCCGCTCAGCACCGCCAGGTCCCGCCCCCGGCGCGAGGTCAGCAGCCGGATGTTCGCCGCCGCGACCGCCCGCGCCAACGCCACGCACACCAGCAGCACCAGGGGTACGGCCAGCACCGCCACCACCACGGCGGCCGCGCCGTGCGCCAACGCGAGCCCCGCGCCGACCGCCAGACACAGCGTGAACAGCGGACCGATGCCCACCAGCGACGACACCAGCAGCGCCCGCACCAGCGACGCCGGCCGCAGCGGCAGCATCACCAGCCGCGTCGGATCGAGCGTCTCGTCACCGCCCGGGAAGAACAGCGGCGCCACCGCCCACCCCAGCGCCAGCAACGCCGTCAGCGGCACGACCACCGCGGCCGCCTGCGCGTGCCCGCGCAGCAGCACCAGTCCGAGCAGCAGCCCCGCCGCGCACACCAGCGTCAGCACCATCGACGTGACGTACACGGCCGTGCGCCCCGCCGACTGCCGCAGCCCGTTGCGCAGCAGCGACAGCTTCAGCCGTACGAAGACCGAGATCACCGGCCACCGCCCAGCCAGTCGAGCGACTCGCCCGCGTCCCGCCCCTGCGCGCCCACCAGTTCCAGGAACGCGGCCTGGAGGGACGGCGCTTCGCCGCGTACCTCGGCGAGCGTGCCCTGGGCGCGGATCCGGCCGGCCGCCATCACCGCGACCCAGTCGCAGAGCGACTCCACCAGCTCCATCACATGGCTGGAGAACACCACCGTCGCGCCGGAGGCGGTGTACCGCTCCAGCACCCCCCGGATCGTCTGCGCCGACACCGGGTCGACGCCCTCGAACGGCTCGTCGAGGAAGAGCACCTCGGGGTTGTGCAGCAGCGCCGCCGCCAGGCCGATCTTCTTGCGCATCCCGGTCGAGTAGTCCACGACCAGCTTGTGCTGGGAACCCGCCAGGTCGAGCACGTCCAGCAGTTGGGCGGCCCGCTTGTCCACCTCGTCCCCCGGCAGCCCCCGCAGCCGCCCGGTGTACGCGAGGAGCTCACGGCCCGACAGCCGCTCGAACAGCCGCAGCCCCTCGGGCAGCACACCGATCCGCGCCTTCACCTCGACCGGGTCGCGCCACACGTCGTGCCCGGCCACCTCCACCCGGCCCTGATCGGGCCGCAGCAGCCCCGTCACCATGGACAGCGTCGTGGTCTTCCCCGCGCCGTTCGGCCCCACGAGCCCGATGAACCGGCCCGCGGGCAGCAGCAGATCGATCCCGGCCACGGCGACGTGGTCGCCGAACCTCTTCCACAGACCCTCGACCCGCACGGCGGGCGCGGCGCCCCTCATCTCGTCGTCGTCCGGCATGGTCACTGCCTTCCGTAGTCCCCGTATGTACGTACCTGTTGGCAACGGGGTCAGCCTACGGACGGGGCCCGGGCCGGCGCAGGGGCGGAGACCGGCAGTTTCCGCTGGTCAGGCCTTCCGGGAGCGGGCAGCGGCCGCCTCGCGCCCACACGCGTACGCCAGCGGGCTGATGAGCTCCTCGGCGTCGGGCAGCCAGCGGTTGGCGGGCGTCGGCCGGCGGGCCCACTGCACCGCGCCGTGGCCGCCGACCCGGGTCGGCGGGGCCGCGACGTAGCTCCCCTCACCCATCGCGACGAGGTCGATGGAGGTGGGCGACCAGCCCAGCTTCCGTACGAGATCGGCCGCCTTGCCCGCGCCGCCCGGCAGGACGAAGAACTGCATCCGGCGGTTCGGCGTGCAGGTCACCGGGCCGAGCGTGAGGTCCATCCGCTCCATCCGCGCCAGCGCCAGGAACCCCGCCGCCTCCGGCACGTCCAGCGCGTCGAAGGTCCGCCCCGTCGGCAGCAGGATCGACGCCCGGGGCTGCTTCCCCCACATGCGGCGCGCCGCGACGGCGCTGCCCGTCGCCTGCGTCGCCCAGTCCGGCCGGGCCGGGTGCGCGCCCGGCGCGGGGCAGGCGGCCTCGCCGCACGAGCACCGCTCCGTACCGTCCACCGGCTCCAGCCAGGTGCCGGGGAACACCTCCCAGTGCCGCTCTTCCGCGTACCGCACGGCGACGTCCAGCAGCTGCTCGCCTCGCTGCAGGGGGATCCGCGCGGCGTCCGTGACTCCGATGGTCTCTTCCACGGACAGCTCAACTACCGGTCAACCGGGGGGTTACGGGGCGCGGGCGGGGAGGCGGAGGAGCATCGATTCGGCATCCGGGGCGCATGGATGCACGACCGGGGGCGCGCGGGAGGGCCGGGAGCGGGCGGCGGGTAGCCACAGTCGGTGGGAGCCGTGCCATACATATGGCAATCTCCTGTCATTGCAAGGTATTGCACGTCATTGCATGGCAATGCGCGTCATTGACCGGCATTGCATGGCATGACGCCTGTCTCGGCACAAGGCAGCGATCCGACGTCAACTTCTGCATTCTTCGCATATCAGCCGGGCAGTGATCAACGGACTGATCACCGGCGCAACAGGGGGTAGTCATGGCAGCGAGGCCGCTCGTCGCCCGTCAGCCGAACGAACGGCTGCAGGCTCTCATCCAGGAAGCGGGGTGTTCCAACGCCGGGCTCGCCCGCCGCGTCAACATGGTCGGGCAGGAGCGCGGACTCGATCTGCGGTACGACAAGACCTCGGTGGCGCGCTGGCTGCGCGGCCAGCAGCCGCGCGGGCGGGCCCCCGGCATCATCGCCGAGGCGCTGGGCCGCAAGCTGGGCCGCACGGTCACGATCGACGAGATCGGCATGGCCAACGGCAGGCACCTCGCCTCCGGTGTGGGCCTGCAGTTCGCGCCCACGGTGCTCGGCGCCATCGAGCAGGTCTGCGAGCTGTGGCGCAGCGACGTGGGCCGGCGCGACTTCCTGTCCGGTTCGACGGTCGCCGCCTCCGCGCTGGTCGAGCCGAGCCGCGACTGGCTCATCACGGGCGCCGACGCCCATGTGGCGCGGCAGACCGGGGCGCGGGTCGGGACGTCCGACGTCGAGGCGGTACGGGCGATGACGGACGCGCTGGTGGAGCTGGACCACCGCTTCGGCAGCGGGCACGTACGGCCCGTGGTCGTGCACTACCTCAACAGCGTGGTGTCCGGGCTGCTCTCGGGCTCGTACCGGGACGCCGTCGGGCGGCAACTCTTCGGCGCGGTTGCCCGGTTGACGGAGCTCGCCGGGTACATGGCGGTGGACACCGGTCAGCCGGGGCTGGCCCAGCGGTACTACATCCAGGCCCTGCGGCTCGCGCAGGCGGCGGGGGACCGCGGGTACGGCGGGTACGTACTGGCCGCGTCCATGAGCCACTTGGCGGCCCAGCTGGGCAACCCGCGGGAGATCGCCCAGCTGGCGCGGGCCGCGCAGGAGGGGGCGCGCGGGCACGTGCCGCCGCGGGCGGAGGCGATGTTCCTGGCGGCGGAGGCGCGCGGGCACGCGCTGCTCGGCGACGCGCGCACCTGCGAGGAGGTGGTGGGCCGGGCGGTGGCCGCGCTGGACCGGGCCGACCCGGAGGCGGGCGACGACCCGGCGTGGATCGCGCACTTCGACCACGCGTACCTCGCCGACGAACTGGCGCACTGCTACCGGGACCTGGGGCGCCCGGCGGAGGCGGCACGGGCCGCGGGCGACGCGCTCGACGGGCACCCGGAGTCGCGGGCGCGGCGGCGCGCCATCGGCCTGGTCCTGCTGGCCACGGCCGAGCTCCAGCAGCGTGAGGTCGAACAGGCCTGCCACACGGGCACGCGCGCCGCGCAGTTGCTCGGCACGCTGCGCTCGACGCGCGGCGCGGAGTACCTGGAGGACCTCCAGCACCGGCTGGAGCCGTACGCGGACGAGCCGGCGGTCCGTGAATTCGGCGCGCGACTGGAGCTCCAGGCGGCCTGACGCCCGCCCGGCACCACGGCTTAACAGCGTCCGCGAAAGGGTTCTTGTTACTGCCGCCACACAGGTGTGCGCGGGCCGGGAGTCACCCGGTAGCGTGAACCGACGATTCCGTAGGTACACACGTAGGAGTCCCGGTGACGCAGAGCGGACAGGGTCAGGAGCCGCACCTTCCGGCGGCGCGGCCCGCGCACGAAGGTGTCGTGCTGCCCGCCGAGGGCAGCCAGACCTGGGGCGCGGGCCAGGGTCCGGGGCAGGCGGGTGCGGGACCGGCCGGGGGCCAGCCGTGGGGCGGCCCCTGGGGCCCGCCGGGCGGCGGGCAGGAGGCTCCTCCGCAGGCGCAGCAGCCGGGGCCCCAGCACCAGCCGCCGCAGCAGCAGCCCGGGGCGTACCAGCCGGGGCCGTACCAGCAGCAGCACCAGCAGTACCCGCCGCAGCAGCACCAGCAGCACCAGCAGCACCAGCCGCAGCACCCGCTGCCGCCACAGCAGCACCAGCCGCCGCAGCCGCCTCAGCCGCAGCCGCAGTACGGCACGGTCGCGCAGCCGCTGCCACCGGAGATGCCCGCCCGCGGGGCCTCCGACGCCGACGCCACGCAGTACATACCGCCCGTCGCCCGGCCGATGCCGCCCGCCGGGCCCGACGCCGAGGCGACGGCGTACCTGCCGCCCGTCCCGCCGCAGCCGTCCGGCGCGCCGTACGGCATCCGGCCCGGGACGCCCGACGAGCGGCAGCCGCCCGCCGAGTTCGACAACCTCTTCCGCGACGACGCGGGCGCGGCCGCCACGCAGCACATGCCGCAGCAGCAGTACCCGCGGACACCCGCGTACCAGCAGCCCGCGCAGCACACGCCGCACCCGCAACACCAGCAGCACGCGCAGCACCAGCCGCCGTACCAGGAGGCGTACGACGAGCCGCGGCCCGCGTCGCGGCGGCGGCCGAAGGTGATGCTCATCGCCGGAGTCGTCGTCGGCTGCGCGGTCGTCGGGCTCGGCGCCGGGGCGCTGCTCAGTGGCGGTGGCGGCGACGCGGGCGGCGGCACGGGTGACCACACCAGCGTCGCCGGGGCCACGTCACCCGCGCCCGCCGACGGCAGCGCCCCCGAGGCCGCCGCCGACCCGGTCAAGGAGCAGGCCGAGGCGCTCGACAAGCTGCTCGCCGAGAGCAGCGACAGCCGGGGCGCGGTGATCCGTTCCGTCGAGAACATCAAGCGGTGCGACAAGCTCGACCAGGCCGCCAGCGACCTGCGCGGTGCCGCGAGCCAGCGCCGGGGGCTGGTGACCAAGCTCCAGGGGCTCAAGGTCGACAAGCTGCCCGACCACGCCGCGCTGACCGCCGCCCTCACCAAGGCGTGGCAGGCGTCCGCGTCCGCTGACGACCACTACGCGACCTGGGCGACACAGGTGAAGGACAAGAAGGGCTGCAAGGACGGCCGCGCGCGCAACACCGCGCAGACCGCCCAGGCCAACGTGGCCAGCGGGGAGGCCACGGCCGCCAAGCGGCAGGCCTCCGGCCTCTGGAACAAGATCGCTGCCACCTACGGCCTGACCGCGCGCCAGCCCGAGCAGCTCTGAGCGGTCGTCAGGGAGCGGCGTCCGGCGTCAGAGCGAGCGTGCCTCGCGCAGGGTCGGGCCCGTGTCGACGAAGCCCTTCTTCTGCGCGACCAGGCGCCCTTGGCGTACGACCTGGAAGGTGACGTCCCGGTTCACTATCCGCGGGAAGCCCGGCGTGCCGAGCATGTCCTCGTAGCGCCAGCGCAGCCTGGGGGTGAGGCCGCCGGTGTCGACCTCCACGCCGCGGTCGAGGGCGTGGGTGACCTTGGAGGCGGTGATCTCCTCCGTCCGGAGCGCCTCGATCACCCGGCGCAGGACGGTGTACGCGATCCACGTGGTCTGGACGCCCGCGTCGGCCGGGTCGATGCGGTTGTCGCCGAAGGCGTGCTCGCGGATGACCTGCCGCATCGGGGCCCAGGCCGGATCGCCCGCCTCCGGGTACCAGCCGGTGATGTAGGCGCCTTCGAAGGGGCCGTTCGCGCCGCCGGTGCGGTCGACGAGCGGCTGGTCGACGCTGCCGAGGACCGAGGAGACCTTGACGTCGCGCCCGTCGGAGGGCAGGCGGCGGAAGGAGTCGAAGAAGTTGGCGGTGCGCTCGCCCAGCGCGGCGGTGACGCAGCCGCCCTTCTTACCGGCCCGGTCGCGGGACCGCATCGCCTCGGCCGCGTACTCGCCGGCGTCCTCGGCGGCCGGGATGTCGGTGGCCAGGCGGTGACGGCGGTGGGCGAGGCCGGAGTTGACCAGGTGCGGCAGGTTGTCGCCGGTGACGGAGTCGGGCCGGACGAGCGAGACGCGTTCGCACGCCTCGGCGAGCTGCATGCCGTTGCCCGCGAGCAGCGCGGGCTGCCCGCCGTTCACCGGGTAGGAGAGGTAGCTGGTGAACTCGTCGTCGGAGACGCCGTACCCGCCGATGTACGGGATGCCGGCGGCCTCCAGCGGAGCCATGAAGGCGCGACCCTGCTGGCTGTACGAGCCGACGACCGCGACCGCGCCCTCCTCGGCGGCGCGCCGGGCGCAGGCGGCGGCGCCGGCCGGGTCGTTGCGCTCGTTGCAGGTCAGGACGCGGAGCTCGTGGCCGTCGATGCCGCCGCGGGCGTTGACCCAGCGGGCGTACGCCTGGGCCATGGCGGGCATGCCGGGCATGTTGGTCGCGCGGGTGCCTTCCGGCGCCCAGGTCATCACGGTGACGGGGTCCCTGGAGCCCCCCGTGGCTCCAGGGATCGCCCCGCAGCCGGTGACGAGACAGGCCGAGACGAGTGCCGTCGCGGCCTTGAGGGTGAGGCCGAACCTGCCGTTACCGCTACCGGTCATGCCCCGCACAATTCCGCCCCATGGGTAACGCGGCAGTGTGGAAGGTTCAACGCTCGGTGACGACGAGGTGAATTACGGGGTGCGGTCTGTCCGTACTGCGGGGGAACGTACGATCGAAACGTGTCCAGTTCCGTGAACTCTTCCCGTCGCGGCCGTCGCTCCTCCACCATGGGCGGCATGCCGCTCAACGACATGCCGTGGTGGCGCTGGCGCACCAACGTCCGCTCCGCGCTGCACATGCTTTCCGACCCGGTGTTCCACCAGGAGTGCTGGCTGGCCGGCCGTGAGGGGTACGGGGACGTCACCGACGCCGTGTACCGGCTGGTGGAGGACACCTGGCTGGACAACTGGTCCGCCGAGAAGTACGTCGGCACCATATTCCGGGACTCGGCGGAGGCCGCGCTGGTGGACGTGGCCGTGCTGCGGGTGCTGCGGATCATGCACCAGGTCGGGGCGGACGCCCCGGTCGCCACGTACATGGCGCACCACGGCTGGCCGGAGGCGGTGCGGGCGGCGCGGGACGCGCACGTACGGCTCGCCGTGAACGACGGGGACGACCCGGACGAGCCGCCGCGCTCGCTCGACGTGCTGCGGATCATGACGGGTGCGGCGTAGGGGGCGTCTTGCCGATCTTGCCGGGCTCGCGACGCCTGGCACCGCGCCTCGCCGCGTTGTCGTCGGTCGCCAATGCTCCGCAGTGGCTCCCTCCTCCGCCTTGCGATCCACGGCACCAGACGCCGCTCCCTGATCCGGCCTGATCGACAAGACACCCCCTAGGGGGCGTCTTGCCGACAGCGCGGTCTCGCGCGGGGGCGGCGTCCGTTTCCCGGACCGGGGGCGGGGAGCGCCGGGGGAATGTGGCATCCTGCGAGGATGACTGACCAGTACGTCCTCACGCTTTCCTGCCCTGACAAACAGGGCATCGTGCACGCCGTGTCGAGCTACCTCTTCATCACCGGCTGCAACATCGAGGACAGTCAGCAGTACGGAGACCGGGACTCGGGTCTCTTCTTCATGCGGGTGCACTTCACGGCCGAGGCCCCGGTGACCGTGGAGAAGCTCCGCGCCAGCTTCGCGGCGGTGGGCGACTCCTTCGACATGGACTGGCAGATCCACCGCGCCGACGAGCGCATGCGGGTCGTGCTGATGGTGTCGAAGTTCGGGCACTGCCTGAACGACCTGCTCTTCCGCACCCGGATCGGCGCCCTGCCCGTCGACATCGTGGCCGTGGTCTCGAACCACACCGACTTCGCCGAGCTCGTCGCCTCGTACGACATCCCCTTCCACCACATTCCGGTCACGAAGGACACCAAGGCGCAGGCGGAGGCGCAGCTGCTGGAGCTGGTGCGCGGCGAGAACGTCGAGCTGGTCGTGCTGGCCCGGTACATGCAGGTCCTCTCGGACGACCTGTGCAAGCAGCTCAGCGGCCGCGTCATCAACATCCACCACTCCTTCCTCCCGAGCTTCAAGGGCGCCAAGCCCTACCACCAGGCGCACGCGCGCGGTGTGAAGCTGATCGGCGCGACGGCCCACTACGTGACGGCCGACCTCGACGAGGGCCCGATCATCGAGCAGGAGGTCGAGCGGGTGGGCCACCAGGTCACCCCGGAGCAGCTGGTGGCGATCGGCCGCGACGTCGAGTGCCAGGCGCTGGCGCGCGCGGTGAAGTGGCACGCGGAGCGCCGCATCCTGCTCAACGGCCGCCGCACGGTCGTCTTCGAGTAGGAACCCCTGCACGTCTGGGAACCCCTGCACGTCCTCCCGGGCCGGTCGGCTACAGCCGGCTCAGGGAGGCCGCGGCGAAGAGCACGTCCTTGATGGCCTCGCGGTCGCCGTCCTGGCCCACGGCCGCCTCCTCCGGGGAGACGTGGCCCGCCACCAGCTGGCAGAACTCCTCCGCGTCCAGCGCCACCAGTGCGACCGACTCCTCGGCGCACCCCACCGCCGCCGGGGAGTCCAGCGCGATGTACCAGTGGCCGCCACCGGAGCCCTCGACCTCCAGGTGGAGCGAGCGGCCCGGGGAGCCGGCCGCGACCAGCCGGCGGGGCGGGGCCGCGACCCCGGCCCGGCGGCGGTGGGCGAGCGCGGCCGGCAGCTGGCGCGCCGCGAGGTCGATCATGCTGTGCAGGTGCGTACCGCTGGGCGGCTCGTAGGGGTAGTCGACGGCGTTGGCGATGTCCACCGCGTGCACCCAGCACTCGAAGGCCCGGTCGAGCAGCGAGTCCCGCATCGGCAGCGCGAAGTCGCCGTACGACACGGACAGATCCCCGACGCCGTGCCCGGCGAAGGAGACCGTGCGGATCAGCGTGTGGCTCTGGTCGCGCCACGGCTCGCGGATCGCGCGCGTGGGCGGGTGGTGCGCGGCGCGCCAGTACGCCTCGGTGCGCTCCGACGGGTCGACCGGCGCGGGCGGGCCCGGCGGCTTGCCCGGGGCCTCCGCCACCAGCGGGTCGCCCAGGCCGAGCGCCGATCCGACCAGCCCGTCCACCGCCAGGAGGTGCCCGATGACCCCGGCCACCGTCGTCCGGCGGCCGACCTGCCGCTCCTGCTCGAACCACTTGAGCCGCACCGGCGCGTGCCAGTCCGCGTCACCGATGTCCCGCAGCAGCGCGTCGAGCCGCGCGGTCTCCGCGTCGTACGGGCCGGCCCAGTCGGGCACCGGGATGCGGGCCGGGCGGCGGCCCAGGCAGTTCTCCAGCACCCGCGAGCGCAGCAGCGGGTCGAGGTCCAGGTCCCGTTCGTGGTGGAGCAGCGCCACCGCGTCGCGCAGCCGCAGCGCCTCGTCCGCGCAGGGCGCGCACTCGGTCAGGTGGGCCTCGACGGCCGCCGTCTCCTCGACCGAGCAGGCCGCCAGCGCCCACGCGCCCAGCAGCGACTTGAGCACCGTGTGCGGCAGCGCCGGCGGCGACGACGGCGCCGGCCCGCGCTCCGGCACGGGACCCGTCTCCCGTACGGGACCCTCCTCCGCTACGGGCTCCGCCTCCGGCACGGGACCCGTCTCCCGTACGGGCTCCGCCTCCGGCACGGGCTCCGCCTCCGGCACGGGACCCGTCTCCCGTACGGGCTCCGCCTCCGGTACGGGCCCGGGCTCCCGTGCGGGTGGCGGAGGCAGCGGGTCGTAGTCGTCGGCGGCCCGGCGCGGTGCCGGTATGCGCGGCGCGCCCCGCACCTCGTCCTCCCCGTCGTCCCGGCTGCCGCCGTCCAGGGGCCCCGTCACAGCGTCCGCCCGTCCACCGGCCGGGTGTTCGCCGTGGAGAGCAACTGCAGCCCCAGGCGCAGCCGGCGCCGGGCCTCGTCCTCCGTCACGCCGAGGTCGGCGGCCGTCTGGCGGTAGTCCCGGCGCTGGAAGTACGCCAGCTCCAGCGCCTGGCGCAGCGGCGCCGGCATCGACTGCACGATGTAGTCCGCGCGGGCGGCCACCGCCGCGCGCCGCACCTTCTGCTCCAGCTCCTCCGGCGTGCCCTCGCCGCGCTCCGTGAACGCCGCCACCTCCGCCTGCCGCAGCCGGTGCACGGCCTGGCTGCGCGTGAGCCGCGCTATCCACGAGCGCATGGAGCCCTCGCGGCGCGGGTCGTACGCGTCGGGGTTCTCCCACACGTAGCCGAAGACCTCGCGCGTCACCTGGTCGGCGGCGTCCTCGTCGGCGAGGACGCGGTGCGCGGTGTTGTGGACGAGCGAGGCGAACCGGTCGTACAACTCACCCAGTGCGGCCGCCTCGCCGCGCGCGAGGCGCTGCTGCATCCTGCGGTCCCAGCGCGGTGGTGTGTCCTTCGCCATACGGAGCCCTCCCGGTCCGACTCCTTTCGAATGTAGTGGGCGTCACGGACAACGCACCCGCCTTTGCCCGGGAAACCGTCAGACCGTGCGAAGGGGGTTTCAGTGCGGGCGGGCTGGGCAGCAGCCCGCGAAAGGAAGCGACGCCTCCGGTTCGACGACGAAAGGTGCGGCGCGTGACGACGCTCACGGTGAACGAAGCCGAGCACGGCGCCTGGACCGTGTTGCACATCAGCGGCGAACTGGACCTGGTCTCCTCGCCCGTGATCCGCCGCCGTGTCCATGACGCCGTCGCAGCCGGCCGCCACGATGTCGTCCTGGACCTGTCCCAGGTGCTGTTCTGCGACTCCAGCGGCGTCGGCGTGCTCATCGCCGCCCGCCGCCTGCTGCACTCCTGCCGCGGCCGGCTGCGCCTGATACTCCCCGCGCAGGGCGCCGTCGACGGGTCCCACGTCAACCGGGTCCTCGCGGCCCTGGGCGTACGGCGGCTGTTCGCCGTGTACGCGGACGTCGACGCGGCCACCGCCGACGAGGCGGAGCCGCTCTCCGCGTGACGCCGACCCCTTCGCGACGTACCCTCCCGGGCATGGACGCAGAGGACTTGTACCAGCGCCGGATCGCCGACCGGTTCGACGCCTTCGACCAGGACGGCAACGGGTATATCTCCCGCGAGGACTTCACCACCGCGGCCTCCCGGCTGCTGGACGCGTTCGGCACCCCGTTCCGCTCGGACAAGGGCCAGGCGCTGTCGGTCGGGGCGGAGGCGTTCTGGCAGGGACTGGCCGGCATCGCCGACGTCGACGGCGACCAGCGGGTGACGCGGGCGGAGTTCGTCCACGGCGCCGTCAAGCGCCTGCGGGACAACCCGGACCGGTTCGCCGAGATCGCCCGGCCCTTCGTGTGCGCCGTGCTCGCGGTCGCCGACCGTGACGGCGACGGCCGCGCGGAGGTCGACGGGCTGGAGCGCGCCCTGCGGGTCCTCGGAGTCGAGCCGCACACCGCGGCGTTGACGGCGGAGTCGCTGGACGTGGACCGCAGCGGGAGTGTCGACCCGGAGGAGGCGGTCACCGCCTTCGCCCGCTACTTCGTCACGCGGGAGGGCTGACGGGCCGGGGGAGCGCGCGACGGTCACCGCCAGTGACCGCGCGCCGATACCGGGTCGTGTCCTCGCCGCACCCGTCACAACCCCGGGCCGCCCTCCCGCTCCGGTACGCTCGGTGAGATGCGAGTGGTGCACAGACCGGGGCGTTCCGGCGCCGATGCGCGCCCCTGTTCGACTACCCGCCGTGTGCGTCGCACAGTATGCCCCAGCCGTACTCCTTCGCGCGGGAATATGCCCGAAGCGCTTGTTGCGGTGACTGTACGTCAACCATGCTGTCCCACAGGGAAATCACGTTCAGTGACGGCTGTTTCGGCTGTGGTCGCTGTGAGGCGCGAGGCGATGTGTCCGCCGGTTCGGATGGTGTGAGCGGTGCAGGTGCTTCAGGTTCAGTTGGAGATCGGACCCGATCCCGCGGAGGTGGGGCGCGCGCGTAGATGGGCGCGGTCCCGGCTCGCCGGTTCCGGGATAGGGGAGGACGAGCCGCTGGCCGAGACGCTGGTGCTGCTCATCTCGGAGCTCGTCACCAACGCCGTCGTGCACACCGGCTGTCCGGCCGTGCTGCGCATGCTCTTCGGGGCCGGCTCCGCCGAGGCCGGGACGGTGCGGGTGGAGGTCGCCGACCGCAGCTCCTGCCCGCCGCGCCCCCGCCACGCCGACGGCGACGACACCAACGGGCGGGGCCTGGAACTGGTCGACGGCCTCGCCGACCGGTGGGGATGGCAGGCCGAGGGGGCCGGCAAACGCATCTGGTGCGAGGTCGACCGGGGCGCACCCGTGGTGACCCGAGGGGCGCGTGAGCCGGGGGCTTTCGAGCCTTCGTGCGCCGTCACACCCAGGCCCCGCACGGTGCACCCCTCGAATAGCCGTTGACGTCGCGTGGCCGCCTGATCACTCTGGGATCGGCGATACGCGGCGAGGGGACGCCGAGGACGTGACGACACCCGTGTCCTCGTCCTCGGCGAACGCGGATCGCCGCGGTGGCGGCCGCCGTGCCGTGCTCGGGGCGCGCACGAGTGCGCCGCCACCCTTCCCGGTTCCGTCTCCGCCCGTGCGGAACGTACGCCGGTAGACCGTGGGCGGGACGCCCAGCGCGGCCTGGAAGTGCTGGCGCAGCGACTGGGCGGTGCCGAACCCGGAGTCCGTGGCCACCTGGTCGATGGAGAGATCGGTCGACTCCAGGAGGTGGCGGGCCCGTTCGACGCGCTGCTGGGTGAGCCAGTGGCCCGGGCTGACGCCGACCTCTTCGCGGAAGCGGCGCGTGAAGGTGCGGACGCTCATCGCCTCCCGCTCGGCGAGGTCGCGCAGTTGCACCGGCTTGTGGAGGTGGTGCAGCGCCCAGGCGCGGGCGGTCGCCGTCGTATGCCGCTGCGCCGGTTCGGGCACCGGGCGCTGGATGTACTGCGCCTGGCCGCCGTCCCGGTGCGGCGGTACGACGGTGCGGCGCGCGACGTCGTTGGCGACGGCCGCTCCGTGGTCGCGGCGCACGATGTGCAGGCACAGGTCGATACCGGCGGCCACCCCGGCGGAGGTCAGGACGTCGCCGTCGTCGATGAACAGCACGTCCGCGTCGACCCTGATCGTGGGAAAGAGCCGCTGGAAGTGCTCGGCGTGCGCCCAGTGGGTGGTGGCCGGCCGCCCGTCGAGGAACCCGGCGGCGGCGAGCACGTACCCCCCGGTGCAGATGGCGACGAGGCGGGTGCCGGGCCGGATGTGGGCGAGCGCGGCGGCCAGTTCACCGGAGAGCCTGCCCTCCTCGTAGACCGGGCCCAGTTCGTACGAGGCGGGGACGACGACGGTGTCGGCGGTGGCGAGCAGCTCGGGTCCGTGGGCGACGGAGATGGCGAAGTCGGCATTGGTCTGCACGGGCTCGCCGGTCACACCGCACGTGACCGTCTCGTACAGGCGCCGGCCTTCGTCGGTCCTGGCGAGGCCGAAGATGCGGTGGGGAATGCCCAGTTCGAAGGGGAGGAGACCGTCGAGGGCGAGGACGACGACGCGGTGCCGCTGCGGAAGGGACATGGCCCGATCATAGTGAAAGCTGTCATTCGGGCCAGTGGTCGGCGGTTCAACGGCCCGGCAAGGTGGGTGACGTGACCCAGACAACGCCCGCACACGTCGCAGCCCCCGACGCCCTCCCCCGTACCGGCGTCCGCCCTCCTCGCCCGCCCCGCATCCACCGCGCGTGGTTCGTCGCCGCCGTCGCCTTCGTGACGATCATCGGCGCGGCCGCCTTCGCCTCGCTGCCCGGCCTGCTGATCGAGCCGCTGCACCGGGAGTTCGAATGGTCGCGCGGCACGATCGGCTTCGCCGTCTCCGTCAACCTCGCGCTGTACGGCCTGACGGCGCCGTTCGCGGCGGCGCTGATGGACCGGTTCGGCATCCGCCGCGTCGTCGCCGTCGCGCTGAGCGTCATCGCGGCCGGCTCGCTGCTCACCGTGTGGATGACGGCGGCGTGGCAACTCGTGCTGTTCTGGGGCATCCTCGTCGGGCTCGGCAGCGGCTCCATGGCGCTCGCCTTCGCCGCGACCGTCACCAACCGGTGGTTCACGGCCCGGCGCGGCCTGGTGACGGGCGTCCTCACGGCGGCCGGGGCCTCCGGGCAGCTGGTCTTCCTGCCGCTGCTGTCCTGGCTGGTGGAGCACGAGGGCTGGCGCCCGGCCGCGGTCACGGTCGCGCTGTCCGCGCTCGCCGTCGTCCCCTTCGTCTGGCTGCTGCTGCGCGACCACCCGTCGGACGTGGGCCTCGCGCCGTACGGGGCACCGGAGTTCGTCGCCAAGCCCGCGCCCGTCCCGGGGGCGGCCCGCCGCGCCGTCACCATCCTCTTCTCGGCCGCCCGCACCGGCCCGTTCTGGCTGCTCGCCGGCACCTTCGCGATCTGCGGCGCCTCGACGAACGGCCTGATGAAGACGCACTTCGTCCCGGCGGCGCACGACCACGGGATGCCCATCACGGCCGCCGCCTCGCTGCTCGCGGTGATCGGCGTCTTCGACGTCGTCGGCACCATCGCCTCCGGCTGGTTCACCGACCGCTTCGAGGCGCGGCGGCTGCTGGCGGTGTACTACGCGCTGCGCGGTGTCTCGCTGCTGTTCCTGCCGATGCTGCTGGCGCCGTCCGTGCACCCGCCGATGGTGTTCTTCATCGTCTTCTACGGCCTGGACTGGGTGGCCACCGTGCCGCCGACGATCGCCCTGTGCCGTGAGCACTACGGCGACGACAGCGCCATCGTCTTCGGCTGGGTGCTCGCCTCCCACCAGGTCGGCGCGGCCCTGGTGGCCTTCGCGGGCGGTGTGGCGCGCGACGTCTTCCACTCGTACGACGTGGTCTGGTACGCCTCGGGCGCCCTGTGCGCGGCGGCGGCCCTGATGTCCCTGGTGATCCGCCGCCGGAAGACCCCCGCCGTGGCGTGACGCCCGTGACGGGACGTCAACCAGCCCTTGCGGCCGATGCGTACAACTGTTCGGTAGTCTCGGTGGTCCAGTACTGCGGTGATCCGCTCGGCGGATCGCAGCAGGAGCGGATCCGGCGAGCGGATCCGCCGAACACCGCAGGGAGTCACATGACAACGCCGACCCCTTCCGCCAGGCGAGTCCGTGGCCGCACCGTGCGCCTCGGCGCCGTGTGCATGGCCGCGGCCGGGCTGGTCACCGTGGGGATGGCCACGCCGGCGTTCGCCGACAGCGACCAGCTGTGGATCGTGGCACCGTACGAGACCGTGGTGCCCACGGCGGCCGGCCCCGGACAGGAGCCCGCGACCCGCACCCTGGGCCTCGGGCTCTACCACGACCACAGCGGCTTCCAGGTGACCGACGGCCGCCTCACCGTCGACGTCTCCGGACTGGCCGGCGTCGCCGAGGTCGTCTGGCCCGAGAACTGCGCGCCGTCCGGCACCACTGCCGTGTGCAGCGTGCCGGAGGTGCCGCTCACGGGCACCACCCAGGTGCCCCTCCGGATCCGGGCCGTCACCGACGCGGCGGTCGGGGCCAGCGGGCGCATCACCTACAGCGCCACGGCGGCCACCACGATGGAGGGCGGTCAGCTCACGGCGGGTGAGGGGTACGAGACCACCGTCAAGGTGGGCACCGGGCCCGACCTCGTCCTGGAGGGGCCCGTGTCCGCCGAGGGGGTCCAGCCGGGCAGCACCGTGCCCGTGCCCTTCTCCGTCGTCAACCACGGCAACCAGCCCGCCAACGGCCTCCAGGCCACCTTCTACGCGACGCGCGGCCTCGACCTCGGCACGGTCGACCCCCGGTGCACCAGCACCCCGGTCGGCGAGGGCGGCACCGTCGCGCCCTTCACCCGGGTGGACTGCGCGTTCGACGACGTCCTCGCGCCCGGCGCGAGCTTCACGCTGCCCGAGCCGCTGCGCGCCACGGTGGCCCCGTACGCCTACAGCGAGCGGCTCGACATCAACGTCGAGGCGCGCGGCGGCGTCGAGGACCTGGCACCCGGGGACAACGGTACGGGCGTCGACGTCCGGGCCGTCAACACCGCCGACTTCGCCGTCCGCGGCGCCAAGGCGAGCGGCGCGGCGGGCGAGACCGTCAAGGCGGCGCTGACCTTCCGCAACCGGGGCCCGGCGTGGATCGCGAACCTCCGCTCCGGTGACCCGGTGGCCGCGGTCGACCTCACCGTCCCCAAGGGTGCCACCGTCACGTCCGTACCGGAGGTCTGCCAGCCCCGCACCCTCGAAGGCGACTGGTACGAGGGCGGGCGCACCGGTGCCCCGCGCTATGTGTGCGACCTGCCCATGTGGGTGGCCGAGAACCAGACCGTGACGTTCCCCTTCGAGCTGCGGATCGACACCGTCATCACCGGCTCCGCGGGCACGGTGGCCCTGAAGCCCCCGTACGGCACCCAGCCCCTGCCCTTCGACCCGAACCACCGGAACGACACGTCGATGCTGGTGCTGAACCCCTGATCCGACGGCGATAGCCGACCACGATAAGAGTTCGCGGCCTCGGCCGCCGGGCCGGAGAATGGTGTGCGTGACACGCACCTTCGACGACCTGGTGGCCGAGGCCGACGCCGTACCGGTGGAGGGCTGGGACTTCTCCTGGCTGGACGGCCGGGCCACCGAGCAGCGCCCCTCCTGGGGGTACCAGCGGCTGATGAGCGCGCGGCTCGCAGACCCCGGCGTGTCCGCCGCGCTGGACATCCAGACCGGCGGCGGCGAGGTCCTCGCCGGGGCCGAGCGGTTCCCGCCCACGATGGCCGCCACCGAGTCGTGGCCGCCCAACATCATCAAGGCGTCCCGGCTGCTCCACCCGCGGGGCGTGGTCGTCGTCGCGGACCCGGACGAGCCGCCGCTGCCCTTCGCCGACGAGGCGTTCGACCTGGTGACGAGCCGCCACCCGGTGACCGTGTGGTGGACCGAGATCGCGCGGGTGCTGCGGCCCGGCGGCTCGTACGTCGCCCAGCACGTCGGCCCCGCGAGCGTCTTCGAACTGGTCGAGTTCTTCCTGGGCCCCCAGCCCGAGGAGGTCCGCCGGGCCCGCCACCCCGACGACGAGAGCGCGGATGCCCGCGCGGCCGGCCTGGAGATCGTGGACCTGCGCAGCGAGCGGCTGCGCACCGAGTTCCACGACATCGGGGCGGTCGTCTACTTCCTGCGCAAGGTCATCTGGATGGTGCCCGGCTTCACCGTCGAGGCGTACCGGGACAAGCTGCGCGAGCTGCACGAACGCATCGAGGCGGAGGGGCCGTTCGTGGCGCACTCGTCCCGCTTCCTGATCGAGGCGCGCAAGCCGGACGCCTGAGTCCCTCTTCTACGCGCCTTTACGCGTCGGGGGACACGCACAGCTGCGCCGTGACCACCTCGTGGAGGAGCTCCGGGTCGACGAACTCGCCCGCCACGGGCGGCCCGCCGCGCCACTCCAGCGGGTACGTGCTGCCGTGCGGCGCCGGGATGCCGATGTACTGATCCCGCGCGGACGGCCCGAAGCAGGTGGCGCCGGGCGGCCACGTGTACTCCTTGCTGCTGCCGGGCGGAATCAGGAAGTACGTCCACCGCCCGCCGGCGATCTCCCGCACCACCGGGCCGGGGCGCCCGACCGTGGCCTCGACGAGGTGGTGCAGGACGGCCTCACCGCGTACGCCGCGCACGCGGATCGCGTCGAAGTGGATGCCGGACAGACGCAGTTGGATGCCGGAGGCCGGTACCCAATCGGGGAGTTTTTCGCTGGTCATGGCTACGAGCATCGGGGTGGATGCGTAGCGTGACCAGAGGGACGCGATCCACTTCGGGCCGGTGTGGGAAGGACGGTGGTGGCGGTGGGATCGAACAGCGAGCCCTCGCCCGCGCGGAAACATGTGGGCGAGCTCGTCAAGAAGTTCCGCACCCGGGCGGGGATGACCCAGAAGGAACTCGCGGAACGGCTCCTGATGTCGGAGTCGCTGCTGGGCGCGTACGAGCGGGCGGAACGCATCCCGACGACGGCGTTCCTGGTGGACGCGGACCGGGTGCTGAACGCCGGGGGCGTACTGGCGTCTTGCGTCGAGATGATGGAGGAGGAGAAGTACTCGCCGAAGTACTTCAGCTGGGTCCGCGCGTCGGTCGAGGCGGCGAGCTACTGTGCGTACGAGAGCATGGTGATTCCCGGCGCGCTTCAGACGCCGGCCTATGCGCGTGCGCTGTACGAGATGCGGGTTCCGGCATACGAGCCGGAGATGATCGAGCAGTATGTGGAGGCTCGGCTGGAACGGCAGGCCGTGCTTGATCGCAAACCCAGGCGCCCCATGAGTTGCGTGGTCGAGGAGTCGGTGTTCCAGCGACCGCTCGGTGGGGACGCGGTGCTCAAGGAGCAGCTCGTGCATGTGCTGGAGTGCCTGCGTACACGAAAGCATGTGATCCTGCAGGTCATGCCGACCCACCGGTACGAGCACGCGGTAATCGCGGGGTCGCTGCAGCTGCTGAGCACCCGGGAAGGACGGAACCTGGCGTACATCGGGGGACAATTCGGCGGTACCTTGATCTCCAAGCCCGAAGAGGTGAACCAGCTCATCGACCGCTTCGGCGCGCTACGGGCACAGGCGCTCACGCCGTGGGAGTCCGTGGAGCTGATCGAGAGGATGGCGGCGGAGCTGTGAAGACCGAACTGGCCTGGTTCAAGAGCAGTTACAGCAGCAACGAGGAGGACGACTGCGTCGAGGTCGCCTACGACTGGCACAAGTCCAGCTACAGCGGCAACACGGGTGGCGAGTGCGTCGAGGTCGCCGCCTGCCCCCACGCCGTCCAGGTCCGCGACTCCAAGGTGTCCGACGGGCCCACCATCGCGGTGGCGCCCGGCGCGTGGGCGGCGTTCGTCGCGGGGGCGGCGACGGCCTGACGTCAGATCGCGGCGGTGGCGGCGGTGATCACGGTGACGGCCACCAGCGCCGCCTGCATGTTCCGGATGGCCTCGCGGACGCCGTCGCCCGCCCACTGGCCCTCGGCGATCTCCGCCATGCGGGCCTCGACCTGCTTGCGCGGCAGCTCGGGGAAGGCCAGGTGGTGCAGGCGCGCCGCGTGGAGCAGGGCGACGAGGCCGCTGGTGCGGTCGTCCGGCTGCGCGCCCTCCAGGACCGCGGACGCGAGGCGCTCGCGCAGCTCGCGCTCCACCGAGCCGTCGGCCTCCGGATAGCGCCGTACCGGGAAGAGCCCGAGCACCCGGTGCCGCTCCTCGACCACGAGACCGCGCTCGCACAGGCTCTCCACCGTCGCCTGCGTGGCCTTCGACTGGTCCTTGGCCAGCCAGTCGGTGACCTTGCGCCCGCGGTTGCTCCGCGTCCACTCCGTGAGCAGCCGCAGGCGCCCGTCGAGCAGGGCGTCTCCCGTCGGCGTGGCGTCGACCACGGCCAGTCGCCCGCCGGTCACGGTGACGCGCCCCGCCATGGCCAGCTCCAGCAGGATGCCGCCCGCGACCGCCCACGCGGCGGATGCCCGTTCCTTCGTGGCACCCGACTCGTCGTCCAGTGACAGCAGCGCGATCTCCTCGCCCAGCGTGACGGCCATGCGTATCCCCCTCGGTCGTTGCGGTCATACATGCCGACGTCGGGGAGGACCGTGGGGTTGCGCCGCTCGGGACGGAACCTACGGCCAGAGCAGGTCCCGTTCCCACGAAGCGGTGCGCTGCCGCCGGTAGCGGAGCCGTACGTGGCGGCGGCGGGCGTCGCCCTGGAAGAACTCGACCTCGTCGGGGTCGAGTACGTACAGGGTCCAGGTCTGCACGTCCGCGTCCGGTTCCGCCTCCGCCCGCGCCCAGGCCGCTTCGCCCGCCTCCGCGAGCGTGGCCAGGGAGTCCAGCACCTCGCTCTGGCGGCCCACCAGCGCGGCCGCCAGCGCTCCGGTCGTACGGGCGTGCAGGTCGGCGTACGCCTCCTCGGCGGGGGCGAGGGTCACGCGGCCGCGGACGCGGACCTGGCGGCCCTGGACCGGCCAGTAGAAGTGGACCGCGGCGTGCGGAGTGGCCGCCAGCTGGCGGCCCTTGGCGCTGGTGGAGTGGGAGGCGAAGTGCCAGCCGCGCTCGTCGGCGTCGTGCAGCATCACCGTCCGTACGTCGGGGCGCCCGTCGGCGTCGACGGTGGCCAGCGCCATCGTGTGCGGCTCGGTCTGCCCGGCGTCCGCCGCGGCCGTGAACCACGTGTGGAACAGCGGCAGCGGCGCCGCGGGCGCGGTGTCCGGGTCGAAGGCGGGCAGCTCGGTGTCCCACACGCGTAGCGAGCGGAGGCTTTCGTGGAAGTGCTCTGTCATGGGGACATCATCCGCGCCGGTGTGCGTCGCCCAGAGGAACGCCGGCGGCGGCCGGGCGCGAGGACCGGCCGCCGTCGGCGCGTGACAGGACGGGCGACGACAGGAGACGGGACGGGAGGGGTGCTACTTCGTGGGCTTCTTGCCGGTGACGCCGAGGTGCACCAACAGCGCGAGGTTCGGCTTGAGTTCGTTCTGCTTCACGCCCCAGGTCTGGAACGCCTTCTGGTGCGAGGCGACCGCCGCCAGCATCGCGACCAGGGCTCCGGCGATCGCCGCGGGGTTGACGTCCTTGTCGACCCGGCCCTTGGTCTGGAGCTCCTTGACGGCGTCGGTGAGGGAGCTGGTGACCGAGCCGAGGATCTTCATGCGGAGCTTGTAGAACCGCTTGTCGCCCTCCGCGGCGCCGAGGTCCACCACCCGCAGCAGGGCGTCGTTCTTGCGCCAGAAGTCGAGGAAGCCCTCGACCAGTTCCTCCGACGACTGCCATCCCGCCTTGCCGACCCAGGTGCGGCCGGAGGCGAGGTCGGAGAGGGCCCCACCCTCCCTCGTCATCTCCTCCGCGATCTCGAGGACGGCGCCCTCGACGTCGGGGAAGTACTGATAGAAGGTCGCGGGGGACGTGCCCGCCTTCCGGGCCACGTCGATGACTTTGACGTCCCGGTACGGCGAGGAGCGGAGCATCTCGCTGAGGCAGTCGAGCAGCTTCTGCCGCGTCGCCTGGCCGCGTCGGCCGGCCACACGGCCGTCGACGGTGCGTACTTGTCCTGTCATGCCGTCAGCTTACCGAGGGGGGATCAGGGCGCTATTCGGCCGACTGCAAATGGGGTGCGGGGCTCTCCCGGGGCCCTTCACGCACCGTCCGCGGGTGTCCCCGGGTGGCCATGGAGAGCCCATATGGGCCTGTGGGCAGGGATTCTCCGCCGGGGGCGGCTCCGGGCGCGGTCGGACCCCTCCCGTCCGCCTCGAAGGGCGGTTTCCAGCCAAGTAAGATTATCAACAGGCTGTGGAAAACTCCCGTGGACAAGCGAGCGGTACCGGCGGCGCGCCGTTAACTTGACTGTGGGGCCCGACGAGGAAAGGGATCAGCTCCATGGCCGCATTCACAGAGGGCACACCGTGCTGGGTGGACGTGCTGCTCCCCGACCTCGCGGCGGGCAAGCGCTTCTACGGCGACCTCTTCGGCTGGACGTTCGACGGCGGCGACGAAGCCCACGGTGGCTACACCAACGCCTACAGCGACGGACAGCGCGTCGCCGGCCTCGCCCCCAAGCGGGACGGCCGGATGCCCACCGTCTGGGGCGTCTACTTCGCCACCCCCGACGCCGCGGCCACCAGCCGCCGCATCCTGGACGCGGGCGGCCGCATCGTGACGAACCCCGTGCCCGTCGGCGCGTACGGGACGATGGCGCTCGCCGTCGACCCCGGCGGCGCCGTCTTCGGTCTGTGGGAGGCCGGGACGCACAACGGCTTCGAGAAGCAGGGCGAGCCGAACTCCTTCTGCTGGACCGAGGTCTACACGCGGCAGAAGGACCCCGTCGACTCCTTCTACGAGACCGTCTTCGGCTTCCAGGTGCGGGACCTCGACGACGCCTCGATCGACTTCCGCGTCTGGTCCCCCGCCGGTACGCAGGCGAGCGACGAGAACGCCATCGGCGGGCGCAGCGTGATCACCGACGCCTTTCCGGCCGAGATGCCCGCCCACTTCCTCGTCTACTTCGCCGTCGAGGACTGCGACGACACGGCCGCGGCCGCCCAGCGCCTCGGCGGCCGCGTCACCGAACAGCCGTTCGACACCCCGTACGGCAGGATCGCGGTCCTCGCCGACGACCAGGGAGCTGTCTTCGCCGTGCTCGCCGAGCCCAAGGCCGCCTGAAACCCTCACGCGGGTGTCCGGATCGAGGTGAGACACCCCGATCCGCCCCCGGGTTCGCAACCACCGCCTCGGACAGGAAGAATCAGGGGCGACGGGGCCGTACCTTGATGGCCCCTACGGGGAGGTGGCAGGCAAGTGGAGCAGCTCACGCAGCACGACCCGAGGCGGATCGGTCCCTTCGAGGTGCTGGGCCGGCTCGGTGCCGGCGGCATGGGCCTGGTCTATCTGGCGCGCTCGGCGTCGGGGCGGCGCGTGGCGATCAAGACCGTACGGACCGAGCTCGCCGAGGACCAGCTGTTCCGCGTCCGCTTCACGCGGGAGGTGGAGGCCGCGCGGGCGGTGTCCGGCTTCTACACGGCGGCCGTGGTGGACGCCGACCCGAGGGCGGCGGTGCCGTGGCTGGCCACGGCGTACGTCCCCGCACCCTCCCTCGAAGAGATAGTGAACGAGTGCGGGCCCCTGCCCGCTCCGGCCGTGCGCTGGCTGGCGGCGGGTATCGCCGAGGCCCTCCAGTCGATCCACGGCGCCGGTCTCGTCCACCGCGACCTCAAGCCGTCCAACGTGCTCGTCGTGGAGGACGGGCCGCGCGTCATCGACTTCGGCATCGCGTCCGGCGTCTCCAACACCCGGCTGACGATGACCAACGTCGCCGTGGGCACGCCCGCGTACATGTCACCCGAGCAGGCGAAGGACTCGCGCAGCGTGACGGGCGCGAGCGACGTCTTCTCGCTCGGCTCCACCCTGGTCTTCGCGGCGACCGGGCACGCGCCGTACCACGGGGCGAACCCGGTGGAGACGGTCTTCATGCTGCTGCGCGAGGGGCCGGACCTGGAGGGGCTGCCGGACGAGCTGCGGCCGCTGATCGAGTCCTGCATGCAGATGGAGGCCGCGCTGCGGCCCACGCCCGCCGACCTCCAGGCCCAGCTGGCGCCGCACCTCTTCGGCGGCAGCGACGACAGCGGTACGGCGTCGGCGTGGCTGCCGGCCCGGGCGACCGCGATGATCGAGGCCCGCCGGGGCGGCCGCCCGAGCACCCCGCCGCCCCCGGCCCCCGCACCCCCGGCCCCGCCCGCACCGCAGGCGCCGCCCGCCCAGGCCCCCGCGCCCGGCCGGGACTGGGACGCGGCCTGGCGCGCCGACGGCGCCGACGGCCGCAGCGGTGGGGGCCGTGGCGCCGTCGATCCCCGTACGGGCCAGATGGCGCCGCCCGCGCGGCCGGCCGGGGCGGCCGCCGCTCCCGCCCCCGCCGCACCGGTGCAGCTCCCCGGCGCCCGGGTCCCCATCGGCCCCGGGCCCCGGGTCTCCGACACGCGCACCGCGCTCGCCGCGGCGGGCTCCGCCGGGCCCGCGACCACCGGCTGGGTCCGCCCGCCCGGCGGCCTGACGAACGGCGCCGACCCCGCCCCGCCCAGCGGCCCGCCGCTCCCGTCGGCCCCGCCCGCGCAGGCCGCCCCGCCCGCGCCCGAGAACGCCGGGCCCGGCCACTGGCGCCCCTGGCGTTTCCGCATGTCGAACGACGTGTGGGGCACGCCCGTCGTCGACGGCGACCTGCTCTACGTCACCTCCTTCGAGGTGCACGCCCTGGACGTGGCGAGTGGCCGCCGCCAGTTCAAGACGCGGGACGTGGCCTGGTCCATGGCCGTGGCCGGAGGCCGCATCCACGCCTCCGACGGGCCGTCCCTGTACGCGCTCGACGCCCTCGACGGCAGCGAGCGGTGGCGGCTGATGACCGACGCCTGGGTGTACGCCCTCCGGGTCGACCGCGGCACGGTCGTCACCGCCACGCGCGGCGGCGGCGTCCAGGGCTGGGAGGCCTCCAACGGCGCGAAGCTGTGGGAGATCACCGGAGCCCAGACCGACTTCGAGACGCCCGAGGGCGGCCCGGTCCTCCACGGCGACACCGTCTACGTCTGGCAGGACGCCCGCCTGCGCGCGCTCGACGCCCGCACGGGCACCGAGCGCTGGTCGTACCCGATCGGCGACGCCGCCTCCTGCGGCGGCGTACCGGTGCGCGTCACCCCGGCGGAGGACGGATACGTCTACGTCGCCGCCGGGACCCGCGTGCTCTCCGTCGACAACATGTCCGGCCACGTCCGCTGGCACTTCGAGGCCCCGGCGGTCTTCCTCTCGCCGCCCGCCTTCGCCCCGGGCCCGGCGGTCACCGGCGGCGGCGTGTACCTCGCCGACTACCTCGGCACGGTGTACGCGCTCGACGCCACGACCGGCAAGGACCGCTGGCGCATCGCCACCGAGTCCCGCCCGGCGACGGAGCCCGTCCTCGTCGTGAACGGGAACATCCACGTCGGCAGCGGCAGCGCGGTCTACACGCTGGACGCGGTCACCGGCACCCCGAAGTGGCGCTTCGCCGCGGGCGGCAGCATCATCGGCAGCCCGGTCGTCGCCGACGGCCGCCTCCACTTCGGTTCGGCGGACCACGTCCTGTACACCCTGGACGCGAGCGGCGGCCAGCTGCGCTGGAAGCTCACCACGGGCGGCGAGATCACCGGCTCGCTGGTGGCGCGCGGCGGCGTCGTCTACGCGTGCAGCAAGGACCGGTGCGTGTACGCGCTGGACGCGGTGAAGGGCACGGCGACCGGGCGGAGCGCCCCCTAGGACACGACCTAGACCCGGTGCGGAGGTCCCGGCCCTTCGGGGCCGGGCCCGCCGTACCCGTCGCCGTGTCTGTCGTCGTACCTGGCGTCGTACCCGTCGTCGTGCGGGGGCGGGCCCTCGGCGTACGCCGTGCGGCGCCGGCGCGGACGGCCGGCCATCACCGCGGCGCCGAGCAGCAACAGCGCCCCGCCGACCAGGGCGATGACCACGCCCCAGCCCAGCCCGGCGCTGCCGGGGTCGTCGAACGCAAGCCCGTCCGCGACCTGCGCCTGCCGCACCATCCACAGGATGGTGAAGCCCAGGACGACGCACGCGGCCAGCCCGACCAGCACCCGCGACCGCAGCAGGACCCCGACGAGCGCCACCAGCGCGCCGAAGGCGAGCGGCAGCAGGATCGAGACCCACAGCTCCGAGCGGCTGTCGCTGATGCCGCTGAAGAGGTCGGCGACGCGGAAGTGGCGTCCGAGACGGCCGTCGTACCAGGCACGGAAGGGGCTCCAGACGGCGGCCGTCGCTCCGACGAGAGCGAGGACGCTGCCGATGACGTTGCGGATCATCGTCGGCCTCCTTGCGGTCAGGCTCTCGCCCCCGACGCTACGCCCGCCCCGCGGCCGCCGCCACAGGACGGGGAACGCCGAGGGGCCGGACCCGAAGGTCCGGCCCCTCATGTGCCGTGCCACGTCCGGCGACCGCGGCGGCTCCCCCTCCGCACCGCCGCGGCCGCACCCCGTGGGTGAAGGTCTACTTGGCCGGCGGCGCCGGCATGTGGTGGTCCCCCATGGTGACGATGGTTTCGTCGGTGGTGGTGGTGGGGGTGGTGGTCGCCGGGGGCGCCGGCATGTGGTGGTCGCCCAGGGTGGTGACGGTGGGCTCCTTGGCCGGCGGCGCCGGCATGTGGTGGTCGCCCATGGTGGTGATGTCGTCGAGGTTCTTCTTCTCGGAGCCGCTCATGGTGTTTCCCCCGTGGGATCGCTGTGCTGGTGTGAGCTGTCTTCTGCCCGGCGACTCCCCCGAGGGCCGCCGGACAGAAGGTTAGGGGACCGCTTGCCCCCCCGAGCTGGAGGTCCCGGCGATCCGTCCGCTCCCCCGTCGCGACGGATCGACTGGTGACGAGCATGCCGGAGGGCGATAAACAGTTGATGAACGCCCTGATCGGAGCCTCAGGCGATGGTGAGGTCGGCGAGGAGGTCCCGGACCTCCTCGGCCTCCGGAGCGCCCGACTGCTCGTGCAGGGCGAGCGCTTCCCGCCAGCAGGCGCGCGCACGGTCCATCTGGCCGAGGCTGTCCAGCGCCTTCCCGAGCGTGGTCAGGACGTTGCCACGGGTGCGGTCGCCGCCCATGCAGCCGATGGCGAGCGCCTGCTCCGCGTGCTGGGCGGCCTGGGCCGCGCGCCGGGCCGACAGGTGGGCCTCCGCGATGCGGAAGTGGGTCGTCCCCGCCCACAACCGCTGCCGGTTCGTCTCGAAGCCGTGCAGCGCCTTGTCCAGCTCCGCCAGGGCCTCCGCATGGCGGCGCGCCCGGGTCAGCGCCATGCCCAGGGCGTACCGGGCGTTGGCCAGGCGCAGGGTGTGCCCTATCTGTTCGTAGAGGTCCGCGCCCTGCCGGGCGAGGGAGATCGCCTGCTCGACCCGCCCGTTGGAGAGCCGGATGCGGGAGAGGTTGCACAGGGCGCTGGCCTCGCCGGGCTGATTGCCGTCGAGGCGACACCTCTCCATCGCCTTGACCAGGTGCCCCTCGGCGTCCTCGTGGCGCCCCTGTATGGCGGCGATGATGCCCCGGTCGTTGTCGGCCCAGTACACCGGCGCCGGGTCCTGCGCCGCGAGCCCGAGGAGCGAGGCCTTCTCCGCCTCCCGGTCCGCCTCCTCGTACCGCCCCGCCACCAGGTGGACGTTGGTCATCGAGGTCCGGGCCCGCGCCTCGACGCGGGGGTCCCCGACGGCGACGGCGGCCTCCAGCGCGGCGCGGGCGGCGGTTTCGTACACCTTGGAGTTGGCGCCGGACTCCGCGAGGTCCTGGGCGGCCCAGAGGAGGTCCACCGCGGTGGAGAGCCGGGGCCCGGCCGTCGACTGGCGAGCGCACGCCAGCAGGCAGTTGGCCTCGGTGTACAGCCAGTCCAGCGCCTGGTGGCGGTCGGTGAACTCCAGGCCCGGGTAGGCGGCGGGCCTCAGGTGGTCGACCATGCGGTCGCCCGGCCGCTGCACGGCGTACACCCGCGCCGCCGTCGCCAGGTAGAAGTCCAGCAGCCGTGACATCGCGCTCTCCCGCTCCGACGGCGGCTGCTCGTCGCGTTCCGCGCACGCACGCGCGTAGAGGCGTACGAGGTCGTGGAAGCGGTAGCGGCCCGGGGCGGCGGACTCCAGGAGGGAGGTGTCGACCAGGCACTCGAGGATGTCCTCGGCGTCGTGGAGGGGGAGGTCCAGTACCGCCGCCGCGGCCGCGAGGGAGATGTCGGGGCCGTCGGCGAGGCCCAGGAGGCGGAAGGCGCGGGCCTGGGCGGGCTCCAGCTGGCCGTAGCCCAGCTCGAAGGTGGCCTTCACGGCGAGGTCGCCCGCCTGGAGCTCGTCCAGCCGGCGGCGCTCGTCGGCGAGCTTGGCCGCGAGGACCGAGACCGTCCACGTGCGGCGTGCCGCCAGGCGGGAGGCGGCGATGCGGATGGCGAGGGGCAGGAAACCGCACGCGGCCACGACGTCGAGCGCCGCCTCGCGCTCCGCGTGCACCCGCTCCACCCCGACGATCTTCGTGAAGAGCTGGAGCGCCTCCTCCGGCGACATCACGTCGAGGTCCACGAGGTGCGCGCCCGCGAGGTCGACCATGCGGACGCGGCTGGTGACGAGGGCCGCGCAGCCGGCGGTACCGGGCAGCAGCGGCCGCACCTGGGCGGCGTCGCGCGCGTTGTCGAGGAGGACCAGCACCCGCCGCCCGGCGAGCGTGGAGCGGTAGAGGGCGGCGCGCTCCTCCGGCGTGTCCGGGATGGCGGAGTCCGGCGTGCCGAGGGCGCGCAGGAAGGCACCGAGCACGGTCTCGGGCTCGGCCGCCCGCGCGCCCGCGCCCTGGAGGTCGACGTACAGCTGGCCGTCCGGGAAGTGCGGCCGCGCCTCGTGCGCGACGTGCACGGCGAGGGTCGTCTTGCCGACGCCGCCGATGCCCGCGAGGGCCGACACGGCCATGACCGAGCCCTCGGCGGTCGCCAGCCGGTCGCCCAGCTCCCGTACGAACGCGGCCCGGCCGGTGAAGTCCGGCACCGTGGCGGGCAGCTGCGCCGGGCGGGACGGGGTGGGCACGGTGGGCGGCTGCTCGACGGGGCAGGCGAGCTCCTCGTCCGCGCACAGGATGCGCTGCTGGAGCCGCGACAGCTCGGGGCGCGGGTCGACGCCCAGCTCGTCGGCGAGGAGCCGGCGCGTGTCGGCGTACACGGCGAGCGCCTCCGCCTGCCGCCCGCTGCGGTACAGCGCCAGCATCAGCAGCTCCCGCAGCCGCTCGCGCAGCGGGTGCGCGGCGGTCAGGGCGGTCAGCTCGGAGACCGCCTCCGCGTGGTGCCCGCACTCCAGGTCCAGGTCCAGCCGGGTCTCCAGGAGCGTCAGCCGCCACTCCTCCAGGCGGGCGCGCTGCGTCTCGGCGTACGGGCCGGGTACGGAGGCGAGGGGCTCGCCGTCCCACAGGCCCAGCGACTTGTTGATGAGGACCCGCGCCTGGCCCCGCTCGCCGGCCGCCCGGGCCTTCTCCGCCTCGGCGGCGAGCTCCTGTGCGACGTTGAGGTCGAGGGCGTCGGAGCGGCCGCGGATGGCGTACCCGCCGGACTCGCTGGCCAGCACGCCGTCCGGCAGCACCTTGCGCAGGCGCGAGGCGTACGTCCGCACCGCCGCGAGCGCCTGCAAGGGCGGTTCGTCGCCCCAGATGGCGTCGATCAGCTCGGCGGCCGTGGCGGTGCGCCCGTCGCGCAGCAGCAGCGCGGCGAGCAGGGCCCGCTGCTGTGGCGACCCGGAGGGCAGGGGTTCTCCGTCGTACCAGGCGCGGACGGGTCCGAGCACGGCGAAGCGCAGGTCGCCGCGTGTGTCGGCGGGACCCGGACGCGGAGCGCGTCGCTGCTCCGGCACTCGCGGCCCGTCTTCACGGTCCATAGCTCCCCCTGCCCCGTACCGCTGGATTCGCCCTCGACAGTCTGCCTTGTCGATGGCGAATGCGTCAGCAGGGGATGACGCTCTGCACAAGGTCGTGACAAGTCCTCCAGCCGGAGTCGGCCGGAGCCGGCCGGAGCCAGCCGAGTCGGCCGGAGTCGGCCGGAGCCGGGCGAGTCAGTCGGACGCGTCCCGCGCCCGCGCGCCGC
Source organism: Streptomyces sp. NPDC045431 (assembly GCF_040646655.1). Classification (NCBI taxonomy): domain Bacteria; kingdom Bacillati; phylum Actinomycetota; class Actinomycetes; order Kitasatosporales; family Streptomycetaceae; genus Streptomyces; species Streptomyces sp. NPDC045431. The sequence goes on from NZ_JBEZAQ010000003.1 coordinate 331,389, forward strand.
GCGGCTTGGCGCGGAAGTGCATGCGCTCCCCCTGGCGCCCGAGCAGGCTGAGGATCTCCACGGGCCCGTCGCCGGCGGAGCCGAACCAGTGCGGCATCCGCGTGTCGAACTCCGCCGCCTCACCCGCGCCCAGGATCAGGTCGTGCTCGGCCAGCACCAGCCGGAGCCGCCCGGAGAGGACGTACAGCCACTCGTATCCCTCGTGCACGCGCGGTTCGGGCTCGCTCTTGTCGGGCGGGATCACGACCTTCAGCGCCTGGAGCGGCCCCGGCTGCCGGGTCAGCGGGACCACCACCTTGCCGTCGTGCGCGTGGCGCGGCGCGAGGCGGACGCGCGGGTCGCCGACCTCGGGGGCGCCGACGAGTTCGTCGAGCGGGACCTGGTGGGCCTGGGCGATGGGCAGCAGCAGCTCCAGGCTGGGGCGGCGCTGTCCGCTCTCCAGACGGGACAGGGTGCTCTTGGAGATGCCGGTGGCCTCGGCGAGCGCGGTGAGGGTGACGCCGCGCCGGGTGCGCAGGCGCCTGAGGCGCGGCCCGACGTCGGCGAGGACGTCGGCGATGCCGGACGGCCGGTCGGCGGAGGGCTGACGCTCGGAGGGCTGTTGTGCCATGGGCTCACCTCATCGCATCTTCCCTCGTACGGCAACGATCTTTGCCGGTTCGGCAACACCGGGCGTGGGCGGACGGCGGTTCGCGGCAGTGGACGCACCTGGCCGAAAGAAGGTTCCTCAACGGCCGAAAAAAGTCTTGGGAAATTTTAGAAAGGAACAAAACGGACACCGCTGCGGTTCCCGTATGTCGAACGGTCCGCTGGCGGCCTGCCGATCGGCCGGTTGAAGGGGTTGGGGGTCTTTGAATCCTTGACCGTTCACCCTTCGAGGCCTCGCAAAGCAAGGAGAAGATCACGGATTCCGATCTTCCGGATGTGGAAACCGCAGCGCCTAACGTGCAAGACATGACTCAGCTGGATGCACGGCCCCAGGCCGGAGACACGGTAAGGGGCGCCTCCCAAGGGGGCGTCCGCAGCAAGGGGCTCGGCGACAACTCGGTCGGCCTCATGGGCGGCGCCGTCATCGGCGTATCCACCGTCGCCCCCGTTTACTGCCTCACGGCCACCCTCGGCCCGACGGTGAGCGAAGTCGGCCTCCAGATGCCCGCGATCTTCCTCGCCGGCTTCCTGCCGATGCTCCTGGTGGCGTTCGCCTACCGTGAGCTGAACCGGGCGGTGCCCGACTGCGGCACCTCCTTCACCTGGTCGGTGAAGGCATTCGGGCCGCGCGTCGGCTGGATGTGCGGCTGGGGCCTGCTGGTGGCCACGATCGTGGTGCTGTCCAACCTCGCCGGCGTCGCCACCTCGTACTTCTACCTGCTCCTCGGTGAGCTCACCGGCAGCGAATCGGTCGCGGCCCTCGACGGCAACAAGGCCGCGCACATCGCCACGACGCTCGCCTTCATCGCCATCGCCACGGCGATCAGCTACCGCGGCATCACCGCCACCAAGTGGGTCCAGTACGCCCTGGTCGGACTCCAGCTCACCGTGCTGGTGATCTTCGCTTTCATGGCGATCACCAAGGCCGACCAGGTCGCCGGGTCGCTCGACTTCTCCTGGTCCTGGATGAACCCCTTCGGCGTCGAGTCCTTCGCCGCCTTCACGGCCGGCCTGTCCCTGTCGATCTTCATCTACTGGGGCTGGGACGCCTGCCTGTCCGTCAACGAGGAGAGCACCGGCAGCGCCCGCACGCCGGGCCGCGCCGCCATGCTGGCCATGGTCGTGATCGTCTCCTCGTACCTGATGATCGCCATCGCCTCCCAGATGTACGCCGGCATCGGCGAGGAAGGCACCGGCCTCGGCAACCCCGACACCGCGGACAACGTCTTCGCCGTCCTCGCGGAGCCGGTCATGGGATCCGGCCTCGGTGTCCTGCTCTTCCTCGCCGTCGTCGCCTCCGCGGCCGCGAGCCTCCAGACGACCTTCATCCCGGTGGCGCGCACCGCCCTGGCCATGAGCACCTACCAGGCGATGCCGGCCTCCTTCGCCAAGGTTCACCCGCGCTTCAAGACCCCCGGCCGCGCCACGGTCATCGCGGGTGTCGCCACCGGTGCCTTCTACGCCGTGATGTCGCTGGTCAGCGAGAACGTCCTGATCGACACCATCTACGCGCTCGGCCTCATGATCTGCTTCTACTACGCGATCACCGCTTTCGCCTGCGTCTGGTTCTTCCGCCGCGAGCTGGGCCGCTCGGTGCGCGACCTGGCTGTCAAGGGCATCTTCCCCGGCCTCGGAGGCCTGATGCTCACCGCCGTCTTCGGCCAGACGCTGTACGACATCTGGGACCCGGCCTACGGCAGCGGTTCGTCGGTCTTCGGAATCGGCTCCGTCTTCGTGATCGGCGTCGGCCTGCTGCTGCTCGGCGTGGTGATCATGCTGGTGATGCAGCGCCGCAGCCCCGCCTTCTTCCGGGGCGAGGTCCTCACCCAGGAGACGCCCGCGCTGGTGGTCGCGGACTGACCCGGGACTGACACGCACCAGCTGAGCCGGAAGGGCGGCCACCGTGGGACGGCACGGTGGCCGCCCTTCCGTATGCGCTTCATATGCGTACGAACCGGCAGCGGGGCAAGGTGGACCATATGTACGACCTCAACGACATCGCCGAGGAACACCTGAAGGCGGCCCACGCCGACGAGCACGGCCGCAGCTCCAACCTCATCCTGCGCGACCCGCCCCTGCGCCAGACCGTCATCGCGCTCACCGCGGGCACCACGCTCGACGAGCACAACCCGCCGCCCGCCTCCTCGCTCCAGGTGCTGCGGGGCGTGGTGGCGGTGACCGCCGCGTCCGGGGACACGGAGCTCACCATGGGGTCCCTCTACCTGCTGCCGCACGAGCGGCACGGGCTGCGGGCCGTGACGGACACGGCGGTGCTGCTCACGGCCGTGAACGACTGACCCGTCATGAGCGTGCCTCCCCGAGGAACACCGGGTTCGTGAACGCCGCCAGCGCCCCCGGCAGCCCGCCCGGCGCACCCGTTCCCGCCCCCGCCCCCGGGTGGCGCACCTCCGCCCGTACGTAGGCGGCGTACGCGGCCGTCGTGGTCCACTCCACCGCGCCCGCCCCCGACGCGGGCGGCGGAGCCGTGTGCAGCAGGCCCTGATCCGCCCGCGAAGCTCACCCCCGGCACGGTGAGGAGACCCACGGCACCCGCCACGACCCGCGCCTGTCCAGCATGCGACCACCCTCCCCCGGACGCGGTGAACGCGTCGGCAACGTACGCCGACGGTCTCGGAAATCGCCGCCGCACGCCATACGTTGGCCGTATGCGCATCGCGACCACGATCTTCCTGACCGATCAGTCGATCACCCCCGTCCGCCTCGCGCGCGAGCTGGAACAGCGCGGATTCGCCGGCCTGTACCTGCCGGAGCACAGCCACATCCCCGTCGAGCGGACCACCCCGTACCCCTTCGGCGGCGTCCTGCCGCCCGAGTACGGACGGACCCTCGACGCCTTCGTGGCGCTCGGCCAGGCCGCCGCCGTCACCGAACGGCTCACCCTCGGCACCGGCATCACCCTGGTCGCCCAGCACGACCCCATCGACCTGGCCAAGCAGGTCGCCACCCTCGACCACCTCTCCGGCGGCCGCTTCACCCTGGGTGTCGGCCACGGCTGGAACCGCGAGGAGGCCGAGGACCACGGCGTCGTCTGGCGCACCCGGCGCGAGCGCGTCCGCGACTTCATCGGCCTGATGCGCGCCCTGTGGGCCGAGGAACCGACCGCCTACGAGGGCGAGTTCGCCTCGGTGCGCGCCTCCTCCGCGTATCCGAAGCCGGCGGGCGGCGCCCCGCGCATCCTCCTGGGCGGCGCGGCGGGCCCCAAGCTCTTCGCGCACATGGCCGACTACGCCGACGGCTGGATCCCGATCGGTGGCCGCGGCCTCACCGAGACGCTCCCCGTGCTGCGCGGCGTCTGGGAGAAGGCGGGCCGCGACCCCGAGACCCTGCGCGTGGTCCCGTGCGGCATCCGCCCCACCCCGGGCAAGCTCGCGCACTTCGCGGACCTCGGCATCACCGAGGTGGTGCTCCAACTCCCCTCCGCCCCCGAGGCGGAGGTGCTGCGGGCGCTCGACGAGTACGCGCAGTACCTGTAGCGGTCCCCGTCGCCGTACCCGTGGCCGTGCTGCCCGCGGGAGCCGGGACTGCGCCGCGGGGGCGGCTCGTATGCTCGGGCCCATGACTGATGACCAGCCCGGACGCCCCGCCGACCACCCCACCAGCCGCCCCACGGAAAACGCCATGCGACGGGCGTTGCGACGAGCCAGGGACGGGGTCGCGCTGGACGCCGGGGAGGCCGCCGTGCTCCTCCAGGCGCGCGGCGCGGACCTGGAGGAGCTGGCCGCGTCCGCGGCGCGGGTGCGGGACGCGGGGCTCGCGGCGGCCGGGCGGCCCGGGGTCATCACGTACTCGAAGAGCGTGTTCATCCCGCTCACCCGGCTGTGCCGCGACAAGTGCCACTACTGCACCTTCGCGACCGTGCCGGGCAAGTTGCGGCGTGCGGGACACGGGATGTTCATGTCGCCGGACGAGGTGCTGGACATCGCCCGGCGCGGCGCCGAACTCGGCTGCAAGGAAGCCCTGATCACGCTGGGCGACAAGCCCGAGGACCGCTGGCCCGAGGCGCGCGAGTGGCTGGACGCGCACGGCTACGACGACACCCTCGCCTACGTACGGGCCATGGCGATCCGCATCCTGGAGGAGACCGGGCTGCTGCCGCACCTCAACCCCGGTGTCCTGTCGTGGACCGACTTCCAGCGGCTCAAGCCGGTGGCGCCTTCCATGGGCATGATGCTGGAGACGACGGCGACCCGGCTCTGGTCGGAACCGGGCGGCCCGCACCACGGCTCGCCCGACAAGGAGCCGGCGGTGCGGCTGCGGGTGCTGGAGGACGCGGGGCGGTCGTCGGTGCCGTTCACCAGCGGGCTGCTCATCGGGATCGGCGAGACGTACGAGGAGCGGGCGGAGTCGCTGTTCGCGCTGCGCCGCGTCGCCCGTGCGTACCACGGCATCCAGGAGCTGATCATCCAGAACTTCCGCGCCAAGCCGGACACGGCGATGCGCGGCATGCCGGACGCCGAGCTCGACGACCTGGTCGCCACCGTCGCCGTCGCCCGGCACATCATGGGCCCCTCCGCCTGCCTCCAGGCCCCGCCGAACCTGGTCGACGGCGAGTACGCGCGCCTCATCGGCGCCGGGATCGACGACTGGGGCGGCGTCTCCCCGGTCACCATCGACCACGTCAACCCCGAGCGGCCGTGGCCGCAGATCGACGCGCTCGCCGAGCACTCCGCGGCCGCCGGCTTCGAGCTGCGCGAACGCCTCTGCGTCTACCCCGAGTTCGTACGGCGTGGCGAGCCGTGGCTCGACCCCCGTGTGCTGCCGCACGTGCGGGCGCTGGCCGACCCGGAGACGGGCCTCGCGAATCCGGACGCACCGGTGCGCGGGCTGCCGTGGCAGGAACCCGACGAGGGCTTCACCGCGTCGGGCGCGGGCTCCGGCCGCACCGACCTGCACCGCACCATCGACACCGAGGGGCGTACCGCCGACCGCCGGGACGACTTCGACGAGGTGTACGGCGACTGGGAGGCCCTGCGCGAGGCCGCCGCGCCCGGCATGGTGCCGCAGCGCATCGACACCGACGTGCGCGAGGCCCTCGCGGTGGCCGCCGACGACCCGACGCGCCTCACCGACGACCAGGCGCTCGCGCTGCTGCACGCGGACGGGCCGGCGCTCGACGCGCTCTGCCGGATCGCGGACGACGTCCGCAAGGCGGCCGTCGGCGACGACGTCACCTACATCGTCACCCGCAACATCAACTTCACCAACGTCTGCTACACCGGCTGCCGCTTCTGCGCCTTCGCCCAGCGCCGCACCGACGCCGACGCGTACACCCTCTCCCTGGACCAGGTCGCCGACCGCGCCCAGCAGGCGTGGGACGTCGGCGCGGTCGAGGTCTGCATGCAGGGCGGCATCCACCCGGACCTGCCCGGCACGGCGTACTTCGACATCGCCCGCGCCGTGAAGGCCCGCGTCCCCGGCATGCACGTCCACGCCTTCTCGCCGATGGAGGTCGTCAACGGCGCGACCCGCACGGGGCTTTCGATCCGCGAGTGGCTGACCGCCGCCAAGGAGGCCGGTCTCGACTCGATCCCCGGCACCGCCGCCGAGATCCTCGACGACGAGGTCCGCTGGGTGCTGACGAAGGGCAAGCTGCCGACCGCCACCTGGATCGAGGTCATCACCACCGCGCACGAGCTGGGCATCCGGTCGTCGTCGACGATGATGTACGGCCACGTCGACCAGCCCCGCCACTGGCTGGGGCACCTGCGCACCCTCGCCCGCATCCAGCGGGAGACCGGCGGCTTCACGGAGTTCGTGACGCTCCCGTTCATCCACACCAACGCGCCCGTGTACCTCGCCGGCATCGCCCGCCCCGGCCCGACGGCCCGCGACAACCGCGCCGTCACCGCCATGGCACGCCTCCTGCTCCACCCCCACATCCCGAACATCCAGACCAGCTGGGTGAAGCTCGGCACGGACGGCGCCGCCGAGATGCTCCGCTCCGGCGCCAACGACCTCGGCGGCACCCTCATGGAGGAGACCATCTCCCGCATGGCCGGCTCCTCCTACGGTTCGTACCGCTCCGTCAAGGACCTCACCGCCATCGCCGAGGCGGCCGGCCGCCCGGCCCGCCCCCGTACGACCCTGTACGGCGAGGTCCCCGAGGAACGGCGGCGCGCGGCGGCCGCGTCGGACGGACACCTGCCGGAGCTGCTGCCGGTGCTGACAGACTGACGGCATGAGGTCGGGAGCGGGGGGCGCGCCGCGGCCGTCGATGCGCGAGCTGATCGAGCGGCGCAGGCGGGCGGGATTCGTCGGCAGAGAGCGCGAAAAGGCGTTGTTCCGCGAGAACTTCGCCACCGCGCCGGACGAGGAACGGCACCGGTTCCTCTTCCACGTCCGGGGCGACGCGGGCGTCGGCAAGACCACCCTCGTACGGGAACTGCTCGTCATCGCCGGGGAGTTGGGGGCCGTAACGGCGTACGTCGACGAGGACGCCGACAGCGTGCCCGACGTGATGGCGGCGATCAGCGCGGCCTTCGCCCGGCAGGGGCACGCCCTGAAGGCGCTGGACCGGCAGTTGGCGACGTACCGGCAGCGCCGACACGAGGCGGAGCTGTCCGCGATGGAGGCGCAGCCGGACCCCGGCGTGCCGTCAGCGGGCAGCACCGCCGTGGCGCAGGCCGGGCTGATCGCCGCGGGCATGCTGCCGGTGGTCGGCGCCTTCACCGGGGCCGTCGACCCCGCGGCCGTCGCCCGCCGCGCCGACCGGATCAGGGCCGTGCTCGCCGCCCGCTTCCACGACCCGTAGGACGTCCAGCTGGTCCTCGACCCGCTCAAGGTCCTCACCCCGGTGCTGGTGGGCGAACTGGACCGGGTGGCCGCCGAGGTGCCCTGGCTGGCCCTGTTCTTCGATGCGTACGAAAGCACTGGACCCTTCCTCGACAGGTGGTTACGCGACCTCGCCCTGCGCGGCCGGTACGGGGACCCGCCCGCGAACCTGGTCGTCACGCTGGCCGGGCAGCCGCGCCTCGACCCGGCGTGCTGGGCGGACTGGACCGCTCTCGTCGAGGACATGCCGCTGGCGCCGTTCACCGAGTCCGAGACGCGGCGGCTGCTGTCGGGCAGGGGCATCGTCGACGAACCGGTCGTCCAGGACGTCCTGCGCCTGTCGGGCGGTCTTCCGGTCCTGGTGTCCACCCTGGCCGAGAACCCCGGCGAACCGGACGCGGCGGGTGCGACGGCCGTGGACCGCTTCCTCAAGTGGGAGCACGACCCCGAGCGCCGGGCCGTCGCGCTGGCCTGCGCGCTGCCGCGCCGGCTCGACGAGGACGTGTTCGTCGCGGCGGCGGACGGCGATCCGGCCCTGTACGGCTGGTTGCGTACCTTGCCGTTCGTCTCCGAACACGACGGCAGCGCCCGCTACCACGACGTCATACGCGCCCCTATGCTGCGGCTCCAGCGGACGACCTCGCCGCGCCGCTGGCGCGAGGCCCACACGCGCCTGGCGGATGCCTTCGCCGAGCGGGCGGCCGTGGCGGTCGAGGCACTCGACGCCCGGGAGTTCTGGGAGCACGAGGACTGGCGGTCCCTGCGGCTGGAGGAGTTGTACCACCGGCTGTGCGCGGGGGCGGGCGGCGCCGCGGTGTCCAGGGCCCTGCGCGACGGGATCGCCGCGTGTGACGCGGGGCCGCTGGTCGCCCGCCGCTGGGCCCGGACACTGACCGAGGCAGGTGAGGACGGGGGCGACGAGGCCCTGCGCCGCTGGGCGGATGCATGCCTGGCGGCACTGGCCGACCCACACCTCGGCCTGGTTCCGGTGCTGACCCTCCTGCTCGCTCGGCCGGAGGTGGACGACACCGACCGGGCCCGCGCACTGGTCGTCCGGGGACACGCCCTTCGCGCGCGACAGCGCTACGACGAGGCCATGGCGGACTTCGACCGGGCCTCGGTCCTGGACCCGTCCTCTCCCCGGCCGGTTTCCGGCCGGGCGCTCGTCCACCGGAAGCTGGGCCGGTACGAGGATGCCCTGCGGGAGCACGACCGCGCGGTCGAGCTGGCCCCGCATGGTGCCCGCACCCTGGCCCACCGGGGGGAGACGTACCGGCAGGCCGGCCGGTACGCCGAGGCGATCGCGGACTTCGACCGGGTCCTCGCGCTGGACCCGGGGTACGTCTGGGCAAGAGCGAGCCGGGCGCAGGCCAACCGGGCGCTGGGGCGGACGGCCGAGGCGCTGGAGGACTTGAACCTCGCGCTGGCCATCAAGCCCGACTACCCCTGGGCGTTGGTGCGGCGCGCCCAGACCCTGCGGGAGTCGGGTGACCTCACCGGCGCCCTGGCCGACCTCGACCGGGCGGAGCGCGTCTCGCCGGCCGACCCGTGGGTGCTGGGCGAGCGCGGGGAGGTCCTGCGCGCGCAGGGCCGCCACGAGGAGGCGGTCACCGCGTACACGCGCGCTCTGCGGCTCGATCCCGCGTACGCGTGGGCGCTCGGCAGCCGGGCCCTGGCGTACGAGGCGATCGGCCGCCGCGCCGACGCCCTGCGCGACCTCGACGACGCGCTGGTCCTGGAGCCCGGCTACACGTGGGCGGGGGAGCAGCGGGAGCGCATCCTGTCCGGGGGTTCCGGGGGTGAAACGGCCACGTGACGCGCGCACCTCGGCCGTCCGGCATCCGTTCGATTACAGTGCTGCGCGCCGGACGCAGGTGACGACGCAGGCGACAGGGACGGAAGGGGCGCGAGGTGTGTGCAGCAGCCACGGCTGTCTGGGGCCGGGCCGAGCAGCAGGACTTCCGGGCCCGGGTGCGGGGGTGCCTGCTGGGGGCGGCCATCGGTGACGCCCTCGGGGCCGGGGTCTCCACGCTGTCCGTGGAGGCGATCCGCGCGGCCCACGGGGCGGACGGGCTCACCGATCTGGCACCCGCCTACGGGCGGCGCGGTGCCGTCACATCGGTCACGCAGCTCACGCTGTTCACCGTCGACGGGCTCATACGGGCCCAGGTGCGCCGCGACACCGGCGCCTGGCACCCGCCGTCCGACGTGCACCGCGCCTATCTGCGATGGGCGGCGACGCAGCGCGACTGGGGCCCGGACGAGCGGCGCAAGGACAACGGCTGGCTCGCCTGCGAGGAGTGGCTGTACGCGCGCCGGGACCCGGCGCGGGCGACGCTCACCGGGCTCGCCGACGAGGTCCTCGGCACGCTCGACCGGCCGAAGAACCCCGGCGCCCGGGACGCGGGGGCCGTCGTGCGCTCGGCGCCGTTCGGGCTGCTGGTCGGCTGGGAGCCGCAGCTGGTGTGCCAGCTGGCCGTCGAGTGCGCGGCGCAGACGCACGGGCATCCCGCCGCGTACCTGGCCGCCGGGGCGTTCGCCGTCATCGTGCACGGCCTCGCGCGCGGCGAGACCCTCGACGGGTCCGTGCAGCGGGCGATGGTCCAGCTCGCGCCCCGCCCCGGCCACGAGCCGGTCACCGAGGCGCTGAAGCACGCCCTCGGCGCCGTACGGCAGGGCATCCCCGGCCCGGCGAGGATCGCGTCGCTCGGCGACACCGACGGCGAGCACGCCGAGGACGCCCTGGCCATCGCCGTGTACTGCGCCCTGGTCAGCGAGGACGTACGGCACGGGCTGCGGCTCGCCGTGAACCACGACGGCCCGTCCGAGGCCACCGGGTCGCTGACCGGCGCGCTGCTGGGCGCCCTGCACGGCGAGACCGCCCTGCCGCCGACCTGGCTGGCCGAGCTGGAAGGGCGGCCGACGCTCCTGGAGATGGCGGACGACTTCGCCATGGAGATGACCCAGGGCCCGGCCCTGCACGGTCCGGGGGTGTCGTCGCCGGGCTGGCTGGCCCGCTACCCGAGGGGCTGACGCGCCGCGGTCGGGGCGGGGCTGCCGTCGTCGGAGTGGAGTCGGTCGAGCACCCGGTCCCGCTCCGGGGTGTCCTCCGGCTTGAGGAAGCCGATGAGGACGTACAGCACGAGTGAGGTCGCGAGCGGCGAGACGATCTGGATCTGGAGCTCGATGGAGTCGAGCCCGTAGTTCGTCAGCCAGAAGGCGAACAGGCCCGCCGCCCACGACACCAGCGCCGCCGTCGGCCCGGACCGGCGGAAGGCGCGCAGCAGGCCCAGCATGAACGGGATCGCGATCGGCCCCATCAGACCGGCCACCCACTTGATGACGACCGTGATGATGTCCTGGAACGTGGGGGAGTTGACCTGCGTGGCCACCGCCATCGACAGCGCGAGGAACGCGATCGTCGACCAGCGCGCCGCGAGCAGCCCGGCCCGGTGCGTCCAGCCGCGCGCCGTCTTCGACAGGGCGGGCGCGATGTCGCGGGTGAAGACGGCGGCGATGGCGTTGGCGTCCGAGGAGCACATGGCCATCGTGTGCGAGAAGAAGCCGACGATCACCAGCCCGAGCAGCCCGTGCGGCAGCAGCTGCGCGGTCATCAGCGCGTACGCGTCCGACGCGTCCGGCTTCTGGGGCGTGACCAGCAGCGGCGCGACCCACATCGGGAAGAAGAGGACCAGCGGCCAGACCAGCCACAGCACGGCCGACAGCCGCCCCGAGCGGGTGGCCTCGCGGGCGGTGGGCGTGGCCATGTAGCGCTGGGCCTGGTTCCACATGCCACCGCTGTACTCGAAGGTCTTGATGAAGAGGTACGCGAGGAGGAACGTCAGCGTGTACGGCCCGGCGGTCGGGGCCGTGTGCCCCTGGAGCTCGGGCCGGTCCCACACGGTCCACAGCGCGCTGAAGCCGCCGAGCTCCGCCATGACGGCGACGAGCATGGCGATGCCGGCGAAGAACTGGATGATGAACTGGCCCAGTTCGGTGAGGGCGTCGGCCCACAGCCCGCCGACCGTGCAGTAGACGCCGGTGATGACGCCGGTGATGAGGATGCCCTGGTTGAGGGAGATCCCGGTGAAGACGGAGAGCAGCGTCGCGATCGCCGCCCACTTCGCGCCCACGTCCACGATCTTCAGCAGCACCCCTGACCAGGCGAGGGCCTGCTGCGTGGGCAGGTCGTAGCGGTTCTTGAGGTACTCGAGGGGCGACGCGACCCCGAGCCGGGAGCGCAGGCGGTTGAGGCGGGGCGCGAAGAGGTGGGCGCCGACGGCGATGCCGATCGCGATGGGGAAGGACCAGGTGACGTACGAGGTGACGCCGTAGGTGTACGCGATGCCCGCGTACCCGGTGAACATCACCGCGCTGTAGCCGGACATGTGGTGCGAGATGCCCGACAGCCACCACGGCATCTTGCCGCCGGCGGTGAAGAAGTCGCCGACGTCGTCCACGCGTTTGTGGGACCACAGGCCGATCGCGACCATCACGCCGAAGTAGCCGATGAGTACGGCCCAGTCCAGACTGTTCATGTGTCCCCTCCAGGGGTCCGCATCGTGAACGTCGAGGCGCTTCGCCGGTCGGTCGCCGATCAGCGGGAAACCCCGTGCGGGAGCGGGGACTTGGGGGATTGAACCGTTTGTTCGCCTGGAGGGTCAAGAGGTTCCGGGTCATGAGTGTGAACACCAGTCAGCAAGGCGGACGATTTTACTCGCTCTTGACCCGGTGGGCCGTTGTTGTGATCGCGAGAGTGGTCCCACGATGTGGGGGCGCTTCATCGGCGGGGGATGCGGGTCCTCCGCGGTCACTTCGGCGGGAGGGGGAGTGCCGGGTGCGGACATGACCGAGCCCCCTCGGCCGGGACGGCGGGCCAGTCGAGAGGGCTCATGCGGTGATGCGGTGATGCGGTGATGCGGTGATGCGGTGACGCCTGAATACGGTGACGCGGTGACGCGGTGGTGCCGTGACGCGGTGGTGCGGTACGGCGAGGGGGCCGCTCAGAGCGTGCCCGTGCCCACTTCCCTCACGAACGCGTTCCACGACTCCGGTACGAAGGTGATCGACGGGCCGGACGGGACCTTCGAGTCCCGGACCGCGATCTCCTGGACCACCGGGGACTTCACCTCGACGCACGCGCCGTTGCCACCCGAGTACGAGGACTTCGTCCAGGTGTCCGTGGCGCCCTGAATAATTGCCATCTTCTTCGCTCCGGTTTCTGACCGCGATGGGTCGCGAGTCGGTCGTGCTGGCGTGATCGACGCTACTCGTCGGCCCCGGAGCGCGGGCCCGTCATTCACTCGACTGGATGGCATATTCCATGGAGGCTTCCCTTGAAGGCCGACAGGGGTGTACCTTGCCGGCCTTCTTGTAGGGGCCCCTGTACATCAGCGTGCGTAGTCCTTCATCACGTCGGTGATGAACTGCCGCGTCTGGTCGGCGTTCAGGGCCTGGGCGCGCAGGTGCTCGTACATCACGCTGTACCGCTGCACGTCGTTCGGCTTCTCCAGGTAGAGGTCACTGGTGACGCCCTCGATGTAGACGACGGACGAGTCCGAGGCGTCCGGGAACTCCAGGATCGCGTAGTGCCCGCTGATGCCCGGGTGCGCGCCCATGTCGAACGGCAGCACCTGCACGGTGACGTGGGGCTGCTGCGACTGCTCGACGAGGTGCTCCAGCTGCTCGATCATCAGCTGCTTGTCGCCGACCACGCGGCGCAGCGCCGCCTCGTCGATCACCGCCCACAGGCGCAGCGGCTGGTCGGCGTCCTTGATGCGGTCCTGGCGGCGGGCGCGGACGTTGACGCGCTTCTCGATGTCGGCCGGCGAACTTTCCGGCAGCGCGCCGGTGATCAGCGCCTCCGCGTACCGCCGCGTCTGCAGCAGGCCCGGTACGACCTGCGGTTCGTACACGCGCAGGGAGGCGGCGTCGGTCTCCAGGCCGATGTACACGCTGTACGGGATGTCGCCGAAGGCGTGCCACCAGCCCTGCTGGCGCGAGTCCTTGGCCATTTGCATCAGCGAGTCCACGATGCGGTGGTCCTCGACCTCGTACACCCCGCACAGGTCGCGGACGTCGCGCTGGCTGATGGAACGGCGGCCGTTCTCGAGGCGGCTGATCTTCGACTGCGAGACCAGCAGCCGTTCCGCCACCTCCTCCGCCGTCATGCCCTTGAGCTCACGCAGTCGCCGCAGCTCCTGGCCCAATCTGCGTCGCCTGACGGTGGGGTTGACGTTGGACGCCACGGAAACTGCACCTCCGGCTGCCTAGCTGTGACTTGGCGTAGCTCTGCGTATCTACGTCTCAGCAGACTGCCACCAAAGCGCCGGTCTCGCTGGAAAATGGCCAGACGTACGGCGAGCGCGAGCGCGCGGGACGGTCACCGAGGACTGTCCCGCGCGCTTTTGTGCGGCTCCCGAACGGGCTCTTCGAGTTCGTGCTGCGTGCTGCGTGCTGCGTGCTGCGGGTGCGTGCTGCTACGCGCTCACGACGCGGGCCATGGACCCGGTGGCGCGCGACCGCGGCTGCAACGGGACACCACCGCCCGGCGTCTGCCGGGTGGGGCCCCCCGCCGCGGGGGTGCCGTTACGGCGGGGCTGCGCGCCCGCGCCGTTCTGGACGTCCATCACGGCGTGCGCCACGAGTCCGCCCATGGGGTCGTGCCTGATCAGATCCCGCAGCCGGGAACGGGACGAGCGTCCTTCGTTGCCCGGGTACAGGTGCTTGCCGAGCCCGACCGCATGGGCCAGCGCGGCAAGCGCCGCGGTCCGCGGGTCCGGCGGCACACCGGTGCGGATCGCGCTGTCCAGCCGGGCCCTGATCTCCCGGCTGATCGCCGTCTCCGTCGCCTGATAGCGCGTCGTCGGCAGCACCCCGCACATCTGGCCCTCGACGGCATGCACCATGCCGCACCGTTCCAGATGCGAGAGATACGTCTGGCGGAGCCCCAGTCGGGGCCCGCCGATCCAGTGGACGGCGCGCACCGGGCTGCCGCGCCTGCGCAGCAACTCGAGCGCGGAGTCCAGGGTCGGATCTCCGGTCGGCCGTGGCATCACCACGGCGATACGATCCCCGTCAGGGGCTATCCGTCCCGCCAGAGCCAGCTCCACTAGCTGAGCTCCGGCGAGACCGAGGTCGAGCGACTGCGGCTGCGCTGTGGTACCCGTGGCCGGGTCCAGAGCGAGCAGCAGAAGCTCCTCCGGAAGTGTTCTGCGGCTCCTGCCCATCCATGCCTCCCCGCGTGGATGAATGACAGGGTGACCCCTCTCACATTGGTCTGTCGAGAGCGCCTGGGTGCTTCGTACGGGAACCAGTAGGTATGTCGTTCTCGTCTTGCACGGGGGCCAAGCGCTCACACAGGACACTGGTACATGGTTCGGACACGGCGTTTTTGAAGGAGGCACGGTGGCGGGCGAGTCCCCCGACAAGTCGGAGCAGCGGAAGCCGTCGGGGGAGACGGCGTCGGGCGCACGCGACCCGAGGGTGCAGATGCGCGGCGACGGGACGGTCGTCGACCAGCCGACAGCGGTCTTCAAGACGCTCCCGCGCGCGGCGACGGTTCCGCGCCCGGACGATGCTGCGGATGACGGCTCGGACGACGGCTCGGACGACGCCTCGAAGGAGCCCGTGGAGGCCGAGGGGGCCAAGGAGTCCGACGAGGCCAAGGAGTCCGAGGCTTCCGGTGACGCCCGGCTGAAGGCCGCGGTGGAGGCGTGGGTGTCGCGTGACGCCGATGCGGACGCGGACGCCGAGGGCGACGGGGCGGAAGGTTCCACCTCGGACGGGGAGCAGGAAGAGGCCGAGGCGGAGGACGCCGCCGACGAAGCCGACGCCGACGAGCCCGACGAGTCCGACGACTCCGACACGGGCGACGAGGGCGACAAGGGTGCGGAAACCGCTGCTGCTGCTGTTGCCGCTTCCGCTGCCGCCGCCGACGCTGCAGTTGCGAAGAAGAGCGTTCCCGCCCCCGCCCCCGCCGAGAAGGACAAGAAGGACGAGGGGGACGAGGCGGTTGACGACTCCGCGCCCGCTCCCGTCGACCAGCCCACCGCCGTCTTCAAGGCGGTCCCGCGCAAGGCCGTGGATCAGCCGACCACCGCGCTGAAGGCGGTCGCGCCCAAGTCCGGCTCCGCGCCCGCGCCCGCGCCCGCCGCTCCCGAGGCGGCGGCCGAGCGGACCAGCAAGTTCGTACCGTTGCGACCCGACATGAAGGAGCCGGGCGCGCCGGCCACGTCCGCGCCGAAGCCCGCACCGAAGCAGCAGGACAAGCAGGACAAGCAGGACAAGCCGAAGGTTGCGGCGCCGGTGTCGGCGTCGGCCGCCGCTCCCGCCGCCCTCACCGAGGCCGAGCGGACCAAGCAGCAGCCCCTCCCGCCCCGCCCGCCGCTGGACCTGCTCGCGGAGCTGACGAACACGCCGCCCCCGCCGCCGACCCCGGTGCGCACGCTCATCCGGCGCGTGAAGATCTGGACGCCGCTGGTCGCGCTCCTGCTGATCGTCTTTGCGATCGTGCAGGCCGTACGCCCGCTGCCCGCGCCCACCCTCACGCTCGCCGCCCCGGCCACGTACACCTTCGAGGGCGGACAGCTCACGATGCCGTGGCCCGGCGAGGGCCAGGGTGCCGTCGAGGTCGACGGTGTCGGCATGATCGGCACCTACGGCGCGAACAAGCCCGGGCCCATCGCCAGCGTCGCGAAGACGATGACGGCGTACGTGATCCTCAAGGAGCACCCGATCACGGGCAAGCAGACCGGCCCGAAGATCAAGGTGGACGCGATCGCGGCGCGGGAGAGCAGCAACGAGGACGAGTCGCGGGTGCACGTCAAGGAGGGTGACGAGTACACGCAGAAGCAGATGCTTCAGATGCTCATGATCCCGTCCGCGAACAACATCGCCCGCCAGCTCGCGCGCTGGGATTCCTCGCAGGAGGAGTTCGTCAAGAAGATGAACGCCGCCGCCAAGGAACTCGGCATGACGAACACCCACTACACGGACCCCAGCGGCCTGGACCGCACCACCGTCTCCACGGCCGTCGACCAGATCAAGCTGGGCAAGGCGGCGATGGAGAACGACGTGTTCCGGGAGATCGTGAACTCGCCCAACGCCACCGTCCCCGGCACAGTCGGCCGGATGGAGAACAACAACAACATCCTGCTGGAGCCGGGCGTGAGCGGCATCAAGACCGGCTCCTCCACCCCGGCGGGCGGCAACCTCCTCTGGGCGGCCAACGCGGAGGTCGACGGCGAGCTGCGCCGGATCGTGGGCGCCGTGATGGGCGTGCAGAAGGGCTCCACCCCGGACCAGAAGCTCCAGGAGTCGATCAAGCTCAGCCTCAAGCTGATCCAGACCGCTCAGGACGGCATCACCTCGGCCACCATCGTCAAGAAGGGCGACGTGGTCGGTCACGTCGACGACGGCCTCGGTGGCCGTACGCCGGTCGTCGCCACCAAGGACCTGAAGCCGGTCGGCTGGCCGGGCCTGAAGGTGGACCTGAAGCTGGTGCGTGGCGACGCCCCGCTCCCGCACTCGGCGAAGGAGGGCACCGTGGTCGGTGAGCTCTCCGTCGGCGAGGGCACGGGCAAGGTCGCCGTCCCGGTGGCGCTCGAGCGGGACCTGGTGGAGCCGGGCTTCGACGACAAGCTGGTCCGGCTCGGCTGAGGTGCGCACCCTGCCCCGTACGCGCACGCGTACGGGGCAGGGGGCCGTCCGAGGACATGTGCCTCGGTATCGTGTGGGCGATGCCCGGGCCGGGGCCCGGGGTGCAGACGGAGAGAGCCGCGGTGACCACCACTGAGCCGACGCGCGCGGAGGCGGGCGACGCCCCGACCGGCCGGGACGCCCCCCGCCGAGACGGCCCCACCGGACCGCGTGACAGGGTGCCTGCGGGCGACGGCACCGGCGGCGCACGTCTCGCGCACCGCCTCGCGCACCGCCTCCGCCGCCACCCCGTCGCCCTCGCGACGGCCCTCGCCGCGCTCACCCACATCGTCTGGTTCCTGCTCTTCGCGAACAGCGGCGGCGATCTGGCGGCCCAGGACGCGTGGGCCGAGTTCGTCGGGCGCCACCCCGACTCGGCGTACAACCTCGCCTGGTACGGCGGCATGCACCCGGTCTCGTACAGCGTGGTCTCGCCGTACCTGATGTCGGTGCTCGGCGTACGGACGACGATGATGGCGGCCGGCACCGCGTCGGCCGCGCTCACGGCGCTGATCCTGGTGCGGGTGCGGGCGGTGCGCAATCCACTGGCGTGCGCGCTCGCCGCCGTGTTCGCGCTGTTGTGCAACGCGCTGTCGGGCCGGGTGACCTTCGGCCTCGGCATGATGTTCGCGCTCGGCGCGGTGGCGGCGGTCTTCTGCTGGCCGTACCGCTGGCGCTACAAGCGCTGGGCGAAGGCGGCGGTCGCCGCGCCGCTCGCCGGACTCGCGACCGCCGCCAGCCCGGTGGCCGGGCTCTTCCTCGGGGTGGCGGCCGCGGCGCTGTTCCTCAACAAACGGCGCCCGGGAGCGTACGCGCTCGGCCTCGCGCCGGTCGCGGTCGTCGCGCTCTCCTCCTGGCTGTTCCCCTTCTCCGGTACGCAGCCGATGTCGTTCGCGTCGACGACGCTGCCGTTCCTCTTCGGGGTGCTGGTCTGCGTCCTCGTACCGCGCGACTGGCGCACGGTCCGCACGGGCGCGGCGGTGTACGCGCTGGGCACGCTCCTCACCTGGCTCATCGACTCGCAGATCGGGTCGAACGTCTCGCGGCTGCCCATGCTGTTCGCGGGCGTGGTGCTGCTGGCGGCCCTGCCGTACACGGCGCCGCGCACGGTCCGGTGGTACGCGGTCGTCCTGGCGTTCATCGGCCTCAACGGCTGGATCGGCTTCAAGAGCGTGGACGACGTGGTCCGTACGGCTCCGGACGCGGCGTGGGCGCGGGAGGCGGCGCCGCTGATCAACCAGTTGCAGGTGCGGGGCGCGGAGAAGGCGCGCGTCGAGGTCGTACCGGCGCGCAGCCACCGGGAGGCGTCCGCCCTCACGCCGTACATCAACCTCGCGCGCGGCTGGAACCGGCAGGCGGACATGGAGCGCAACCCGGTCTTCTACGACGACACGCTCAACTCCGTCACCTACCGGGACTGGCTGCACCGCTGGGCCGTGCACTACGTGGTGCTGCCCAAGGGCGAGCCGGACACCGGCGCCGAGCAGGAGGCGAAACTGGTGCGGGACGGGCAGCCGTACCTGAAGCAGGTGTGGGCGGACGACAACTGGCGGCTGTTCGCGGTCGAGGACCCCACGCCGCTGGCCGATCCACCGGCGAGGGTGGAGCGGGCGGGCGCCGGAGAGGTGACGATCCGGGTGACGTCGGAGGGGCGGGTGCTGATCCGGGTGCCGTACTCGCCCTGGCTCGCGCTCCTGGACGAGGAGGGGAAGAAGGTCGAGCCGCCGCAGGAGACGGAGGCGTCGAAACTGCGGGACGACGGCGTGAAGTCGTACGAGAACACCGCCGGCTGCCTGCTGAAGGCGGAGGAGGACGCCGAGGGCGACGAGTGGACGGAGCTCCTCGCGCCGAAGCCGGGCGTCTACCGCCTGGCGGCCCCGTACAAGCTCTTCCCGCGCGGCACTCCGTGCCCGGAAGAACTGCGCTGACTCTCCCGTTACCGTGGGTGACGCTTCATAGTGATCGGCTATGGCAAGCGAACGCACCATACGGGCGGCGGTTGTTGTCGCGGCGGCGGCCTGCTGCCTCGCAGCCTGCGACCCGGCCGCCGAGGCCCCGCGGAACGACGGGTTCACCCCGCCCGAACGCAGCCTCCCGTCCCGCATAGCCCCCACCGGCGTGCCGACGTACACGGCGTGGGCGGGCCCCGGCTGCACGACCGACACCGACTACCGCGAACACGGCCGCTTCGAGAACGGCGACGCCGCCTGGTACACGGTCCCGTCCGGCGGCCACCGCGACGACTCCTGCGACGGCCGCTTCACCGCCCTCCCCATGTCGGGCGACCCCGACCGCGACGGCCCCTCCACCGTCACCTGGACCTGGCCGGTCGGCACCTCCTACGAGCGCTGCGCCCTGGCGGTGTTCATCCCCGACGGCCCACGTGACATCGATGTCGCGGGCAACCCGACGATCTACCGCATCCTCACGAACCCGGACGACGACCCGTCCTCCGCGTACGCCGCCTTCGGCATCCACCAACCGCGCCACCGGGGCACGCTGGTCGAGGTCGGCACGTACGAGGTCCGCTCCTCGACCTTCACGGTGCTGCTGACGGACCGGGGCCGCGACTGGGGCGACGCCTCCCTGGTGGGGGCGCACCATGGGGCGGGGCAGATGAAGCTGCGCTGCGAGGGGTGACGCCGCGGGCGTGCGACGCCTGCACGGGTCGTACCTGCTGCTTTTCCTTGTCCAATGCGGCTTGATGACGTTGCAGGTTGCCGGCGTGTTTCTGCTCATGCTGAGTGCGGCTTTCTTTATCCGGCGGTCCACTACTGCGCGCAAGCGTCGAGCCGATGGCCTTCCCCCGAAAGGGACACCAGCGGCCCCGTATGTGCTGGGCGGCATCGGCATCGCCTTGCTGGTCCCCGCTTGGGTGGTGCTCTTCGCCGGGAGGCGGTCGGGGATTTTCGAGACCTGGGCGATATAGGTCGAAACCGTGGTGGTCGGCGGCTCGCGTACAGTCTCTCCACTCTGGCCAGACAGTCAGTGAGGGCCGCGGTCCTTGACACCTTGCATGCCTGCTCGCAGCCCACGCCATGCGGTCCGCAGCCCTTCGAGTTCGTTGCGCGGAAAGGGGCGGCGCCATTCCAGCTGATAGCCGTCTTCACCCCAGTCGTACGCGACTCGGTCGAATGCGCGGATGACTGTGCGAGACAGCGTGTCGAGCGACTGACGACTGGACCACAGGACGCCCCCCGACTCGGCCGGCGCCTGATGGTCATCAGCGGCCACGACCCAGATGTCGACCGCGGAGCCATCGCGGCGGAAGAACCACCTGTAGACCTTCCGCTCGGCATCGAACGCGACTTCGGCCTGAGTGTCCGTGAGGGTCAGGCGCGCAAGCGTGTACAGAAAGTGGGCAGCCGCGTCCGTGCCAGCCGAATATGAGGCGATGACGTCAACGTCGGCATGATCATCCGCGGCTGAAACAAGCGCCCATCCGGCGCCCTGAAGCGTCCAACTGAAAGCCAGCGCCGCCATGAGTCCCCCGTCCGCTCACCGAACTTGAACCACACCGTAAGGGCTGTTCCCTAACCGTCGGCCTGCCGCTGAGGTGGCTCCGCGAGCCCCGGCATCGCCGACGCGGGTGCCTTCCTTCCCTGGCCGTACGGCGGACTGTGTCGTGTCGTCTCGACCCGCCCGGCTGTAGGTACGGGCGGTCCTCGCCGACCGAGTGACGTTCGATGCCACCTTCGTGATCCGCTTGTGTCCAACGGAATGCCGGCCTTCGTTGTGGGTTTCCGCATCCTGCCTCGAAGGACCGATCTGGTGATATGTAGTTGGTCTGTCGGTTCCTCGGTCTAAAGTCCGTGGCAGGTCCACGGTGTGCGGTGTGACGCACTGCGAGGCACGTGGGCGAACGATGCTCAGGGGGCATGTAGGTGCGGGTTTGGCAGGGGGACGTTGCCGTGTCGGTGGCCAAGGCGGTGCAGTCGTGACGATGAATCGTGCCGAGTGGGTCCCTGACGCGGCGTTGGTTCGTGAGGTCGACGCGATCTTCGAGCGGGCGATCAACTCATATCGTGCGAATTCGAACCTGATCGCTGAGCATGCCAATCAGGAGGAGTCCATCCGAGTCGGCGGTTACTCGAACCGCACGCTCCTGGAGCTGGTACAGAACGCAGCCGACGCGATGTCGGGGACCGCCGAACACGAGGACGGAGCCGGCCGGGTCGAGATCGTCCTCGACCTCGACCACCACACGCTGTACTGCGCGAACGCGGGCAGACCCTTCTCGCGAAGCGGGCTCACCACGCTCGCTCACGCACATCTCAGTGGTAAGCGGGGCGACGAGATCGGACGGTTCGGGCTCGGGTTCAAGTCGGTGCTTGCGATCACCGACGCCCCGCAGGTCTTCAGCAGATCGGTCTCCTTCGAGTTCAACTCCCCCAAGGCGAAGGAAACGATCGCGTCGATCGCCCCGGCGGCCAGGAGACTTCCGATTCTGAGGACCCTGACGCGGGTCGACGCCGAGGTCGAGTTCGACAAGGACCCCATCCTGGCCGAGCTGGCGGAATGGGCGGTGACGGTCGTCAAGCTGCCACGCGCGTCGAAGTTGGAGAAGCTCAGGAGGGAGATCGAAGAGTTCCGTTCCGAGTTCCTCCTCTTCGTCAACGCGGTGCGCGAGGTCCGGCTCCGGGTGATCGGCAAAGACGTGGACTTCGTAACGAGCCATGTGTCGCGTGACCTCGGTGACGGCAGGTTTCGGATCGAGCGCCCCGACGGCGACCATGACGAGTGGTACATCGAGAACGGGATGCACGCCCCCACCCCCGAGGCACGGGCCGAGGTCGGTGAAGCGGTGTCGCGTGACCGGATGAAGGTCACGGTCGCCGTGCCGGCGCGCCTCGCCCAGTTGAGGCTCGGAGGGTTCTGGTCGTACTTTCCGCTCCAGGACAGAACGTCGGCGTCCGCACTCTTCAACGCTCCCTGGAGCGTGAACGACGACCGCACCACGCTGCTCGAGAACACCTATAACCGAGAGATCCTCGTAACCCTCTCCAACATGTTCGTCGGCATGCTGCCGAAAGTCCCATCCGCCGACGACCCGGCTGTTCACCTGGAGTACATGCCGGCGCGTGGTCGTGAGGCCCATTCGTTCGGCGACGAGATCCTCTGCGCCCACGTCCCGCAGATCGCGTCGAAGAAGGCGCTGATCCCGGACGCGACGGGCGCCCTGCGGACGCCGCACGAGCTTCGTCCTCTCGACTTCACGGTCAGCGGCGTGTCCGAGCGCAACCACGAAGAGTGGATCAAGTCGCCCAACACCGGTGACGACGTACCGCACTGGCGTTGCTACGCCAACGGTCAGCGGGCGACTCGTCTGCGGCACCTCTTCGTCCACAGCGTGTCCTCCACTTTCGCGGACCCACGACCCAGGGACGAGGCGAAGGCGTTGGAGGGCATCCCCAATCGGGGGATCCTGACGTGGCTGCGCGAGTGGGCGGAGGGTGCCAGCATGCCCTCTGCCGCGAAGGCGTTCGACTTCGTCGTGCTGAATCCCAGAATCAACGGCATCAAGTCCGCGAAGGTCATACCGACGACGAGCGGAATGCGGGCCGTCGCGGACCATAATGAGGTCTTCCTCAAGCGTGTGGACGATGTCGACATCGAAGGGGCGGACTTCGTCCGTCCCGACTTCCTGACGATCCCCGGCATCGAGAAGAAGCTCCGCGAGCAGGGGTTCCGGGACTTGGATCCGCTCGCGATCCTGCAAGCCAGGATGGCCAAGCTGTCCGCGACGTCGGGGGACGAGGAACTCACGAGGTTCTGGGACGCTGCGCTTGACGTCTCCGTTGCGCAGGCTCAGAAGGTCGTGTCCCGCGATACGGCCGGCCGAATCAAGGTGCCGACGCGAGACGGCGGCTGGTCCACTCCCCGGCAGGTGCTCGACATCGACGGGCTCGGTGACGCCATTCCCCACCGAATGTTGGATCGTCCGCGATGCGTTCCTGCGGTCGCCCATGAAGCGGGAGTCGTCCACGGTCCGGAGCCCGCGTATTCGGTCGAGGACGAGGTCTACTTCGAGGATTACAGGCGATATGTGACGGATCTGCTCAACAGAAGCCTCGGGCCGGGCGAGCGCCCCGTCGAGCGGCTCGAGTTCGACAGGAACGAAGGACCCGGTCCGTTCTCGGTCCTCTTCATGCTGAAAGAGGCGCAGGCCCCTGACCGAGTCCGGGAAAAATGGACTCTCGAGCTACTCCGCTTGGACCAGGGCGAGTACTGGACCTGCGAGGATATCGATACGGGGCAGGCCCACCGGGTCCCTTCCCCTGTTCGGTGGGCGACGGAGCAAGCCGGGTTGCTGAACTCGACCCGCGGCTACCGCGCTCCGGGGCGGGTCGTGTCCGCCTCACTCGTCGAGTTCGAGGCCCTGCTGCCTCTCTTCCGCGGACCGCGTCCTGCCGAAGACGCCTTGGCGCTACCGAAGGAGCTGGACAAGGTTCCCGCCGCCGTGCTGAGCGAGGCACTCGCGGCTGCAGATCTGATCCCCTCGCAGGTCAGGGACAGCACGCTGACGGCGTTCGTCCTCGCTGCCGCCAGGAACGCGTCCCCAGGCGGGCATCCGGCGCGCATCCCGGCCCGGGTGGGGCGCGGCATCGAGGCTCAGCGACCTGACACGGTGTACTTGGCGACCACCGATGAAGAGCTCAAGGTCCTCCGGTCCAAACACAAGCCGTACCTGCGGGCGGATCAGGGTCAGGTGGTCCCGCTCGTCGAAGAGGTCGGATGCCGTCGGTTCGAGGACAGCTTCTCCTTCTCCATGTTGGTCGAGGGCCGGCAGGAGGGGGAGCGGGTCATCGACCTGTACACCGGGCTCCGTACGATGTTCGTCGCGGACAAGGTCATGAACGCGATCGTGGCGAGGGCCGTCCACATCGCAAAGCGCGTGACCACCGATGACGGTGTCGACGACGAGTCGCTCGACTCGCATGTGGACGGGCTTACACTCGTGGTCCGTGCCGACCTCGGCGAGCGACGTGTTCTCGAGATCGTCAACGACGCTTTCCGACTGGGACTGACGAACGCCGAGCTGAGTGAGGTCCTTCAGGCCGGTGTCGATCAGCGTCTGGAGGAACAACGCCAGGCCGCTCGCTCGGCACCCAGTGACGCAGAGCGTCTCGAAGTGTTCTTCGGTGACGACACGCTGAAGGAGAAGCTCCCGAAGGGCCTCTGGCCGGCGCTCGAAGAGCAGGGTCTGGTGGACGGATCGACATCCGTCGCGGAACTCTTTTTGACCGTCCACGGCAGCGACGCGATCAAGCTCCTCAAAGACCAGTTCCAGCAGGAGGGGTATCCGGACGTTCCGACGCAGTGGGCGGGTGGAGCGCCTACGATCGCCTGGCTCCGAAAGATGGGATTCGGCGCCAAGTACGCCGGGCAGCGGGACCAGCGACAGGACGACGAGTTCGTCGTACCGGGTGCCGTGAAGCTCAACCCTCTGCACAACTTCCAAAAGCAGATCAGTCGGCAGCTCCGGGATGTCCTGACCCTGCAGGAAGCGGACGGTCGAGCACTCAAAGGCATGGTCGAACTTCCGACGGGGGCCGGGAAGACCCGCGTCGCCACCGAGACCATGCTGCGGCTCTTCATCGAGGGCCGCATGAGCGGGACGGTGCTCTGGATCGCTCAGTCGGCTGAACTCTGCGAGCAGGCTGTGCAGACGTTCAGCACCGTCTGGCGTGGGCTCGGTGACGAACGTCCCTTGACGATCGGCCGACTCTGGGACAACAACACCGTTCACGAACCCGACACCGAGTGCAGTGTGGTCGTGGCCACCGATGCCAAGCTCGACGACAGTGTGATCGACGTGCCCGCGTACGAGTGGCTCCGCGGCGCCTCCGCCGTCTTCATCGACGAGGCTCACCGTGCCGGCGGGTCGACGCGCTACACGCGGATCCTGAGGTGGCTCGGTGTCGACGGCCGAAACTGGGAACGGCCACTGGTGGGTCTCTCGGCTACGCCGTTCAAGGGAAGGGCCGATGACGACGAGCGGAACAGAGACCTGGCAGCGCGTTTCGGAAAACGCATCATCAGGGCCTTCGAAGGCACAAGCGCCTATGAGGAACTGGCCAGGATCGGCGTTCTCGCCCGCGTCAAGCACGAGATCCTGCCGGGCATCGACGTGGAACTCAAGCCGGGTGAACTCACACAGATCCAATCCAAGCGCAAGCTGGAACCCCAGGTACTCGACCGCATCGGCAGCGACCAGGCGCGAATGAAGGCTCTCGTGGACCACATCCTGAGCCAGGATCCCGAGTGGCCCATCCTCGTGTTCACGCCGAACATCCTGTCCGCCCAGGTTCTCGCCGCGACGCTTCGTTGTCGACAGGTCGAGGCCGAAGCGGTCAGCGGTCAGACCGGACGGCAGCAGCGCCGCGACGTCATCGAGAGGTTCAAGGCGGGTCGAATCCGGGTCCTGGCCAACTGTGACCTGCTGATTCAAGGCTTCGACGCACCCGGTGTCCGCGCCCTGTACATCGCCAGGCCGACGTTCAGCCCCAGCGCTTACATCCAGATGGCGGGGCGCGGGCTGCGTGGCCCGGAGAACGGCGGCAGTGCGGAGTGCCTCATCGTGGACGTCGCCGACAATTTCGGGGCGGTCAACGACTTCCTCGGATATCGCGCGTACGAGGACTTTTGGCTGGAGCAGGGATCGTGATCGTTATTCCGGACCTGGCCGAAATAGAGGCGACGACCACAAGCAACGCCGAACGCCGGGTCGCGCGGTTGCTGCAGTCTGTCGAAGGCCCGGGTGATGCGGTGGCCTTCCATTCCGTCAAGCTGCGGAGTCACGCGGTCAAACAACAGGGGGAGGCCGACTTCGTCGTTCTTTGGGACGGCGTCGTGATCGTCATAGAGGTCAAAGGCGGGGGCGTCAGGAAGTACGACGGTGTCTGGTACTCCATCGACCGCCACGGTGACTGGAAGAAGTTGCGGGAGTCCCCGATGGAGCAGGCGCAGTCGGCGATGTATGCGTTGAGGGACATCCTGCACACTGAGGGCGTCGGCTGGTTCGCCACCGAGGCCGTCGCCGTCACGCCCGACATCGCGGCCCCTCCTGCCGCCGTCGAGTGGAGGGGCAGCCACTGGTGGGCCAAGGACCAGATGAGCATCGCCGCGATGACGAAGGCCCTGGAGCAGGTTGCCGGCGAGGCCAGGACCGCTCCCTCCGGGGTCAGGATCGCGAGGCCTGAGAATCTGCGGGCCCGTCTGTTCGGTGAGTTCACGCGTATGCCCGTCATCGATGCTCAGCGCGGGGCCGTCATCGAGGAGCAGAACCGGGCGACCGAGGGTCAGGCCCGGGTTCTGGCCGCACTCTCACGCAATCCGAGGATGCTCGTCTTCGGTGGGGCGGGTACCGGGAAGTCCTTGGTGCTGGCGGAAGGCGCGAAGCAGGAGGCAAGCGAGGGAAAGTCGGTCCTCATCACCTTTCACTCGCCTGCTTTGGCCCAGTTCTTCAGCCCGCGGATCGTGGGAACAGGCATCGATCTCCTTCCGTTCTCGGAGCTGTCCGATGGCGATCAGTACGACGTCGTCTTCGTCGACGAGGCGCAGGACCTCATGAACGCCGAGGGCATGGACACGCTGGACGCCGTGATCCGCGGAGGTCGCGCAGGCGGTCGTTGGAGGATGTTCCTCGACCCCAACAACCAGGCGCACGTAGACGGCGAGTTCGACCCGGACGTGTGTGAGTTGGTGCAGCAGGAGGCGCTCCAGTACGACCTCGACCGGAATGTTCGCAACACCCGGGCGATCGTCCACGTTGTGCAGGAGTACCTTGGCGCCGACATCGGGGATCCGGGCATCGTCCACGGCGACCGAGTGCAGTGGCGGTGGTCCGAGGGTAGAGCCGATATCGCAGCGGCCGAAGCGGTCGCGCGTGACCTCGTTGCGAACGGGGCACGTCGCGACGACATCTGGATCATCAGTGTCTCAGCGGATGCCGAGCCGCGAAGGAGCAAGGCCGGGTTCCTGGTGATCAACCCGCGGTTCGCGAAGGGGCTGGAAGCGGAGCACGTCATCGTCTGCGAACTACCGCACGAATACGATGATCGGGGACTCGCCGCATTCTACGTGGCCGTCACCAGGGCACGTGTGACGCTCCACGTGGTCGCGTCCAGGGAGGACAAGAAGCGGCTCCAGGACCTTCTTCGGAAGCAGGTTGGCAAGTGAACCTCACGGCGGCTCAGGAGAAGGCGCTTCAACACCTCCGCACGTCCTACGTCGGGCCTGAGGACGGAGACGAGGAGGTCACAACGAACCTCCCGCACCGACAGTACGCCGTCGGCATGCTCTTCCCGGCAGAGGTCGGAACTCGTGAGACCGCCGGTGGAGAGAAGGCGGATGAAGAGGTCTCCGCCGACGTCCCCCACGGGGATGTCGAGGAGGACGGCGCCGGGATCCCCCTGGCCGAGGACTGGCGGCCATCGTCGGTCGCCATCTCCTTCGTGACCGACGGGGATAGCGTCTACGTCGACTTTTCATGCGGCACGTACTCCTTTGTGGGCGGGGATGGGCCGCCGAGGTGGCGCCGCACCCCGTTCTCCACCGACGATCTCGTTCTCCGCCAGGGAGGAGGGCCCGTCGTTCTGACCGTGGGAGAGGTCTCCGTCGAAGTCGGAGCGCGCTGGCGCGACTTCAGGGGCGATTCCCTGGTCACGGTGTACGTCCGGATCCTCACCGAATCCACCGGGGACGACAAGCTGGACATCGCACGCACACTGTTCCAGGTCCGGTTGGCCGTCACCCCTCCCGTAAGTGATCGGTTCCTGGAATACGACACGACACGCTCTTTCGACACCGACCTCGAAGCCGCGGAACTGCGTCTGCGATACCGCAACCGGAAGGTCTACGCGGTCGGTCACGGCATGGCTGCGGACTGGAAACTCTCCGACGGCCGTTGCACCAAGGTCTTCCTCGAACCCGTACCGGCTTTCGTCGTGCCTGCGATCGAGACCACGGGGTTCGACGCGGGGACGACCGAGGCGAAGTCCTTGGAACTGATGCACCTCGAGCGGATCGACACCGATCCCGAGGCGGTACTCCGGTCGCTGGACGCCTTTGTCGACGCGTTCGCCGGCTGGGTTTCCGAGCAGATGCGACGAGCCGAGGAGTTCGACGTCGACAGGGCCGTGGCGATCCGCATCACCGAACGTTCTCAGACGGCGGTCGACAGGATGCGGGAAGGTGTGGACCTCCTCCGGGCGCCGGACCGGCAGGATCTCCGAACGGCCTTTTCGCTCGGCATGGCCGCCATGCGCCTCCAGATGAGGCAGGCATCGATCAACCGCGGGACGTCGGAAGACCAAGTGCAGGAGCCGCAGTGGCGCCCGTTCCAGCTCGGTTTCCTGCTCGTCTCGTTGGCCTCCACCATTGATGCGACGCACAAGGACAGGGATCTCGTCGACCTCATCTGGTTTCCGACGGGTGGCGGGAAGACCGAGGCGTACCTCGGCCTCGCCGCGATCGAGATCTTCCGCCGGCGGCTTGCTCATGGTGTGACCGGTGGTGGTACCGCCGTCATCACCCGCTATACCTTGAGGCTCCTGACCTCTCAGCAGTTCCAGCGTGCTGCGGCGCTGATCTGCGCGACGGAGAGGCTACGGGCCACGGACAAGCGTGCGAGGGGGATGGCGCCGTTCTCGATCGGTCTGTGGGTGGGCAACGAAGTCACCCCCGCCACGCGGAAAGAGGCGCGGGAGGCGCTCGAACGCCTGCAGAAGGCCGCACGGCCGGAGGAGGCGAACCAGTTCCAGGTCGAGAGCTGTCCGTGGTGCCTGACATCGTTGGTGCCGAAGGTCAAGGGCAAACCGCAGGACTACGGCATGCGGCTGGTGGGAAACGACGTGGTGCTTCACTGCGTCGACGAGTCGTGCGTGTTCAACGACGAACTTCCGCTCGTCGTCGTAGACGACGTCATCTACGAGGAACCGCCTACGATCCTGCTCGCCACGGTCGACAAGTTCGCGCGCCTCCAGTTCCGACCGAAGGCCGGCAGGCTGCTTGGTATCGGTACCACGTTCAAGCAACCGTCCATGGTCATCCAGGATGAACTGCATCTCCTCTCGGGGCCGCTCGGGACCACGGTCGCCGTCTTCGACGCGGTCATCCAGCTCTTGCTGAGCCGGTCGGGCACCAGTCCCAAGATCGTTGCATCGACGGCGACGATCCGTGCTTCGGAGGAGCAGGTACAGGGACTCTACGGGCGGGACGTCGCCCTCTACCCACCATCGGGACTCGACGACGACCGCACCTTTTTCTCCCGGCCGGTGGAGAGCCGAGAGGGACGTCTCTACGTCGGTCTGATGCCGCAGTCGGTCTCGCAGCCGTCCGCCGTCATCTCGGCGGTCACTCCGATGGTGGAGATCCCGGAGACGCTCACCGCCCACGCTACGTCCGCCGCATCGCGGGATGCGTACTGGACGCTGGTCATGTACCACAACAGCCTTCGTGAGCTCGGCCGGACCGGACCGCTGCTGGTCGACGACGTCAACGGTCGTCTGGAGCCTCGCGCCGACCGGCTTGGCCTCCCACTGCGTCGGGTCACGGCGGAGAAGGTCCTGGAACTGACGAGCCGCCGCGGTGCCGAGGAGCTGCCGAACGATCTACGCGCGCTCCGAATCAGTGCCGACGAGTCACCGGACGCCGTCGACGTGGTCCTCTCGTCGAACATGCTCTCCGTCGGCATCGACATCCCCAGGCTCGCCCTCATGCTCATGGTGGGGCAGCCGAAGACCACGGCCGAGTACATCCAGGCCACCAGTCGTGTCGGGCGTGGACACACGAAGGGCGTCGTCGTCACGCTCTTCAGGTCCAGCAGGGCCCGCGATCGGTCGCACTTCGAGACCTTCCGCGGCTACCACGAGGCCCTCTATCGCAGTGTGGAGCCCACGAGCGTGACGCCGTGGTCCTTGGCTTCACGTGACCGATCCCTGGCAGGCGCACTCGTCGCGCTGCTGAGGCAATCGTTCGTCCCGCTCGCCGAGAACGACACGGCGGACCGGTTCGACCTGGGGGACGACAGGCTCAGTGATGCGGTCGAGCGCCTTGTGGAGCAGTTCCTCGGGTACGTGACGCGTGCGGACCGCCTCGAAGCCGAGGAGACGAGTGACGCTGTCTGGAGCCTGCTAAGAGACTGGGATCGTCGGGCGGCACAAGCGCGCGAGTCGGGCGCCCCCCTCTACTACCAGAGGTCTAAGAAGGATCAGGCGGCTCTGTTGAAGAAGTTCGGTCAGTCCGGCGAAGGGTGGCTCGTCGGAGATTCGATGAGGTCGGTGGAACCCAACGTCGCGGTGGAGGTCCAAGAGCCGCAGGAGGAGGTGCACCGTGGAGAAGATCAGGCATGACCTGCGCCTCTCCGAGACGATTTCGCCGTTCGGTGTGGGAGCGATCGTCGACGTCCGAGGTGAATCCCTCATGGCGCCCGATACGTCCTGGTGGGACAAGAAGATCGCGCCGGAGATCAGTTGTGAGCGTTTGATGGCCCGCCTCGGGGCCGGTGTCCTGAGGCAACCGCCGACGCACGCGAGCCGTGCCGGGAGGGACACCCCTGCACTGCCGTACTGGCGCTTCCCCGCATGGAGGTTCTGCGAGCGCTGTGACAAGCTCTCGAAACTGACCGGGAAGAAGAAGGGCAAGTGGAGCAACACCTGCGGATGCGGTGGCCTACTGGTGCCGATGCGATACATCGCCGTCTGCGAAAAGGGCAGCCACGCCCAGGACATCAACTGGTTCCAGTGGGTGCATCGCGGGCGTGAGGCGAGTCTGAACGAAGCGGTCCGCTTCTGTCGTGATTACAAGTCGCTCAGGTTCAAGAAGCTCGCCGGCCGCGGTGAGGGCCTCGCGTCACTGATGGTGACGTGCCATGGGTGCGGGCACTCGCGCACCTTCGCGGAGCTGGTGGCCAAGGGGGCTCTGCAGCGGGACGGGATCCGTTGCGTAGGGCGGCAGCCCTGGGAACCGGAAGGCTCGGTCAAGAAGCCCTGCCCGCACCCGCTGGTCGCCGTGCAGCGTGGTGCTACGGGCAACTACATGGCCGAAAGGATCTCGGCTCTCGACATACCCGAAGAACGTCCGCGGTCTGTGGAAACGGCGGACGAGATCCGTGGTCACCTGTACTTCGAGAAGGTCGTGACGGACAACGGTGGACCGCAAGCCGAGATGGTGGCGGGATGGATCGCGAATGAGCTCGGGGTAACGCCGGAGACCGTCCTCGCCGTAGCGGCCGGAGAGGAGGCCACCGCTGACGAGATGCTGCTCGACCTCAAGGACGGTGAGTGGGCGGCGTTCCTGAAGAAGCTCGATGGCGGGCGCGACCGTACGGGAAGCGATTTCGTCGTCGACGGACGAAGTCTTGAAGGCGTCGCGGGACCGGAGAGTCTGCTCGACAAGATCAGTGGCATCGGGCAGGTGCGCCGGGTCCGTGAGGTCCGTGCGCTCCGCGGATTCCGGCGCCATGATGCGGAAGCGGCTTTCATCAACGCCGACCTGGGTCCGGACCAGTGGCGTCGCCCCACGTATCCGGCGATCGAGCTGTTCGGTGAAGGGATCTTCCTGCGGTTCGACGAGCAGAGACTCGCCGCGTGGGAGGCGCAGCCGGAGGTACAGGCGCGCGCAGGCATCCTCAAAAAGCGAAAGGGTGAGTCTCCCTGGGCCGACCGCCTTGACGTTCCCGAGCCCAGGTACGTCGCCCTGCACACGCTGGCCCATCTGCTCATCCGCAGGCTGGCATTCGCAAGCGGCTATGCCTCGGCCGCATTGCAGGAGCGGATCTATGCGAATTCGGACCGCACGGACAAGACCGCGGGGATCCTGATCTACACCGCCGCTGGGGACGCGCAGGGGACCCTCGGAGGGCTCGTCAGGCTCGGGTCACCCGACAAGTTGATCCCACTCCTGGTATCGGCTCTAGACGACGCCGACTTCTGTTCCAACGACCCGGTCTGCATCGAGAGTGACAGGCAGGGAGCCTCGCATCTGAACCTTTCGGCCTGTCACGGTTGCTCCTTGGTGAGCGAGACCTCTTGTGAAACCGGAAACCGCCTGCTGGATCGGCAGCTGGTCCTCGGTGGAAGTGACGTGAAGGGATTCCTGGACGACGTTCTGACGGAGGTCCGGCGCCCCGGATGACGACTCCCGGTCGATCGTTCCGCGACCCGGAGGAGTGGGCTGGGCCGAGGAACGGCCGTCTTCGGCCGTCGGTACGAAGTGGCCGCCCTCCCATGTCCTACCGACCACCACGAACAGGTACGTCTCGGCGGCATGCGATGCCGACGGACGTCAAGGCCGGCCTGGCCCCCGGCGACCGACTCCTCGCCTACAGCCACGGAGACGGCCGAATCATGCGGCGCGGGGGAGGCGGACGCCCTGGGCGACCTGCTCAACGGACGTCCGCTCTGAGTACACGGGCCGCCCGGTGTGCCTTCGACTCCTCCAGTCCGAGTCGCACGAGTGTCACCGCGTGCTCGACCGGTGTGTGCTCCCAGACGCGGACCACGAACCAGCCGTGCTCCACCAGGAGTCTGTCCGTCTCCTTGTCACGGCTCTTATTGCCCTCGATCTTCGCAACCCAGAAGTCTCGGTTCGTCACCGGGACCGACCCGTGGGTAGGGCACCCGTGCCAGTAACAACCGTCCACGAACACCGCCACCTTATGCCTGGTGAAGAGAACGTCCGCGGTTCGGCGGAGCGTCGACACCGGTCTGGTGGACACCCTGAAGCGCAGCCCTTCGCGGTGCAACAAGGAGCGAAGCCGGCGCTCGGGCCCGGTATCGCGTCCCCGATTGGAACGCATCGAAGCCCGAGTGCCCTGCGACGAGGCCCAGGAGTCCCCGAGGTCGTCCTCCGCCAGTAGGCCGGCCTCCTCTGCCAGGCGCCAGGCCGCACGAAGGTTCGCAGCCCGAGTGGAGTGAACCACCTCGCCCAGGGGGTGTCGATGTCTCCGTCCGGCGACCGTCCACTGGAGCCTGGCACTGACACGTCCCGTTCTACGGAACGGAGCCAGTACGACGGTGGCGGGCACCCTTTCTCCGCCGTCGCCCGCGACAAACCGCTTGAAGGCTCCGCCTGCAGCCTTGTCCTGCTCACGTATACGCTCGACTCGAGTCATCCCAGCCCGGGGACGCCAAGCGCGGTCAGGTGGGTACTCGTGGGAGGTACGTCCCTTCCCCGGGGCGTCGGCGCTTGCGCCGACCGTGCGTGTGCGGGCCACCCTTCGAGGTTAGTGGGCATGTCCCCGGATGGGGCCGTGGGGGTGGCGCAATTAGGGGCCGGCGTAGAATGCCGCCGAGCTGTAGGGTGAATAGATTGCCCTGTAGCCGGCTGGCCGGCTACAGTGCGCCAATGAGCTACGTACACCCCGAAGTCGGCGTCTCCTGGGAAGAGGTAGGCGGCGACACCTGCCTCCCGCCGCTACGGACGATCGATCTCTTCGCGGGCTGCGGAGGGCTGACGCAGGGGTTCGTAGACGCCAGGCACGATGGTCGAGCCGTTTATCGTCCTGTCGCCGCGGTCGAACTGGACCAAGCTGCAGCGGCGACCTATTCCGTTAATTTCGCCGAGAAATTCGGGGCGCACATCCACCAAGGGGACATCGCCAAGTGGGTTGCTCGCCCCGGGGCGATCCCGGAAGCCGACATCGTCCTGGGGGGGCCACCGTGCCAGGGGTTCTCACGCCTCGGCAACCAGGATCCGAATGACGAGCGGAACCAGCTCTGGCGCCACTATCTGAAAGTCGTCTCGACTGTTCGACCGATGGTGTTCGTCATGGAGAACGTCGACGCTTTCAGGAAATCCCCGGAATTCCGACTACTTCTTGACGAAACACGCGACGGGCGCACTCTCTCTGATTACCTCATTTTCGATGACCTCCTCAACGCCGCCGATTACGGCGTGCCTCAGCGACGCCTCCGTACCATCGCGATCGGGGTCCGAAAAGATCTGCTGGTGGAGTCGGAGTCGGGATCGATTCATCGGATCGAGGAGTTGACGGACCTCGAACTGCAGGCCAGGCTCATTCCGGCTCCTTCGGGCGTCCCTCATCGGACCGTATGGCAGACGATCGCAGACCTTGTATTGCGAAAGCTTTCCCCAGACCTGCCCTCGCGGTGGGAGGATGTGA
This sequence comes from Streptomyces sp. NPDC045431, assembly GCF_040646655.1. Taxonomy (NCBI): domain Bacteria; kingdom Bacillati; phylum Actinomycetota; class Actinomycetes; order Kitasatosporales; family Streptomycetaceae; genus Streptomyces; species Streptomyces sp. NPDC045431. The sequence goes on from NZ_JBEZAQ010000003.1 coordinate 365,656, forward strand.
ACGGAAAGAAAATTGCAGGGCCTTTCTATATGGACGAGCTGCATCTTAGTCGGAATGGAATAAAGCCGATTTCGATCGCGCGCTACCGATCCATTCCCGAAGGGGGAAATAGATTCGATATTCCCTTTGAGCTCCTCTCCAACTGCTGGAAGAATCACAAGACCGGCTCCGCGGATGTCATGGGTCGTCTCCATCGCGACAGGCCGTCGGTCACCATCCGTACGGAATTCTTCAAGCCGGAGAAGGGTCGCTATCTCCACCCGTGGCTGCATCGTCCCATCACTCATCTGGAGGCGGCCCGGCTGCAGGGTTTCCCAAAGACCTTCCGGTGGTGCGGGAGTAGGAGCGAGATCGCTCGACAGATCGGCAACGCCGTGCCCGTCGGACTGGGACAAGCCATCGCCGAACATTTGGCCCCGCTGCTGCTCGCTCAAAGGGAACTACAGGAACGGCGTACCGCAAAGGTATCCCGTGTACGCAAGGCGGGACGCAGGCTCTCCACAGCCGCTTAACCATAGGGGAAGGGTGCCTGCAGGGAGCGGCCCTGCGAGAGTTGCGTCCTGAGAAGTGGTGAACCGGTTCCCACCTGTTCCGGGTGTTCGCCCCGTGAGTCGAACGATCCATGCAGCCACTCCCCACGGTCCAGGGAGCGGTGAACCCTGTGACGTCCCAGACGGGGGCCGGTCACATCACCGTCGCCAAGCAACTCGTCGTGGACAGCCGGGGGATGTACGAGGGCGACCCCAAAGACCGACGCCGGGGCACCCATCATCGCGCTGGACTGCGACACGGTCCGGGCCCTGCGGCGGCACCGGGCTCAGCAGGACAAGGACCGCAGGGAGTGGGCAGCGGAGATCGCCGAAGCTGCAGCGCGGCTCGTGCCGCGCGCCCGCGTTGCCTCCGTGAGCGTCACTCCCGAGGTGAAGGCCGAGTCCGACGAAGCGGAGATGCCCGGGGGATTTCAGAGATCAACTCTCCGTCCGCTCGCGCAAACGGCCCCGGACGGGAGGTCCGAGGCCGATCGAACACCTCCTGGGCGATAAACCCCAGGTCAGCGACGTAACGCGTTGTGCCCCCGGCAGGATTCGAACCTGCGACACCCGCTTTAGGAGAGCGGTGCTCTATCCCCTGAGCTACGGAGGCCTGATTCAGCACTGCGCCAGCGGACTGACGCGCCGCGGTCAGTGTAGCGGGTGGGGGTCCGCGGGTGAGGGGGTCACCCCGCCGGGTCAGAGGGACGGCTGCCCGGCCGACGGCCGGGCACGGGTCGGCTCGGGAGCTCGCGGAACCCGGCAAAGGACATCTCCATGCCATGCAGCAGCCCCTATCAGCCAATCTGCACGGGCCTCTCGATCGGAGGCGCCCAGGTCAACGTGCCGCATGTGGCGAGCGGAGAGTGATCACCTGCGATGGCTGCGTAGTCGCCCCTGGCGGCGTCGCCGGACGCTTGATCATGGGCGCCGGTGAGGGACCCATGGGGCGAACAGGAAGGGGGCGACATGCGTGTGGCCACGTCGGTGGGCGGGGTCCTGTCGGCGAGCCTCCTGCACCGGACAGCTCCGGGCCGCCATGACCTGCGCGACTGCCGTCGCGGGGCCACATGAAGCCCGCGACTATCCGGTGGTCGCTTCGCCGGATGGCCGCTAGAGACGATCGCACTCGCCGCGATCCGTGACGACGGCCACGTGGGGATTTCGCGTCGGCGAAACCGCTGACCTTGTACTTCGAGTGCGGTGCGAGCTCGGGCGTGGCGGACCGGAACCGACCGCCTCGTCCGCGAACCCGCGCACTGACTGTTCGTCACCGCGTCGTCTCTGATAGTTGTTTCAGCGGGGTACGGGCGCACATGCCCGTGGCGGTGTTCCCCGGCACCGCAGGGAGGACGCACATGAGCACCACCACTCGGGACGAGATCCTCGCCGGCGAGCAGCGGGCGGTGGATCACGCGTACGACTGCTACACCGCGAAACTGGCCGAACTGAGCGGCGCTTCGGCCGCCACCGCCTCGGCGAGTGGTAAGGACGGCATCGCCAACCGGGCCGAGGCCGAGGCTCGCGCAGAGGCCTACGGGGGGCTCGGCGACGAAGCCCTGGTCTTCGCCCGCGTCGACGCTCCGGAGGACCCGGGGGGAGACCCTCGCCCGTGGTACATCGGCCGCCGCGGCGTGCACGACGCCTCGCACGAGCCGGTGGTCCTGCTGTGGACCAGCCCCCTGGCGAAGAAGTGGATCGAGGCCCGGCCCGAGAACCCGGGGGAGGTGGTCCTGCGTCGGCAGCTCCGCTGCGTGCAGCGGGTCGTCGAGGGCTACTTCGACGAGATCTCCCGGACGGCCTCCGTTCCCGCGCCCTTGGTCGTGCCCGAGCCCGAGCTCGCCGCCGTACCGGAGCCCCGTAAGGCTGCCGACGACAGTGAGGCGGAGGAGACGGAGGCGCTCCCGGTCCCGGAGCGTACGTCGGCTCCCACGCCCGGTGACGTCGTACGGCGGCAGCGGCGGAAAGTGCTTCAGCCGGACGACTTCCTGTTGCGGGAGCTCCAGCGGTCGCGCGGCGGGCGAATGCGGGACATCGTCGAAACCATCCGCCGCGACCAGATGGAGCTGGTCACCGGTTCCCCCTCGGACATCCTCGTCGTGCAGGGCGGCCCCGGCACCGGCAAGTCGGCGGTCGGTCTCCACCGGGTGACCTGGCTCGTCAACAACGAACACTTCAAGGCCCAGGACATCCTCGTCATCGGCCCCCACCAGCGGTTCCTCGATTACGTCGGCCAGGTCCTCCCCACCCTCGGCACCCGGGACGTCAACGCCGTCCAGCTGGACCGCCTGTGGGAGGGCGAGATCCTCGGTACCGACTCGCCCAAGGCGCGCCTCGTGAAATCGGACGAGCGCATGGCGGCCGTTCTGCGACGCCGCGTCGAGAGCGACTACCGGCCGGAGGCCCTCGACGGCATCACCGTCGACCCCTCCTTCGATGGCGATGAGCCCGCGGTCGTCGTCACCGCGGGCAGTACGACCCTTCGCGTGCCGAAATCCGAGGTCCTGGCCCTCCTCGACCAGGCTCACGCCGGCGAGGGTCCCTTCCGGGAGCGGCGCGACCGTTTCCGGGGGCTCTTCGTCGACCGGCTCCTCCAGGAGCTCGCCGACATCGCGCCGCGCCGCGGGCAGGCCGGTACGATCCGCCGAGACCTGGAACGCAACCGCCGGGTCGAGCGCCTCGTCGAGCGTGTATGGCCGTCTCCCGGCCCCCGGGAGGCCTTGCGCAGCCTCTACGACTCGGCCGAACTCCTGCGCGCCTGCGCCGAGGGCATCCTCGACGAGGACGAACAGGCGGCCCTGCTGCGGCCTCGCGCCGTCAGCGCCGACGCCGACCCGTGGACCCTCGACGACCACGTCTGCCTCGAAGAGCTCGGCGTGCTGATCAGCGGCGACACCCCGCCGAGGTACGGCCACATCGTCGTCGACGAGGCCCAGGACCTCACGCCCATGCAGGCCCGCTCCCTGCGGCGGCGATGTGCCGCCGGCGGCTCCATGACCGTCCTGGGTGACCTCGCGCAGGCGACGGGCGCCCACATCCCGGCGAGCTGGGACCAGCTCGGCATGCTCCTCTCCGACCACGGCGACTGGAGCGTCGCCCAGCTCAACACCAGCTACCGCGTTCCCGCCGAGATCATGGAGTTCGTCGCCCCTCTCGCCCGAGTGATCGCCCCGTCCCTGCCGTACCCACGGGCCGTTCGTGAGGCGGGAGCGGACGCGGTACGGACCGTGGCGACCGAGCCGTGGAAGTTGCTCGACGACACCGTCACCCACGTGGTCCGGCTCATGGACACCAGTGACGGCAGCACCCCCCGCTCCGTCGCCGTCGTCGTTCCCGACGACTCGGACTGGTTGGACGCCATCAGCCGCCGGATCGCCGGGGACGGCGATATCGGCGAGCGGAGCCGTGAGGCCGTATCCGTGCTGGCCGCAGCCCAGGTCAAGGGTATGGAGTACGACCACGTCCTGGTCATCGAGCCCGCCACGATCGCCGAGCGAGGTCCCGCCGGGCTACGCCAGTTGTACGTGGCCCTCACCCGCAGCACCCAGAGCCTGACCGTCCTGCACACCGCTTCTCTGCCGGCGGCGCTCACCGGTTCCGGGGCCGCCCAGACACCGGCGAGGCCCGCTGACCGGCCGGAAGGCGACGGGGCCGAAAGGCTTCCCCGGATCGGGACCGACGTTCGGGTCGAGGTCGTGGATCGGGCTCCGGGCGGTCGCTACAAGGTCAGGCCGTTGTCACCGATGATCGACCGGCCACTCGTCCTCACCGTCCGCCACGGTTCGGTGCCCCCACGGCGGGGCGAGAAGCTGGACTGTTGGGTGTTCGTCAACGAGACGACCCAAACGGTGCTCACCGCCGACCAGCGCGGTCGGTCGCGCGTTTCGGAGCGGATGGCGGGGCGCTACCTCGCGGCGCTGGACGTTCTCGGAGAACTGGCCGGAAGCGACGGCGATGTTCCCGACGCCCGCAGCCGTCTCTCCGAGCTCCAGGGCATGGCCAACCGCGTCCTCCGACGGGACCAGGCCGACTGGGTCGACGTACTTCACCTGTTCGGCGATCCGGACAGAGAACGACTCGGAGTTCTCCGCGACCTCGCCGCGACGACCAACCGTGCGCTCAAGGAGGGCGGTTTCGACGCGGGCTCGCTCGCGGAGAGGCTGGCGGCTTCCGGCTGGGCCGAACGCCTCGCCGCAGCGCGGCGAGATCTCCAGGAGCGCTTCGGCACGGCGACGAAGCCGAACGCCGACGATGTGGTCCCCGTCGCCCCGACGCGACCCGATCAGAAGGAAGAAGTGCGGATGACCACCGCGGACACCACCGCCGCAACACCGGACGCGACCACGAAGCACGGCCTCCTGCGCGCGCTGGAGACCGCCGCCGCGTCCGACCGCACGTGCAAGAGGCATGAAGCGGTTCGCCATGCGCTGAAGGCATCACTCCTCTGGGCGGACCTCCATCCGACCGACTCGGCGGTCGTCGACGTCAGCTGCGTCACCCGGCACGGTCTCTTCCTCTACGAGGCCTTGGGCGCAGGCTGCTCCACCTATGCAGACCTGCGATCGGGCGCGACCCGCCTGTTCGAGATCAACCACACGCTGCCCGCGCCTGCCGACCGTCTCCACCTCGTTCTCGCCGAACCGCCCGCCGAGGACTGGTCCGTGGACACGATTCGCGACGTCTTCCGTGTCAACGTCATCTGGCGCAGCCCGACTGGCTGGGGAGGCGAGAACGTGGAGGAGGCCTTCGGTTCTCCGGGGTGAGCGATCACTCCTCACCGCGGTTCGGTCCGCTCCCGTGCCCGCGCCCGTGCGTGAACCGGTATACGGGATTACGGCACTGTGCGGAGGCCTCGGCCCCTACGATCGCGGTATGGCGGATCCCTCGGACTACGAGCTGGCGGCATGGCGTGACGTTCAACGGTTCAAGGGACGCCCCCTGTCACGGGTGATGAGGAGCGCCGGCGAACACGTGGCCACCGGCGCCGCGGAACTGGGCAAGCGCGCCACGAAGTACCTGGAGAACCACCCACGGGCCCGATCGGCGGTTTCGCGTGGGCAGGAGATCGCCGCCAAGGGTGCTCGCAAGGTCGGTGCCGGGGCCCGTGGAGCCGCCGATGCCCTCCCGGAGTGGAGCGGCACCGCCTTGCAGGCCGTCCGGCAGACGGTGGGCAGGGTCTCGCGAGCGGGACTCTCCTCCACACGCGTCGTGGCGCTCCACAAGAAGCGCGGCCACGACGTCGCATCGCTGTCCGATCTGCGCCGCCTCGACCTCGAGCAGATCGACGCTGTCCGTGGCCGAGCGGCGAGTTGGTACTACCCGGCCGCCGCAGCGCTCTCCGGAGCGGGTGCGGGGCTGGTGATCTCCGGAGGACAACTGGCCGTCGCCGCCTCCGCCGGCGTCGCGGCCGCACCTTCGGGCGGTGCGATCGTCGGCGCTTTCACCGCTGACGCCGCGGTCGTCCTCGGACTCGCGTCTCGCTCCGTCGGCCAGATCGCGCTGCTGTACGGCTACGACCCGGAAGAGCCCGCCGAGAAGCTCTTCGTGATGTCCGTCGTCAACGCCGGGTCGGCGACATCGGCGACCGCCAAGAGCGCTGCGATGGCCGACATCTCACGGCTCACCCAAGCGCTCGTCCGGGGCAGAACGTGGGACGTCCTGAACGAGGCGGTCGTCGCCAAGGTGTCCACGCGGTTCGCGAAGGCATTCGGCTTCCGCCTCACCAAGAAGGGACTCGGCAAGGCCGTGCCCGCGTTCGGCATCGTCGTCGGAGGCACCCTCAACTGGTCCACTCTGGAGGCGATCGTCGACGCCGCCGACACGGCGTACCGGCGGCGGTTCCTCCTTGAGAAGTACCCACATCTCGGTGAGGGGGAAGAGTCCGGATCGTTCCGCGACGTCGTCCCGGAGAACCCGGAGAACCCGGAGAACCCGGACGAGGCCGAGGAAGCCGACGAGGAGATCAGCCTCCTGGACGAGCTCGCGGAGGCGGGCGGCCCCGACCTCCGCTGAATCGACGCTGTGGACCGACGTGGATAATCGCTGGGGACAGGCCCAGCTCAGCGACCTTCGGTCCGTGCTCTGCCTGCTGCGGAGTCAGCACAGCCCGCGGGGCGCGGGCGAACGCCGGGAGCTGCTGGAGAGGTCGCGTGTCCGGGCGCGGTCCTCACTCGCGGTGATCGGTTACGTCCTGAGCCAGGAGGCCGTCGGTGCGTGAGGGGTGCCCGGGGTCGTGCGGGGGTGCGGGTGTCGTCCGGTGTCGTTTCGGCGCGGGCCGCCGTGACCTCCTCTTCCTTGGCAGGCAGTAGCCCAGCTGCAGGTGGCTGCTGGCGCCCACGCCGGCTGACGCGGCCCTGCCACGACCCGTACACCCGTTTCCTCACAAGGGGCCCCTGTGACGCTGACCCGCACCGCCGAGTCGGTGCTCGACCAGGTCGACCTCGCCGATCCGCAGTTCCTCGCGGACCCGGGGCACCACCGGGTGTTCCGGATGCTGCGCGACCACGCGCCGCTGCACGGGAACCCCGAGCAGTGGCAGCGGCTCCGTGAGGACCGCGTCCTGCTGAACCCCACGGTCGGGGAGGTCCTGCGGTACGTGTCGCCGAGCCGGCACGTGCTGCGACGGGCCGAGCGCGACGTGGACCTGCACGGCAGGCGGATGTGGGCGTCCTTGGCCACCATGGAGCTGCGCCTGTTCCTCGACGAACTGTGCGAGCGGGTGGGCTCCGCCACCATGATCGAGCCGCCGGCGCGGCTCGCGTCCACGGTCATCAGCGGGTTCAAGCACCTGCGCGTCCAGCTGCTCCCCGCATGAGCGCCCGAGGAACGGCGTCGTGACCGCTGCCGCCGCCGACCCGGCCGTGCCCGCCGTCCCGTTGTGGCGCAGCAGGAACTTCCTCCTGCTCTGGGGCGGCCAGACCGTCGGCGAGCTGGGCGCGCGGATCTCCGGCGTCGCGGTGCCGCTGCTGGCGGCCACCACGCTGAACGCCTCCGTCTTCCAGATATCCCTGCTGTCCTTCCTCGGCTGGCTGCCGTACCTGCTCTTCTCGCTCCCCGCCGGGATCGTCGCCGACCGGGTCGACCAGCGGAAGCTGATGATCGTGTGCGACCTGGTGCGCACGGCGCTGATGCTGTCGCTGCCGCTGGCCGCCTTCGTCTGGGAGCTGAGGCTCTGGTACCTGTACCTGGTCGTCGGCGTCAGCGGTGTGTTCACCGTGCTGTTCAACGTGGCGTACAAGAGCATGCTGCCGAGGCTGGCGGGCCCGGGGCGGTTGGTCGACGCCAACGCGAAGATCGTGATGAGTCAGGAGTTCGCCGAGCTCACCGGGCCGACCCTCAGCGGTCTGCTGATCGGTCTCGTCGGCACCGCGCGGACCTTCCTCGCCAACGGGTGGCCTTCCTCGTCAGTGCCCTGACGCTCTGCCTGCTCAGGGAGGCGCCCAAGCCGCCGGCCGCGGAGCCGGCCGGCGGCGGCGGGGAGAAGGTGCGGCTGCGGGCCGAGATGAGGGAGGGCCTCGCCTTCATCCGCAGCCGCCCGATCCTGCTCGCCATCCTGGCCTGCACCGCCACCTCCAACTTCTTCGTCATCGCCAAGAGCTCCATCGAGGTCACGTTCCTCGTACGCGAGCTCCACGCCTCGTCGACGGCGGTCGGCCTCGTCTTCAGCGTGAGCGCCGTCGGTGGGCTGGCCGTGGGCGCCGTGGCGGGCCGGCTCTCCCGCCGGATCGGCACGGCCCGCATCATCTGGGTCGCCATGGCGGTACCGGGCCCGCTGTACGCACTCATGCCCCTGGCCCGGCCGGGCTGGGGGCTGCTGCTGTACGGCTTCGGCCTCGCCGCGTTCTCCGCGAACGTGGGCCTCTACAACATCGCGGCGACCTCGTACCAGCAGCAGATCACCCCCTCCCACCTGCTCGGGCGGGTCAACGCGGCCTTCATGTGGATCTGCCTCGGCGTCATCCCGATCGGGGCGCTGTTCGGCGGAACCCTCGGGAGTGCGCTGGGCCTGCGCACCGCGCTGTGGATCTGTGTGCTGGGCACCTGGAGCGCCGCGCTCTTCGTCGTTTTCTCACCGCTGCGGACGATGCGGGACATGCCCGCGGAAGGGGCCTCGTCCCCGTGAGCACCAAGACGCTGCACGCGTGGTTCACCGAGCCTGTACGGGCCCGCCGAGGCCACCGTGTACGCCACGGCGTGGTTCGGCGGCGGTGACGCGCGGCCGGTTCCGGCACGCGGCGGTGCGCGGCGACCACTGCACCTTCCTGCGGGCCCCGGTCGTCGCCGACGTCGCGGCGTTCGTGCCTCCGACCCCCGGGCGGCGGCCGAGGAGGGCCGTGCCACGGCGACGGGCGCGTGCGCTGCGCCACGCCGGTGAGGAGCGCCGAAGCCGGCCGTCAGGTTCGCGGGAGGGTCAGTCGCGCTGGCTCGGGCACGACACCCACGTCACCCTCGACGCCTCGACGGCCTGCCAGGACACCTCGCCCGGTTCCGTCACGTCGAGGGCGTCGCCCGCGTCGAGGGTGTAGTCGGTGGAGTCCACGCGGACGACGACGGTGCCGCTGATGACGTAGACGAACAGGCCCCGGTCGTCGAGGGCGACCGGGCAGGCGCCGTGGTCGCCGGGGAGCGCGGAGACGACGCAGCCGCGCAGCGAGAGCAGGGGGTGCGAGATCTCGGCGAGGCCCCGCGGCCCGTCGGGGATCTTGGCGCGGCGGAGGGTCTCCTGGCCCTCCTGGGCGAGCACCTCCGGGATGGTCACGCCCAGGGCCTCGGTGATGGCGGCCAGGGTGTGCAGCGACGGGTGGTTGACACCCTTCTCGACCGCGGAGAGGTACGACACGGAGACGCCGCAGACCTGGGAGAGCGCCGCGAGCGTGAGCCCGCGCTCCTTGCGCATGCGGCGCAGCTGTCCGCCGACGCGGGCGGCGAGGGTGTTCTGGTCGTCCACGTCTCTCTTCACAGGATCGCCGGGGTGACGGCCCACAGGATCACCGCGGGGTCGTCGGAGGTGACCGTGAGCGTGTGCTCGGGGTGGGAGGAGTAGTGCAGCGTCTCGCCGGGCCCCAGCCGGAGGACCGTGGCCCCGATGCGGGTCTCGATCTCCCCCTCGAGCACGAGCAGGAGCCTTTCGCCGAAACAGGAGTAGGGCGCGGTGGTGTCCGGTGGTTCGATCCGGTCGAGCAGGCCGGTGAAGGCGGGGGCGACCGAGCGCGCGGACAGGACGGTGTAGGTCCGCTTCAGGCCGGTCACCACCCGCATGTGGTTGGTGTCGGCGGCCCGGTGGACGTGCACGGTCTCGCGGGCCACCGGGGGGAAGAACGCCGACATGTCGGTGCCCAGGACGGCCGCGAGGGTCGACAGCGCGCTGAGGCTCGGGGTGGTGACCCCGTTCTCCACGTTGGCGAGGTAGCCGCCGGTGAGGTTGGCGCGGTCGGCGAGGTCGGCGAGCGTCATGCCGCGGGCGCGGCGCAGCCGGCGGAGCCTGCCGCCCACCTGTTCCACGAGCTCGTCCATGCGCCGTCCCCGAATCGTCGTTCCGCTCCCGCCCTGCCGTGCTGCCAAGAATAGGCGTGGCGCCGGGGACCGGGGCCTCGGCCTCTGCCCGTGCGGGAAGCGCGGAAGGCGGGGCGCGGTGTGCCGCCGCACCCCCGTGACGCCGGCACACCTCACCCCGCCCGCCGCGCGCTCCGGTCGGCCGTGCGGACCTTCCCGCTCTCAGGCGCCGTCGACGCCCGGCTCCCGCGGGCCCGCCTCCCGCTGGGCGGCGAGCCACGCCTCCACCTCGTGCGACGCCGTCGGCAGCGCCTCCGTCAGCAGCCGGGAGCCGCCGGCGGTGACCAGGACGTCGTCCTCGATGCGTACGCCGATGCCGCGCAGCTCCTCCGGTACCAGCTCGTCGTGGGGCTGGAGGTAGAGGCCCGGCTCCATGGTCAGCACGTGGTTCTCGAGCAGCCTGCCGGTGCCGTAGTGCTCGGGCCGGGCGTGCCCGCAGTCGTGGACGTCGAGGCCCAGCATGTGCCCGAAGCCGTGCAGCGACCACCTGCGGTACGCCATCGTCTCCGGGTCCAGCACCTCCTCCAGGCTCCCCTTGAGCAGGCCGAGCCCGCGCAGGCCCTCGGCGAGGACCCGGTTGCAGACGGTCTGGACCTCGGCGAACTCCACGCCCGGCGCGATGGCCTCCAGGCCCGCGGTCCGCGACGCGTACACGATGTCGTACACGTCGCGCTGCGCCCGGCTGAAGGTGCCGGAGACCGGCAGGACGCGCGTCACGTCGGCCGTGTAGCAGTGGACGTTCTCCACGCCCATGTCGAGGAGCAGGATCTGCCCCGGCTCCACCGCCGCGTCGTTGCGCGTCCAGTGCAGGATCGTGGAGTGGGGGCCGCCGCCGACGATGGAGCTGTAGCCGACGCCGTTGCCGGCGACCCGCGCACGCCAGGAGAAGACGCCCTCGATGTACCGTTCGGACGTCGGGGCGTCGGGCCGCAGCCGCCGGGCGACGTCCTCGAAGCCGAGCACGGTGGCGTCGACCGCGTCCTGGATCTGCGCGATCTCCCACTCGTCCTTCTCCAGGCGCAGTTCGGACAGCACGCTCGCGAGCAGCGCGTCCCGCTCCTTGTTGTCGGGCGTGACGGGCAGCGCGCCGCGCTCCATGCCGCCGTCGATGCCGGTGTCGTACCCGCGCAGCACCCGCAGCCGCTCCGAGGACGCCACCGAGGCGAGGACCCGAGGCAGTTCGCCCAGCGGGCGCGTCTCGATCTCGAAGAGGACGGACTTCTCGCGCGGCGAGTAGCGCCGGCCGTGCCAGATCTCACCGTCCATCCGGTCGAGGTACTGGGCACTGGTCGAGGCGTCCGAACGCGGCTGCGCGTACAGCACGGCGTCGTGCCCGGTGGCCGTCGGGTGCAGCACGAGCACCGAGTTGGGCTCCTGGTCGCCGGTCAGCCAGAGGAAGTCGCTGCCCGCGCGGAACTCGTACGGCGCGCCGAAGGTGCGGGAGCGGATGTTCCCCGTGGGGATCACCAGGGTGTCGCCCGGGAAGGCCGCGGAGAGCAGCGCCCGGCGCCGGGTCAGCTGCTTGACGTGGGGGACCGGGGCGACGTCGGCCTCGTCCTCGCTCCAGCCGGTCGTCATCAGGTCCAGAAACTTCCCGGGGATGGCCCGGTCGTGCGTTCCCGACGTCTCTTCCCGCCCGATGTTGCCCATGGTGTGTCCCTCTTCCGCTGTCGGGGTCTGACGCTGCGCGCAACTCAACAGGCGGGCACCGCCGTGGGCGCGGCCCGCACATTTCCTGTAGAGAAATAACTCTTATCGGTGGCCAGGAAACTAGCGACGTCGCTTCGAGCGTGTCAAGGTGTTCACAGGCCGTCAGGACACCGGGCGGACAGGGGGCGGACGCGGGGCGGCCCGACGTCAACCGGCCGCTCTGACCGGCCGGTTGTGGGCCTGGCCCGTACGGATGGAGTCTGCTGTGCACGAACGAGTACGTCGCGTCAGCGCGGTCCTGCGCGAGAACGGCGGTTCCGCCGAGATCGTCGAGCTTCCGGCCCCCGCCCCCACCGCCGCGGCGGCCGCGGCCCAACTCGGCTGCCCCGTGGGCGCGATCGCCAACAGCCTCGTCTTCCTGGCCGACGGCGCCCCGGTGCTCGTGCTGGCCGGCGGGGACCACCGCGTCGACACCCGGCTGATCGCCCCCGTCCTGGGTGTCGCCCGCAGCAGGATCAAGCGCGCCGACCCCGACGCCGTCCTCGCCGCGACGGGGCAGGAGGTCGGCGGCGTGGCGCCCGTCGGCCATCCGCGGCGCCTGCGCACGCTGGTGGATGTCGCTCTCGACGCGTACCACCATGTTTGGGCCGGTGCCGGCATGCCGCACACCGTTTTCCGTACGACGTTCACCGAGCTGCTGAAGCTCACCGGCGGCGAGGCCGTGGTGGTCTCCGAGGGGTGAGGCGGCGGTCGCGTACGCGATGCGCTTGCGCGAGCGGAGCGGCACTCTCTTTTATATGCTCCGGCACAAAGTGCGCCGCTGGATCGCCGAGTCCGTGCGCTACCTGTGGCGCCGCTCGGACTACTCCGCCGCGCAGGTACGGGGGTGGGTGCGGCTGGACGCGGACATCGAGCCGCCCGCGACCTGACGGAGTCCCCGGACATCCGCCCGCGCGGCGCGGCCGCCCGCCTACCGTCGTGCGGTGATCAGTGCGCGGGCCGAACGGTGCCTCAGGGAGCTGGCCGCCGAGGGGGTCCAGCCATGGCTGGTGCCGGCGTCGTCGCGGACGCCGGACATCGCTGCGGTACGGCGCCGGTTCGGCGGGCTCAGCCTTCCGCGCGGTGTTCCGCTCGACGCGGTGCGGGCGGCGTGCGACGGGCTTCTCGACGTGCCCGGGGCGCCGGGCCCGCAGTGGGGGTTCGTGGCGGTCGCGGTCGCGGTGGAGCCGCCGTCGGCGTCGGGGCCACGGCCGGGACCGGAGTCGGGGCCGCTGGTCGCCGCCGCGCGCATGGTGTGCGCCGGGGTCGACCGGCCCAACCTGCTGGTGCGCCTGCCGGCCACGCGGGCCGGCCGGGCGGCCGCGGCGGCGTGCCTCGCGGAGGGCATCGGGGTGCAGTCCACGGGGGTCCACTCGGCGGAGCACTACGCGGCGGTCCTGGACGCGCACCTCGCGGGCCTGGAGCGGGCGTTGGCCCGCGGGGTGGACGTGGCCGGCGTCGCGACGGCGGCCTCCTGCCCCGTGGGGCCGCTGGACGCGGCGGTCAACGCCCGGCTCGACCGGCTGCCGGGCGGCGCCGGGCGCGCGCTGCGGGACACCGCGGGCCAGGCCACCGCCCGCCTGCTGCACCGCACGCGCGAGGAGCGGCTCTGCGGCGCGCGGTGGCGGGCGCTGCGGGCGGCGGGGGCCCGGCCGCCGATGCTGGTCTGGACGGGGACCGGGCCCGCGCACGTGCCCGCCCTGGTCGGCTGGAACACCGTGCACGCCCTGACCCTCGACACCCTGGAAGCGGCGGCCGAGCGGGGCGGCCTGGGCGGCGACACCCTCCTCGGCCGCCACCGGGACGCCGAGCGCGTCCTGCGGGACCTCGCGGACCTGGGGGTTCGGGCGGCGTCCGGCTGTCCGGACGCTTGTTGACCAATCCCCGGGGGCGGTCTACGTTGCCCATCGGCCGGGATCTTCCCGGCCCGGGGGAGGGTCCGGGACATGCTGCCGGGGGGCAGGCCGCTCGACGGGTACGCGTTCGCCATGCTCGACCTGCTGGCCGCGGAAGCGCCCGCCGAGCGCCTCGAGGACGTCGTACGGCAGGCCCGCGCGGCCGGTGCCACCGATGACGAACTGGCCCGGGTGGCCGCGGCGAAGGACCGGGCGCTGTCCGTGCGGCGGCTGTTCAGCCGGCGCCGGCAGCGCGAGGCGGGCCTCTCCGCACTGGTCGACACCGCGCGCGACCTCACCCTCCCGTACAGCGTGGACACCCTGCTCAAGGTCATCACCCGGCGGGCCCGGCTCCTGCTCGGCCTCGACATGTCCTGGGTGAGCCTCCACGACGCCGAGGACGGTCTGTCGCACGTACGGGCCGCGGACGGCCACGCCTCGGCGATCACCGTGGGGTTCACGGTCCCGGCGGGAGGCGGCGTCGGCGCGCACGCGCAGCAGCGGTCCGCGCCGTTCTGGACCCCCGACTACCTGAACGACGACGGGTTCACGCACAACGAGACGATCGACGGGGTGGTGCGCACCGAAGGGCTGCACGCCATCCTCGCCGTGCCCCTGCAGCACGAACGGGCCACGTTCGGCGTGCTGTACGTCGCGGACCGCGCCGTCCGGCACTTCGCGCCCGACGAGATCTCCCTGATGACGTCGCTGGCCGACCTCGCGGCCGTCGCCATCGAGCGGACCCGGCTGCTGGAGCGGGTCCGGACGGAGGTCACCGAGCTGGAGCGGGACACGACCCGGGCCCGGAACTCCTCCGCCGACGCGGCCAGGCTGCACGGCACCCACAGCGGCCTCATCGACCTGGTGCTGGGCGGCGCCGGCCTGCCCGCCCTGCTGGACCGGGCCGCGGCCGAACTGGACGGCGCCCTGCTGGTGCGGGACACCGTCGGCGAGCCCCTCGCCCGCAGCGCCGGCTTCCCGGCCGGGACGGCCGAGGAGCGGCTCGACCGGGCGTGCTTCGACGCGCACGCCGAGCGGGGCCCCGTGCGGTGCGCGGACGACCTGTGGGCGTGCCCGGTCACCGGCGGCACGGAGAACCTCGGCACGCTCGTCCTGCACCGCACGGCCCCGGCAGCCCCCGACACGCAGGTGCGGTTGCTCGCGCTGGTCGCCCAGACCGTCGCCGTCCTGCTGCTGATGCAGCGCAGTACGGCGGTGGCCGAGGGCCAGGTCCGCGACGAGCTGTTCCACGCCCTGCTCCACGCCTCCCCGCTGTCGCCGGGACACCTGGCCGCGCAGGCCCGGCGGCTCGCGGTCGACCTCGCCGAGCCGCACGTCGTGGTGGTGGCCCGGCCCGAGGGCGGGTCGCAGGGCCGGGCGGTGGTGTGGGCGTCGTCGTACGCGCACCGGATGGCGGGGCTGAAGTACGCGGACGGCGGCCGCATCGCGCTGCTGCTGCCGGGGCGCGACCCCGGTGCCGCCGCCGAGGCGGTGTCCCGCGAGTTGTCCTCGGTGCTGGGCCACCCGGTGACGGCCGGCGCGGCGGGCCCGGTCACCGGACCCGAGGCCGTCCGGCGCACCCACCGGGAGGCGCAGCGCTGCCTCGACGCGCTCACGGCGCTCGGCGGCACCGGCGGTACGGCGTCACCGCGTGAACTCGGCTTCCTGGGCCTCCTGTTGTCCGACCAGCACGACGTCGACGGGTTCGTCCGCACCGCCATCGGCCCCGTACTGCACTACGACGGCCAGCAGTCCACCGAGCTCCTGCGCACGCTGGAGTGCTACTTCACCTCCGGCAGCAGCCCCACCCGGGCGGCCGAGCTGCTGCACGTCCACCCGAACACCGTCTCCCGGCGGCTGGAGCGGATCACCGAACTGCTCGGCGCGGACTGGCAGGAGCCCGCACGGGCGCTGGAGGTGCAGCTGGCGCTGCGGCTCCAGCGGGCCCGGCACACACTGGTCCCCGGCGGACCGGACGGCCCCGGCGGTGGGCGGAGCCGGCATCAGGCGGGCACCCCCGTGGCGTAGGCATCCAAGGCGCCCGGGTACGCCGACCGGCTTCCGTCGGCCAGGATCCGTGCCGCGTGCGCCACCGAGGCGAGCGTGATGTGCCGGTGCCAGCCGTGGAACGAACGGCCCTCGAAGTCCCGCAGGCCCACCTGCCCGCCCACCGCCAGACCGTCCGCCGCCACCCGCCGGCACAGCTTCGTCAGCCGCAGCAGCGCGGGCACGGGCGTGCGGTCCATGCCGGTCAGCCAGAACTCCGCCGGCGGGCGACGCGGGTCGTGCCACTCCCCGAGCAGCAGCAGCCCCCGGGACCGCGCCGCCCCGCCGGGGCGACCGGGCCGCGGTCGTACCGGTCCGGCGGCATCGGGCAGCGCCACGCGCGCGGCCACCACCAGGGAACCGCGCACGGTGGCCGCACCCCCCTCGGGCGACGCCCACCGCACCGGCCGGCGCAGCGCCTTGACGGAGTCGAGGATCTGGTGGGCGGTCAGCCGGCTCGCGCCGAAGCCGGGCATCGACGGATCGGCCACGGTGAGGCCCGTGGTCGCGGGGATCCGCATCAGCAGCGGCACGTCGGCGGCTGCGAACCGCAGCACGGCCGCCCGCACCTCCGCGGCCGCCCGCACCTCCGTGGCCGCCCGCACCTCCGTGGCCGCGCGGTCCTCCGCGGCCGCGCTGCCGAGGACCACCGGCGTGCGCGGCAGGCCCCACGACGGCATGGAGTCCAGGACCGCCGCGGCGGCGCCCTCCTCCAGCGTCTCCTCCACCGCCTCCTCGGGGATGTCCGCCCGGCGGCGGCGCTCCGTCTCGCGCAGCCAGTGCGGCGGCAGGTGCAGCCGCCAGTTGACCGGGGCGCTCATCTCCTCGGAGGCGAACCACACCCCGAAGGCCCGCTGGCCGCCGGCCGACTGGCCGGGCCGCGGCGTGCACCCGCGGTCCACGCCCACCGAGTGCTCGCCGACCTTGGGGATGGACATCGGCTGGACGACCCACGCCTGCGGCGGCATGACGTGCTGCAGGTGGCGGGCGAGGGCCGCGCGCATCGCCGCCCAGTCCCACGTGGAGTCCGTGATGAAGTGGTGCAAGCCCTGTTCGGCGGCGGAGCCGCCGACGACACGGGCGATGTTGCGCATGGACTTGCGGCCGTCGACCGCGAGCAGCCCGCGCACGTACTGCTCCGCCCTGCGGCGCTGGTCCTTCCTGCGCAGGACCGGGGGGAACAGGGCGCCGGCCAGCTCCGCCACCACGCGCTCCGGCCCCGCCCCGGCCCGCCCGTACCCGGGCTCGTACCCGTACCCGTGCCCGTGCCCGTGCCCGTATCCGCGTCCGTCCTCGTATCCGTATCCGTGGACAGCTCTCATCACCACGCCCCCTGTTCCGCCTCCGTGGCGTCACCGAACCGGGAGCCAGCCTGGTCGCCGGGCGCCCGCGCCGAGGAGGTGGCACGGGGACCCGATCGCCGCCCGCAGCGGTGGCCGGACCACCACGGGAGGGGCCCACGGCCGGCCGGTACGGGTCGGGGCCGGCGACCGGGGTGTGGTGGGACCACCACCATGGGTCCGCGACGGAGCGGCCGAAAATGAGTGGCATCTACATGCACTTGCTTGACGGGGTGGTGCAGTCACGCATAGCGTCGCCGACAGAGGCTGAGCAAGCGCTTAGGAGGGCGAGGGTGTCACACCCCGAACGGTCCACGGACGACCCGGCCGCCGCGTTGACCGCGCCCGGCGCGCCCTTCGCCGTCACGGCGGGCGAGGACGGCCGGCTCGTGTACGCCGCCGGGCCGCGCACCCTGCGCGAGGTCGTCGAGGTCACCTGGGCCCACGGGGAGCGGCCGTTCCTCGTCGCCGAGAGCCGGAGCTACACGTACGCGGAGTTCTTCGCGGCCGCCTGCGCGCTCGCCCGGCGGCTGACCGGGGTGTACGGGCTGCGCCGCGGCGACCGGGCCGTCGTCGCGATGCGCAACCACCCCGAGTGGCAGATCGCCTTCTGGGCGGCGCAGCTGGCCGGTCTCGTCGCCGTACCGCTGAACGCCTGGTGGACCGAGGAGGAGTTCGCGTACGCCCTCGACGACTGCCGGCCGGGCGTGCTGCTGGTCGACGGGGAGCGGGTCGCGCGCGTACGCGAGTGGGCGCGGGGCGCGGGCGTGCCCGGGGTGGTCTTCCACGGCGGTTCCGGCCCCGGCGACGCGGCGGACGGGTTCGAGCGGTACGAGGACCTGCCCGCGCCCGATCCGGCGCTCGGCCCGCCGGACGTGGAGGTCCGGCCGGAGGACGACGCCACCATCATCTACACCTCCGGCACCACCGGCCGCCCCAGGGGGGCGGTCGCCACGCACCTCGCGCAGGCCGGGGCCGCGATGAACCCGCGCTACCAGGCGGCGGACGCCGCGCTGCGGCGCGGCGAGGTGCCGGGGCTGGGGCCGGCGCCCGTGACGCTGATGACCTTCCCCTTCTTCCACGTCGCGGCGTTCACGGCGTTCTACTCCGCCATGGCGACCGGCGGCACGCTGGTGCTCCTGCGCAAGTGGGACGCGGCCAAGGCCCTGGAGCTGATCCACGCGCACGGGGTCACGCACTACGCCGGGGTCCCGGCGACCGCCCTGCAGCTCCTCGACGCGGCGGAGGAGAGCGGGCGGGGCCTCGGCCCCCTCACGCATCTCAACACCGGTGGCTCCGCCGCCCCGCCCAGCCTGGTCGCCCGCTGCCCCGCCGGCGTCGAGCCCCGCAACGGCTACGGCCTCACCGAGACCAGCGGCGGCGTGCTCGCCACGTACGGGGACGAGTACCGCCGCTTCCCCGGCGCCGCGGGCCGGCCGACGCCCGTGACCGAGGTGCGGGTCGCGGGCCCGGACGGGCGGCCGCTGCCCGACGGCGAGGTCGGCGAGCTCTGGCTGCGCGGCCAGACCCTGGTGCGCGGCTACTGGGGCGACGACAAGGCGACGGCCGGGGCGTTCACGGCCGACGGCTGGCTGCGCACCGGCGATCTGGCGACGGTCCACGACGGGCGGGTCAGCGTCGTCGACCGGCTCAAGGACATGGTCATCCGCGGCGGCGAGAACGTGTACTGCGTCGAGGTCGAGGCCGCGCTGCACGCCCACCCCGACGTGCTGGAGGCGGCGGTGCTCGGCGTCCCGCACCCCGTGCTCGGCGAGGAGGTCGCCGCCGTGGTCCGGCTCCGGGCGGGGGCCGGGGCGGGCGCCGAGGAGCTGCGGGCGCACGCGGCGCGGAGCCTGGCCGCCTTCAAGGTGCCCGCCCACGTCCTCGTGCAGGACGGGCCGCTGCCCCGCAACGCCACGGGGAAGGTGCTCAAGCGGGAGCTCAGGACGTGGTTCCCGAGCGGGTGACGCGGATGCGGTAGGTGCCGGAGCGGCGGTTCTCGGCCAGCACCGTGATGCGTATGCCGTTCTCCCGGTCGACGAAGGACTCGCCCGGCCGGAAGGGCGCGTCCGAGAGCTCCGCGTGCACGTTGGGGCGGCGCGTGCAGCCGCCGCTGTCGCGGTCGCTGTCCAGGACGGTGACCGGGCCCTCGCCGGTGTTCACGTCCGACCGTACGTGGTAGATGAGGACGCCCGGCTCGCAGACCGCCTCGTCGTTGCCGTCCCGGGTGCGGACCTCGACCGCGTACCCCGTCTCCTCCGTCAGAGGTATGACCGCGAGCTTGGTGCCGTCGCCGCGGAGGGGGAGCGGGGCGAGGTCGTAGACCCGGCTGCCGGGGGCGGCGGCGCACCGCACCTGGTCGTTGTCGAGCCAGCCGAGCTTCCACTTGTGCCAGCCCAGCAGGTCGTTGTTGGCACCCCAGTCCTCGGACATGATGTCCCAGTGCCCGACCGCGCCGCCGCCCTCGGCCGTGTAGAGGTCGGGCAGGCCGAAGACGTGGCCGTTCTCGTGCGGCAGGACGCGGTAGCCCGTCTCGTGGTACGTGCCGGAGCCGTCGTCCTGGCGGCTGTAGACGAAGGACGTGTGGGCGAGCGGGGTGCCGTCCGCGTGCGGGGCCTCGGTGTTGCCGGAGAAGGTGACGGACAGGACGGTGTCGAGCGCGGAGGGCCCGGCGTTGGGCGTGACCAGGATGTTGACCAGGTCGTACGCGCTGAAGTCGACCTTCGGATCGGCGGCCGCCACGATGTCCTCGACGAGCTTGCGGTAGCCCGGCTCGTACGGCGAACCGCGCTCTATGCCGTACTCGGCGAACGGCATCGGCATCCGCAGCCAGTCGGGGAGGGGCGCCTCGGGCCGGTAGACGAGCCGCCCGTACGAGCTGACGCGGAACCAGTCGGAGGTCTGCGGGAAGAACTCGGCGTACCGCTCCATCGCCGGGCCCTCGCCGGGCGCGTCCGGGAAGTCGATCATCAGGTTGAGGGCGCGTACCTCGCCGGTGGAGCGGGCGTAACCGGACGGGGTGGGGATGCCCTCCGACATCTGTACGCCCACGGTGGCCGAGATGCGGCACGGGCCGAGGGCGGCGAGCTCGTCGGTGGCGTTCTCGGCGGCGACGGGGCCCGCGGAGGCGCGGGAGGGGTCCGGGAGGGTCGAGCTCGCCGTGGCCAGCGTGGCGAGGGCGAGCGTGGTGGCCGCCCCGAGGGCGACCGGTCTGCGTATCCGCCGGCGCGTCCGCTCCATAGGTGCTGATCGCCTTCGGTCCGCGGCAGGCGGCCGGTTCCGCGCTGCGCTCTTGTCCGATCAGCCTGGGCCGGACGGGGCGCGGGCGCGCGCCGGGTGGCCCGATCGTGGGTTTTTCCGCGGACGGGTGAGGGGCGGGGGGCTGTACGGGTTGCGGAAACGGCCGGGAACGGTCCTTTCCCGCCCCCAATTTCTCCTTATGCTTTCGACCGTGTTCGATTCCCGGTACATCAAGACCTTCCACGAGGTCGTCCGCACCGGTTCGTACACCGCAGCCGCCCGCACCCTCGGCTACACCCAGCCGGCCGTCAGCCAGCAGATGAAGGCGCTGGAGCGGGACGTCGGCACACCGCTGTTCACCCGCGTCGGCCGCGGCCTGCGCCTCACCGAGGCGGGCCAGGCCCTCACCCGCCACACCGCCACCATCCTCGACACCCTCGCGGCCGCGCAGGAGCAGATCGACGCCATCGCGCGCCTGCGCTCCGGGCGCGTACGGGTGTGCGCCTTCCCCAGCGCGGGGGCGACGATCCTGCCCGAGGCGATGGCCCGGATGACGGAGGAACACCCCGGGATCCGCATCGAGCTGACGGAGGCCGAGCCGCCGGAGTCGCTGCGGATGGCCGCGCGGGGCGAGTGCGACATCACGCTGGCCTTCACCTACCCCGGCCTGCGCGCCGAGGTCCCGGACGAACTCGCCGAGTACAAGCTCCTGGAGGACCCGCTCACGGTGCTCCTGCCCACCGGCCACCCCCTGGCCCGGCGCCGCGCGGTCCACGTCGGCGACCTCCGGCACGAGCGGTGGATCGCCGGCTGCGCCCGCTGCCGCGCGAACTTCCTGCACGTCTGCGCCGAGGAGGGCTTCACCCCCGACATCGCCTGCACGACGGACGACAACCTGGTGCTGCAGAGCCTGGTGGCGGCGGGGATCGGCGTCGCGCTGGTCCCGGCGCTGGTGCTGTCGTTCCTGTGCCACGCGAAGGTCACCGGCCGCATGGTCGAACCGCACACCCGCCGCCAGGTGTACGCGTACGTCCTCCGCGACCACCTGCGGATCCCCGCCACCGCGTTGGCGCTGGAGGCGATCGTCACCGCGGCGGAGGCCAAGGTCGGCTGCTGAAGCCGCCTTCCATAAGGGGGAGTTGGCCCCCCGGCAACGAACCCTCCTTGGACGGGCCCGGCCCGGCGGCCGGACGCTGCCGCCATGACGACCACCCCCCTCACCTCCCCGGAACCGACGGCCACCGCCCGTCTGCGTACGCTCGTCGGCGAGGTGCGCGCCGCCGCGGCCCGGGGCCTGCCGCCCGGGCCGACGGCCCGGCTCGTGGCCGAGCGCCTCGCCCCGCACCTCGGCGCGTCCGACCTGCTCACCGACGCCCAGTGCGAGGGCGACCCCGCCCGGTACCGCCAGCACGTGCTGCACGCCGAGCCCGACGGCTCCTTCTCGCTCGTCGCCCTCGTCTGGCTGCCCGGCCAGGCCACGCCGGTCCACGACCACGTGGCGTGGTGCGTGACCGGGGTCCACCGGGGCGAGGAGCACGAGCGCCGCTTCCGGCTCGTGCCGGACGGCGCTGCGGCGCGGCTGGTCGCCACCGAGGACGTGGTCAACGCGCGGGGCACGGTCGCCGCGCTCGCGCCGCCCGGCGACATCCACCTCGTACGCAACGGCGGCACCGAGACCGCCGTGTCCCTGCACGTGTACGGCGCCGACATCACGCGGCTCTCCACGAGCATCCGGCGCGTCTACCGGCTGCCGGTGGACGCGTGATGACCCTCCTCGGCGCGCGGACGGCTCCCGTCGCCCTGACGGCCGGGCCGCTGCCCGGGCTGGCACTCGCCGCCGGGGGAGTGGGCGCCGCCTGGCTGGTGCACCGCGCGCTGCCCTCCGTACCGATGCTCACCGCCGCGGTCGTCCTGGGCGTCGCCGCCGCGCACGCTCCGGGGCTGCGCACCGCCGTACGCGGCCGGGGCCGGTGCAGGACCGGGCTGGCCCTGGCCGCCCGGCGGCTGATGCGGCTCGGGGTGGTGCTGCTCGGGCTGAAACTGAGCCTGTCCGACGTGCTGGGCCTCGGCTGGCGCACGGTCGCGATGGTGTTCGCCGTCGTGGCCGCCACCTTCGGTGGCACCTGGTGGCTGGGCCGCCGGCTGCGGCTCCCCGGCGACCAGCCGGTGCTCATCGCCGCGGGGTACGCGATCTGCGGGGCCTCCGCGATCGGCGCGGTGGGCGCCGTGCGCGACAGCGACGAGGACGACGCGGCCGCCGCCGTCGCGGTGGTGACGCTGTGCGGGACGCTCGCCATCGCCGTACTGCCGCTGCTCCAGGGCCCCTTGGGCCTGACGGACCAGCAGTTCGGGCGGTGGGTCGGCGCCGGGGTCCACGACGTGGGCCAGGTGGTGGCCGCGGCCCAGACCGCCGGCCCGGCCGCCCTCGGCGAGGCCGTCCTGGTCAAACTCCTGCGGGTGGCGCTGCTGGCCCCGCTGGTGGCGGCCCTGGTCGTCGCCGCACGCCGCCACGACCCGCGCCCCACCCCCGACGGCCGCCGCCCCCCGCTGGTCCCGCTCTTCGTCGCCGGTTTCCTCGCCATGGTGGCGCTCCGCACCACGGGCCTGCTCCCGGGCCCCGCCCTCACGGCCGCCGCGACGGCCCAGGAACTGCTCCTCACCGCCGCCCTGTTCGCCCTCGGCACCGCGGTCCACCTCCCGACCCTGGCGACCCGGACGGGCGCGCGCATGGCGACGCTGGGCCTCGCGGCGTGGGTGCTGGTGGCGACGGCGGCGTACGCGGGGGTGGCGCTGACGGGCTAGGGGGTGTCCTGCTGGTCAGCGCCGCCAGGGCAGGTCCGCCCCCGGCTCCGAGGGCTGGAGCCCCTCCGCCATCAGCCGCATGATCTCGCCGAGCTGCTCGACCTGCTCGGGGCTGAGCCGGTCGAACATGGCCTGCCGTACGGCGGCGACATGGCCGGGGGCGCTGCGCTTGAGGACCTCGTAGCCCTCGTCCGTCAGGTAGGCGTTCTGGCCCCGCTTGTCGGAGGGGCACTCCTCGCGGCGCACCCAGCCGCTCCGCTCCAGGCGCGCGATGGCGTGGGAGAGGCGGGATCGGGTGATCTTGGCGTCCTTGGCGAGCTCGGTCATGCGCATCCGGCGGCGCGGTGCCTGGGAGAGCTGGACGAGGAGGCCGTAGTAGATGTGCGGCATACCGGCGTCGCGCTGGAGCTGGCGGTCGAGGTGGTCCTCCAGCAGCGTGGTGGCGTGCAGATAGGCGCGCCAGACGCGCTGCTCGTCGTCGCTGAGCCAGCGCGGGCCGTCGTGGTCGTCGCTCATGCGTCCCACTCTACTTCTCTTGAAAGTTTAACTAGATAGCTGTTACGGTCGGGTCGTGTAGAGCTTTAAGTTTCAAGTAATGATCCGGCGTAAGGTCGGAACCATCGACCCGGGAGTCGATCGTCATGGCTCGGATGCCCGCCCTCTACCTCTCCCACGGCGCGCCGCCCCTCGCCGACGACCCCGTCTGGCCCGGTGAGCTCGCCGCCTGGTCCGCCCGCCTGCCCCGGCCCGCCGCGATCCTCGTCGTCTCCGCCCACTGGGAGGAGGCCCCGCTGGCGCTCGGCGCGACCACGACCGTGCCGCTCGTGTACGACTTCTGGGGCTTCCCCGCGCACTACTACCAGGTCCGGTACGCCGCCCCCGGCGCACCGCACCTCGCCGAGGCCGTACGCAAACTGCTCCGCGGCCCCGGCACCCCCGTACAGGACATCCCCGACCGGGGCCTGGACCACGGGGCGTACGTGCCGCTCGTCGAGATGTACCCGGACGCCGACATCCCCGTCCTGCAGATCTCCATGCCGACGCTCGACCCGGCGGCGCTGATGGACATCGGACGCAAGCTGGCGCCGCTGCGCGACGAGGGCGTACTGATCGTCGGCAGCGGGTTCTTCACGCACAACCTGGCGGCGCTGCGCCACCAGGGCGTGCCGGGCTGGTCCGCGGAGTTCGACGAGTGGGGCCGCCTCGCCCTGGAGGCCGGCGACGTGGACGCGCTGCTCGACTTCACGCGCACGTCCCCGGCCGGGAGGCTCGCGCACCCGCGCACCGAGCACTTCGCCCCGCTGTTCGTCACGCTGGGCGCCGCGGACGCGACGGCGGACCTCACCGCCGGGCGGAGCGTGATCGAGGGGTTCTGGATGGGCCTGGCGAAGCGGTCGCTCCAGTTCGGTGAAAGTGCGGGTGACGCGTACAACCTCCCTCCCGCCTCATCGGTCTGAGCGATCAGTGCGCACTGGTGTGCGTACCGCTCGCTCATCAGGAGGGACTTACTTGTCTTCCGTACGCACCACCCGACGCCGGCTCGGTGCCTCCGTCGCCACCGTCCTCGCCGTGACGGTCGGTGCCGGCGTCCTCGCCGCGCCCGGCGCCGTGGCCGCTCCGGCAGCCGCTCCCGTGGCCGCCGCTGAGGCCGGGGTCACCACCGCCGCCGTCACCGCGGCCACCCTGCCGCTCGACGCGGAGATCGTCAGCACCGGCGACACCGGCTACCTCACGTCCCGCAAGGACGACGCCGGCAATCCCGTCCTGGAGTGGCGCAGGTACGCCGACGGCTCGGTGCTGCCGATCACCACCGGCACCGTCGGCCACGGCAGCAACTCCGACATCGTCGTGACCAGCGACGGCGGCACCACGGTCTACCTGCGGGACATGGCGGACGGTGGCACCCTGTCCGCCTCCTTCGACCTCGCGGCCGAGTTCAAGCCCGGCGCGAAGCTGGTCGGCGTGGTCGGCGCGAACCTCTTCGTGCGGGTCCCGACGGGCAACCAGGACTACCACGAGCTGTGGCAGCTCACCCCGGTCGACGGCCTCGCCAGGAAGACGCTGCGCCTGGGCGGCGGTTACGGCCTCGACTTCAAGGTCGTCGCCTCCTCGAGCGACGCCATGCTCCTCCTCAGCAGCAACCGCGTGTTCCCGAGCCCGGCGACCCGCAGGACCGACTTCTGGGCGACGCGCAGGAACGTCGATCCCGACTCGACCGTCAAGGAGGGCGACAGGGCGAACACCGCCCCGTGGACCCAGGCCTCGACGGGCGCCTTCAGCGCGGACTACGAGTCCTGGGTCGAGTACCGGAGCGGGGCCGCCACGCTCCGCGTGGAGGGGGTGTACGTCCACCGGACGTACACCCTGGACAGCTCCATGAGCGGTGCCGTCATCGCCGGCGTCCTCCGGGACACGCTGCTCTACGGCGTCCCCGGCACGGCGGCGGCGGCCGGCGAGGCGCCGAGCCCGCTGTACGCGCGCAACGTCAAGAGCTCCACCGCCGAGCCGTACAAGCTGCTGGAGCACTTCTCCAGCGTGGCCCAGGCGCCGGACGGCGCCCTGCTCGTGCGCGGTGCCACGGCCGAGGCGGACGGGCTGTTCCGCATCTGGCCCGGGGACGACGGCCGCCCGACCGCCACGCTGGTGGCGGACACGGGCCGGGTCCTGCCGGTCCGGGTGACGGCGTCCAAGGTCCCCACCGCGGTGAACCTGGAGACGCCCGGCACCACGGTCCCGATGGAGTGGACCCTCTCCCGGGCGAACGCCACCGTGGACGTCACGCTCACGCACACGGCCACCGGCAGGAAGCACACCCAGCGCCTGGCGCAGCCGGTCGCCGACAAGCGCTTCGCCTTCGCCTGGGACGGCGTCCTGGACGGCGTCAGCGCCCCGAACGGTGCCTACACCTGGCAGGCCACCGCCACCCCGGCCGACGGCGTCGGCGCCCCGGCGACCGTCTCGGGGGGCTTCCAGGTCACGCGGCAGGCCAACCCGCACGACTTCAACGACAACGGTTCGACGGACGTCCTCGCGCGGGACGCCTCCGGCGTGCTGTGGCGGGACGACCTCTTCGACTGGCCGTCGGGCGGCCAGGTCAAGACCGCCCAGCGGACGAGGGTCGGTTCCGGCTGGCAGATCTACAACCAGATCGAGGCCACGGGCAACCTCGCCGGCACCCCCGTGGGCGACCTGATCGCCCGCGACACCTCGGGCGTCCTGTGGCTCTACCAGGGCAAGGGCGACGGCACCTTCACGACCCGCGGGAAGGTCGGCACCGGCTGGCAGATCTACAACAAGCTCACCGGTGGCAGCGACCTCACCGCCGACGGCCGGGCCGACCTGCTCGCCACCGACGCCTCCGGCGTGCTGTGGCTCTACAAGGGCACCGGCAGCCCGACCGCCCCCTTCGCCACCCGCGTCAAGGTCGGCGGCGGCTGGCAGATCTATAACCAGATCACCGCCGTCGGCGACATCGCGGGCGGCGCGGCCGGTGACCTCGTCGCCCGCGACTCCGCCGGCGTGCTCTGGCTCTACCAGGGCAACGGCGCGGGCGGCTTCGCCACCCGCGTCCGGATCGGCAGCGGCTGGAACGCCTTCTCCCAGCTCGTCGGCGCCGGCGACGTCACCGGCGACGGCCGCCCCGACCTGATCGCCTACGGCACGAACGGTACGTACGTCTACCGCTCGACCGGCTCGGCGACGGCCCCGTTCAGCCGGCTGACGACCACGCTGTACGCGGGCGAGGGCACCAAGTTCAACTCCGTCGCCTAGCGCTGGGGGGTCGCCCGGCCGAGCTCCTTCTCGTACCAGGCGACGTCCCAGTACCGCCCGAGCTTCCGCCCCACCTGGGTGAACGTCCCGGTGTGGCGGAAGCCGAAGCGGGTGTGGAGGCGGACCGACGCGTCGTTCGGCATCGCGATGCCCGCGTAGGCGCGGTGCACGTCCTCGCCCGCGAGGGCGTCGAAGAGCCGCTCGTACAGCAGGGTTCCGACGCCCCGGCCGACGGCCTCCGGGGCCAGGTAGACGCTGACCTCGACGGAGGTGGAGTACGCGGCCTTCGGTCGGAAGGGGCCGGAGGTCGCGTACCCGAGCGGGTGATCGCCCTCGTGGGCAACCAGAAGCCGGTGCGGGCCGTCTTCAGGGTGGGAGCGCAGCCACGGAAGGCGCTCTTCGGGGGTGAAGGGGGCCGTGTCGAATGTGATGGCCGTCTCACGTACGTAGTGGTTGTAGATCTCCGTGAGGGCGCCGATGTCGGCCTCCGCCCCCGCTCTGACCTGCAGATCCGTTCGCCCTCGCGGCATCGGCCCTCCCTCGGTGGCCCGCGAGGATACTGCAAGATCGCGAAAATGGGTGGGTGTCATGGGAATTCTGTCCTGATTCCGGTCGTTGTTTCCGTCGGATGCAGGGCACCCGGAAGGGTGTCGCGACACCTACTCAGCAAGGGAGCTCGCATGGCAACCCGTGCCGTCGCCCAACGTCAGTCGGCCGCGACCCGGTCCGCCGGGGGCGGGACCGACCGGGGCAGCAGTGCTCGCGCCGTGGGCGGGGAGATCGCCGACCGCGACCTGGTCGGCATGTATCTGGACGAGATCGCGCGCACGCCCCTGCTCGACGCCGCGAAGGAGGTCGAGCTCTCCCAGACCATCGAGGCGGGCGTCTACGCCCAGCAGATCCTCGACGGCGAGGTGGAGAGCGAGGCGGGCGGAGCGACCCGTGAGGAGCTGGAGGCGCTGGTCGCCGCGGGCGAGCGGGCGAAGGACGTCTTCATCCGGTCCAACCTGCGGCTCGTCGTCGCGGTCGCCCGGCGCTACCCGCGCAGCGGCCTGCCGCTGCTCGACCTGATCCAGGAGGGCAACGCGGGCCTGGTGCGCGCGGTGGAGAAGTTCGACTACACCAAGGGCTTCAAGTTCTCGACGTACGCGACGTGGTGGATCCGCCAGGCCATCACGCGGTCGATCGCCGACCAGTCGCGCACGATCCGGCTCCCCGTCCACCTGGTGGAGGAGCTGGGCCGCATCCGGCGCGTGCAGCGCGAGTTCAACCGTGAGCACGGCCGCGACCCGGAGCCCGCGGAGATCGCCGAGGAGCTCGGGTCCTCGGCGGAGCGCATCACCGACGTCCTCGACTGGGCGCGCGACCCCGTCTCGCTGAACATGTCGGTGGACGACGCGGGCGAGACGCAGTTCGGCGACCTGCTGGAGGACACGTCGGCGGTGTCTCCCGAGCAGTCGGTGCTGACGCTGCTGCGCAGCGAGGAGCTCGACGACCTGATCGACAAGCTCGACCACCGCACGGCCTCGATCATCCGGATGCGGTACGGCATCGAAGACGGGCGCGAGCGCACCCTCACGGAGGTCGGCAAGGAACACGGCCTCACGCGCGAGCGCATCCGCCAGATCGAGAAGCACGCGCTGCTGGAGCTGAAGCGCATGGCCCACGACACCGGCTTCGACGCGGCGGCGTAACCCTGCGGGGCGCCGCCGCGGCGCTGTCCCTGTCGCGCCGCGCTTGCGGCCCGGTGCTGGGTTCCCGGTGCGCGGTGGCTCGCGCCGGTGGGTGCGGGGCGGGTGCCGGGGGTTCCGGTGGGGGGTGGTCGGACTCTCGTTCACCGCGCTTCGCGCGAGTTCAGTCGTCTTACGTCCGACCACCCCCCACGCTCCACCCCCGACCCCCTCACGCGGGTGGTCGGTCCCTGACGGGTGGTCGTTTCCCGCGCCTGGGGGCGGGTGCGGTCGGATGTACCTCGGAGAGTCCACACGAGGAACGGGCCCGCCCCATACGCTGGCAGTGTCGAAGCCGTCAGAAGGGGGCAAGGCCTTGTCTCGCGATGGTAACCCTGACCCGTACGCAGACCCGCTCGTCTTCGGGCAGCGGCTGCACATCCTTCGGACCCGCAGAGGCATGACCCGCGAGCAGCTCGGAGGATTGGTCGGCCGCTCCGGTTCATGGGTCAAGAGCGTGGAGACAGGGCGTCTCAAGACGCCGAAGCTCGAAGTGATGCTGCGCATCGCCGAGGTGCTGCGGGTGCGGGACCTTGCCGAGCTCACCGGCAGCCAGGCCCTGCAGGTCGGCCTGTTCGCCGGTCCGGGGCACCCCCGGCTCGCAGCCGTGAAGGCCGCCGTCGACGCGTACCCCTACGGCAGTTCGGCGGACGGGCCGCCCGCGCCGACCGCGCACCTTCGGGCGCGGCTTTCCCGGGCGTGGGCAGCGCGCCACTCGGCGCCTCATCACCGAGAGGTCATCGGTGCGCTGCTGCCGGACCTCATCAGGGACGCGCAGCTTGCGGTACGCCAGGCCGACAGGGCCGGCGAGCGGCGGGCGGCTCAGGCCGTGCTCGCCGAGGTCTACTCCCTCTGTCAGTTCTTCGTGGCGTACCAGCCGGACCCCGCTCTGCTGTGGCGCGTCGCCGAGCGCGGGCTCATCGCGGCCCAGGAGAGCGAGGATCCGCATGCGATCGGCGTGGCCGCCTGGCTGGCCGCGCAGGCGCACCGCGACTCGGGCCCAGCGCACTTCGACGCGGCGGACGCCGTGAGCTTCGAGACCTTGGCGTACCTCGAACCGTTGCTGCCTGATGCCGAGGACGACGTGCTCGCCATCGCTGGAGCGCTCACTTTCGAGGCCGGGTACACGGCGGCCCGGCGTGGCGAGACGGGCGTGGCGTGGCGCTACTGGGACCAGGCGCGCGCCATGGCCGACCGACTGCCCGCCGACTACTACCACCCCGTCACGTCGTTCTCTCAGGCCATCATGGGCCCGCACGCCGTCACCATCGCCGTCGAACTCCACGCGGGAGGGGAGTCCGTACGGCAAGCCGCTGCCGCTGACGCGGTCGCCATCCCTTCTCGGCCGCGCCGGGCGCGGCACCGTATCGAAGAGGCGCGTGGCTATCAGCTCGACGGGCAGCCCGACGTCGCGCTGGCCACGCTGAACCAAGCCCATCAAGCCGCCCCGGAAACCATCAAGTACAACGGCTATGCGAAGTGCATCGTCTTGGAAGAAGTCGAGTCCAAGAGCCCTGAACGACGACGGCGAGCTTCCGAACTCGCTGTGAGACTCGGCCTGCTCGCTGCGTAACGGAGGGGGCACAATCTGTGCCCCTTCTCTGCTTTCGCTGCTCCTACGGTCGGAGATCACGGAAGACCCCGGCGACCGCGCGAACGGCCCCGGGGCGTGGCCGATCTGAACGGAGCAGACCGACGTGCGTTTCCTACCACGAGCACTCGAACGGGTGACAGCGCTGCTGGTCGGGCAGCCCGCGCCCAGCAGCCGGAGCCGCCTCGCCGCGCCGCCCGCGGCGCAGCGGCAGGGCCCGCAGCCTTGGCGCCGGTCGCCGGAGGAGTGGGGAGCTGTCCTGGCGCGGGCGCGGCAGCGGCGGGCCTTCAACGCCCCGCCGCCCGCGACCGTACCCGTACGGCTGTACGTGCTCGACCCGCAGGAGCGGGCGCGCGGGCGAGGGCTCCTGGGGGCGGGCCGGTGACGGCGGGGCGCGTGGAGACGTGGGTGCCGCCGCAGGGGCCCAACGTCGAGTTGGTGGCCGCCGGGCGCTGGTGGGACGCCGTGCGGGCGCCCTCGTTCGTCGGGGTGCGTGTCCTGGCGCGGTTGGGTGGGGACAGCGGCGCGGTGATCGAGGACGGGTTCGGAGCGACCTTCTACTGGCTCGTGCGGCCCGGTGCCGCCGACGCGTGGGAGCTGCCGGGGTCCTATGTGGCGGTCCAGGGGACGGCGACGTACGTCGCCGTGCCGCCCGTGACGCGGACGGAGGGCCCCGGACTGCGCTGGGCCGTGCCGCTCGGCAGGACGCGCTGCCTCACGGACCCGGCGCTGCTGCACGCCACCCTCGCGGCGGAGCTCGACGCCATGATCGGACCGCGATGACCGAACCCCCCGCCGGACAGCGTCTTTTCGTGCTGGGCACGCTCCTCCTGCCCTGCGAGCCGTGCTGCGGCGCCCGCATCTTCGGCGGGGGCCACGACTGCACCGGCACGACGTCGATGGGCCTCACCGGCCGGGAGATCGTGCCGGTGCGGCCGGCGCCCTGTCCCTGCGATCACCGGCCTCAGCCGGACGGCGGGCAGGGGGTGGTCAGGCTGTAGCGGAGTTTCTCCTTGGCCTTCGCGCCGAGGCGGTCGTAGAAGCGGACCGCGCCTTCGTTCCAGGCGGGCGTCTGCCACTGGATCTCGGTGATGCCAAGGTCCTGGGCCTCTGCCGCCACGGCGTCCATGAGGAGCGCGCCGATGCCGGATCCGCGGGTTCCGGACCGTACGAAGAGGCAGTCCATGTGGAGGTAGGCGGCGCCCTGCCAGGTGGAGAGCTCGGGCGCGCAGGTGGCGTAGCCGACGATCTCTCCGTCGGGTGACTCGGCCACCAGGCAGCGCAGCCGCGGTGCCGGGGTGTCGAAGAGGAGGGCGTGGAGCCGCTGCGCGAGGTCGGGGACGGGCGCCGCGGCGCGTTCGTAGGCGGCGTGCTCGGCAGCCAGTTCGACGACCCGCGGCAGGTCGGCGGGGCGTGCGCGCCGCACGGTTGCGGGGCCGGTCATCGGACGCTGCCCGTCACGGTGTCGGAGCTCCACGCGGCCAGGCGGTCGGCGATCGTGCCGCTGCCGTCGAGGACGTGCCGTGAGAACGCGTCGCGTTCATGGGCGAGGACGGCGGCTTCCCAGACGCAGGGGGCGAGTCCGGTGCGGCCCGGACGGAGCTGGTCGGGCCGGCCGGCCGGGCCGGAGAAGATCGCCAGGTCGGACATGTGTCCCTCGATCCAGGTGTGGACGAGGAGGTAGTCGCCATCGCCGCCCGCGTGCACGATCAGGACGGAGAGCCCGAGCGACCCTCGGGTACCGCCGAGTTCCAGGTGCGCCGCCGCGATCTTCAGCGCGGCGGTGACGTCCTGCTCCGTCACGGTGCGGCCCGGTGCCTGGAGCGCGTACGTCTTCACCAGGTGGCCGCCCGCCTCCCGGGTGCCCAGAGCCCGTGTGGTGCGTCCATGGTGCCCTTGGGACAAGGAGAGCAGCGCTTCCGCGTCCACCGCCGTCGGTATCTGATGGTCATTCATTCGGCCCATCATGCCGGGCCCTCTGGCATGCTGGACCGCATGGGGGATCATGGACGTCACCATTCCGTACGCCGCAGCTATGACACCGTGGCCGAGGAGTACGCGGCCCGGTTGCAGGACGAGCTCGACGGCAAGCCGCTCGACCGGGCGCTCCTCACCTCCCTCCTCGAAGTGACGGAACCCGGGGCCGCGATCGCCGACCTCGGCTGCGGCCCCGGGCACGTGGCGGCGTGGCTCACGGGGAAGGGTGCGCGTACGGTCGGGATCGACCTGTCCCCGGGCATGGTGGAAGCCGGCCGCCGCCGGTTCCCCCAGGTGGAGTTCCGGGAAGGTGACCTACGGGAACTGCCCGCCAAGGACGGGGAGTTCGGATCCGTCGTCGCCTTCTACACGATCATCCACCTCGACCCCGATGACCTGCACCGCGCCTTCGAGGAGATGCGGCGGGTACTGCGCCCCTCCGGTGCACTCCTCCTCTCCTTTCACATCGGTGAGGAGGTCCGGCACCTCGACGAGTGGTGGGGGTACGACGTGGACGTCGACTTCCGCTTCCTCCAGCCGGGGCACATCGCCGGGCTGCTCCAAGCCGCCGGGTTCACCGTGGAGATGAGCCTGGAGCGCGCCCCCTACGCCCACGAGGCGGACACCCGCCGCGCCTACCTGCTGGCCCGCCGTACCTGAACCTCCTGCGGCGTAGCGGCGGAAGAGGGCGGAACGTCCACGGACCGGGCCAGCCGGGCCGCCAGGTCACCGACGTACGACATCAGCGCCTCCGGCCCGTGGACGGTGAACTCGCAGTCCACCAGGGCAAGTCGCACCGCCAGCCACTCGACCGCGTCGGCGGAGCGCGTGCGCAGGCGGCAGGTGTCGGGGCCCGTGGGGGTCGGGGCGAGGTGGTCGGGGAGGCGGGCCGCCACGAAGGAGGCGGGGGCCGCGAAGGTGACGTCCAGCTCGTGCTCCGCCCGAGACCGCGCCGCCGAGTGGGACAGCATCCGCGCCGCGTCATCGCCGTCGCCGCCCGGCAGCTCGCGGGGCGTGAAGCGGGCCCCGGTCGGGAAGGGCTCGCTGACGCGGTCGACGCGGAAGGTGCGCCAGTCCTCACGCTCGAGGTCGTACGCGACCAGGTACCACCGCCAGCCGGTCGAGACCAGCCGGTACGGCTCGACCTGCCGCCTGCTCTCGGCGCCGTCGCCCGCGCGGTACGCGAAGCGCAGCCGCTCCTGCCGGGTCACCGCGCCCGCCAGCGCGGTCAGCGTGGAGGGCGCGACCGTCGCCCCGTCGCCGCGCGTCAGCGGGATGGTCGCGTTCTGGAGGGTGGAAACCCGGTGCCGCAGCCGCGACGGCAGCACCTGCTCCAGTTTCGCCAGCGCCCGCACCGACGCCTCCTCGACGCCCTCGATGGCGTGCCCGGCGCCCGCCCGCAGCCCGACGGCGATGGCGACGGCTTCCTCGTCGTCGAGCAGCAGCGGCGGCATCGCGGCGCCGGCGACGAGCCGGTAGCCCCCGAGGGGGCCCTTCAGGGCCTCGACCGGATAGCCGAGGTCCCGCAGCCGGTCGATGTCCCGGCGGATGGTGCGCGCGGTGACGCCCAGGCGCTCGGCGAGCTCGCTGCCGGGCCATTCGCGCGGTGTCTGGAGGAGCGACAGGAGAGTCAGGAGTCGTGCCGGAGTGTCCGTCATGCCTTCAAGGATGCGGCCGCTATAGGACACATTCTGTCCTATAGGCCGATTAGCTTACGGGTATGACCTTCACGCAGGACCTGTCACCGACCACCAGTCCCTCGACGGCCGACTCGGAGGCCTCCGCCGAGGCCTCCGCCGAGGCCGCCGTCAGCGGCGGCGACCGGCGGCGCTGGCTGGCGCTCGCCATCGTCATGACCGCCGCCTTCATGGACCTGGTCGACGTCACCATCGTCAACATCGCCATCCCCAGCATCGAGCGCGACCTCGCGGCCTCCTTCGGCGCCATCCAGTGGATCACCGCCGGTTACGCGCTCGCCTTCGCCGCCGGGCTCATCACCGGGGGCCGCCTCGGCGACATCTACGGCCGCAAGCGGCTCTTCCTCCTCGGGATGGCGGGCTTCACCCTGGCGTCGGCGCTCTGCGGCTTCGCCGCCAGCCCGGAGATGCTCGTCGGCTCGCGCCTCCTCCAGGGCGCGATGGCCGCGATGATGGTGCCGCAGGTCCTGGCGATCGTCCACGTCACCTTCCCGGCGCACGAGCGCGGCAAGGTGTTCGGCATGTTCGGCGCGGTCGTCGGCCTCGGAGCCGTGTCCGGACCGCTCCTCGGCGCCCTGCTCACCCAGTGGAACCTTTTCGGCCTCGAATGGCGCCCGATCTTCCTGATCAACCTCCCCGTCGGCATCGCCGGCCTCATCCTGGGCCGCCGGTTCATCACCGAGTCCCGCGCCGAGAAGGCGCTCCGTCTCGACCTGGTCGGCGTGGCGCTGGCGACGCTGGGTCTGCTGATGCTGCTGTACCCGCTGACGCGCGGCCGCGAGACGGGCTGGCCGCTGTGGGGCCACTTCTGCATGGTGGGCAGCCTGGCGGTGTTCGCCGCGTTCGTGGCGTACGAGAAGTACAAGGCGCGCAAGGACGGTTCGCCGCTCGTCGAGCTGTCGCTGTTCCGGGTCAAGAGCTTCGCCGCCGGTATCGCCGTACAGCTCACCTTCGGTGTCGTCCTGGGCATCTTCTTCCTGGTCTGGACGCTGTACATGCAGGTCGGCCTCGGCTGGAGCCCGCTGAAGGCGGGGCTGACCGGGGTGCCGTTCTCGATCGCCGTCTCGGTGGCGGCCGGGATCTCCGTGCAGAAGCTGGTGCCGCGCTTCGGGCGGAAGGTCCTCCAGGCGGGCGCGCTGACGATGGCCGCCGGGCTGCTGCTCTACATCTGGGAGGCCGGGCAGTACGGCACCGGCATCACGCCCTGGCAGATGACCGCGCCGCTGGTGGTCATGGGCGCGGGCATGGGCCTGATCGTGGCGCCGCTGACGGACGCGGTGCTGTCGGGTGTGCCGCGCGAGCACGCCGGTTCGGCGTCCGGTCTGATCAACACGACCGGGCAGATGGGCAACGCGCTGGGCCTCGGCCTGGTGTCGGTGGTCTTCTTCGGGGTGATCGACGACGCCGCCCCGGTCCCCGCGCAGCTCGGCGCGGCGTTCGTGGACGCGTTCCGGAGCGCGCTGTGGTGGGTCGTGGCGGTGCTGGCGCTGATCTTCGTGGTGATGTCGGCGCTGCCGGCCAGGCCGAAGCAGGAGCAGGAGCCGGTGCTTGCGCACTGAACCCGGGCGGCACGCGGAAGGCCCGGCACCGGGGGCGCCTTCCAGTGATCGTCGCACCACGTGGTCGTGTCGGTCAGGCCGCGAGTAGTTCACGCAGGCGCTCGGCCGGGGTTTCCCAGCCGAGCGTTTCGCGTGGGCGACCGTCGGGACGGCGGGCCGCGTCAGCGGCGGTGGCGTCAGCGGCCAGTGGAGCGCGTCAGCGGCGCACCCGCGCGCGGAGCTCCATCGCCGCGCGGGCCGTGCGCTCGTCCGCGTACACCTCGCACATGTGGCGGCCGTCCGGCGTCGCCGTGTGCTCCACCTCCCACACGCTCATCTCGCTGCCGTCCAGCAGCAGGAACCCGTGCTCGTACAGCGTGAACCCCGCCTCGCGGCCCGCGACGCTGCACTGGCGGCCGAACACCTGCCTGATGTGGTGCGCGAAGGCGCCGCGCAGCCGCGCCGCGACCTGCTCGCCGGGCCGGTCGGCGTTCTCCGCGCGGCGCAGCACCCGCCGGGCGTGGTCGGCGGAGTCGTCCGGCTCGTACAGCGGGGGCGAGGCCGCCAGGGGGTCGGACATCAACGCGCCCAGCACGTCCAGGTCGAACTCCAGCTCCAGGCCGTCGTCCGCCAGGTCCGGGAAGGCGCCGCCCGCGGCGTCGGCGCCGCCGTGGAGGCGGGACGCCGCCAGCCGGACGTCCGACTGCTCCGTGTACAGCTCGTGGTGGTCGGCGCCGTCCCGCCCGGTGTTGTGCACCAGCTCCCACAGGGTCAGCGACGAACCGTCCGCCAGCAGGTACGTGTGCCGGTACGTCGCACGGTTCAGCTGCGCGCTGTGGTGCGACGAGTGCAGCGAACTGGCGTGGGCGAGCGCCGAGTCCAGGCGCTCCACCAGGGCGTCGGGCAGCTCGAAGGAGTTGAGCGCCCGACCCAGGAGACGCTCGACGTG
This sequence comes from Streptomyces sp. NPDC045431, assembly GCF_040646655.1. NCBI lineage: Bacteria > Bacillati > Actinomycetota > Actinomycetes > Kitasatosporales > Streptomycetaceae > Streptomyces > Streptomyces sp. NPDC045431. The sequence continues at coordinate 402,003 of NZ_JBEZAQ010000003.1, forward strand.
CGTCTCCGGCGTTTCATGAGGATCGTTCGGAACGTTCAAGATGGGACTCCAGGCCGTCGCCGCGTGTCACTTGATGCTTGCTTAAGGTAGTGCCTGGGTCCGACAACGCGACCGGCTTCGGCAAAACGAAGGGCGCACGTGACCGGTTCCCGCGCCCCCCGCCAACTCCGGCCACCCGCCGGTCAGTCCGCGCCGTACAGTTCCCGGTACGACGGGAAGTCGCCACCCGGCCCCGACACCGACCCGGCGGACTCCACCGCCCGTACGATCGCCCTGGTCACGACGGCCGCGCCCGCCGCCAGCACCGCGTTGAGCGCGAGCGGGTCCGCGGCCCGCTCAGGCCCGGTGAGCGGGCGTGCGCCGGTCGCGAGGGCGAAGACCGTGTCGCCGTCGTTGAGCAGGTGTACGGGCCTGACGGCGCGCGCGATGCCGTCGTGCGCCGTGCCGGCGAGCTTGTGCGCCTGGGCGCGCGTCAGGTCGGCGTCCGTGGCGACGACGGCGAGGGTGGTGTTCAGCGGCGGCGGGCCCCCGCTGCGCTCGCGCGCCTCGGCGAGGCGGCGCAGCGCCGCCGCGTGCACCCCGGCGTCCGGGAGAACCGGCCGGGAGCCGTCGCCGTACCGCCCGTACAGCACGCCCGTGGCCGGATCGACGGCCGAGCCGACCGCGTTGGCCACCACCAGCGCGGCGACGGTGACACCGGAGTCCAGGACGGTGCTCGCCGTGCCGACACCGCCCTTCATGGCGCCGACCACCGCGCCCGTCCCGGCACCCACCGCACCGCACTCCACCGGGGCCCGCTCGGCGGTGGCGGCCGCCGCCTCCACGGCCGCCCGCCCCGTCGAGGCGTCGGGGCGCGCCGCGAAGTCGCCGCCCCGGCCCAGGTCGAACACGCACGCCGCCGGCACGACCGGCACCACGTGCGTCGGCCCGGGCCCCACCCGCACCCCGCGGCCCCGCTCCTCCAGCCAGGCCATCACCCCGGCCGCCGACTCCAGCCCGTACGCGCTGCCGCCGGTCAGGACCACCGCCTCGATGCGCTGGACCACGTTGCGCGGGTCGAGCGCGTCCGTCTCCCGGGTGCCCGGGCCCCCGCCCCGTACGTCCACGGCCGCGACGACCCCGCCCTCGGGCGCCAGGACGACGGTGGTGCCGCTGAGCGCGCGGTCGCCCGCGACACGCGCGTGCCCGACCCGGAGCCCGCCGACATCGGTCAGTGCGTCATTGGTTGCCATCCCCCCTACGTACCACGCGTGGCGCTGCGCCAGGTGAGCGTCACCCCGGTCGCGACCGCCGCCGCCGCCGCGACCGGCCCGGCCGCGACGACGGCCCGGCGGCCCGCGGCCCGGCTACTTCCGGACGTAGAGGGCCTGGAAGGGAGTGAAGGGGAGCTCCTGGACACAGAGGTAGGCGCTCCACTTGCCGTCCGCCACACCGCTCTGGCCGACCGCCTGGCACTTGGCCGCAACCCCGTAGAAGGAGTCTTCGCGGGTGTAGCCCTCGGGGGCCGTCCAGGCCGCGGCGGCGGAGATGACGGGCTGCCGCGGTGCGGGAGCGCTTTCCAGGGCCGATGCCGCTGAGGCGTGCACAGTGCCCAGGACGAGCATGGCCGTGAGGATCGTGCCCTGCACGGAAAGCTTGATCGAACGGTTCATGTCTGATTCCTTGTCTCGGTCGTACCGGCGGCAACGGCCGTGAATGTCCGTCCCGTTACGAGGGGCCCCGTGGTCGGCGTCACACGTACTTCCGCGGGCCGCAGTCGACAGGGCTCTCCATCCCCTTGCAGATGAAGATCGTGCCGGTCGTGGTGGGCATGATGCTTCGGACGACGTTGATCTCCGCGGTGCCCGGGCCGCACAGCGCGGCGGCTTTGAACGGCGGGCCGGGCACGAGGTCGTACTGGAACTGGGTCCAGACCGCGTAGCAGCCCGCCCCGGTGTTGGTGAGCGTCCCCGTCAGCGTGAGCTGGAAGGGGCTGGAGGGCCCGCTCGTTATCCGGCGGGCGCCCTCGGCGTGCGCCGTTTCGTGGGTGACGGACCAAGCCGGGGTGGTGGCTGCGGCCGGGGCCGCGACGGCCAGGGTGAGCAGCGCGGCGGATACGGCTGTGGCCGCGGCGCGGGTGCGGACGGGCATGACGTCAACTCCTTTGAGGTGAAGGGTGATGTGAAGGGAGGGTGTGGTCGGAAACCGCTTCCGGTGAGCGACCGCGCCGGGGGTGCGTACCGGGTGGCGCGTCCGGCGCGGTCGGCTCGTTCCCCCGGCGCTCAGACGCGCTTGCCGGCGCCGGGAAGCAGATGGCGGGCGCCATACAGGGCGTGGTGCAGGCCGGGCGGCACGCTGAGGGCGAGTCCGGCTCCGAGGAGGAGCGCGAGGACGGCCTTCTCGGTGGGGCCCAAGCGGTCGGCGAGTCGGGACATGTCAGCTCCCGGCCAGGGCGGGCTCGGCGGTGAAGACCGCCTGGGTGGCGATCAGCTCCCGGTACGCGGGGCAGCGGTTCATCAGAGCGCCGTGGTCGCCGGCGTCCACCACGCGCCCGCCGTCCATCAGCACGACGTGCTCGGCGTGGTGCACGGTCGACAGCCGGTGGGCCACCACGATGACGGCTCGGTCGGCGGCGAGGCCGTCGACGACGTCACGGAAGCGTTGCTCGTTGATGCCGTCCAGCTGGCTGGTGGGTTCGTCGAGCAGGATGATGTCGGCATCGGAGAGCAGGGCCCGGGCGAGGGCCATGCGCTGACGCTGGCCGCCGGAGAGGTCGATCTCGCGGCCGAGCGGGGTGTCGAGACCGTGGGGCAGGCCGGCGATGTCGTCGGTGAGGCCGACGGCTTCGAGGGCGGCCGCGAGCTCCGCGTCGGTGGCCGGGTTCTCTCTGCCGAGCTGCAGATTCTCGCGTGCGGTGGCCTCCAGCAGGGTGAAGGCCTGGTCGACGTAGGCGACGCGGGAGCGCAGTGCGTCGAGCGGCCAGTGGGCCGCGTCGTGGCCGAGGATGCGGATCTCGCCTCCGGCGGGCTGGTGGAAGCGGTCGATGAGCGACAGCACGGTGGACTTGCCCGCACCGGAGGCTCCGACGACGGCGGTGAGTCCTCGGCGGGGGGCGCTGAGGGTGAGGTCGCTCAGCGTGGGGTTGGCTGCTCCGTGGTGGGTGAAGCTGATCCGCGTGAACTGGACGGCGGGGGCGGCGGGAACGGGTTCCGGCGCGCGGCGGTGGTCGTCGTGACCGGTCTCCTGGGGCATCGCCAGCAGTTCGTTGCAGCGGTTCCGTGCGGCGAAGCCGGTCTGGAGACGTCCGAACCCGCTGGTGAGTGTGGTGGCGGGGGGAATGGTCTGGAGGAGGTAGAGAAGGAAGGCGGCGAACTCGGCGACCTGGAGGTCGCCGGCGGCCATGCGGGTCCCGCCGGTGAGGATGACGGCGATCATGGCGAATTGGTTGCCGAGACTCGTGACGGCGGGAATGAGCGCTTCGAGCTGTGCGCCCTGGACGCTGACGGCGCGCAGGGTGTCGGCATCCGTGTCGAGGTTGCGGCCGGCGAGGCGTTCGGCACGGTAGGCCTTGATGGTGGTGATGGCGCCGAGCGTCGAGGTGAAGCGCTGGGCGATCTGTCCGATGGCCGTCTGCTGGCCGGTGACGTTGCTCTTGACCCGGCGGAGGATCGCGGTGATGACGACGGTGACGATCGCGAGCGAGACGACGGTGACGAGGCTGAGGACCCAGTCGATCCAGACCATCACCACGAGGCTGAACACGACGGTGAGTGCGGCGATGGGCAGCTGAGCACCGAGGTCGACGACCTGGCGCATCATCAGGGCGTCGGACGTGATGCGTGCGGTCAGGTTGCCCGTGCCTTCCGCCCGAAGGGTGGTGAGGGGCAGCCGGAGGGTGTGGTTCATGATGCGGCTGCGGAGCCGGTAGATGAGGTTCTCGCCGGTGCGTGCGATGAGGAATCCGGACAGCGCCTGGGTGGTGGCTCCACCGACGGCGGCGATGCACATCCACGTGACGGGAGTGTGCAGTGGCCGGTCGGTGGCGAAGGCCGTGATGATCTCCTTGACGAGGAGAGGCACGGACAGGGTCGCCGCGGTGGTGATCAGGGCAAGGGCGAGGGCGGCGGTCAGGGGCAGGGGTGAGGCGGCGAGCTCACGCCGGAATCTGATCCGCCGTTGCTCGGCCGGATGCGCTTTCTGGGTGGTCATCGAGTCGTCATCTCCTGGGAGCGGCGGGCGAGCGAGGGAGGGCTGCCGGGGAAGCGCCGGGTCACCACGCGCGCGGTGGTGTGGTTGCGCAGATTCAGGTGCGCTTCGCCCAGCGCGGCTTTGAGCCTGCGGATCTCGTTGAGGAGCTGGCGCTCGCGCCGCGCTGTCTCGCTGTCGCGGGTCGAGGGCTGGAGCCCCTGTTGGCCGGCCTCGATGAACTGGCGCCGCCACTGGCATATGGACTGTACGGAGACGCCCGCTTGGCTGGCGGCAGCGGTCAGTTTGATGCGGCCGGCGATCAGCTCCAGGACGATGCTGGCCTTCTCCTCTGCGGGCAGGGCGGGTAGTCGTGGCATGAGCAGTCCCCCGGTTGTGGGTGGTGGAACGTGTGAAGGGAGCTGGTCAGACGGGCTGGAGAGCGGTGAGCGGGTCGTCGAGCAGCTCGGTGAGCATCGGGACGTACCCGTGGAGCTGCTCGCTCCAGCCGACGTAGGAGGCGTAGTCGTGGGCGTGGGTGGCCACGCGCAGCAGCGCTCCCGCGGCGACGGCTTCCGTGTCGGCGGTGCCGTAGTGCGCGAGGAAGGCACGCTGCAGGCGGCCGAGGACGGGCCAGGCGATGCCTTTGCGCCGGGCGGCGATGCGGTACTCGGTGAGTTCGCCCACCAGGCAGCCGAGGTCGATCTCGGGACGTCCCCAGCAGGTGTCGGGACCCGAGAGGACGCTGATCGCCTCGGTGCCGGGCCGGTCGCCGAGGACGATGCCGCCCATGGAGAACCAGCCGTGCAGGGCGGTGGCGGTCTCGTCGCCGCCGGGCTGGAGCAGGTGGTCGGTGAGCTCGTTCAGGCGGCCCCATCGGCGGCTGCCGAGCCGGCTTCGCAGCCGGTAGTGGAAGGCGGGGGCGGCACGGGTCCCGCGTCCCTGGTCGAGCCAGGAGCGCAGGCGCGTGAGGCCCGGGGGCCGGGGCGGGTAGGCATCGCGGTGTGCCGCGTGGTCCTGAACGCGCGACAGGTCGTGGAACCGGCGCAGTTGGGCGCCGAGGTGCGCGCCGATCGTCTCGATCTGCCGGTCGGTGTGGCTGTCCGATTCCAGGGCGGCCGCGAGGCTGTGCCGGCCGTCGGTTTCCCAGGCGACTTCGTGGGCGGTGGCCGTCGTGGGGGCGACCCAGGTGAGTACAGGGCTGGACGCCGCCGCCAGCAGGTCCAGCAAGGCCACGGGCACGGTGGGGAACGGCTGGTCGCGGTCGGGCCCGGGCGTGTGCTGCCACAGGATGGTGCCGGTGCCGGTGCGGCTGACGCGGGTGGTGAGGAAGCCGGTGCGGAACTCGGAGAGCACCTGCGGCGCGTGCGTGGTCATCTGCCGGCCTCCGTCCAGGCGCGGGCGTCCTCGAGTGCCGCGATGGCGTCGGGCAGGAGGGCCGCCGTGCCGATGCCCTGCCGACCGGTCGACATGCTGACGCCGGGGATGGGCGGCAGGACGGTGACGTTGGGACGCTGGGCGAGTTCGTCGACGTGCCTGCGGTGAGCCGGGCTCCGGTGGCCGCCGGGGGGCAGGGCGGGGCACACGACGATGGGTGCGCTGGTGCACTGCAGGGCGAGCAGGGCCGGTGTGTCGGCCAAGCCGAGGGAGAGACGCGCGACGAAGTGGAAGGTGGCCGGGTGGACGAGAACGGCGTCGGGCCACTCGGCCAGTTCCACGTGGAGGGCGCTGTCGGGCTGCTCCGGCCAGGCATCGGTGACCGGGCGGCCCATGCCCCCGGAGGTGGCGATGGCGGTGGGAGTGGTGAAGCGCAGCGCCGACGGAGTGACCACACACCGGACGTCGGTGTCGGGGTAGTGGGTACGCAGCCAGTTCAGCCACATGGGCAGGAACATGGCCTGGATGCCGCCGGTGGCGACGTACAGGAGCCGCTTGGCGTGGAAGGCCGGCGCGTCGGTGGGGAGCGTGGGCTGTGTGTGCTGCGTCGTGTTCTGCGTGGTCATCGGATGCCCCGCTCGGCGAGGGCGGTCAGGATGGCGGACAGGTCCCGCAGGGCCGCACCGGGGCCCTCCCCGATGTGGACGCCACCGGTGCTGACGATGATCTCGTCCACCCCCGCGGCGTGGTACGCGGCAAGGCGGGCCGCGATCTCGTCGGGGGTTCCGGTGGCGACGACGCCGTGTTCGACCAGCAGGTCGGCTCCGGCGCGCGGCTGGTCGGGGTCGACGGGTACGCCGGCCTGGTTGAGCATGTCCGTGTAGTGCGGGGCGGCCAGATGGTTCCGCGCCGCGTGGAAGGCGGTCCTTCCAAGGTCGCGCCCGGGGCGGGTGACGGCGCAGTGCACCACGGAGGCGATACGGGGCGCGGCGCGGCCTTCCTGCCGGGCTGCCTTCTGCATGGCGGGGACGAGCCGCTCTCGGATGTAGTCGGCGGGGGTGAGCCAGGTGATGGCCCAGTCGGCGATGCGTCCGGCGAGCCTGGCCATCGGCTCGCGCAGCACCCCGAGGCCGATCTCCACGGGCGGCGCTTCGAGGTCGGGCAGTTCGAGACCGTCGCTGGCCCAGGGGCCCTCCGGTTCGGTGGCCGTCTTCCCTTCGGCGAGCGTGCGCAGCATGGTGACGTAGCGGCGGGTCTGCGTGACGGGTGCCTGGTAGGGGGCGCCGAACATACGGGTCTGCAGTGCGGCGGCGCCGGGACCGATGCCGGCGATGAAGGGCTGGCCGGACAGAGCCGCCACCGAGCGGGCGTTGATGGCGGCGGTGAGCGGGTGGCGCAGCGGCATGATGGCCACGGCGGTGCCGTAGCCGAGGTCGAAGCCCATGCCGGTCAGGGCGGCGAACACATGATGGGTTTCGATCATCAGGGACTGCCCCAGCCAGAGGCGCCGGCTCGAGGTCGTCTCGGCCAGGCGGGCGAAGGGGGCGACCGTTCCGATGTCCGTGGGCATGACCGGGTAGATGACGCTGATCGTCGGCACGGGGTTCTCCTCAGGAAGCGTGCGGCAGGGGCGTGTCGGCGGGCGTCCGGACGGGGCCGCAGATCACGCCGGTGAGCTGGGTGGATCGGAACTGGGCGGCCGCCGTCCGGACGTCGCTCCGGGTGAGCTGCGGCAGGTGCCCCAGCAGCGAGTTCATCGCGGTCAGAGGGAAGCCGACGGTGAGGTACGACAGGATGCACGCCGCCCGGCCGGCCTGGGTCCCCAGGTTCAGCGCGTACTTGCCGAGAACATGGCTGACGGCGCTGCGCAGTTCGCGGTCGGTGGGGCCGTGCTCCGCGAAGTCGTCGAGGACGCGCAGCAGGTGGGCGTGGGCGGTGTCGGACCTGCCGCTGTCGACATCGGCCTCCACCAGCAGCAGATCGTCGTCCAAGTGGTCCAGGAGCGAGGCATGGGTGCGGTAGGCGAGCCCCTCCTCCTCGCGCAGGACGGTGTTGATACGGGAGCCGAAACTGCCGCCGAGGATGTGCGCCGCGATCTGGTCGACGGCGAACTGCCAGTGGCTGCGCCGGGAGGCCGTACGCGCCGCGAGGCGGATCTGGGTGTGCGCCCAGGAGGGCCGGGGCCGGTGAAGGGAGCCCGCCGGCCGGGCGAGGATGCGGGGCCGGGGCGGGGGCGCGCCGGGAGAGCGGGGTTGCCAGTCGGCGAGCACCGTGCCGATGAGGGCGTGGGCGTGCTCACCGTCCAGGTCGCCGACGAGGACGAGGTGTCCCTCCTGCGGTCGGAGGCGGTGCGCGTGGGCGCGGGCGACGCGTTCCGCGGTGACGGCGGAGATCTCGTCCGCGGAGGGCGCGGGGTCGGCGGAGGCGGGGACGTGCCCGTACAGGCTGCGCCACAGCTGGCGTACGGAGTCGGCCGACGGCTGGGCGGCCACGAGGGTGGCCTGTCGGCCGGCCTTGGCGGCCGCGGCGGCCACCCGTGCGGGCGTGTAGAGGGGGTCGAGAACCTCGGCGACGACATCGGCGAGGAGCGGCAGCCGATCGCTGGTACAGGTGAGGGAGAGAGTCAGCCACTGGTTGCGGCGGCCGACGTCGACGGAGCCGCCGTGCTGCTCGAAGCGGATACAGGCCGGCAGGTCGGGCCAGCAGGCGAGCAGGACGTCGATGTCGGCGAGGTCGGCCGGGCCGGCGATGTCGGCGGGGATGCCGAGATGGGCCTGGACGAGGGGGACGGTGGGCAGCACGGAGGTGGTGATGCCGAGACCGTGCGGGCCGGGGCGGCTGATCAGGTCCGAGAGGTGGGGCACCGAGGGGGAGGTCATGCTGCGGTCTCCTTGGGCTGCTGCGGATGGAGCTGCTGCGGAGGGGGCTGCCGCACAGGGGACTGCCGCAGATGCAGGACCGCCCGCTCATGGCCTCGGGTCAGGCGGCCGGCGGCACGGCTTATCAGTGCGGGGCCGACTTCGGCGATATGCCGGGCGAGCCGGTCGGCGATCAGCGGCTGCCGGAAGAGCAGTTCGCCCCTGGCCAGCGCCCGCACCCGGTAGGCCAGAGAGTCGAGTTGCAGGTACTGCCGGGTCAGCGCGTTGGCGACGGCGCGGCGTGACTCGTCCACGCCGGCGCCCCGCTCGCCGATCTGGCGGACCTCGCCCTCGATGGTGCGGAGCACGGCATCGGCCGCTCCCTCGGGATGGTGGGCGACGGCGACGAAGGTGTCGGGATCTCGTACCATCAGGGGCCCGAACAGTCCCACGGACGTGTCGACGACGGTGTCGTGGGCCGCCAAGGCCTGCCGCAGCCGGGCGGACGCACCGCTGGTGAGCAGGTGGGACAGGACCACGAAAGCGGCGTAGTCGGCGAGGGAGACGCCCGGGTCGGGAAGCCGCCAGCCGATGGCGAGGGCCGGGCGTGGGATCAGCGGGTCGTGCGCGGTGCCCCGCCGCTCGCGGGTCGGCCAGGGCTCGGACACGTCGACCGCCGCCGGCACGGGACGCGCGGGCACCGAGCGGAAGGCGCGCCGGGCCGCGTCGATGGCGGCCGCGGGGGCGAGATCGCCACAGAGGGCCAGTACGGCGTTGCCGGGAGCGTAGTGCCGGGCGTAGAAGTCGGCGCATTCCTCGGCCGTGGCCGCCTCCAGGTCGGCGATGTCGCCGTATCCGTTGTGGGTGTTCTCCCATTTCCGGAACTGGACGGCGGGCAGCGTCGTCCAGGGGAACCCTCCGTAGGGCCTGCCCTCGACCTGCAGCCGGATCTCCTGCTTGACCACGTCCCGCTGGGTGTCCAGGTTCTCGCGGGTGATGGCCAGACCCGCCATGCGGTCCGCTTCCATGGCCAGCACGTCGGCCAGCATCCCCGCCGACACGACCTGGTAGTAGTCGGTGTGATCGGGGAAGGTGTGGCCGTTGACCTGCCCGCCGTGCTCCTGAATGCGCTCGAAATGCTCTCCGCGCCGCACATTCAAGGATCCCTGGAACATCATGTGCTCAAAAAGATGCGCAAATCCTGAACGCATGCGCGGCTCACTACGGAAACCCACCCGATAGTGAACGGCGACTCCCACTCCGGGAATTCCGTGTACGCGCTGCGCCACCACACGCAGTCCGTTGTCCAACGTCGCGCGTTGTATCGAGTCCGACATGCGAGAGATTAGACCTCGCCGGTCGGGGCTGTTCAACGGTTAATTTGACTCCGCCGGTGATCGTCGCCCGTGGAATTGCACCGATCCTGTCCGGCGTCAACTAACGCGAAAGTTGAGCGTTGAGAGATCCTCGAACCGACCTCTACTGTCCCGTTCCATGGTGAAAACGATCGGCACAAGAGAGAGGCCGTCCCGGTTTCAGCCGGTCGACCTCCTGAGCGTTCCCCACGTGGATGCTCTGCTCATTCGTCTTGGCTTGGGGCCTCTCGATCCCGAGACGACGACCAGCCCCCGTGGACGCAATGACAACTGGGCCGGCACGACGGCCAAGGGCATGCATGTCTTCGTCAAGCGGTTCTCCGGCGGATTCCGCCAGGAACGGCTTTCCCGTACCCGGACCGTGTGGGAGCGCGGGCAGGGCCGGCTGCCGATGCCGGTGCTGATCGGTTCGGACCCGGAGCACGCGCTCATGGTGTTCGAGTACCTCCCCAACGGCGAGACGGGGACCGAACTGGCGGCGGACGGTCTGTTCGACGAGGAGCTGAGTTCCCAGGCGGGCTCTTTGGTGGCCGCGCTGCACAGTCTCGACCCCACGGGCTTCGACACGAGTGCGCACCCGCTCCCGCCGGTGGGCCTGCTGAGGGCGCTGCCGTTCGCGCGGTACGTCGAGGCGTCGGGCGCCGAGCTGGCCATGTGGCGGTTGCTGCACAACGACGCCGAGGTGGTGCGGGCGCTGGAAGCGCTGCGGGACGAGGACGCGGCCGGAGCGGGCACACGGCTGCCGATCCACGGCGACATGCGACTGGATCAGTTCCTGCGGGCCGGCGGCACACTGCACCTGACGGACTTCGAGGAGTCCCGGATAGCGGACCCGGCGCGTGACATCGGCGCCTTCGCGGGCGAGTGGCTGTTCCAGGCCACCTCGGACATCCCGAAGAGGCTGGCCGAGGCATCACCGCTCGGGCACATCCCCGGTCACGAGGAGATCGTCGCCACGGGTGCCGCGGAGATCGAGCAGCAGGCCCCGCTCGTGCGGGCGTTCTTCCGGTCCTACCTGAAGCACGCACCCGAGTCCGTCGTCGCGGACGAGGGGCTGGCCGTGCGGGCCGCCGCCTATGCCGGCTGGCACATGCTCGACCGGATGCTTGCGTCCTCGGAGAGCGCGGCGATTCTGTCGCCCGTGGTCAAGGCGGCCGCGGGCATCGGCCGCACCGTGCTGCTCGCCCCCGCCGAATTCACCTCATCGCTGGGCTTGGAGGGCTGACATGCACGGACATCTGGAACTCAACGCGCGGGTGACCGGCCTGCTGGACCGTGTGGTGGTGGAGCCCGGCGGCCTGCGTGCCCGGACGGCGGGCGAGACGTACGAGAGCGGCAGCCCGCAGCAGCTGGTGCAGAAGCTGTCCAACGTGCTCTACCAGACGTTGCACACCGGCCGTGAAAAGCCGCTCGACGTGCAGCCACGGACGTGGCGCGAGGCGGAGTTCGACCAACGGCTGCGGGAGGCGACCGGCGACCGTGTGTCCCCACTGACGGGTCACCTCGTCACGGGGAACGCCGGGAACACCGGGAACGCCGGGAACACCGGGAACACCGGGAACACCGGGAACGCCAAGATCGCCGAGATCGCCGAGGACGCCGACCATGTCGTGGCCGTCCTGGACGGGGTGCGGGTCCAGGTACCGGCTTCGGCCGTACTGGCCCGCGCCGAGCACAGCGTTGAGGTCGCGGTGCCGAGCGGCCGGCCCGGCCTGTCGCCCGGCTTCTTCCTGGCCACCTCCAGCCTTCCCGCCACCCGCGGCGGCGCGACACTGCGCCTCTATGCGCGGCTCGACGATCCCGAGGCCGCGCCGGGCGTGTGGAAGGTGCTCCTCGACTTCCTCGAGGAGGCGCGCGTTCCGTGGCGCGCGAAGATCTCCTCCTCGCGACAGCTCTACCCCCGCAACGACGCCCTGGTGGTGTACCTGCCCCGGCCCGCCTGGCGGATCGCGCGCGGGTGCGCACAGGCCCTCGCGGACACCGGCCTGCTGGCAGCGGGAACGTCGCCGTTCACCCACCCCGTCAACGAATCGGTGGGCTGCGCGTTCGAGCCCGACGAGCGGCGGCTGTCGCGCCGTGACATGAGCTTCGGGCAGCATCGCACACACGTCCTGGCGGAGGCGCTCGTCCAGCACGCGGCCTCGGCCGACGCCGCCCAGGGCTCGGTGCGCGAGGCCGTCGCGGCGGCCTTCATCGACGCCGGGATCGATCCGAGCGAGCCGGCCCGCAATCTTTCGTCTCCGGTCACCGAGGTACTGCGGACCTTCTGATCCGCCCAACGAGAAGGACAGCAACGATGTCTGAAGCACAGTACGACGTGGTCGTCGTGGGCGGCGGGCCCGCCGGCTCCACCATCGCCGGCCTGCTGGCCAAGCAGGGCCGACGGGTCTTCCTGATGGAGCGCGAGAGCTTCCCGCGCTACCACATAGGCGAGTCGATGGTGACCGGGATGATCCCGGTCATGGAGGAGCTCGGGGTCGTCGAGGAGCTCGAGAAGCGGTTCCAGCACAAGAGCGGCATCAACCTGGTGTGGGGGAAGGACCCGCAGCCCTGGCGGTCCGACTTCAGCGCGACCGGTGGCCTGTACGACCACTCGTGGCACGTGCGCCGCGACGAGTTCGACAAGCTGCTGCTCGACAGAGCCCGGGAGCTGGGTGTCGAGGTCGTCGAGGAGGCCCAGGTCACCGACGTTCTGCAGAACGACGACGGACGTGTCACGGGCGTCGCGTACAAGCACGCGGGCGTCCCGCACATGGTGCGGGGCCGGTTCGTCGTGGACGCCTCGGGCCAGCACCGCACCCTCACCCGCAAGCTGACCGGCATCACCTGGCAGGACGATCTGCGCAACGTCGCGATCTGGGGTTACACGGCGCAGTACACGCCGCTGGAGCACCCGGACGACATTCTCGTCGAGGCGATCGAGGGCGGCGGCTGGATGTGGGGCATTCCGCTGGCCGAGGACAAGCTGAGCATCGGCTACGTGCTGCCGGTCGAGCGGCTGACGGAGCTGACGCGCCAGGGCCGCAGCCAGCAGGACGTCTTCGCCGAGGGGCTGGCCTCCAGCCGGATCGCCAAGACCATGGCCGACGTCTCCACGGTGGGCGAGCTGCGCACCACCCGGGACTGGTCGCACATCTGTGACCGGTTCTACGGCCCCGGCTGGGTGGCGGTCGGCGACTCGGCCGCGTTCATCGACCCCCTGTTCTCCTCCGGCGTGTGGCTGGGCACGTCGGCCGCCTGGCTGGCGGCGCGCGCCCTCGACGCGGCACTGGACAACCCGGCCGAGCAGGACCAGGCGCTGGAGCGGTTCGACGCCACGTACCGGCAGCTCTACCACGACATCCTCGCGTACGTCCGCTTCTTCATGGACCCCAACCGGCTGCGGGAGGAGTACATGGAGCGGGCGCAGGCCATCGGCCGTACCTACATCGAGAACTCGGCGGTCGGGTTCATCACCCTGATCTCCGGCATCAAGGCGCTCCCGGACGTGGTCAGCTTCGACCCGATGGGCGAGCAGGGGCTGGAAGAGGTCATGAAGCGCCGCAACCAGATGGTCGCCGACGCCAAGGAGGCGGCCGCCAGGGAAGAGGCAAAGGCCAAGGCGAAGGCCCAGTCCCAGGAGACGGCACCCGTCGGCGCCTGACGGCCGAGCCGCCGTTTCAACAAACGCGCCAAAGTTTCTTGTTCCGGCGTAGCCGCCCAGCTCGGGAATCCTGAGGGGTAAAGAGGGCGATCCGCATTCCTCGACGGCCGAAATCCCCGCGTGATGAAGTTCTTTCAACGCCGAGGCGCGGACGCGAGATCCCGGTCACGGTGCGGAAGAGAAGAAACCTTCACCGGGCCTGTCGCCGCAAGCCCGGTTCCACGACAAAGGAGATTTCCATGAACGAGAAGCTGATCGCCGGTTACGCCGCCTACACCACCGCGGACGAGTTCGGCACGGCCGCCGCCGGTCAGGCCCCGGCCTCCGCCGAGACCATCACCATCACCATCGCGTCGATCGGTCTTTCCGCGACCACGGTCACCTCGAAGTGCTGACATTTCGTCCGCGCTTCCTCCTTCAAGGGGAATCCTCATGAGCGTCGTGTCCTGGGCGGAACGTTCCGCTCGCTTCCGCCAAGAACGCCGTCGTACGGCGGCGCCGGCACCGGTCACCCGGGCCGGATGGCTGGGCGGGGACTGCGTGACGCGTGCGGCGGGCTTGGGGCCGTCCGCGAGCATCACGTACCGCTGGTGAGCAGCGGTACCTGATGAACGGCATAGGTGCGGTCTTCTGGCCTGATGGTCAGAAGCCGCACCCTGTCGTGCTTGCGTACGGCGGAGCGGTCACTGGGGCGGGTTGTGCTGCCGGGCGTGCCGGGCGGCCGCGTCGGCGATGCTCTGCATGGCGGCGAGATGGCCGGCCAGAGCCGACCGCCCCCGGTCGGTCAGGGCGAGCCAGGTGCGAGGCGTCTTCCCCACGTGGCCTTTGCGTACGGCCAGGTAGCCGGCCTCTTCGAAGGCGGACACGTTCTTCGACAGGGCCGACGGCGACAGATCGCAGTACTCCTGCACCGCACGGAACTCCGCTTCGTCGCACCCGGAGAGGAACGCCGCGATCCGCAACCGGGTTGCCGTGCGGAACAGTTCGTCGAGGTTGTCGGTCACGTCGTCCACTACTGGACCTTCCTCTGCAGCAGGTACCACGCGAGGCCCGCGACCGCGACGCCCATGGCCACATAGAGCCAGCGCAGCTCCGGTGTGCTGTTGAGCGCCGAGACGAGGAAGGCGGCGGCGCCGGCCACCAGCGCGGCCTGGGTGCGGCGCGCGGGCCCGCGCAGGCCCCGCACGCCCTGCCGGGCGCGGATGCCCACGACCACCGCCCAGGCTCCGAGGGCCAGAGCGAGGCCGATGAGCGTGGCGGCCAGCCGCACCCACCCGTTGCCGGGGGCCTGGCCGACCAGGGCCACGGCGGCGCCGTACATCGCACCGCACACCGGTGGTGCCCAGGCGGGGAGGGGCGGGCGCACCGACGCGCTGTAGGACCGGCGGGCTTGTTCGAGGCTGTTGCGGGCTTCTTCTGCGTCCATGGTTGCCATCATGGCATCCACTTTCCTAAACTTCAAGTAGTTCCATCAAGGGAACTGCTTGCGCGAGAGTTGTCAGGGCTCCGCCCTCACCGCGCGTCGCCTCCCTCTTCTCTCTCCGGCTCTCCTCTCTCCTTCGTCCAGGAAGACCTTCGTGATGAAACCCCTGGAAATCGACTGCATCTCCAAGACCTATGGCGCCCACCAGGCGCTCAGCGACCTGTCCTTCACCGTCCCGCGGGGTGAACTGTTCGGCTTCGTCGGCAGCAATGGAGCCGGCAAGACCACCACCATGCGAATCGCCGTCGGCGTGCTGGCGCCGGACGCGGGCGAGGTCCGGTGGGGAGACGTCCCCGTCGGCCAGCAAGAGGCCGCCCGGTTCGGGTACATGCCGGAAGAACGCGGCCTGTACCCGAAGATGACCGTGGCCAAGCAACTGGTCTACCTGGGCCGGCTCCATGGCATGTCGTCGGCCGACGCCCGGGCCTCCATGCTCCGCTGGACCGAGCGGCTGCGCATCGAGCAGCACCGCGACAAGACGGTGGACGCCCTCAGCCTCGGCAACCAGCAGCGTGTGCAGCTGGCGGCCGCGCTCGTCCATGACCCCGACGTCCTGGTCCTCGACGAGCCCTTCTCCGGCCTGGACCCCATGGCCGTCGACGACATGAGCGACGTACTCCTGGACAAGGCGGCGCAGGGTGTGCCGGTGCTCTTCTCCAGTCACCAGCTCGAGCTGGTGGAGCGCCTGTGTCACCGCGTCGGCGTGGTCCGGGCCGGACGGCTGGTCGCCGAGGGGACCCTCGAGGAGCTGCGCCGTGCCCAGGGAGGGGACCACCTGGCCATCGAAGTGGACGCGGACGGCGACGGCTGGGCCCGTGCCTGCGCGGCGGTGGCCTCCTTCCGGCGCGAGGGCGACCGGCTGCTGATCGAGCTTTCCGCCGGCCATGACGAGAACGACGTGCTGCGGGCCGCCACCGAGGCGGGGCGGGTCCGTCATCTCAGCCGCCAACGCCCCGGTCTCACCGAGCTGTTCCGTGACCTTGTCGACGTACGACCGATGGAGGGCGACGCCCAGTGAAGAGCACATCCCCCAAGCGCCGCGGTTCCTGGGCCGACGTCTGGCTCGTGTACCGCAGGGAGATCGACTCCAGGCTCGCGTCCAAGGGGTACTTCGTCGGGACGCTGGTCATGGTGCTCGCCATCTTCGGTCTCGTCGTGGGGCTCGATTACGCCAACTCCCCCAAGACCGAGACAGTGGCCGTGTGCGGAGCGCCGGCCGAGCGGTTCGGCACACCCCCGGCCGGAATCCGCGTGCGCTCGTGCGCGCAGCTGTCGGAGGCGAAGGCGCGGACCATCGACAAGAAGGTCGGGGCGGCGGTCGCTGTGAGCGGCGGCAAAGCCACCGTCTTCGTCCGAGGGGACAGCCCGGAGCAGGCCCGCACCGGCGCCGTCGCGCTCGCCGAGTCCTGGGCGACCGCCAGGGGTTATGACGAGCAGCA
This sequence comes from Streptomyces sp. NPDC045431, assembly GCF_040646655.1. Classification (NCBI taxonomy): domain Bacteria; kingdom Bacillati; phylum Actinomycetota; class Actinomycetes; order Kitasatosporales; family Streptomycetaceae; genus Streptomyces; species Streptomyces sp. NPDC045431. Next base: position 418,343 of record NZ_JBEZAQ010000003.1, read on the forward strand.
CGTGGATGTGGATCGGCTCGAGCGGACCGTGGCCCAGGCCGGTCCCCACGTGGAGACGGTGGGCGCCGGTGCGGGCAGCACCGTCCAGGTGGGCACTGCGGTGAGCATGATGATCATCCTGTTCATGCAGATCATCGGCCAGGGGTCCCTGGTGGCGCAGGGCGTGGTGGAGGAGAAGTCCACGCGCATCGTCGAGGTCCTGCTGTCCACGCTCACCCCGCTGCGGCTGATGACCGGCAAGGTCGCCGGCATCGGCACCGCGGCCGTGGTGCAGATCCTGGTACTCGTGGCCGCCGTCGCCGGGGCCCGTGTCGTGGTCAGCAGCCAGGCCGACGCCCTGCCCGGCACCACGGCACTCGCCTCCGCCGCACTCTGGTTCCTGCTTTCGTTCGCCCTCTTCTCCTGCCTGTTCGCCGCGGCCGGATCCCTGGTCTCACGTCCGGAGGACCTCCAGTCGGTACTGATGCCGGTCATGGTCATGGCGATGGCACCGGTCGGCGTCGCGGCCGGGGCCGCGGGCAACCTGTCGGCCGGCTGGGTGCAGGTCGTCCAGTACATCCCGCCGTTCTCCGGACTGCTCATGCCTCTCCAGGCAGCGGTCGGGGGAGTCTCACTCGTCCAGCAACTCGCCGCAGGTGCCCTCATGCTGGCCGCCACGGCCGCCTGCATGACGCTGGCCGCTCGCATCTACCGCAATTCCATTCTGCGGATCGGCACCACCGTCCGCTGGCGCCAGGCGCTGGCCGCCTGAGACCCGCGAGCGGCCGCCACCGCCTCGCCGTCGTGCCCGACCGAACCCAAGGAGTTCTCGCGTGCCCGGCCCCGATCCGACCGCCCATCTGCTCATCGTCATCCCCGTCGTGATCCTGGCGTGCCAGTCCGGCGCCCTCCTGCTGCAAAGGCTGGGGCAGCCGCCGGTGATCGGCGAGATCGCCGTCGGGATCATGCTCGGACCCTCACTGCTGGGCCGGCTGTGGCCGCAGGCACAGCACTGGTTGTTCCCCGAGTCCTTCCTGCCCTACCTGTCCGCGCTGGGGACGGTGGGCCTGCTCGCGTTCATGTTCCTGCTCGGCCTGGAGCTGGATCTCGGCGCGATGCGGGGGCAAAGCCGTACAGCGCTGGCCGTCAGCCAGATCAGCATCTGGCTCCCGCTGGTTCTGGGGGCCCTGCTGGCCTGGGGCATGTACGCGTCGCTGGCTCCGCGCGGCACCGGTCAACCGGCGTTCGTGCTCTTCATCGCCGTGTCGATGAGCATCACCGCGTTTCCGGTACTGGCACGCATCCTGATCGACCGCGGCCTGTACGGCACACCGACAGGGGCCCTGGCCATGGTGTGTGCGGCCGTCGACGATGTGACCGCGTGGTGCCTGCTCGCGGTGGTCGTGGCCGTGGCCGGCAGCGGTTCGCCGGCCGCCGCCGTGGTGACGGCGGTGGTCGCCGCCGGCTTCGTCGCGGTCCTGCTCGGTGCGGTCCGCCCGCTGGTCAGCCGCATGGCCCGCAGCGCCGACCGACACGCCGATGCCGTCGTCATGGTGCTGCTGGTCAGCGGCCTGTGCCTGGCCGGCTTCGCCACGGACCGCATCGGCATCCACGCCCTGTTCGGTGCGTTCCTCTTCGGTGCGATCGTCCCGCGGGGCAACCGGAAGATCGAGCGGTGCGCCGGCCAGATCCGTACGTTCGTGGTCCCCGTGCTGCTTCCGCTGTACTTCGTCAGCACCGGCCTGAAGACGGACGTGTCCCTCCTCATGGGCTCGGCCGCCCTGTGGCTGTGGGCCGCTGCCATCCTGCTGGTCGCTGTGGCGGGCAAGTGGGGCGGCGCCGCTCTGGCGGCCCGGGCGGCGGGCCAGAGCTGGCCCGCCGCGCTGACGGTCGGAGCGCTGATGAACTGCCGGGGGCTGACCGAGCTGGTCGTGCTCAACATCGGGCTGGAACTGGGAGTGATCGGCCCCGATCTGTTCACCGTTCTCGTCCTGATGGCACTGGTCACCACCTGCGTCACCTCACCGGCGGTCTCCTGGCTGCAGCGGCGGGCCACCGGCACGATGGCCCTCGACGCGGCGCCCACCGGAGACCGACTTCCTAGATCCAGCCGCGCTCACGAGCCCGCAGGGCCGCCTGGAACCGATTCGTGGCGCCGAGACGCCGCATGAGGACGGCCACGTACTTGCGGTAGGTGCGTACGGCGACACCGAGCTCGCGCGCGCCGTTGTCGTCCTTTTCCGCGGTGCACATGAGCTGGAGCACCTGCCGCTCCAGCTCGGTCAGCGCCTCGGAGGATCCGACGACGTCCTGCTCGGGCAGCTCTTCCGCGAGGTCCCACATGCGCTCGAAAAGCGAGACGAGGGCGGCGACCAGACCGGCTTCGCGGGTCAGGATGGCGCCCCTGGCCGTGTGCGCCGGGTCGATCGGCGTCAGGGCCGCGCTGCGGTCACAGATGATGAGGCGCTCCAGCGGGGCGCGGGAGATGCGTATCTCGGCGCCCTTGGCCACGAGTTCCCTGGCGTAGGCCATGGTGGGGTCGTCGTCCAGCGCGTGCGCCCCCAGCAGGGTGCGCATGTGTACGCCGCGGCGCAGTATGCGCTCGTCGATGGGCCGGGCGTGGGCGATGGTGTCCTCGGACAACACGCCGGCCGGGTTGGTGGTCAGGCTCTCGGTCCAGGTGAAGAAGGCGAGCTCGTCGATGACGGCGCGGACGGCCTCCATGCCTTCCAGCCGTTGGATGGCGGCATCGGCCTGCGCTGTACGCCGGGCGTCGAGCAGCAGTTCGCGCTCCGCGATCAGTGAGTCGACGATCCCGCGGACCACCACTTCCTGCTCGAGCCGGGTGCGCAGATCGGCCACGGAATCGTCGATGAGATGGTCGACCGCTCGGGCCGGTGAGACGGGGTGCAGGGCTCCGTCGGCTGTCTGGCGCACCAGGCCGCTCGCGATGAGTCTCCGGCTGGTCTCCTCCAGCGTCCTGCCGAGTTGGTTGCCGAGCTGACTCAACGTCATCTCGCCGCGCCGCAGCAGCAGGCGGTAGACCTCCTCGTCCTCTTCCGCGACGCCCAGGAAACTCAGGTTCTGTGATCTCATCATCCCCCTCGATGTGCAGCGGCGCCGATAGATGCACACTCCACGGGCCCATCATTGATTAGCCGTCAGCTGGGGGGCAACACAGATTGGCGCTCCGACGGCGCGACTTCGGCATGAAGACCGTGTGGCGCGCGATGGCCGCCGATGCCGTGGGGGAGTGCGGGTCGGGCGGGATGCAGGATGCGGCACGGGCGGATGCAGCAAGATGCGTCCAGCCGGGGTCGATCACGGAGACGCTTTGCCGCAGAGTTGGCGGCGTAAGAACATCAGTTGCCAGCATGACTGGGGGGAGTCTTTTCATGCGGCGTTCCGCCAAGACCAGCCAGAGTTCGCGTCGTACGAGCGCTAGAATTGCGCAATCCGTCATGGGGGCCGCACTCTTCGTGCTGGGGAGCGCGGGCGCGGCCTCCGCGGACACCTTCGTGCCCGGAGCCCCGCCCGCCGAAGTCGGCCAGACCGTGACCGACATCGCAGGCTTCGTCCGCGCCGTCATCACCGACGTTGTGCCGTCCTTCAAGGATGTGCACGACTGGGGCTGACCGTCACGGATGGCAGTCGGCGGCAGCGGCCTGGAGCGGACCTGCGCTTTTTCACGTCATCGGCTGCCGACCGGCTCAGGGGTGAGATGTGGGGCCCCGCTGCCGTACCGAGTCAGAAAGTCGACGACCACGCATGTCTATCGAGCATCGCATGACCCTCCAGGCCGCTGTGTCCGGAGCCGGGGTTTCCGCCCCCGAGACAGCGGTCGTCCGGCTCGCCTCATTGCTGCCTGAGCGCTGGACCGTGCATCTGGACGCGCGCACCGCGTCGAGTGCCGAGGTGTGTCTGATCGCACCCGAGCCGGAATGCCGTGCGGACGCCGTGGAAGCCGCGGTCGACGAGGCACTGGCACAACCAGAGCTGAGGGGCTGGGCCCGCGTTCGGAGCTGACATCGCGGGCACTGCGGAGGACTCGTCGCCCGTCATCCGTCGCCGCAATCGCCTCACTTGCCGAAGGAGAGGAAACAGTGTCACGCCCACCTGCACTGCCGGCCGAGAGGAAGGCCGCTATTGTCCTGGCGATTCTGTCCGGTGAGACCACCGCCGCGGAGGCCGCACGAACCGCCGGAGTGTCAGGCCAGGCGGTCGGCAACTGGAAGCGTCGTTTCATCGAGGCGGGCCGGGACGGCCTGGACTGCCGGACCGAACACCACAGTTCCCGAGAGCTCGAACTGCTCTCCGAGATCAAGGCACTGAAGGGGGCGCTGGGAGAGTCCTATCTGCAGCTGCGGGCGCTGCAGCAGAAACAACTGCCCCCAAGACGCCCCGTCGGCCCTGGCTCGCCGATGCCTCAGCGCGTCCTCACCTCCCGGCGGGAGCCGCTGCAGCGGGCCGTGACCGCGTCACGCCCGGGGTCCGCGTCCTCGGCCATCGCCTGAACCCGGACTGCCGGCAGACTGCGGCGGTGACGCGCAGACGAGGCGGCGGCAGCGGCCCGGCGGCCGACGCCGGTGTGGAGAGCGACCAGGGTGTGGTCTCCTCCGGGGGATGAGGAGACCACACCCTGGGTGAAGCCCCGGCAGGGGCGGAGCCCACATGGCCCGGGGCGAACCCTCGGGCTGACCGGGGCGAACCCTCGGGCTGAGCCGGGGAACTCAGCAGCCGTACTTGATGCTGGCGGAGACGGAGGCGCCGACGGCCGCGCCGGAGACCGCCCAGCTGACCGACTCGATCGAGGCGGGGGCCTGGCCGGCCGCGGCCGTGCCGAACTCGTCCGCGGTGGTGTAGGCGGCGTAACCAGCGATCAGCTTCTCGTTCATGATGAACCTTTCGGTAATCCGGACTCGCCCGGAGCAGGCCAGAAGGACGCGCAGCCCCCGGGCCGACGCCCTGGGCTGCTGACCACGACCTCACCAGTCCGGTTCCTTCCCTGTCGACGCCGCTGCCCGTCCCACCTTCAGGCTCCGGCCCCTGGCCTGGCAGGACGCCCCCGGAACACAACCTTGCGCAGTGCCTTGTCGCAGCGCGCGCCCCCTGTACCCGTACCAAGCGCAGGTGCTCAACTATGAGCTCAAAGATCACAACGAGCCGCAAAAGCGCAGGCCAGAACTGCCGGAGGGCAGTCATCACGGCATCCGTCGGTCGCCCCCGGCCCCGCACGAGTGGTGAAGTCTTCCCCAGAAGCCGGGCGGCAGGACAACGCCGACCGCCCGTCGCATCACCGCTCACATCCGCTTGCACGGACCACACCTTGGGAGGACCCATGAACGAGAAGCTGATCGCAGGTTACGCCGCCTACACCACCGCGGACGAGTTCGGCACGGCCGCGGCCGGCCAGGCCCCCGCCTCGATCGAGTCGGTCAGCTGGGCGGTCTCCGGCGCGGCCGTCGGCGCCTCCGTCTCCGCCAGCATCAAGTACGGCTGCTGAACCAACCGACACGAGCGGTCCGCCGCTGCCTTGCCCTACGGCAAGCCGGCGGCCTCCGCCTCGCTGGCCAGGGCGTACCCACGTACCCGGCCGTCGACGCCCCAGCCCGGCCAGGCACCTGACGCCAGGTGCACAGGCCGGGCTGAGCCCGTCTTCCCGGTGGGTGAGGCCGTACAGGTGGTACGCCGTCACCCGCGAAGCCCCCCACAACGGGCGAAGCCCTGGTGCTCGCCCTACGGTGGCCGCGTGCCCACCCCACCGCGCAACCCCCCGCCGCCGGAGTCCGAAGAGCCCGAGCCGGGTGAGCCTGGCGAGCCGGGTGTGCCGGGCGACCCGGGAAACCAGCCCGCCCCGACCGGCGACCCCGGGCCCGGAGAGCCGCCCGCCCCGACGGGCGAGCCCGCGCCCGGAGACCCGCCCGCGCCCACCCAGTAGGTGGCTTCCGCGCTCCCTGCCTCGGCGTACGCTGGGAGTATGAGCACCGCCCCCACCCCCGGCCCGCGAGCTGCGAAGTCCGAGCCGGCGCCGTCGAAGAAGAAGCCGGCGCTGGACTTCGACGATCCGTTCGACCAGCAGTCGGCGGACGACACGGACCGTGGTTGGGGCGAGCGGACTCCTGAGGGCGACGGCGCCGCCGATCTGGCGCGCTTCCTCGACGAGAAGCCGCCGCACCACATCTGAGCCGGCGCCCGAGCCGACACCCGGGCCGGGACCCGAGCGGCCCCGGCCTCGGGCTGCGGCCCTCTGACCGAAGGGTCTAGCTGCTCGGCCGACCCCGCTGGGCGACGAGCTCGTCGCGGATCTGCTTGAGCACCTCCAGCTCGGTGACCTCCAGCGTCTCCTTGACGCCCGCCTTCTCCCTCTGCAGTGCCGCCCGCCGCGCCAGGTACTTGGCCATGGGCAGCACCATCAGGAAGTAGACGACCGCGGCCGTGACCAGGAAGCTCAGCGTGGCGCTGAGCACCGAGCCCCACAGGATCGGGATGCCGCTGACGACGTCCCCGCTCTCGTTCACCCGGCACGGGCCCTTCAGGCAGGACTGGTAGCTCTCCAGGTCCTTGGTGCCGAAGGCGCCGACGATCGGGTTGATCACACCCCGCACCACCGCGTTGACGACGTTGGTGAACGCGGCGCCGATCACCACCGCGACCGCCAGGTCGATCACGTTGCCCCGCATCAGGAAGGCCTTGAAACCCTCCAGCAGGCTCTGCTTCTTCTCCTGGCTCACCACGGTGCCCTTCGTCGGATGTGCGGTTGGCGCAGTCATTACGCCGTGCACGGTGCGTGACCGTCCAGTCCGTACACACGGACAGGCGACGCCCCAGGAACTCAGTGCGACCCGAGCCGGTACGCATCGGCGCACACCCCCTTCCCCTCCGGGGCCGTGACCGCGTCCGAAACCGCCAGCGCCGCGGCCGTCACCACCAGCCCGGCGGCGATCGCCCGCCGCCTGCGCCGCACGGCCCGGCGCAGGCGGTGCCGGCCGCCGGGCACCCGCAGCGGCGCGAAGTGCGGCACGCCGCAGGACTCCGGAACGGGCGAGCGGGAGGCGGAGGGGGAGAGGGAGGCGGAGGGGGAGAGGGAGGCGGAGGGGGAGAGGTGGAAGGAGCGGGAGGAGGAGGGGGAGGGGACGGACATGGGGCACCACCCGTGGTCGTGGGGACGGACGTCCGGCGGTCTTCCGCCGACGCCCTCACGATCCCGCGTCCTCACCGATCCCGCTGGAGCCTGTGGACGACCACGGGCTTGTGGAAAACGCCGCCCCCCGAGGGGATGACGAGGGCTTACGGCAGCTCGATGCCGAGGTCCCACCCGTCGTGCGCCCGGGTGCACAGACACGACCGGCTCTCCGTCTCCGGCAGCGCCGCCACCGCGTCGAAGAGCACCTCCCGCAGCCGCCCGACGTTCTCGCCGAACACCCGCAGCACCTCGGTGTGCGAGACGCCCTCGCCCGTCTCGGCGCCCGCGTCCAGGTCCGTGACCAGCGCCATCGACGTGTAGCAGAGCGCCAGCTCGCGGGCGAGCACCGCCTCCGGGTGCCCCGTCATCCCCACCACCGACCAGCCCATCGCCGCGTGCATCCGCGACTCGGCCCGGGTCGAGAAGCGGGGGCCTTCTATGACGACCATGGTTCCGCCGTCCACCGCCTGCCAGCCTCGGCCGTCCGCCGCGGCCAGCGCCACCTTGCGCCCCTCGGGGCAGTACGGGTCGGCGAAGGTGGTGTGCACGACGTTCGGCACGCTGCCGTCCGGCAGCGGCTCCCCGTCGAAGTACGTCTGCGCCCGCGTCTTCGTACGGTCCACCAGCTGGTCCGGTACGAGCAGGGTCCCCGGCCCGTACTCCGGACGCAGCCCGCCCACCGCGCACGGGCCCAGCACCTGGCGTACGCCGACGGACCGCAGAGCCCACAGGTTGGCGCGGTAGTTGATGCGGTGGGGCGGCAGGTGGTGGCCGCGGCCGTGCCGTGGCAGGAACACGACACGTCGCCCGGCCAGTTCGCCGAAGAACAGCGAGTCGCTCGGGCTCCCGTAGGGAGTGGTGACCTCGACCTCGGTGACGTCCTCCAGGAAGGAGTAGAAGCCCGAGCCACCGATCACGCCGATCTCTGCGTGGATCTCTGCGTTCACATTCGCCATGCGGGTCACCCTAGTCGGGGGCGGAAACGCCGGGGACCCCGCCGTACGAAGCGGCGGGGTCCCCGGAAGGCGCGTGAAGGAGGAAGGTCAGGCGGCGGAGCTGGTGCTCCCGCTCGACGTGCTCGACGAGGTCGAGGCGCTCGACGCGGCCGGCTTCGCGTCCGAGGACGAGCCCTTCGCCGAAGACGTCGAAGAAGACGCGGGCGAGCTGCTCGACGACGCGCCACGGCTGTCGTTGCGGTAGAAGCCGGAGCCCTTGAAGACGATGCCAACGGCCGAGAACACCTTCTTCAGGCGTCCCTGGCAGCCGGGGCACTCGGTCAGCGCGTCATCGGTGAACTTCTGCACCGCCTCGAGGCCCTCGCCGCACTCGGTGCACTGGTACTGGTAGGTCGGCACTGTGTCTTCCTCCTGGCACTCTCACTCATTGAGTGCTAACGAGAGTCAATAGTGACGCATTCCGCGGGATCAGTCCACCGTCACCGGCACTCGGTGACCGACGCCACGTGCCACGGTGCGTCCCACGGTGCGCGGCGCGAGCCGCGACCGGAGCGCCACCAGGGTGGCCAGCGCCAGCGCCGTACCGGCCAGCGGGACCAGGAAACCGGTGCTCGCGCCGTATCCGTCCGCGAGCCGTCCGGCCACCGTCACGGCGGCCGCCTGGCCCAGCGCCACGGCGCCGGTCAGCCAGGTGAACGCCTCGGTACGGGCCGAGGCCGGCACCAGCGACTCGACCAGCGTGTAGCCGGTGATCAGCGCGGGCGCGATGCACAGGCCCACGATCAGGCCGAGGGCGCCCAGCAGCACCACCGAGTGCGCCGTCCACAGCAGGGAGGCGGTCACGGTCAGCGCCGCGTACCCGAGGATCAGCCGGCGGCGGGGCCCGGTCTTCCAGGCGATCGCGCCGACCGCGAGCCCGGCCAGCATGTTGCCCGCGGCGAAGAGGCCGTACAGCACGCCGTTGACGCCGGGGTTCCCGATCTCCTCCGTGAACGCGGTCAGCGAGACCTGCATGCCGCCGAAGACCGAGCCGATCCCGAGGAACGCGATCGCCAGGACCCGTACGCCCGGAATGGACAGGGCCGAGACGCGCTCCCCGCGCGCCTGGGCGCCGGAGAGGCCGGCCGCCAGGCCGTACGCCGGCTGGGTACGCCGCTGGGCGGCGAAGAGGAGGCCGCCGGCGAGCGTCAGCGTCGCCTCGGCGATCAGGCCGGCGGCGGGGTGGACGCCGGTGCACAGCGCGGTCGCGAGGACCGGGCCCACGACGAACGTGAACTCGTCGGTGACGGACTCGAAGGCCGCCGCCGTCGACATCAGGGGCGATCCCTCCAGGCGTGCCGCCCAGCGGGCCCGCACCATGGGGCCGACCTGCGGTACGGAGGCGCCGGTCGGCACGGCCGCGGCGAACAGGGCCCACAGGGGCGCGCCCGCGAGGGCCAGCGCCGTCAGCGCGGAGACGGACGCGGTGTGGACGAGGACGCCGGGGACCAGGACGGCGCGCTGTCCGAAGCGGTCGGCGAGCTTGCCGCTCTGCGGCGCGAACAGCGCCATGGAGACACCGGTGACGGCGGCGACGGCACCCGCGCTGCCGTACGAACCGGTGGTGTGCTGGACCAGCAGGACGATGCCGATGGTCAGCATCGCGAAGGGCTGCCGCGCGGCGAAGCCGGGGAGCAGGAACGTCCAGGCGCCGGGGATGCGCAGGAGCTGTCCGTAGCCGGGACGCTTGACAGCGTCAGTGGTGTTGACCGTGGATGCCACGGCCCGTGCCTTTCTGCCGCCTGGTGGCGCTCCCCGGGATGTCGGGAGCCGCCGAGAGCTGTCCTCTTGCGCGGAACTGCGGTAGATACCGGTGCCCGCAGCCTCAGGCTGCTTCAGGGGCTTCACGGCCGCCATACGGTCGCGCCAGCTCTGCGTCAGGCAGAGTTGGTCGATCTGGTTCGGTCGATCAGTGTGCCTTCATGATACAGGGGGAGTGCAGGGTGGCGCCTGTGAAATTGCCGACTTCATCTTCTGTTCACCTGTGATCAAGCGGCCGTACTTGGCCGGACCCCGCCGGACCACCGTCGGCTCACGAGCGCATCACCCCGTACCCAGCCATCCGGCCAGTTTGCCGCCCTGCCCGACCGCCCGCAGCCGCCGCTCCGCCGCGTCCCGTACCGGGTCCGTCGCCACCACCAGCAGCTCGTCCCCGCGCCGCAGCACGGTCGCCGGCGACGGCACGAAGCTCTTGCCCTCCCGTACGACGAGAGTGACGGCGGCCCCCGGCGGCAGGCGCAGCTCCGCGACCTCCACGCCGTGCATCCTGGACGCCTCGGGGATGGACAGCGACAGCAGGTGCCCGCGCAGCCGCTCCAGGGGCGCGGACTCGATGCCCAGGTCGGCCGCCTCGCCGGAGTCGCGCAGCCGCAGGGCCTTGGCGAGCCACGGCAGCGTCGGGCCCTGGACCAGCGTGTAGACCACGACCAGGACGAAGACGATGTTGAAGATCTTCTCGCTGCCCTCGATCCCGGCCACCATGGGGATGGTCGCCAGGATGATGGGCACGGCGCCGCGCAGGCCCGCCCAGGAGAGCAGGGCCCGCTCCTGCCAGGGCAGGCGGAACGGCACCAGGCTGAGCACGACCGACAGCGGCCGCGCCACCAAGGTCAGCACCAGTCCGACGATGACCGCCGGCCAGAAGTCGTCGATCAGCTCGTGCGGGGTCACCAGCAGCCCCAGCAGGACGAACATGCCGATCTGGGCGATCCAGCCCAGGCCCTCCGCGAACCCGCGGTTCGCGGGCGCGTGCGGCAGCTTCGCGTTGCCCAGCACCACCGAGGCCAGGTAGACGGCGAGGAAGCCACTGCCGTGGGCCATGGCGCCGGCCGCGTACGCCACCACCGCGATCGCCATCACGGCGATCGGGTACAGACCGGAGGCGGGCAGGGCCACGTGCCGCAGCCCGAACGAACCGAGGAAGGCCACCGTCAGGCCGATGGCCGCGCCGATGGCCAGCTCCAGCGCGATCTCGCCGACCAGGACGTACCAGTTGTCGACCGGCCCGGCCGTGGAGAAGGACACCACCAGGATGACGACGGGGGCGTCGTTGAAGCCGGACTCCGCCTCCAGGACACCGGTCACGCGCGAAGGGAGGGGCACCTTGCGCAGGACGGAGAAGACGGCCGCGGCGTCGGTCGAGGAGACGACCGCGCCGATGATCAGCGCCTGCCGCCAGTCCAGGCCGACCAGGTAGTGGGCACCCGCGGCCGTGACGCCCACGCTCACCGCGACGCCGGCGGTCGACAGGACGGCCGCCGCCGGCAGCGCGGGCCGGATCTCCCGCCACTTCGTGCCCAGGCCGCCCTCGGCCAGGATCACCACGAGGGCCGCGTACCCGATGACCTGGGTCAGTCCGGCGTTGTCGAAGTGGACGTTGCCGATGCCGTCCTGTCCGATGGCGACGCCGATCCCCAGGTACAGGAGCAGGCTGGGCAGCCCGCTGCGGGACGAGATGCGCACCGCCGCCACGGCGATGAGCAGGACGAGCGAGCAGACGAGCAGGAGTTCGTTGAGCTGGTGGACAGTCAGTGGCCGATCCTTCCCCTCACGTACGTGCCGGACCGTTTTGCCGTGCCGGCCGCGGGTTACTTCGTTACCTTACCTAATCTTTAACGCTTCCTTGACGCCCTCTCCTCCGGCGGCGCACTCTCGCGGAGGGCCTGGTGAGGGTCGGTGAGGGCCCCCGAGGGGGCCTGGTACTGACACCGCGTCCGGGCCCGGTGAGCGCTGCGCCTATGGTTGCTCCAAAGCACACCAGGACCAGCCTGCGCCTCGAAGGACAGCGATGCCCGCCAACACCACCGCCGCTTCCACCAAGAAGAAGGGGCGACGCGCCCGCCTGCTCGTGTTCGCTCTGGTGCTGGCGCTGGTCGCGGGCGTCGGTTACGGGGCCTACTGGACCGTCAGCACGGTGCGTGCCCCCTTCCCGCAGACCACCGGCACCATCGACCTCCCGGGCCTGAGCGCCCCCGTCGACGTCAAGCGCGACGGGTACGGCGTTCCGCAGCTCTACGCCTCCACCGACGAGGACTTGTTCCGCGCGCAGGGGTACGTCCATGCGCAGGACCGGTTCTGGGAGATGGACGTACGCCGCCACATGACGTCCGGCCGGCTCTCCGAGATGTTCGGCAAGGGCCAGGTCGACACGGACGCCTTCCTGCGCACGCTCGGCTGGCACCGGGTGGCCGAGGAGGAGTACCGCACCAAGCTGTCGCCGGAGACCAAGAAGTACCTCCAGGCGTACGCGGACGGCGTCAACGCCTACCTGAAGGGCAAGGAGGGCCGTGACGTCTCCGTCGAGTACGCCGCCCTCGCCTTCGGCAACGACTACGCCATCGAGCCCTGGACGCCGGTCGACTCGGTGGCCTGGCTCAAGGCGATGGCGTGGGACCTGCGCGGCAACATGAAGCAGGAGATCGACCGTTCGCTGATGACCAGCCGGCTCAGCGAGCAGCAGATCAAGGACCTGTACCCGGCGTACCCGTACAACCTGCACCGGCCGATCGTGGACAAGGGCGCGGTGGACGACGCCAAGGGCGAGTTCGACCCGTCCGCCAAGCCGTCCGACACGGGCACGGACACCGGCGCGGACACGGGCACGGGCAACGGCGGCGCGACGGGCTCCGAAGGGGCCTCCGGGGCTTCCGCCGGCGCCTCCGGGGCCTCGGGTGCCGACGGAGGCGCGGGCACCCCGCAGGGGGCCGCTGAGGGCTTCCAGGCGCAGCTGTCCTCGCTGTCGACGTCCCTGGACGAGATCCCGGCGCTGCTGGGCCCCAACGGCAGCGGCATCGGGTCGAACTCCTGGGTCGTCTCCGGCAAGTACACGACCACCGGTAAGCCGCTCCTGGCCAACGACCCGCACCTGGCGCCCCAGCTGCCGTCCGTCTGGTACCAGATGGGCCTGCACTGTCGTGCCGTGTCCGACAAGTGCCGGTACAACGTCGCCGGGTACACCTTCTCCGGTATGCCCGGTGTGATAATCGGTCACAACCAGGACATCGCGTGGGGCTTCACCAACCTGGGCGCCGACGTCAGCGACCTCTACCTCCAGAAGGTCTCCGACCGGGGCTACCAGTACGGCGGCAAGGAAGTGCCCTTCACCACCCGCGAGGAGACGATCAAGATCGCGGGCGGCGGCAGCCGGACCATCACCGTCCGGTCCACCAACAACGGCCCCCTGGTCTCCGACCGCAGCAACGAGCTGGAGAAGGTCGGCGAGAAGGCCCCCGTGACCGCCTCGGCCCCGGACCGCGGCGACGGTTACGCGGTCTCCCTCCGGTGGACCGCCCTGGACCCGGGCAAGTCCATGGACGCCGTCTTCGAGCTGAACCGCGCCAAGGACTTCAAGGAGTTCCGCGAGGCCGCCCGCGACTTCGAGGTGCCGGCGCAGAACCTCATCTACGCCGACGCCAAGGGCGCCGAGGGCCACATCGGCTACCAGGCGCCCGGCAGGATCCCCGTCCGCGCCGAGGGCCACGACGGCACCATGCCGGCGCCCGGCTGGGACCCGAAGTACCAGTGGAAGAAGGAGTCGGTCCCCTTCGAGGAGCTCCCGTACGAGGAGAACCCGGAGCGCGGCTACATCGTGACCGCCAACCAGGCCGTGATCGACGCGGAGAAGTACCCGTACATGCTCACCCAGGACTGGAGCTACGGCTCGCGCAGCCAGCGGATCAACGACCTCATCGAGTCGAAGATCAAGGACGGCGGCAAGATCTCGACCGACGACATGCGCACCATGCAGATGGACAACAGCAGCGAGATCGCCGAGATGCTGACGCCCTACCTGCTGAAGATCGACATCGACGACCCGTACGTCCGTGAGGCCCAGAAGCTCCTGGAGGGCTGGGACTACACCCAGGACGCCGACTCCGGCGCGGCCGCCTACTTCAACGCGGTCTGGCGCAACGTCCTGAAGCTCGCCTTCGGCGACAAGCTCCCCAAGGAGCTGCGGGTCAAGGGCGAGTGCCTCAACGTGCGCCCGGCCGACTCCACCGGCCCCATCGACGAGCAGAACAAGCTCGTGCGCGAGTGCGGCCAGCGCGCCGCCGACGCGGCCCAGCCCGACGGCGGCGACCGGTGGTACGAGGTGGTGCGCCCGCTCCTGAAGGACGAGAAGAACGCGTGGTGGCAGTCGCCGGCCAACCGCATCGACGAGGGCACCGCCACCCGTGACCAGCTGCTCAAGCGCGCCATGGTCGACGCCCGCTGGGAGCTGACGGCCAAGCTCGGCAAGGACGTCGGCAGCTGGAGCTGGGGCCGGCTGCACCAGCTGACCCTGAAGAACAAGACCCTCGGCACCGAGGGCCCGGGCTTCCTGCAGTTCATGCTGAACCGCGGCCCCTGGAACCTGTCCGGCGGCGAGGGCGCGGTCAACGCCACCGGCTGGAACGCCGCGGGCGGCTACGAGGTCGTCTGGGTCCCGTCCATGCGGATGGTGGTGAACGTCGGCGACTGGGACAAGTCCCGCTGGATCAACCTGTCCGGCGCCTCCGGGCACGCGTACAGCTCGCACTACACCGACCAGACGGAGCTGTGGGCGAAGGGCGAGCTGCTCGACTGGGCCTACACCGACCGGGCAGTGGACGCCGGGACGGTCGACCGGCTGGTGCTCAAGCCGTGACGGCGCCGCCGGGGGGCGCTCACGCCGTGACGGCGGCGGGGGCGCTCACGCCGTGACGGCGGCGCCGGGCGCGCTCACGCCATCAGGCCCCGGAAGGGCCTGAACCGGAGCGTGACGTCCGGCGTCACCACCGCGTGCACGGGGTGGTCGTGCGGTTCCTCCGGGACCCGCTCGACCACCTCGTTCGCGTAGAGCAGCACCACCAGGTACGGATCCGCGCCGGCCCGCACGAAGCGGGCCAGGACCCGGTCGTACGAACCGCCGCCCCGCCCCAGGCGCATGCCGCGCGAGTCCACCGCGAGGCCGGGCAGCAGGACCGTGTCGGCCTCCAGGACGGCGTCCACGCCCAGCGGGGGCCCCGACGGCTCCAGGAGCCCCCGCCGGGCCCGTACGAGCCGCTCAGGGCCCTCGTAGAGGGCCCAGTCGAGGTCGTTGTCGGGCAGGAGCACCGGCAGCAGGACGCGTACGCCCCGGGCGCGCAGCGCGTCGAGGAGCGCGCGCGTGCCCGGTTCGCTCCCCACCGACACATATGCGGCGACCGTCCGTGCCCGTCGCAGCTCGGGCAGTTTGAGGGCCAGCTCCGCGAGAACCAAGGCCGCTTTTTCGACGTCCTCACTGGTCAGAAGGGTCCGCGCGTCGAGCAGTTGGCGCCGCAGAGCGGTCTTTTCGGACATGCTGCCGGTCATCATGAACTCTCAAACCCCTCGTATACGCCTATATGGGAGGGAAGTTAACCGGACGCTAATCATCCGCCCATACCAACCCGATAGGGTGCTCCGCATGACTCAGTCGCACCACAGGATCAGCAAGGCTGTCATCCCGGCCGCAGGCCTTGGCACCCGGTTCCTGCCGGCCACGAAAGCCACTCCCAAAGAGATGCTCCCTGTGGTCGACAAGCCCGCCATCCAGTACGTCGTCGAGGAGGCCGTGGGCGCCGGCCTCTGCGACGTCCTGATGATCACCGGCCGCAACAAGCGTCCCCTCGAGGACCACTTCGACCGCAACTACGAGCTGGAGGAAGCCCTCGTCAAGAAGGGCGACCAGGAGCGCCTCGGCAAGGTCCGGGAGTCCAACGACCTCGCCACCATGCACTACGTCCGCCAGGGCGACCCGCGCGGCCTCGGCCACGCCGTCCTGTGCGCCGCCCCGCACGTCGGCGACCAGCCCTTCGCCGTCCTTCTCGGCGACGACCTCATCGACCCGCGCGACCCCCTGCTCCAGCGCATGATCGAGGTCCAGGAGCGCGAGGGCGGCAGCGTCATCGCCCTCATGGAGGTCGAGCCCTCCCAGATCCACCTGTACGGCTGCGCCGCCGTCGCGCCGACCGGCGACTCCGACGTCGTCCGCGTGACCAACCTCGTCGAGAAGCCCGACCCCGCCGAGGCGCCCAGCAACTACGCCATCATCGGCCGCTACGTCCTGGACCCCGCGGTCTTCGGGATACTCCGCGAGACCGAGCCGGGCCGCGGCGGCGAGATCCAGCTCACCGACGCCCTCCAGAAGCTCGTCGCCGACGAGGAGGTCGGCGGCCCGGTCCACGGCGTGGTCTTCAAGGGCCGCCGCTATGACACCGGTGACCGGGGCGACTATCTCCGGGCGATTGTCAGACTCGCGTGCGAACGTGAAGATCTGGGACCGGACTTCCGTTCCTGGCTTCAGCGTTACGTCACCGAGGAGATGTAGGGATTGAGCAGCACGACCTGGTCGGTGGACGACCACCTGGAGGACATCCTCGGCGCCATCCGCCCGCTCGACCCCATCGAGCTGCCGCTGCCCGACGCCCAGGGCTGTGTCCTGGTCGAGGACGTCATGGTGCCCGTCGCCCTGCCGCCCTTCGACAACAGCTCCATGGACGGCTACGCGGTACGGGTCGCGGACGTCACCGGCGCCAGCGAGGAGTTCCCGGCCGTCCTCACCGTCATCGGTGACGTCGCGGCGGGCAGCGGGGGACTGCCCACCGTCGGCCCCGGCCAGGCCGCCCGCATCATGACCGGCGCGCCGCTGCCGCCCGGCGCCGAGGCCGTCGTCCCGGTCGAGTGGACCGACGGCGGCACCGGCGGCGCGCCCGCCACCACCATGCGCGCCGCGAGCGCCGCCCCCGAGGGCGCGAGCGGCGAGGTCCGTGTCCACCGCCCGGTCGAGGCCCGCGCCCACGTGCGCGCGCGGGGCAGCGACGTCCAGGCGGGCGACCTCGCCCTGGAGGAGGGCACGGTCCTCGGGCCGCCGCAGATCGGCCTGCTCGCCGCCATCGGCCGCGGCACCGTGCGGGTGCGTCCCCGCCCGCGCGTGGTCGTCCTCTCCACCGGCAGCGAGCTGGTCCAGCCGGGCGAGGAGCTCGGCCCCGGCCGGATCTACGACTCCAACAGCTTCGCGCTGGCCGCCGCCGCGCGCGACGCCGGAGCCATCGCGTACCGGGTCGGCGCCGTCACCGACGACGCCGACACCCTCCGCGCCACCATCGAGGACCAGCTGATCCGTGCCGACATGCTCGTCACCACCGGCGGTGTCAGCGTCGGCGCGTACGACGTCGTCAAGGAGGCCCTGTCCTCGGTCGGCGACCAGGACGAGCCGGGCAGCGGCATCGACTTCCGCAAGCTCGCCATGCAGCCGGGCAAGCCCCAGGGCTTCGGCTCCATCGGACCCGAGCACACCCCGCTGCTCGCCCTGCCGGGGAACCCGGTCTCCTCGTACGTCTCCTTCGAGCTGTTCGTCCGCCCCGCCATCCGCGCCCTCATGGGGCTCAAGGACCGCCCGGACGTCCAGCGCCCGCGCGTGCGGGCCGCCCTCGCCGCCGACAAGCCCCTGTCGTCGCCGTCCGGCAAGCGCCAGTTCCTCCGCGGCCGGTACGACGCCGAAGCGGGCACCGTCACCCCGGTGGGCGGCGCCGGCTCGCATCTGATCGGCGCCCTCGCGCACGCGGACGCGCTGCTCGTCGTCCCGGAGGACACCACCACCGTGGAGCCGGGCGCCGAGCTGGAAGTGGTCCTCATCGGCTGACGGGACGGGTGTGGCGGTACGGTGTCTGCCGCTGTGCCTTCCCGGGGGACCACCCCCGGCCCCCGCCGGCGCGACAATGGGCCGTGGCGGGGCAATCGGCGCCGGAACACGCGAGGCGGAGTTCAGCAGTGAGTACGCAAGGCAGCCTGACGCACATCGACGAGGCCGGAGCGGCCCGCATGGTCGACGTCTCCGGGAAGGACGTGACCGCCCGCACCGCCCGTGCCACCGGCCGGGTCCTGGTCTCCCCCCGCGTGATCGAGCTGCTGCGCGGCGAGGGCGTCCCCAAGGGCGACGCGCTGGCCACCGCCCGGATCGCGGGCATCATGGGCGCCAAGCGCACGCCCGACCTGATCCCGCTCTGCCACCCCCTGGCCGTCTCCGGCGTCAAGGTCGACCTGACGGTCGCGGACGACGCGGTGGAGATCGCGGCGACCGTGAAGACCACCGACCGCACGGGCGTCGAGATGGAGGCGCTGACCGCCGTGTCGGTGGCCGCGCTGACCGTGATCGACATGGTGAAGGCCGTCGACAAGGCGGCCGTCATCACCGACGTACGGGTGGAGGAGAAGACGGGCGGCAAGTCCGGCGACTACCGGCGCGCCGACGAGGCGGACGGAGCGGCCCAGTGACCCCGCGGGCCGGCCACGTCCACGGCGCGCACGACGCACCGGACGTCCACCGGCCGCAGCCCGAGCCGGAGGGCGGGGACCGGGCGTACCGCGCCCTGGTCGTCACCGCCTCCAACCGGGCGTCCGCCGGGGTGTACGAGGACAAGGGCGGCCCCCTCATCGTCGAGGGCCTCACCGCGCTGGGCTTCGCCGTCGACGGCCCGGTGGTCGTCCCCGACGGCGACCCCGTGGAGGCGGCCCTGCGCGAGGGGGTCACCGCCGGGTACGACGCCATCGTCACCACCGGCGGCACCGGCATCTCGCCCACCGACCGCACCCCCGACGTCACCCGTCGGGTCCTCGACCACGAGATCCCCGGCATCCCGGAGGCGATCCGCGCGTACGGCCGCGACAAGGTCCCGACGGCCGCCCTCTCCCGTGGGCTCGCCGGGGTCGCCGCCGGCACCCTGATCGTGAACCTGCCGGGCTCCACCGGCGGCGTGCGCGACGGCCTGGCCGTCCTCGGCCGGATCCTGGTCCACGCGGTCGACCAGCTGCGTGGCGGCGACCACCCCAGACCGTCATGAACCCCGCCTGGCCCGTGACCCTGGTGGACGGACGGGTCGCCCTGCGCCCGATAAAGCTGCGCGACCAGCGGGCCTGGCGTGAGGTCAACCGGCGCAACCGCGACTGGCTGCGCCCCTGGGAGGCGACCATCCCGCCGCCCGCCCCCGGCGGCCCGCTGGTGGAGCGCCCCACGTACCGCCAGATGGTCCGCCATCTGCGCGCGGAGGCGAACGCGGGCCGGATGCTGCCCTTCGTGATCGAGTACGAAGGGCGGCTCGTGGGCCAGCTGACGGTCGCCGGCATCACCTGGGGCTCGATGTGCTCGGGGCACGTGGGGTACTGGGTGGACCGCGAGGTCGCCGGGCGCGGCGTCATGCCGACCGCCGTGGCGCTCGCCGTGGACCACTGCTTCCGCTCGGTGGGACTGCACCGGATCGAAGTCTGTATTCGCCCCGAGAACACGCCCAGCCGCCGGGTCGTCGAGAAATTGGGATTCCGCGAGGAGGGCCTGCGCCCTCGCTACCTCCACATCGACGGTGACTGGCGTGACCACCTCGTCTTCGCCCTCACGGCCGAGGAGGTCCCGGAGGGGCTGCTGCGCCGGTGGCACCGGGTCCGGCCGGGAACACCGCGATAATAAAATATTTGTTCGAATTAAAGCGTGAGGCGACCAGATCCGGTCCGATCAATCACAAAAAAATTCAGTGATATCAGCCAGATCGTGCGACACACCGGCCCAATTGGCCGATGGCCTGCTGCGAACCCCTCTACGGTGTGGGATGTGAGCAGCAGCGGCCTCATTTACGCAGTCATCGTCGGGGCCTGGGCCGCCTACTTGGTGCCGATGTGGCTCCGACGGCAGGACGAGCTGAACGAGGCCCGTCCGACGGAACGCTTCAGCACCGCCATCCGGCTCCTGTCCGGACGGGCGGGGATGGAGCGCCGGTACGCCAAGGAGCTGGACCGGCGCACCGCCGGACAGGTGGGGCCCGAGGCCGACCCGGACGCCGAGACGGAGCATCTGAGCTCCGTCGACGTCCGGGCCTTCGCCGCGCCCCCGGCTCTGACGGAGGCGCGCCTGGAGGTCCCCGACGCCCCGCCCGCCAGGCCCCGCCCGGCGGGCCGTCCGCGCGCGGCCGGCGCCGCCGCCGAACGCGCCCGCCGCTCCCGGGTCCTCGCCCGGCGCCGCCGCACCACGGTGGTCCTGTTCCTGGCGTTCACCTTCGGCGCGATCGTCGCGGCCGTCGGCGGCCTCGCGTTCCTGTGGGCCCCGGGCATTCCGGCGGTCCTGCTCAGCGCGTACATCGTGCACCTGCGCGCCCAGGAGCGGCGCCGCTTCGTGTACGTCATGGACCGGCGCCGCGCCGAGGCCGCCGCGCAGCGCCTGCGCGAAAGCCGCCGCCGCCCCCGGCCCGCCCCGGAGCAGGAGCCCGCCGATCCGCAGTCGGCCGGCCCGCAGCCGGAGCCGGCGCCCGCGGTCTCCCCGCAGGAGGCGGGCCGCCGCGCGCTGGTGGAGCAGACGGACCACGCGGAGTGGGTGGACCAGCAGCGCGACCGGGGCCCGGCGCGCGGCGACAGCTGGGACCCGGTCCCCGTCCCGCTCCCCACCTACGTCACCGCCCCGGTGGCCCCCCGGGCCACGGGCGGCGTCGACGTCACGGACCCGGAGACCTGGAGCGCCGCCCGCTCCTCCGTGGCGGAGCCGACCCCGCCCCCGCCCACCCGCCAGAACCCGAACCCGAGCGCGACGCCGCCCCCACCGCGCCGCACGCGCGACCACGGCCGCACGCCGCTCTTCGACCAGTACGCGGACGAGGACCGCCCGCGCGCGGCCAACGAGTGACGCGGGTCTCCCTCGGCGCCGCCGACGGGGAACGGATTTCCAAGCAGCCCGATCGGGATGCTAATGTTTCACACGTCGCAAGGGCCTGTGGCGCAGACTGGTAGCGCACCTCGTTCGCATCGAGGGGGTCAGGGGTTCAAATCCCCTCAGGTCCACGCAACATCGAAGCCCCCGCCGGGGAAACCGGGCGGGGGCTTCGAGCTGTTGTACCGCAGCGAAGTACCCAGTGCGCCGGTGAGTCGTCCTGGGCGGACCGGTGCCGGTCGCCTTCGTCTGGGCCGAGCGCTGCGGGGATGTCACGGCCTCCTCCGTACGTCGCTTCGGCGACCTACTCCTGAATCGGGCGGGTCGACTGTGCCGCGGCGGCCTGCGGTGCCGCCTCCCTTGGACCCTAGGGGCATTAATCCTTTGCCTAGTGGTCCTAGGCTGGCTACGGTCCTTGACCATGAAGGCAGTCACTGAGCGCACCATCCGTGCCTCGTTCGTCAATTGCTCGAAGGGCGAGGCCGCCCGCCTCCCCCTCCCGCGGGACCTGGCCGAGCGGCCGTGGGACGACCTGGACTTTCTCGGCTGGCGTGATCTGTCCGCCCCCGACCGCGCCTACCTGGTCGCCGAACGCGGCGAGCAGGTGGTCGGGGTCGCGCTGCGTCTCGCCTCGCGGCAGGCCGCCGGGTTGCGGCGCAGTCTGTGCTCGATCTGTCTGACCACCCACCCGCTCAGCGGCGTCACGCTGATGACGGCGCGCAAGGCCGGGGCGGCCGGGCGCGAGGGCAACTCGGTCGGCCTGTACGTGTGCACCGACCTGGACTGCTCCCTCTACGTACGCGGCAAGAAGCGCCCCGAGTCCGGTGCGCGCTTCGACGAGCGCCTCACGGTGGAGGAGCAGATCGAGCGGACCCGGGGCAAGCTCGCCGCGTTCCTGGATCAGTTGTACGCGTAGACGCGTGCCCCGCCGACGAACGTCTGGAGCACCCGCGTCTCGGCGATCCGCTCCGGCGGTGCGGCGAACGGGTCGCGGTCCAGGACCACCAGGTCGGCGAGGTTTCCGGCGCGGATGACGCCGGTGTCGTCGAGGTGGTTCACGTACGCGCTGCCCGCGGTGTACGCGGTGAGGGCGTCGTCCAGGC
Source organism: Streptomyces sp. NPDC045431 (assembly GCF_040646655.1). Lineage (NCBI taxonomy): Bacteria > Bacillati > Actinomycetota > Actinomycetes > Kitasatosporales > Streptomycetaceae > Streptomyces > Streptomyces sp. NPDC045431. The sequence continues at coordinate 440,270 of NZ_JBEZAQ010000003.1, forward strand.
CGATGCGCTGCTCCGGCAGGAAGACCGGCGCGTCCGGGCCGTCCTCCGGCAGGACGCGGTTGACCGCGACGTGCAGCGCGGCGAGCGGGTCCGGGCTGCTGACCGGCCAGTCGCTGCCCGCCGCGAGCCGCGTCCCGGCGCGCAGCAGGTCGCCGAAGGGGTACTGCCGGGCGGCCCGCTCCGGACCGAGGAACGGGATCGTCAGCTCGTCCATCTGCGGCTCGTGCGCCGCCCACAGTGCCTGGATGGTCGCGGTCGCGCCCAGCCGCGCGAAGCGCGGTACGTCCTCGGGGTGCACCACCTGGAGGTGCGCCAGGTGCGGCCGGGTGTCGGTGGCGCCGCCGCTCGCCTCGCGGGCGGCCTCCACGGCGTCGAGCGCCTCGCGCACCGCGCGGTCGCCCAGCGCGTGGAAGTGCGTCTGGAAGCCGTGGGCGTCCAGGGCGGTGACGTACTCGGCGAGCGCCTTCGGGTCGATGAAGGAGATGCCGGAGTTGTCGGAGGCGCAGCCGCACGAGGTCAGGTAGGGGCCGAGCAGCGCGGCCGTGTGGTTCTCGGCGATGCCGTCCTGCATGATCTTCACGGTGGTGGCGCGGAGGTTGCCGTGCGTCAACTCCTCGCGCCGGGCGACCAGTTCCGGCAGCTGCTCCAGGCCGCGCGCACGGTCCCACCACAGCGCGCCGACGACCCGCGCGGTGAGCCTCCCGGAGCGCGCGGCGGCCGCGTACGCGGGGGCGGGGTCGGCCATGCCCGCGTGGTCGCCGAGCAGCGCGTCCTGCCAGGCGGTGACGCCCAGCGAGTGCAGCAGCTCCTGCGCGCGCAGCAGCCCCGCGGTGAGCTCGTCCAGCGTCGGCGCCGGTGCGAGGTCGGCGATGAGGGCCATCGCGCCCTCCTGCAGCATGCCGGTGGGGTGCCCGTCGGCGTCCCGCTCGATGCGCCCGTCGGCCGGGTCGGGGGTGTCGGCGGTGATCCCGGCGAGCTCCAGGGCACGGGAGTTGGCCCAGCCGCCGTGGTGGTCGCGGTTGACGAGGTAGGCCGGCCGGTCGGGGACCAGCTCGTCCAGGAACCGGCGGTCGGGCGTACCGCCGGGGAACGCCTCCATCGACCAGCCGCCCCCGGTGATCCACTCCGCCTCCGGGTGCGCGTCCGCGTACTCCCGGATGCGGCGGCGGTACGCCTCCGCCGTCGTGGCCCCGCTCAGGTCGCAGCGGCCCATCTCCACGCCGGCGCCCACCGGGTGGACGTGTGCGTCCTGGAAGCCGGGTATCAGCAGCCGGCCGCGCAGGTCCACGACTTCGGTGCGCGGGCCGATCAGCCCGTGGACCTCGGAGCCGCCGACGGCGACGATGCGCCGGCCGCGGACGGCCACCGCGCTCGCCCGGGGGCGCACGGGGTCCACGGTGTGGACGGGGCCACCGGTGAAGACGAGGTCCGCGGTGCGGTGAGGGGCCATGGGCGTACTCCTGGTTCACGGAGGTGTCGTTCGTCGTTCAGTCTGCGGCGGGACACGGCGGTGTCCATGCGCAGGATGAACGTTTCGACCCCCGCACCCCTACGAGTTGGCCAACTCTGGCCGAAGCTCCGGGGGTGTCCAGGACGCATGACGGAGGATCGTCCGAATCGCCACCCCGGAAGGGGTGAGCCGCATCGCCGCGTTGCGCAGGACGACGGCCGCCGGGTGCGCGAGCCGCTGCCCCATCCGCCCCGCACGGCGGGCCGCCAGCGCGACCGCCTGGCTGCGCGGTCGCCGCTCGGCGTCGTAACGGGCCAGCGCCGTACGGACGTCGGGCGCCTCGGCGGCCGCGGCGGCCAGGGTCACGGCGTCCTCCAGCGCCTGGCAGGCGCCCTGGCCGAGGTGCGGCGTCATGGCGTGCGCGGCGTCGCCGAGGAGCGCGACGCGCCCGACGGCGTACGTGGACAGGGGCGTGACCAGCTCGTTGATGTCGTGGTGCAGCACCGCGCCCGGCGCGGTCGACGCCAGCAGCGCGGGGATCGGGTCGTGCCAGCCGGCGAACCGGCGGCGCACGGCGTCGAGCGGGTCGCGCGGGCGCACGCCCGCCGGGGCGTTGAGCACCGCGTGCCACTCCACGCGCCCGTCGGCGAAGAGGATGTGTCCGAACTCGGCGCCCCGCCCCCAGGTCAGCTGGAAGTCGGCGCCGCCCACGTCCACCGGGTGCTCCGTGATGGCCCGCAGCACCGTGGAGCCGCTGTACGCCGGACCCGGCGCGCCGGGCAGCAGCCGCGCCCGGACGCGGCTGTTGACGCCGTCCGCCGCGACGACGAGGTCGGCGTCGTACGTCCGCCCGTCGGCCGTGCGCACGCGCGCGTGCGGCGCCTCCGGGTCGTCGTCGACGGCCGTCACCTCGGCGCCGGTGACCAGCGCGCCGGGCGGCAGCGGGGCGCGCAGCAGCCGGTGCAGGGTGGCGCGCGGGATCCCGAGGATCGGTGCGCCCAGGGCGCGTTCGAGGGTGTGGCCGTCCATCCGCGCGAGCACCCGGCCGCCCGGGGTGCGGGTGGCGCCGGTGAGCTGGCGGCGCGCGGCGGCGCGGACGGCGGGCCCGGCGCCGAGCACGTCCAGGGCGTGGATGCCGTTGGCGGCGAGGGAGATCCCCGCGCCCGCGTCGGCGAGGGCGTCCGGGGCGCGCTCGACGACGGTGACCCGCCAACCGGTGCGCACGAGTCCGAGGGTCGCCGCCAGCCCGCCGATTCCGCCGCCGATCACCACTGCTCGTCCAGGCCGCATCGTTCCCCCTCGCACTTTCTACAGATGTAGAAGAAGGCTACTACGGGTGTAGAAAGGGGCCATGACCCGGGATCGCCGTACCGTCCTCGCCGACGCCGCCCTCTCCGTCCTCGCGGACGGCGGCATGCGCGCCCTCACGCACCGCGCCGTCGACGCCGCCGCCGGGCTGCCGACCGGTACGACGTCGGCGTACCTGCGCACCCGCAAGGCGCTGCTGACCGCCCTTGCCGTACGACTGGTCGAACTCGACCAGACGGAGCTGAGGGAGGCGGCCGGGCGGGCGCCGCTCCCGCCCGGAGCGGGCCCCGACGAACTCGCCGACGCCCTGGCGCGGTTCAGTGAGGCGCGCCTGACCGGTGAGGGGCGGCGGCGGACGCTGGCCCGGTACGCGTGCGCGGTGGAGAGCGTCCACCAGCCGGAGCTGCGGGAGGTCCTCGTACCGCGCGAGAACGCCGCGCGCGACGCCGTACGGGCCGTGCTCGCCGCGCACGGGGCCGCGGACCCGGACGGGCGGACCGTCACGCTGCTGGCGTGCGTCGACGGGCTGGTCTTCGAGCGGCTCACCGGCCAGGCCGGCGCCGGTGGGCTGCGTGCCGAGATCCGCGCGCTGGTGGACGCGGCGCTGCGGCCGTAGGGCCTGTCTTCCGGATCAGGCCGGATCAGGCCGGATCAGGCCGGATCAGGGCGCGGTGCCAGACCCCGCGGCCCGGCAAGACCCGGAAGACAGGCCCTGGGTCCGGCGGGGCGGCCCCCCGCCGGACCCTCAGGGACTCAGGACACCTGCGCCTTGTCGTACAGCGCCTTCGCCACGTCGCCGAAGTACGGGCCGAACATCCGGTTCGGCAGGAAGGTGTAGCCGAAGCTGTTCACCGAGACCTGCAGCCCCGTGCCGGTCGACTCGCTGAAGCCGGTGAACCAGGGACCGCCGCTGGAGCCGCCGGTCATGTTGCAGGCCAGGCTGTGGTCCTGCGAGAAGAGGAAGTCCTTGGAGGAGTTCCCGCTGCAGTGGATCAGTTTGGAACCGTCGTACGGGGACGCGGCCGGGAAGCCGAAGGCGTACATCGGCTTGTTGTAGCCGCCGTTGAACTGGATCCCCTGCGCGCCGGTGACGGCGGTGAGCTTCTGGCCGTTCAGCGGGGCCACGACGGCCGCGCCGATGTCGTGGTTGATGTCCTCGCTCGCCTCCCACTGCGGGGTGGTCAGCGTCTTGGTGGCGGTCCACTGGCCGTAGGGCGCCTGGCCGTTGTCGTAGGCGGGGACGAAGACCCAGTTGGTGTGCCAGCTGCCCTGGTACTTCACGCAGTGGCCGGCCGTGATGACGGTGGAGGCGTTCTGGCTGGTCACGGCGTTGCCGGAGCAGGAGGCGGTACGGCCCTGGAAGGTGAAGAACACCCGCCCGGACGTCTTCACGACCGCCCCGCCACCGGTCCACGCGCCGCCGGGCTGCGGGAACGCCGTGGGCGCGACGGTGGTGGTCTCCTTGCCCGGCCGCGGCGCCGTGAGTTTCTTCAGCGCCCGCGGGGTGAGCTCCAGGTCCAGCGGGGTGGCCGCGCGCATGCGCTCGGCGGTCCAGAAGGCCCGGGCGCCCTGCTGCTCGGCGGTGGTGACGGTCCGGGCGGACGGGGCGTTCTCGGCCTGCGGGGCGGGCGCCGGTCCGGCCGGGGCGGCCGCGGTGGCGGCGGTGGCGGACAGGGCGCCGGTGAGGAGGGCTCCGACGGTCAGCAGGATGCCCGTGGCGGTGCGGTGGCGTCTCACGCATGTCTCCTTCTGCCGTGCCCGGGCGCGGTCGCGCGGCCGGGCAGGGTGGGGGAACGAAGAGCGGTGCGGATCAGCGGTGCGTGTGGTGCCTGCTGTGCGTGCTGCGCGTGCCGTACGTGTGGTGCCTGCTGTGCGTGCTGCGCGTGCCGTACGTGCCGTACGTGTCGTGCGTGAGGCAGGGTCCCACGGGCGGGGCCTGGTTGTCAGGAGCGCGTCAGCGACTTCGCGAAGCAGCGGCTGTTCGGGTACTCGCGGTAGTAGCCGAACTTGGCGCACGGCGCGTACCCGCTCGACGTGTACAGCCCGATCGCCTCCGGCTGCATGTCGCCGGTCTCCAGCACCATGCGGGTGCGCCCGGCGGCGCGCGCGTCCTCCTCCAGGGCGGCGAGGATGCGGCGGGCCAGGCCCAGGCCGCGCGCCTCGGGGATCACGTACATGCGCTTGAGCTCGGCGTCCCCGTCGGCGTACCCCTCGTCGTTCTCGTCCTGCGTGCGCCAGCCCCCGGTCGCGACCGGACGGTCCCGCTCGTCGTACGCGAGCAGGTACAGACCGCGCGGCGGACGGAACATCGAGGGGTCGAGCGGTGTGAGATCGCCCTCGTCGCCGTACCGCTCGGCGTACTCGAGCTGGACGGCGTCGTTGAGTTTGACGGCGTCAGGATGGTCGAAGGGGACCGGGCGGATAAGTATACGGTGGATGGTACATGTATGCGGGCGTCCGGTCTCGGTTATCGTGCCGGAATGCTCACTGTGACGTCCGCCAATGTCAATGGCCTGCGTGCCGCCGCGAAGAAGGGCTTCGTGGAGTGGCTGGCCGGGACCGCCGCCGACGTGCTCTGCCTCCAGGAGGTGCGGGCCGAGGAGTCCCAGCTCCCCGAGGCGGTCCGCACGCCGGAGGGCTGGTACGCCGCGCACGCCCCGGCCGCCGCCAAGGGCCGCGCGGGCGTCTCCCTCTACACGCGGCGCGAGCCGGACGCGGTACGCGTGGGCTTCGGCTCGTCCGAGTTCGACGGCAGCGGCCGCTATCTGGAGGCCGACCTGCCGGGCGTCACGGTCGCCAGCCTCTACCTCCCCTCCGGGGAGGTCGGTACGGAGCGGCAGGACGAGAAGGTCCGCTTCATGGACGCCTTCCTCCCCTACCTCAAGGAGCTGCGGGAGCGGGCGGCGTCCGAGGGGCGCGAGGTGCTCATCTGCGGCGACTGGAACATCGCCCACCGGGAGGCCGACCTCAAGAACTGGAAGGCCAACCGGAAGAGCTCCGGCTTCCTCCCCGAGGAGCGCGCCTGGCTCTCGCGCGTCCTCGCCGAGGGCGACGGCGGCTACGTCGACGTGGTCCGCGCCCTCCACCCCGACCAGGACGGTCCGTACTCCTGGTGGTCCTACCGCGGCCGCGCCTTCGACAACGACTCCGGCTGGCGCATCGACTACCACGTGGCCACCCCGGGCCTCGCCGCCCGCGCCGTCAAGGCCTGGGTCGAGCGCGCGGCGTCCCACGGCGAGCGCTGGAGCGACCACGCGCCGGTGACGGCGGTGTACGAGCCGGCGTACGGCAACCGGTAGCCGGAAGCCCGGAAGCCCGGAAACCGGAAACCGGAAACCGGAAACCCGGAGACCGGTGGGTTCCGGCGGTTCCGGTTCCGGAAGTGATGATCTGTCAGAGCAGGTGTGGGGAGCATCACTTCCTGGGCATGCTTCTGGCACGCTGAGCTCTCGTGCGCATCGCCACCGTACGAACGCTCCGGTCCGCTCTGCTCACCGCGGTCACGCTCGCGTTGCCGCTGACCGCCCCCGTGCCGACGTCGGCCTCCGTCCCGGTTCCCGCTTCCGAGATCCCCGCCGGGACGCCCGACGTCCTCCTCACCGACCAGGCGTCCAAGCGGATCCTGCTGCTCGACGGCGCGCGGCGCGCCTGGGACCCGGCCGCCGACGCCTCCGCCGTCCGGTGGGCGTTCTCGCCCCTCGGCGACCCCCGGTACGCCGACCTGGAGCCGGGCCTCAGCTGGGTGCACCCCAGCGAGGCCAAGGCGCGCGTCTGGCAGGGCAGGACGTACGTCCTCACCGTCGCCTCGTACGGCTTCGCCGCCGTCGTGGAGTACCCCTCGGGGCGGCGTCACTGGGGCGGCGCCCTCTCGCCCGGCACGACGCGCGTGAACCCGCACAGCATCGAGCTGCTGCCGAACGGCAACGTGGCCGTCGCGGGCAGCACCGGCGATGTCGTGCGCCTCTACGCGGCCTCCCAGGGGCCGGCGGACGTGCCGTTCGCGTCGTACGCCCTGGAGGACGCCCACGGCCTGCAGTGGGACGGCGCGCGGCGGGTGCTGTGGGCGCTGGGCGGCGAGCGGCTCGTGGCGCTGAGGGTCGGCGGTACGGCGGCCAGGCCGGCGTTGATCAAGGCCTTCGAGGTGCCGCTGCCGACGCCGCACGGGCACGACCTCGGGCAGGTCGCCGGGCGGCCGGACCGGCTGTGGGTGAGCAGCGGCACGGCCGTCTACCAGTACATGAAGAGCGCCCGCGCCTTCACGCAGGACTTCGCGGGTGCGGCGGACATCAGCCGCGCCCGGGTCAAGGCGGCCGGCAACGACCCGGCGACCGGCCAGGTCGTCTCGACCGTGCCGGAGAGCGGGCTGGGGGAGAGCTGGTGGACCCGGAAGGTGGCCGTGCACCGGCCGGCCGGGACGTACGAGCTCGCGAACGGCGGGATCTACAAGGCGCGCTGGTGGCTGCCCGTGCCCGTCCTCACGGCCTGAGGTCGCGTCTCACGGCGGCGTCTCTACGGCCGGAGGTCGCGCAGCCGGTGCAGGTGGCGGTCCAGGGCCATGGACACCTCCGCCTCCACCACGCTCTTCGCCAGCGGCCGCAGCCGTACGGCGTCGGCCTCTCCGTCGGCGTGCTCGCGCAGCAGGGCGGCGAAGAGCCCGGCGAGCGCGTCGGCGTGTTCACGGACGCGGGCGGCGGCGGCCAGGACGGCGGAGAGCGGGATGCCCTCCTTGACGAGCGCGGCCGAGACGTCCAGCAGGCGGCGGCTGACGTGGACGATCTCCTCGCCGTCCGTGGCGAGGTAGCCGAGTTCCAGGGCGGCGGCGAAGTTCTCCGGCGTGACCTGGTCGCCGAAGTGGTCGGCGAGCTGCTCCGGGGTGAGCCGGACGGGCTCCTCCTCGGTCGGTTCGCCGAGGCCCAGCACCTCGCCGACGTCGCGGCCGCTCTCGAACGCGGCGGCGAGGTCGGCGATGCCGTTCAGGGTGTGGCCGCGCTCCAGGAGGGCGGCGATGGTCCGCAGCCGGGCCAGGTGGTGGGGGCCGTACCAGGCGATGCGGCCCTCGCGGCGGGGCGGCGGGATCAGACCGCGCTCGCGGTAGAAGCGCAGGGTGCGCACGGTGATGCCGGCGGCGGCGGCCAGCTCCTCGACGCGGTACTCGCGCGACGTGTGGTCATCGCGCTGCTCGTGGGTCTCGCGCTGCTCGCGCCGGTCGTGGGCCTCGTGTTGCTCGTGGGCCTCGCGCTGCGCCTGCGCCTGCGGCTCCTGCGACTGCCGGTCATGGCGGTGCTGGCGGTGGTCGCGGTGCTCGCGTGACGCCCGCTGCTCGCGGTCCCCGCGCGGCTCGTGCGGCGGCTGCCCGGCCGTTCCCCCGGCCGTCCCCTCGGTCGTCGTCCCGTCGTCTGCCACACACGCAACCCTATGTCGTACCGCCGGTAACTTTTCCCCGCGCGACCCCTACCGCTCGGTAAGGACCTGCTCTACTCTCCGAATCGTGCCAGCGATTGCTGGCAAAGTCTTGCGGACCGGTTATGCGGAGGCGGCATGGGCCAGCACGAGCACGTACGAGTGGCGGTGATCGGATCGGGATTCGGCGGCCTCGGGGCCGCCGTCCGGCTGCGCCGCGAGGGGATCACCGACTTCGTCGTCCTGGAGCGCGCCGACTCCGTGGGCGGCACCTGGCGCGACAACAGCTACCCGGGGTGCGCGTGCGACGTGCCCTCCCACCTGTACTCCTTCTCCTTCGCGCCCAACCCCGACTGGCCGCGCACCTTCTCCGGTCAGCAGCACATCCGCGCGTACCTGGAGCACGTCACCGACACCTTCCGGCTGCGCCCCCACCTCCGCTTCCGTCACGAAGTGAAGATGATGACGTGGGACAACGACGCGCTGCGCTGGAAGATCGAGACCTCGCGGGGCACGCTCACCGCGGACGTCGTCGTCTCCGCGACCGGGCCGCTGTCCGACCCGAAGATCCCCGACATCCCGGGGCTCGCCTCCTTCGAGGAGACCGGCGGCCGGGTCTTCCACTCCGCCCGCTGGGACCACGACTACGACCTGGCCGGCAAGCGCGTCGCCGTCATCGGCACCGGCGCCTCCGCCATCCAGATCGTGCCGTCCATCCAGCCGAAGGTCGGGCGGCTCACCCTCTTCCAGCGCACCCCCGCGTGGGTCATGCCCCGCATGGACCGCGCCATCACCGGCGCCGAGCGGTGGCTGCACCGGCAGCTGCCCTTCACCGGCAAGGCGCGGCGCGGACTGCTCTGGGGTATCCGGGAGCTGCAGGTCAGCGCCTTCACCAAGCGGCCCGCCGAGCTCGGACTCGTCGAGTCCATCGCCAAGGCGAACATGGCCAGGGCCATCAAGGACCCGGCGCTGCGGGCCAAGCTCACGCCCTCGTACCGCATCGGCTGCAAGCGGATCCTGCTGTCCAGCGACTACTATCCGGCCCTCGCGCGGCCCAACGTGGACGTCGTCGCGTCCGGGCTCTCCGAGGTGCGGGGGCGGACGCTCGTCGCCGCCGACGGCACCGAGGCCGAGGTCGACGCGATCGTCTTCTCCACCGGCTTCCACGTGACGGACATGCCCATCGCCGAGCGGGTCGTGGGCGCGGACGGCATCACCCTCGCCGAGGCGTGGAAGGACGGCATGGAGGCGCTGCGCGGCGCGACCGCCGCCGGGTTCCCCAACTGGATGACCATCATCGGGCCCAACACCGGGCTCGGGAACTCCTCCATGATTCTCATGATCGAGTCCCAGCTGAACTACCTGGCCGACTACATGAAGCAGTTGGACGCACTCGACGGCCAGGGCGGTCGCGCCGCCCTCGCCGCCCGGCCCTCCGCCGTCGCCGCCTGGAACCGGCGCGTCCAGGCCCGCATGGAGCGCACCGTGTGGAAGTCCGGCGGCTGCGACAGCTGGTACCTCGACGCCAACGGCCGCAACACCACGCTGTGGCCCGGCACCACCAGCGAGTTCCGGCGTGCGACGCGGACGGTCGACCTGAGCGAGTACGAGGTCGTCCGCGTGCGGGAAGGGGCTGTCGCGTGATCCGGGTGACTTCCGCGGACGGCTCCTCCCTCCACGTCGAGGTGTACGGCGCCGACGGCGCGCCCGCGGTCGTGCTGGCGCACGGCTGGACCTGCTCCACGGAGTTCTGGGCCGCGCAGATACGCGACCTCTCCGCCGACCACCGCGTCATCGTCTACGACCAGCGCGGACACGGCCGTACACCGGCCGTGGGGCGCGACGGGTACTCGACGGACGCCCTCGCCGACGACCTGGAAGCCGTCCTCGCCGCCACCCTCGCACCCGGCGAGAAGGCCGTGCTCGCCGGGCACTCCATGGGCGGCATGACCCTCATGGCCGCCGCCGCGCGTCCCGGCGTACGCGAACGCGCCGCCGCCGTCCTGCTGTGCAGCACCGGCGCCTCCCGCCTCGTCGCCGAGTCGCTCGTACTGCCGCTGCGCGCCGGACGGCTGCGTACCCGTCTCACCCGTGCCGTCCTCGGCGTACGGGCGCCCTTCGGGCCCGTCACACCGCTGTCGAAGGCGATCCTCAAGTACGGGACCATGGGCCCCGGTTCCTCGCCCGCCGCCGTCGCCGAGTGCGCCCGTATCGTGCACGCCTGCCCCCGAGCGGTCCGGGTCGCCTGGTCGCACGTGCTCGCCGAGCTCGACGTCGAGCCGGGCGTACGGGAGTTGACGGCGCCGACCGTCGTCCTTGTCGGCGCCGCCGACCGGCTCACGCCGCCCGTGCACGCGCGGGCGATCGCCGCCGCGCTGCCCCGCTGCGTCGGGTTCGACGAACTCGTGGGCGTCGGGCACATGACGCCCGTGGAGGCGCCGGACGCCGTCACCGCCCGGATCCGCGCCCTGGTGACCACGTACCTGACGCACAAGGAGGAAGCGGCATGAGCAAGGTGAGCCTCGACGGCCAGGTCGCCGTCATCACGGGCGGCGCGCGCGGCGTCGGCGAGCTGCTGGCGCGCAAACTCTCCGCGCGCGGCGCGCGGATCGCGCTCCTCGGCCTGGAGCCCGAGCAGCTCAAGCAGGTCTCCGGGCGGCTGCACACCGAGAGCGACTGGTGGCACGTCGACGTGACCGACCACGAGGCGATGGCCCGGGTCGCGGCCGAGGTGAAGGAACGCTTCGGGAAGGTGGACATCGTCGTCGCCAACGCGGGCGTCGCGGCCGGCGGCCCCTTCACCGCGTCCGACCCGGACGCGTGGCGGCGCGTCATCGAGGTCAACCTCATCGGCAGCGCCGTCACCGCCCGCGCCTTCCTGCCGGTGCTGCTGGAAAGCCGCGGCTACCTCCTGCAGATCGCCTCCCTCGCCGCCATCACCCCGGCGCCCATGATGACCGCGTACTGCGCCTCCAAGTCCGGCGTCGAGGCCTTCGCGCACAGCCTGCGCGCGGAGGTCGGGTACCGGGGCGTACGCGTGGGCGTCGGCTACCTGTCGTGGACCGACACCGACATGGTCCGGGGCGCCGACCAGGACGACGTGATGCGCGAGCTGCGGCAGCGGCTGCCGTGGCCGTCGAACCGCACGTACCCCCTCGGGCCGGCCGTCGACCGGATCGTCGCCGGCATCGAGCGGCGCTCGGCCCACGTGTACGCGCAGTGGTGGCTGCGCGGCATGCAGTCCGTGCGCGGCTACCTGCCCGGTCTCATCGCCACCGTCGGGCAGCGCGAGATGCGGCGCTTCGAGCCGCGGCTCGGGAGCGTGCGGACGGGGCTGGTCGGGGCGGGGGGAGAGGCCGACGAAAAGGCGCGTACGGAGCGTGACGGAACCGTTACCGCTTGATCGAAATGCGTGGTGTGTCGGGGCGTGCCAGGCTGGTCGAGGCCGGGGGCCGAAGGGCCCCCGCACCCCCCACACCACCACTTTCAGGAGTGACCTCGATGGGCATCTCGGACCAGTTCAAGGACAAGTCGCAGGAGCTCAAGGAGCAGGCCAAGCAGCGTGCGCAGGACGCGAAGCGCGAGGCGCAGCAGCGTACGCAGAAGGGCCGCCAGCAGCGCGACGAGCGTCGGCAGGACGTCGACGAGGACGCGCGCCTGGCGCAGGAGCGGGCGGACCGGAGCTACGACGTCTGAAGCGACGTGACGTGACGCGCGGTTGAAGCAGGGGCGCACCCGGACGCGGGTGCGCCCCTTGCGTTGTCGCGCGCGTGCTCCTGCCCGGTGCTTGCTGTCCGGTGCTCCGGGCGGGTGCCGGGGGTTCCGGTGGGGGGTGGTCGGACTCTCGTTCACCGCGCTTCGCGCGAGTTCAGTCGTTTTACGTCCGACCACCCCCCACGCTCCACCCCCGTCCCCCTCACGCGGGTGGTCGTTTCCGCCGCCAGTGCGTGCGTCCCCCGGTGGGCGTCCCAGGGCCGTTCCGCACCGCCTCGCGGCGCGAAGCTGCCGCGCACCGGGGGGTGTGGGGGCGCAGCCCCCAGTTTCGGGAAGGGGCGGGGTAGGGGAAAGGGGCCCGCTCAAGCGGGTCGCGGCGGCAGTGGGAGGCGCTTCAGGGAGGGGGCCTGGGAGTAGTCCGGGGGGCGGGACGCGGGGTGGGAGTCGAGGAGGTCGAGGGCCACCTCGACCGCGTCGGAGAGCTGGCGGTGGCGGCCCTCCGCCCAGTCCAGCGGGGTGCGCAGGATCTCGATGTCCGGCGCGACGCCGTGGTTCTCCACGGACCACCCGTACTCGTCGAACCACGCCGCGTTCATCGGCACCGTGATCACCGTGCCGTCCCCCAGCCGGTGGCGCCCCGTCATGCCGACGACACCGCCCCAGGTGCGCTGACCGACCACGGGCCCGAGCTTCAGCAGCTTGAAGGCGGCCGTGATCATGTCGCCGTCCGAGGCGGTGGCTTCGTCGGCGAGGGCGACGATCGGGCCGCGCGGGGCGTTGGAGGCGTACGAGACGGGCTGGGCGCCGCGTGTGAGGTCCCAGCCGAGGATCTTGCGGGTGAGGGACTCGACGACGAGCTCGCTGATGTGGCCGCCGGCGTTGCCGCGGACGTCCACGATGAGGGCGGGCCGCGCCACTTCGAGGCGCAGGTCGCGGTTGAACTGGGCCCAGCCCGAGCCGCCCATGTCCGGGATGTGGAGGTACCCGCACTTGCCGCCGCTCAGTTCGCGGACCACCTCGCGGCGCTTGGCGACCCAGTCCTGGTACCGCAGCGGCCGCTCGTCGATGAGCGGGACCACGGCGACGCGCCGGGAGCGGCCCTCGGCGGGCTGGAAGGTCAGCTCGACGGTGGTGCCGCCGGCCGCCGACAGGAGCGGGTAGGGCCCGGCGACGGGGTCGACGGGCCGGCCGTCCACGTGGGTGAGGACCGCGCCCTCCCGGATGCCCGTACCGGCGAGCGGGGAGCGGGCCTTGGAGTCGGACGACTCGCCGGGGAGGATGCGCTGGACGGTCCACCGGCCGTCGCGGCACACGAAGTTGGCGCCCAGGAGGCCCTGCGCCCGCTGGTAGTGCGGCGGCCCCTCGTTGCGGCGGGCGGCGGTGACGTACGCGTGGGAGGTGCCGAGTTCGCCGAGCACCTCGCGCAGGAGGTCGGCGAACTCGTCGGGGGTGGCGACGCGTTCGACGAGGGGCCGGTACTGGTCGAGGACGCCGTCCCAGTCGATGCCGCTCATCCCGGGGTCCCAGAAGTACGCGCGGATGATCCGCCCCGCCTCCGCGTACGCCTGCCGCCACTCCGCGCCCGGGTCCACCTCGTGCTGGATGCGCCGCGCGTCGACGTACACGGTGGTGTCGCTGTCGCCGACCTCGGTCGCCGGGACCGCGCGCAGCTCACCCTCGTCGACCACGACGAGCCGTGAGCCGTCGCCGCTGAGGGCGAACCAGTCGAGGTTCCCGACGAGTTCGGTCTTGCGGGCCTTGGTGAGGTTGAAGTGTTCGAGGGTGGGCCGCCCGGAGGTGTCCGCCGGGTTCACGAACGTCTCGCCCAGCGCGCCCGAGATGGGCCAGCGCAGCCACACCAGGCCGCCGCCGCTGACCGGCGCCAGCGAGGAGTACTTGGACGCGGCGACCGGGAACGGCGTCACCCGGTTCGCCAGGCCCTCGAACTCGACCACCACCGTCCCGTCGCCCTCCTGCTCCTCGGAGAGGTCCAGCCCGCCGGCCGCCGGCCGTCCCTCGGGCGACAGCGCGAAGGGGGAGGGCGTGGTGGAGGCCAGGGGTACGAGGTAGGGGCGGCAGCCGAGCGGGAAGGACAGGTCGCCGGTGTGGACGTCGTACACCGGGTCGAAGCCCCGCCAGGAGAGGAAGGCGAGGTAGCGGCCGTCGCGGGTGAAGACGGGACTCTCGTCCTCGAAGCGGCCGTTGGTGACGTCGACGATCGTGCGGTCCTTGATGCGGGCGATCTTGATCTGCCGCAGGGACCGGCCGATCCCCGGGTGGGACCAGGTCAGCCACGCGCCGTCCGGGGAGAAGGCGAGGTCGCGGACCGGGCCGTTGAGGGAGCGGGTCAGCTCGGTGAGCCCGCCGGTGGACCCCTCGGGATCGGACTCGGTGCCGGTCGCCGTCTCCTCTTCCGGTTCCGACACGTCGAGCAGCAGCAGCCGCCCGTCGTGGGACGCGATCGCCAGCCGCTCCCCGTCCGCGTCGGCGGTCATCTCCCGTACGTGCCCGAGCTCGCCCGCCGCCAGTCGCCGCCGTTCGCGGGCGCCGCTCGCCCGGGGCAGGTAGGCGATCTCGATGGCCTCCTCGCCCTCCGCGTCCGTGACGTACGCGATCCGCCCGCTGCTGCCGAGCATCTCCGGCAGCCGTACGCGCACGCCCGGGGTGTCCACGATCGTGCGGGCGGGCCCGTCGCGGTGCGTCAGCCAGTACAGGCTGCCCCGTACGGACACGGCGCTCGCCCGCCCGGTCTCGTCCACCGCCACCCCGTCCACGTGGCTCGCGGCGGGCACCTGGTAGCGGCGGCGCCCGGTGCGCGGACCGCCGAGCCGGACGGCGAGCTTCCGCGGCTGTGAGTCGGGGGTCAGGGCGTCGACGATCCACAGGTCCCCGGCGCACTGGTAGACCACCCGCCGCCCGTCCGAGGAGGCGTGCCGGGCGTAGAACTCGTCGTGGTCGGTGTGGCGCCGGAGGTCGGTGCCGTCGGGCAGGCAGGAGTACAGGTTGCCGACGCCCTCGTGGTCGGAGAGGAACGCGATGCGGCCGTCCACGAACATCGCGCAGTCCAGGTGGCCGCCGAGGTCCGGCAGCAGCCGCTCGCCGTGCAGCCAGAGCCGTCCGGTCGCCCCGCCCCGGTACCGCTTCCAGGCGGCCGGCTCGTGCGGCGGCTTGCCGGTCAGCAGCAGCGTCAGGTGCCGCCCGTCGACGTCGGCGACGGCGATGTCGGAGACCGGGCCCCAGGGCAGGCGCTTGCCGGGCGAGCCGTCCGTGGAGACCTTGTACGCCCACGAGAAGTGCGAGAACGGCTGCCCGTGCGAGGCCACCGCCAGGATGTCGCCCTCCGGCGTCCAGCCGCACACCCGGGTGTCGAGCGACCCCCAGTAGCTCAGCCGCCGCGCCGGCCCGCCCTCGACCGGCGCCAGGTGGATCTCGGGGTCCAGGCTGCGCCAGCTCGTGTACGCGATGTGCCGCCCGTCGGGCGAGAAGCGCGGGTGTCCGACTCTGGTCCGGTCGACGGTCAGCCGCCAGGCGCGGCCGGGCGCCTCGCCCTCGGCCGCGAGCGGGGCGACCCACACGTCGTCCTCGGCCGCGAAGCACAACAGGTCCTGGTGGAGGTGGGGATACCGGAGGTACGCGCCGTCGCTGCTCACACAGCCATGCTTTCGGCGCGGCCGGGCCCTGGCAACTCGGCTGACGCACGCGTCTCGATCGTGACGCCGGACGCTTCTGTACGAAACCGTTTCGTTTCGTAGTCCGGTCGGTGTACCGTATGAGGTGTACGAAACCGTTTCGTATCGACGTTCGCGAAGGAAGGCCGGCGCACATGGCCCGTACCAGGCTCACCCCGGAGCGCGAGTCCGAGCTGTACGACGCCGTGCTCGACCTGCTCCGCGAGGTCGGCTACGACGCCCTCACCATGGACGCCGTCGCCGCCCGCACCCACTCCAGCAAGGCCACTCTCTACCGCCAGTGGGGGAGCAAGCCGCAGCTGGTCGCCCGCGCCCTGCGGAACAACAAGCCGGTCCGCCTCGACGAGATCGACACCGGCTCGCTGCGGGGCGACTTCCACGAGATCCTGTCGCGCTCCGACGACTGCCGGCTGGAGCAGGACTCCGCGCTCATGCGGGGCCTCGCCCACGCCGTCCACGACAACCCCGAACTGCTGCGGGCGCTGCGCGAGCTGCTCATCGAACCCGAGATGACCGGCCTCGACGGCGTCCTGCGGCGCGCGGTCGAGCGCGGTGAGGTCGCCGTGGACAACCCGGCGCTGAAGCTCGTCCCCCACATGCTGATCGGCGCCTTCGTCGCCCGGCCCCTGGTCGAGGACCGGCCGGTGGACCAGGCGTTCCTGACCGCGTACGTCGACGCCGTGGTGCTCCCCGCCCTCGGCCTCTGAACGTCCCCCCCACCTACCTGACACGTACCGCTCACGCTGTCGGGCCGTCTCCCCACGACCCTGTCCGATCCACACCTTTCGGGAGTCGCCCCCGTGGCCACGTTCCTCTACCGACTCGGCCGGCTCGCCTTCCGGCGCCGCCATGTCGTGACCCTCCTCTGGGTCGCGCTGCTGGCGCTCGCCGGCGTCGGCGCGGCCTCCGCGCCCGCCGCGACGTCGAGCTCGTTCTCCATACCCGGCACGGAGGCCCAGAAGGCCTTCGACCTCCTCGAACAGCGCTTCCCGGGCGCGGGCGCCGACGGCGCCACCGCCCGTGTCGTCTTCAAGGCGCCGGACGGCGCGAAGATGACCGACCCCGAGCGCAAGGCCGCCGTCGACAAGGCCGTCGGCGAGCTGCGCTCCGGCTCCGACCAGGTCGCCTCGGTCACCGACCCGTACGCCGTCCAGGCGGTCTCGCGTGACGGCACGACGGCCTACATCCAGGTGTCGTACAAGGTCAACGGTATGGAGCTGACCGACTCGACGCGCGAGGCGCTCAAGGAGACCGGCGCGGAGGCGCGGCAGGGCGGGCTCACCGTCGAGATCGGCGGTGACGCGCTGCAGACCGTGCCCGAGACCGGCTCGGGCGAGATCATCGGCGTCATCGTCGCCGGGATCGTCCTCGTCATCACCTTCGGCTCCCTGGTCGCCGCCGGACTGCCGCTGCTCACCGCGCTCGTCGGCGTCGGCATCGGCGTCTCGGCCATCACGGCCCTGGCGAGCGTCCTCGACCTCGGCTCCACCACCTCCACGCTCGCGATGATGATCGGCCTCGCGGTCGGCATCGACTACGCGCTCTTCATCGTCTCCCGCTACCGCGCCGAGCTCGCCGAGGGCCGCGACCGCGAAGAGGCGGCCGGCCGCGCCGTCGGCACCGCCGGCTCCGCGGTCGTCTTCGCGGGCCTCACCGTCGTCATCGCGCTCGTCGGCCTGGCCGTCGTCAACATCCCGATGCTGACGAAGATGGGCTTCGCCGCCGCCGGCACGGTCCTGATCGCCGTCCTCATCGCGCTCACCTTCATCCCGGCGCTGCTCGGCTACGTCGGCAAGCGCGTCCACGGCCGCAAGGCCCGCAAGAACCCCGTTCCGGCGTCGGACGAGGACAAGCCCAACATGGGCACCCGCTGGGCCCGCTTCGTCCTGCGCCGCCCGCTCGTCGTGCTGCTGGTCGGCGTCGTCGGCCTCGGCGCGGTCGCGCTGCCCGCCGCCTCGCTGGAGATGGGCCTGCCCGACGACGGCTCCCAGCCGACCTCCACCAGCCAGCGCCGCGCGTACGACCTGCTCTCGGACGGCTTCGGCCCCGGCTCCAACGGGCCGCTGATGGTGGTCGTCGACGGCGACAAGGCCGCGGCCGACCGTACGGTCACGACCATCCGTGGCCTGGACGGCATCGCGGCCGTCACCCCGCCCACCCCCAACAGGGCGGGCGACACCGCGATCATCACCGTCGTGCCGAAGGACCGCCCCTCCTCCACCGCCACCGAGGAGCTGGTCCACTCCATCCGGGACACCACCGGCGACGACGTGCTCGTCACCGGCGCCACCGCGATGAACATCGACTTCTCGCAGAAGATGAACGACGCGCTGCTGCCCTACCTGGCGCTCGTCGTCGGCCTCGCCTTCCTGCTGCTGATGGTGGTCTTCCGGTCGGTGCTGGTGCCGCTGAAGGCGGCCCTCGGCTTCCTGCTCTCGGTCGTCGCCGCGCTCGGCGCGGTCGTGGCGGTCTTCCAGTGGGGCTGGCTCGGCTCGCTCTTCGGCGTCGAGCAGACCGGCCCGATCATGAGCATGATGCCGATCTTCATGGTGGGCGTCGTCTTCGGCCTGGCCATGGACTACGAGGTCTTCCTCGTCACCCGGATGCGTGAGGCGTACGTCCACGGCGAGCGGCCCGGCCAGGCCATCGTCACCGGTTTCCGGCACGGCGCCCGCGTCGTCACGGCCGCCGCGGTGATCATGATCGCGGTCTTCGCGGGCTTCATCGGCTCCAGCGAGCAGATGGTGAAGATGATCGGCTTCGGGCTCGCCGTCGCCGTCTTCTTCGACGCGTTCATCGTGCGGATGGCCATCGTCCCGGCCGTCCTGGCCCTGCTCGGCCGCGCCGCCTGGTGGCTGCCGCGCTGGCTCGACCGCGTCCTGCCCAACGTGGATGTGGAGGGCGAGGGCCTGCGGAAGGAGCTCGCGGCCGCGCCGGAGGAGGGGGAGCGGGAGCTCGTCCGCGCCTGAGCCCCGAGGGACGCTACGCCGTCACCGTGTCACGTGCGACGCGGTGGCGGCGTACGTGCGCCGCAGGAAGCGCAGGAGGGCGGAGGAGTCGAACTGCACCATCGCGACATCGCCGGAGGAGTGCAGCTCCACCACCGTCTGGACCCGGCCGCAGGGCCATACCCCGATGTCGCCGTGGCGGGCGGGGGCGCGCAGGCCCCGCTCCAGTACGGCCCGGGGGAAGGTCCAGGTGGTGCCTTCGGGGAAGACGAGGCGGACGGTGGCGGAATCGTCGGCCTCGGTGTCGGCGGGGTCGCAGCGCAGCGCGACGGGGACGGGGCGGGAAAGGGGGCCGTCATCGACGATCAGCCCCTTGGCGTGGACTTCGACCATGGGGTACGTGTGCCCCTCAGGAGGGGTTTCCTCGGCGGGGACCATCGTGCGACTCCTCACACTCGCCAGACCTATACCTTATGTCCTATTTGTCTAGCGCGTGCGCCCCGGCTCGTTTCTGTGACGGGTACGCTCTTGCAACTTGTTCGCAAGAAGCCCCATCATCGAACGGTCCACACCGGGCCCCCACCCTGTCCGAAAGCGGTCCCCGCCATGCATGTCCCCGACGGTTTCATCAACGCGCCCGTCTCCGCGGCCGCCGGCCTCGTCGCCGCGGGCGCGGTGGCCGTCAGCCTGCGCGGGGCCCGCAGGGAGTTGGACGATCGGACGGCGCCGCTCGCGGGGCTCGTCGCGGCGTTCATCTTCGCCGTGCAGATGCTGAACTTCCCCGTCGCCGCCGGCACCAGCGGACACCTGCTCGGCGGCGCGCTCGCCGCGATACTCGTCGGCCCGTACACCGGCGTGCTCGTCATCGCCGTCGTCCTGCTGATGCAGGGCATCCTCTTCGCCGACGGCGGACTGACCGCGCTGGGCGTCAACATCACCGTCATGGGCGCGGTCACCGTCCTCACCGCGTACGTGCTCTTCCGCGGCCTCGTCCGCGTCCTGCCGCGCACCCGCCGCTCGGTGACCGTCGCCTCCTTCGTCGCCGCGCTCGTCTCTGTGCCCGCCGCGGCCGCCGCGTTCACCCTGATCTACGCCGTCGGCGGCACCACCGACGTCCCCGTCACCAAGGTCTTCACCGCGATGGTCGGCGTCCACGTCCTGATCGGCATCGGCGAGGCGGCCATCACCACCGCGACCGTCGGCGCCGTCATCGCCGTACGCCCCGACCTGGTGTACGGCGCCCGCGGCCTGACCGCGCCGCTCAAGCTGCGGGTCGGCGGGGAACTGGTCGACGCCGCCCCGGCCGCGGCTCCGGCCGCCGCCGCGCCCCGCTCCACCAAGAAGGTGTGGGCCACCGGACTGGCCACCGCCCTCGCGCTCGCCGGAATCGTGTCCTTCTACGCCTCCGCCAGCCCCGACGGCCTGGAGAAGGTCGCCGCCGACCAGGGCATCGACACGAAGGTCGAGGACCACGCCGCCAAGGATTCGCCGCTCGCCGACTACGGCGTCAGCGGCGTCACGAACGCCCGCCTGTCCGGGGGGCTGGCGGGCACCATCGGCGTGGGCGCCACGGTCGTGGTCGGCACGGGCGTCTTCTGGGCCGTACGGCGCCGCCGCGCAGAGGCGGCGGCGTCGGCCGGGGCGGGAGTCGCGCCGGCCGGCACGGCCGAGCGGGAAACCGTCTGAGATGGGCGCGGGCCACTCGCACAAGCTCTACCGGCACGGGCACTCGCCCGTGCACCGGCTGCCGCCCCACTGCAAGCTCGCCGCCGTCTTCTGCTTCGTCGTGGTCGTGGTCTCCACGCCCCGCGAGGCCGTATGGGCCTTCGGCCTGTACGCGGCGCTGCTCGGCGCGGTCGCGGCGGCCGCCCGCGTCCCGGCGGGCTTCGTGCTGCGGCGGCTGGTGATCGAGGTGCCGTTCGTGGCCTTCGCGTTCCTGATGCCGTTCGTGGTGCCGGGGCACCAGACGGAGGTGCTCGGCGTCTCCGTCTCCGTACCGGGCCTCTGGGACGCCTTCAACGTCCTCGCCAAGGGCACCCTCGGCGTCGCCGCCTCCGTCCTCCTCGCCGCCACCACCGAGCTGCGCGCCCTGCTGCTCGGGCTGCAGCGGCTGAAGCTGCCCCCGCTCCTCGTCCAGATCGCCTCCTTCATGATCCGGTACGGCGACGTCATCACCGACGAGATGCGGCGCATGTCCGTCGCCCGCCGCTCGCGCGGCTTCGAAGCCAGGGGCGTACGCCACTGGGGCGTGCTCGCCAAGTCCGCCGGCGCGCTCTTCATCCGCTCGTACGAACGCGGCGAACGCGTCCACCTGGCGATGGTCAGCCGCGGCTACGCCGGCACCATGCCCGTCATCGACCAGGTGACGGCCTCCCGGGCCCAGTGGTCGGCGGCCGCGGCCCTTCCGCTCACGGCTCTCGCCGTCTGTCTGCTGGGATGGACGCTATGAGTCTCAGTTTCGTCCCGTCGCTTCAGGTGCGCGGCCTCGCGTACGCCTACCCCGACGGCCACCAGGCGCTCTTCGGCGTCGACCTGACCGTCGAGCGCGGCGAGCGGGTCGCCCTCCTCGGGCCCAACGGCGCCGGCAAGACCACCCTGGTCCTGCACCTCAACGGCATCCTCGGCGGCGGGGTCGGCACGGTGACGGTCGCCGGGCTGCCCGTCGAGAAGGCGAACCTCGCGGAGATCCGCCGCAAGGTCGGCATCGTCTTCCAGGACCCGGACGACCAGCTCTTCATGCCGACCGTCCGTGAGGACGTCGCCTTCGGCCCGGCGGCGGCCGGGATGCGCGGCCCCGAGCTGGAGGCCGTCGTCATGAAGGCCCTCGCCCGGGTCGGCATGGAGGCGTACGCCGACCGGCCGCCGCACCACCTGTCCTTCGGGCAGCGGCGGCGCGTGGCCGTCGCGACCGTCCTCGCCATGGAACCGGAGATCCTCGTCCTCGACGAACCGTCGTCCAACCTGGACCCGGCCTCCCGCCGCGAACTCGCCGACATCCTGCGCTCCTTGGACGTCACCGTCCTGATGGTCACGCACGACCTGCCGTACGCCCTGGAGCTCTGCCCCCGCTCGGTCATCCTCAGTGAGGGCGTCATCGCGGCGGATGCCCCGACCCGGGAGCTGCTCTGCGACGACGCGCTCATGCGGCGCCACCGCCTGGAGCTGCCGTTCGGCTTCGACCCCATGGCCACCCCCGCCCCCGCGCCCACCCCCACCCGGAATCCGGCCTCGTAACTGCGCGTTGCACCATGGGTGTGAGCGAAAGGGGTGGGCGTGGACGTCCAGGGCACAGTGCAGGCGGGTTTCGAACCGGTCAAGGACGCTTTCATCCGCAACTTCGAACAGCGGGGTGAACGGGGCGCGGCCGTCGCCGTCTACCGCGACGGCCGCAAGGTTGTCGACCTGTGGGCGGGCGCCAAGGACGTGGACGGGACCGCCCCCTGGGCCGTGGACACCGCCCAGATCGTCCGCTCCGCGACCAAGGGCGTGGCCGCCGCCGTCCCCCTGCTGCTGCACCAGCGCGGGCAGCTCGACCTGGACGCGCCCGTGGGCACGTACTGGCCGGAGTTCAAGGCCGCCGGCAAGGAGCGGGCCCTCGTCCGGCACCTGCTGGCGCACCAGGCGGGCGTCCCGGCCGTCGACCGGCCGCTGAGCTTCGCCGAAGCCGCCGACCCGGACGCCGCCGCGGCCGCCGTCGCCGCGCAGGCGCCCGCGTGGGAGCCGGGCACCGCCCACGGCTACCACGCCCAGACGTACGGCTGGCTGCTGGCCGCGCTCGTCCTGCGGGTCACCGGCCGCACCATCGGCCGGTGGGTCGCCGAGGAGATGGCCCGCCCCCTCGGCCTGGACCTGTGGATCGGCCTCCCCGACGACGAGGCGCACCGCGTCGGCCGCGTCGGCCCGGTCGAGGAGCCCGTCCAGGGCGGTGGAGCGCTCAAACTGCGGCCCAAGCGGTCGGTCGCCGACGCCTACGCCGACCCCGCCTCGCTCACCCGGCGCGCCTTCGGGGCGATCGCCCCGGCCCCCGACGAGAACGACCCCGCGTACCGCGCCGCCGAACTCCCCGCCTCGGCGGGCATCTCCACCGCCCGCGCCCTGGCCCGCTTCTACGCCGCCACCCTCGGCCCCGTCGACGGCCACCGCCTCTTCGCCCCGGCGACGCTCGCCATGGCCCGCACGGAGGAGGCCGTGGGCCCGGACCGCGTCCTCGTGGTGAACACCCGCTTCGGCCTCGGCTACATGCTCCACGGCCCCGCCTCGCCCCTGCTGTCCCCCGGCTCCTTCGGCCACCCGGGCCGCGGCGGCTCCCTCGGCTTCGCCGACCCGGCGTCGGGCATCGCCCTCGGCTACGTCACCAACGGCATGCGCAAGGGCGTCACGGCCGACCCGCGGGCCCAGGCGCTGATACGGGCGGTCCGTGCGGCGATCGCCGGAGACGTCACCTAGGGTGATTCCCATGACTGACAACAGCAACGTCTTCTTCGACATCACGATCGACGGCAAGGAGGCCGGCCGGATCGTCTTCAAGCTGTACGACGACGTCGTCCCGAAGACGGCCCGCAACTTCCGCGAGCTCGCCACCGGCCAGCACGGCTTCGGCTACGAGGGCTCCAGCTTCCACCGCATCATCCCCGCCTTCATGCTCCAGGGCGGTGACTTCACCGCCGGTAACGGCACCGGCGGCAAGTCCATCTACGGCGAGAAGTTCGCCGACGAGAACTTCCAGCTCAAGCACGACCGCCCGGGCCTGCTGAGCATGGCCAACGCGGGCCGCAACACCAACGGCTCGCAGTTCTTCATCACGACGATCGTCACCGACTGGCTCGACGGCAAGCACGTCGTCTTCGGCGAGGTCGTCGAGGGCATGGAGCTGGTCAAGAAGATCGAGTCCCTCGGCACCAGCGCGGGCACCCCGAAGGCCAAGGTCACCATCGCCAAGTCCGGCACGGTCTGAGCCCCCCGCCGCAACGGGACCGGCCGCCGCGCGGCCGGTCCCTGCGGCCGCCGGCCCCTGCTCACCGCTTCCTGAAGTGCTCGACCAGCCGCGCGTAGCTGTCCTTGGCGTGCCCCTCTTCCACGGCCTTGTTCACGAGACCGAGGGTGTAGCCGGGGAACGCGGCATCGATGTTCCGCGCCTCGCTCTCGCGGACGAGGTCCTCGAGCGAGGGACGGTGGTGCTGGAGTGCTCCGTACTCCGTCGCGTACGCGCCGCGGTCCACTTCGTCGGCGGTCATCGGCAGGAAGGCCAGCAGCGCGGAGAGGGACGGGGCGGCGTCGTCCAGGAACCGCTTCACCTCGATGCCCTCGCTGGACAGCAGGGCGGCCGCGTGCAGGAACCCGTTGAGCGCGCCCCACATCGTGTCGTGCACGGCCATCCCGTACAGGGCCGGTATACCGGCGTCGGCGGCGATCAGGGCTCCCCGGCCGCCGATGAGCCGGAGCGTCGGCTGGAAGCGGTCGTACACGGCGTCGGAGCCGCCGTAGAAGACCACGCTCTCCGCGCCTCCGACGGCCGGGGCGATCGTCATGATCTGCCCGTGGAGGTACTGCGCGCCCTGGCGCCCGGCCCAGTCGGCCACCGCCCTGACCTCCGCCGACGTACCGTCCGTCAGGTTGAGCACGGCGCGACCGGCCAGCGCGTCCCCCGAGGACTCCAACAGTGCGCGGGCCGTGGCGTTGCCCTTCACGCTGACGACCACGAGCGAACCGGCGGCGACGGCGTCCCGGACGGTCGTGGCCCGCTGAGCCCCCCTGGCCACCAGGGCGTCGGCCTTCTCCGGCGTACGGTTCCACACCGTGGTCGGATGCCCGCCGTCCAGGAAGGCGCTCGCGAGGGCGAAGCCCATTTCGCCCAACCCGAGCACGGTCACGGCCGGCTGGGCATCGGTCTGTGCTGAGGCAGTCGTCGTCATCGTCATCCTCATTCAGGTCGCCGTGAGCCCGGCTGGTGCAGGGCGACACGGTGTCGTGGAACGTCACGCTAGAAGCTGAACCGCACTTGAGGTCAAGGGAGTCGTCTTCGACGATCAGGGCTCGGGCGTCGGCGCCGTACACCGCCCCTACGATGACGCTCATGACAAACGCCGAGCAGCTTCAGCGGCCGTTCTGGGACACGGGCAGCGACCGCCAGGTGCAGCCGCCCCTGACCGAGCAGTCGATCGCGGAGGCACAACGGCTGTTGGACGTCGTGCTTCCCGACTCTCTGCTCGAACTCCTCCGCGAACAGAACGGCGGCCTGGTCGCGTCGAGCCGGGACGCCTTTCCCACCAGTCGGCCGACCTCGTGGGCGCCTGACCACGTCCCCTTCGACTTCGTGATGGGCATCGGCCACGATGAGCAGGCGCTGTCCCTGTTGGACAGCCCGTACCTGGTGGAGGAGTGGGGGCTGCCCGCGGACGTCGTCCTGATCTCGGGTGGCGGGCACTACTGGATCGCACTGGACTACCGGGCCTGCGGCCGGCAGGGGGAGCCGTCCGTGGTCTGGTTCGACGCGGACGACCACGCCGAACTGGCCCTCGCCCCGGACTTCCGTTCCTTCATCGAGGGCCTCACCTCCTCCGCCGAGTTCGACGACGACTGAGGGACGGTCCGTCCGTCAGGGCCGGAGCCATGGCCCGTACGCCGGCGGTAGGCGTACGCCCCATGGGTCTCGGCCCGCGCGCCCTACCGCGCCTTCAGCACCGACGCCACCAGAGGCCCCGCCGCGTCGCCGCCGTGGCCGCCGGACTGGACGACCGCCGCGGCCGCGAGGTCGTCGGCGTACCCGGTGAACCAGCTGTTGGAGGAGGACTGGCTGTCCACCTCGGCCGAACCGGTCTTCGCGCCCTTGTCGTTCGTACCGAGCCCGGACATCGCCCGCGCGCCGGTCCCGGTCGTCGCCGTCGCGTGCATCATGTCGCGCAGGGCGCTCGCGATGGAGCCGGGGAGCGGCCGGGCGGTGGCCGGCGCGCGGTCGAGCAGGTCGCGCGGGACGATGACCGGCTGCTTGAAGGAGCCGTTCTTCGCGGTGGCGGCGATCGAGGCGACGTTGAGGGCGTTCATCGTGATCTTGCCCTGGCCGATGTACGAGGCCGCCGTCTCGGCCCCCGCCGACTGCGGCACGCTGCCGTCGATGGAGCGGACGCCGGTGTTCCACTCCTCGCCGATGCCGAAGTACGTGCGGGCCGTGGCGCCCAGCGCCGTACCGGCGACGCCCTTGTCGTTCAGCGGCTTGACGGCCTTGATGAAGGCGGTGTTGCAGGAGCGGCGGAAGCTGTCCCGGAAGGTGCCGCCCTGGATGTCGAAGCCGTTCAGGTTGTGGAAGGGGACGCCGTCCCAGGTGACGTTCGCCGGGCACTCCACGCGGTCGCCGGGGCCGGAGACCACGCCCTGGTCCAGCATCATCGCCGCCGTCACGATCTTCATCGTCGAACCGGGCGCCTGGAGGCCGAGGAACGCGGCGTTGAAGCCGTCCTTCCGGTTGTTGGCGACCGCCCGTATCTCCCCGGTGCTCGGCTTGATCGCCACCACCGACGACTCGCCGTACCGCCGCACCGCCTGCTCGGCGGCGGCCTGCACGTCCGCGTCCAGCGTGGTCCGCAGCTCGCCCGGCTCGCCCTTGGCGAGCGTCAGCAGCGTCTCCCTCGCCGCACCCTCGGCCGCGCCCCCCGCCGCCGGCTCGATCCACGTCTCCACGCCCGGCTTGCCGCCCGTCTCGGAGCCGTACTTCTCGCGCAGCTGGTCCAGGACTGGGCCGAGCGAGGGGTACTTCTCCTTCGTCAGCTCCCGGCCCTCGTGGTCGACGGCCTTCACCGGCGGGTCGGGCGCCTCGCCCGTCCGCAGGACGGCGTCCTTGGTGAGCTTCGGGTGGATGACCGCCGGCTGCCAGTCGACCAGCGGCCTGCCCGTCGTGACGCCCCGCACCACCGTCAGCTCGGAGGCGTACGTCCAGCGCTGCGAGACGCCTTCGTACGTCACCGTCGCGTCGACCGTGAACGGCACCTTCGGACCGATCGCCTTGCCCGGCGTGATGACCGCCTTGGAGACGTGGGCCTCCTCGCGGAAGCCCCGTACGGCCGGGGTCGCGGTGCCGGCGGCGTTGGTCAGCTCGCCCGCCGCGTCCGCGTCGCCCCCGGCCCACGCCGCCAGGAACTCCTTCGCCGTCCGCTCCACCTCGTCGCCGGTGACCGGCCCGCTCCCGGCGCTCCGCGTCCCGGGGGCGGCCTTCGACGAGGACGCGGCCGTCGTCCCCATCACCCCGTTCCACAGGTTGTACGCGCCGTACCCGACGCCGCCCGCCACCACGGCGAACACACTCCCGACGACGGCTACCTTCGCTCCGCTGCGCATCCGTGCAGTCCCCCTCCGCCCCGTAAACGGCAGTAACGCTACGGGACGGTAGTGACAACGGTGCCCGTCGTTATCCGAACGGAACGTCAGTCCCGGCTCACACCCACGTATCCAGCCACATCCGGTCCCGCCACTCGTCCATCGGGATCGACTGACCCGTGTACAGCGGCCAGAAGTAGATGAAGTTCCAGATGATCAGCAGCACCAGCACGCCCACCCCCACGGCCCCCAGCGTGCGCCGCCGCTCCGCCGAGCCGTCGTGGCCCGGCGGGCCCAGCATGGCCCCCGCCATCATCGCCACCGCCAGGCACAGGTAGGGGACGAACACCACGGCGTAGAAGAGGAAGATCGTGCGGTGCTCGTAGTGCAGCCACGGCACCCACCCGGCGGCGAAGGCGCAGGCGATCGCGCCCGCGCGCCAGTCGCGGCGGAAGAGCCAGCGCCACAGGACGTACAGGACCGCGAAGCACGCCGCCCACCACAGCAGCGGCGTACCGATCGCCAGCACCTCGCGCGCGCACTTCTCCGTGGCGTCCGCGGGGCAGCCGGCCGTCCCCGGCGCCGGGTCCTCGTAGAAGTACGAGACGGGCCGGCCCAGCACCATCCAGCTCCACGGGTTCGACTGGTACGTGTGCCCCGAGGTGAGCTGGATGTGGAAGTCGTAGACCTGCGTCTCGTAGTGCCACAGGCTGCGCCACCAGTCCGGGAACAGCCAGGACCACATGCTGTCCTTGCCGTCCTTCGTGGCCCAGTCCCGGAAGTAGCCCTTGCCCGTGAAGATCCAGCCCGACCAGGAGGCGATGTACGTCACGACCGCCACCGGCACCGTCGACACGAACGCGGGCAGCAGGTCGCGCGTCAGCACCGCCCCGTACGGCCGGAAGGCACCCGCCGTACGGCGCGCGCCCACGTCCCACAGGACCGTCATCACACCGAACGCCGCCAGGAAGTACAGGCCGTTCCACTTCGTCGCGCACGCCAGCCCCAGCAGCACCCCGGCGCCGATCCGCCACGGCCGCCACCCCAGGCCCAGCGTCTCCGCGATCCGCACGTCCGGCCGCAGCACCCCGTCCGGGTCGACCGGCAGGGCGGCCGCCAGCCGCGCCCGCGCCCGGTCCCGGTCGACCAGAAGGCAGCCGAAGGCCGCCAGCACGAAGAACATCACCACCAGGTCGAGCAGCGCCGCCCGGCTCATGACGAAGTGCAGCCCGTCCACCGCGAGCAGCGCGCCCGCCAGGCACCCGAGGAACGTCGACCGCAGCAGCCGCCGCCCGATCCGGCACAGCATCAGCACCGACAGCGTGCCGAGCACCGCCACCATGAAGCGCCAGCCGAACGGCGTGAAGTCGAAGATCCACTCGCCGAGCCCGATGACCCACTTGCCGACCGGCGGGTGCACCACATAGCCCGGGTCCGTCGGCACGGTCACCGCGTCCGGGTTCGCCAGGATCGACTTGTCGACGTCCTTCGGCCAGGCCCCTTCGTACCCCTGGTTGATCAGCGCCCAGGCGTCCTTGGCGTAGTACGTCTCGTCGAATATCACCGCGTGCGGCCGGCCCAGGTTCCAGAACCGCAGCACCCCCGCCACCAGAGCCACCAGCAGCGGTCCGCCCCACGCCGTCAGGCGCACCAGCACGTCCGCCGCGGTGGGCGGCACCCCGAGGACCGTCCACATCCGGCCCGAGGGGCGCGTGTACGGGGGAACCAGCCGCTCCCGCAGGCCGGGCACGGGCCGCGGGGCGTAGCCGAAGCGGCGCAGGCGCCGTTGCCAGGAGGGCGGACTCCCGATGCCGTCGGCGCCCTGCGCGCGCAGGGCCTTCTGAGCAGTACTGGTCACCGCGCCATCGTAGGGAACGCGCCTGTGCGCGTCGCCTCTCCGGGCTGCGAGGATGGCACCTGTGACAGGAACGGGAACGGTAACCGGAACGCTCGTCCTCGCGGGGACCCCGATCGGTGACGTGGCGGACGCCCCGCCGCGGCTGGCCGCCGAGTTGGAGGGCGCCGACGTCATCGCCGCCGAGGACACCCGGCGGCTGCGGCGGCTGACGCAGGCGCTCGGCGTGCACACGCGCGGCCGGGTCGTGTCGTACTTCGAGGGCAACGAGTCCGCCCGTACCCCCGAGCTGGTCGAGGCGCTCGCGGGCGGGGCGCGCGTGCTGCTGGTCACCGACGCGGGCATGCCGTCCGTCTCCGACCCCGGCTACCGGCTGGTCGCCGCCGCCGTCGAGCGGGACATCCGGGTGACCGCCGTGCCGGGCCCGTCCGCCGTGCTGACGGCGCTCGCGCTGTCCGGGCTGCCCGTGGACCGCTTCTGCTTCGAGGGCTTCCTGCCGCGCAAGGCCGGCGAACGGCTCGGCCGGCTCCGCGAGGTCGCCGCCGAGCGGCGCACCCTCGTCTACTTCGAGGCCCCGCACCGCCTCGACGACACGCTCGCCGCGATGGCCGAGGTCTTCGGCCGGGAGCGGCGCGCCGCCGTCTGCCGCGAGCTGACCAAGACGTACGAGGAGGTCAAGCGCGGCGGGCTCGGCGCGCTGGCGGCGTGGGCCGCCGACGGCGTGCGCGGCGAGATCACCATCGTCGTGGAGGGCGCTCCGGAGCCCGCGCCCGGCGACCTCGACGCGGAGGAGCTGGTGCGCCGGGTGCGGGCGCGCGAGGAGGCGGGGGAGCGGCGGAAAGAGGCCATCGCGGCGGTCGCCGCCGAGGCGGGCCTTCCCAAGCGGGAGGTGTTCGATGCCGTCGTGGCGGCAAAGAACGCGCCAGGCGGAAGCTCGGCCAAGCCCGCCGGAGAGTAAAGGACTATCGTAAAAAGCAAAGCCCCGACCGCTCGGCAGGCCTTTCGGTATGGGATGCCCCAAAGCCGGACCAATTTCCGGCATGCGGCGATGCGCTCCCGCCCGTAAAGGCGTCCACTGGCAGCAGTGGAAAGGAGCCAGCATGAGCGAGACCACCAGCACTCCTCCAGTCGCCCACGAGGCGTACTCCTTCGCGTGTATGAAGTGCGGATACGGCTGGGAGCAGGCCTACGACATCGAGCACTACACGGACGCGAGCGGACACGAGTTCGTGGTCTACAGGGCCGAGGGGCGCCGCGTTCCCTCGCCGCTCTCCAACCCCACGTGCCCCAACTGCGAGTCGCACCGTGTTCGCATCATGCGGTCCGGCCGGGTGTCGTCCGTCCTGGACCTGATGGCGCAGGCGTACGAGACGACGGAGAAGAAGAAGGAGACCGGTCAGGAGGCCGAACCGGTCGCCCCCGCCGGGCCCCTCGGCCAGAAGGCCGAGGGGCCGAAGACCGAGCGCGGCCCGGAGGAGCAGACACGGCGCGAACCGCACCACTGGCACCTCGGCGACCTCCTGCGCCACTGGCACCGCAAGTAACCGGCTCCCGGGTGGCTCGTACGATCGGGGCATGAGTGCGAAGGATGCCCCGCCGCCGCTGCCCGAGCCCCTCGGGGTGCCGGTCGCCGATTCCCACACCCACCTCGACATGCAGTCCGGCACCGTGGAGGAGGCCCTCACCAAGGCCGCCGCCGTCGGGGTCGAGACCGTCGTGCAGGTGGGCTGCGACCTCAAGGGCTCCCGCTGGGCGGCGGAGACGGCCGCCGCGTACGACAACGTCTGGGCGGCCGTCGCCCTGCACCCCAACGAGGCCCCGCGCATCGTCCTGGGAGATCCCGACGGCTGGTCCCGGCAGGGGGCCCGGGAAGGCGGCGGGGACGCGGCGCTCGACGACGCGCTCGCCGAGATCGACCGGCTCGCCGCCCTGCCCGAGGTCAAGGCCGTCGGCGAGACCGGCCTCGACTACTTCCGCACCGGCCCCGAGGGCATGGCCGCCCAGGAACGCTCCTTCCGCGCCCACATCGAGATCGCCAAGCGGCACGGCAAGGCCCTCGTCATCCACGACCGCGAGGCCCACGCCGACGTCCTGCGCGTCCTCGCCGAAGAGGGCGCCCCCGAGCGGACCGTCTTCCACTGCTACTCCGGCGACGCCGACATGGCCCGCACCTGCGCCGAGGCCGGCTACTACATGTCCTTCGCCGGGAACGTCACCTTCAAGAACGCCCAGCCGCTGCGCGACGCCCTCGCCGTCGCCCCGCTGGACCTCGTCCTGGTGGAGACGGACGCGCCCTTCCTGACGCCCGCGCCGTACCGCGGACGGCCCAACGCGCCGTATCTCGTTCCGATCACGGTCCGCGCGATGGCGGCCGTCAGGGGCATCGACGAGGAGGCCATGTCGACGGCGATCGGCGTCAACACGGCGCGCGCGTTTGGTTACTGACGGATCACGGGCGCGGGGACCGGGCGCAGGGTAACGGTACGACCCTGCGTAGTCGAGCCGCTTTGGAGAGTGACGGGCGCTCCGCTAGGGTCCCGGCCTCGTGAACGGATTCCGAGCGCCCTTCGAGCCCGCCCCTACGGGCCCGGCCCCGGTCCCTCCGCCCGTGCCCGCCCACCCCGGCGTGCCGCGCCAGGGAGCCGCGGCCGACCCGGAGGCCCCCACCCTGGCGGCGCTCCCCCAGGCCCCGGCGCCGGCGCCCTCCGCCGGCCGCGCGGCGGCCCGCCGGGCACGGCAGGGACGGCACGGCGGCGCCCGGGGCGAGGCCCCGACCGCCCCGGGGCCCGAGTCCCAGGCCGCCTTCGGCGCCGGAACGGCCGCCGCGCGCAACGCCACCGCCCCCGCGCTTCACGGCGGGCGCGCCGAAGCCCGGCGGGCCCGGGCGCGGCGGGGGGGCGCCCGCGCCGCGTGGCACGGGCCCGCTCCCGACGGAGTGTGGCGCCTCGTCCCCCAGGCGCTCGTCGTGGCGTTCCTCGCCGGCGGCACCAGCGCCTTCGTCGCCAGCGACAAGGCGGTCCGCCTCTCCGTCGACGGCGTACCGCGCACCCTGCACACCTTCGCCGACGACGTCTCCGAGCTCCTCGCCGACGAGGGCCTGCGCGTCGGCGCGCACGACGTCGTCGCCCCCGCGCCGGGCGCCGAGCTCGGCAACGGCGACGAGGTGGTCGTCCGGTACGGCCGCCCCCTCGCCCTCACCCTCGACGGCCACAGCCGCCGCGTCTGGACCACCGCCCGCACCGTCGAGGAGGCGCTGCGCCAGTTCGGGGTGCGGGCGGAGGGCGCCTACCTGTCCGTCTCCCGCACCGCCGGGATCCCCCGCCGCGGCCTGACCCTGGACGTCCGGACGGAACGGACGGTGACGTTCCTCGCCGACGGCCGCGAACGCACCATCCGCACCAACGCCGCCACCGTCCGCGAGGCGGTGGAGCAGGCCGGCATCGTCCTCAGCGGCGAGGACACCACCTCCGTGGAGCCCGGCAGCTTCCCGCGCGACGGGCAGACGATCACCGTCCTGCGGATCACCGGCTCCCAGGAGGTGCGCGAGGAGTCCATCCCGTACGCCGTGGAACGGGTCCGCGACCCGTCCCTGCACGTGGGCACCGAGGTGGTGGAGCGGCAGGGCCGCCCGGGCGCCCGCCGCGTCACCTACGCCGTCCGCACGGTCAACGGCGTGCGCCAGCGGCCCCGGAAGATCGACGACGAGGTCGTACGGGAGCCGGTCACCCAGCGGGTGCTGGTCGGGACGAAGCCGATGCCGACCTCCGTCGCCGGAGCCGACCACCTGAACTGGGACGCCCTCGCCCAGTGCGAGTCCGGCGGCCGCCCGGACGCCGTCGACGCCTCCGGGACCTACGGCGGGCTGTACCAGTTCGACCCCGGCACCTGGCAGCGGCTCGGCGGCCGCGGCGTTCCGCAGGACGCCCCCGCCTCGGAACAGACATACCGGGCGAAGAAGCTCTACGTGCAGCAGGGGTCGAGTCCGTGGCCGCACTGCGGCCGTAGGCTGTATCGGTGAGCACCACTGATCCCGACGCCCTCCTCGGCCCCGCCGACATCCGCGAACTGGCCGCCGCGCTGGGCGTACGCCCCACCAAGCAGCGCGGCCAGAACTTCGTCATCGACGCCAACACCGTCCGCCGGATCGTCCGGACGGCCGAGGTGCGCCCCGAGGACGTCGTCGTGGAGGTCGGACCCGGCCTCGGCTCGCTGACTCTGGCGCTGCTGGAGGCGGCGGACCGGGTCGTCGCCGTCGAGATCGACGACGTGCTGGCGGCCGCCCTGCCGTCGACCGTCGCCGCCCGCATGCCCGCGAAGAAGGACCGCTTCACGCTCGTCCACTCCGACGCGATGCACGTGCGGGAGCTGCCCGGCCCGGCGCCCACCGCGCTCGTCGCGAACCTGCCGTACAACGTCGCCGTGCCCGTCCTGCTGCACATGCTCGACCGCTTCCCGACCATCGACCGGACCCTGGTCATGGTCCAGGCGGAGGTCGCCGACCGGCTCGCCGCGCGCCCCGGCAACAAGGTGTACGGCGTGCCGTCGGTCAAGGCCAACTGGTACGCCGAGGTCAAGCGCGCCGGTGCCATCGGCCGCAACGTCTTCTGGCCCGCGCCGAACGTCGACTCCGGGCTCGTCTCGCTCGTCCGCCGCACCGAGCCGGTCAAGACCACCGCGACGAAGGAAGAGGTCTTCGCGGTCGTCGACGCGGCCTTCGCGCAGCGCCGCAAGACCCTGCGGGCCGCGCTCGCCGGCTGGGCCGGCTCGCCCGCCGCCGCCGAGGCCGCCCTGGTGGCCGCCGGCATCTCGCCGCAGGCGCGCGGCGAGGCCCTCACCGTGGAAGAGTTCGCCCGCATCGCGGAGGCCAAGGCAGCGTGACCGAGAGCATCACCGTACGCGTCCCGGCGAAGGTCAACGTCCAGCTGGCGGTCGGCCCGGCCCGGCCCGACGGCTTCCACGACCTCGCCAACGTCTTCCTCGCCGTCTCCCTGTACGACGAGGTCACCGTCACCCCCGCCGACGAGCTGCGGATCACCTGCTCGGGCCCGGACGCCGGCCAGGTGCCGCTGGACGCGACCAACCTGGCCGCCCGCGCCGCCCTCGCCCTCGCCGCGCGCCGGGGCATCCCCGGACACGTCCACCTCCACATCGCCAAGGACATCCCCGTCGCCGGCGGCATGGCGGGCGGCAGCGCCGACGGCGCGGGCGCGCTGCTCGCCTGCGACGCCCTGTGGGACACCGGGGCCACCCGCGGGGAACTCCTCGACATCTGCGCCGAGCTCGGCAGCGACGTGCCGTTCTCGCTGATCGGCGGCGCCGCGCTCGGCACCGGCCGGGGCGAGCGCCTCGAGCCGCTGGAGGTCGGCGGCACCTTCCACTGGGTGTTCGCCGTCGCGGACGGCGGCCTGTCGACACCGGCGGTGTACGGGGAGTTCGACCGGCTCGTGGAGGGCACGGACGTCCCCGCCCCGGCCGCCTCGCCCGACCTGCTGGAGGCCCTGCGCACCGGCGACGCCACCGCCCTCGCGGCCGCCCTCGCCAACGACCTCCAGCCCGCCGCGCTCTCCCTGCGCCCCTCCCTCGCCGCCACCCTCGCGGCGGGCACGGACGCGGGCGCCCTCGCGGGCCTGGTCTCCGGCTCCGGCCCGACGACCGCGTTCCTGGCCAAGGACGCGGAGGCGGCGGCCGCCGTCGCCGACGCCCTGCTCGCCTCCGGCACCTGCCGTACGGCCCGGGTGGCGACGTCGCCCGCGCCGGGGGCGACGGTGGTCTGAGGGCGGGCCGCGCCAGGGCCCGCGGGGCAGGCGCCGGTCAGCCGGCCGGCGTCAGCGACTTCTTCGCCAGCTCGTACGCCGGGAGCATCGCCGTGTGCTCCTCGGCGTCCAGGCCGCCCAGGTGGACGACCACCGGGCCGCCCGGGGTCGTCACCGCGAAGGCGCGCTCGGGCTTCGCCTCGTCGAGGAGCCCGCTGGTGTACGTGACCTCCGTCGCCGGCAGGGCGCCCGCCTTCGTATCGCGGTACTGCGCCTTGCTCGCGCCCTGGTCGGCGGTCACGAAGGCCTCCAGGGCCTCGCGCGGGGTGCCGCCCTTCTCGGTGCCGGTCCAGACGCGGAGGAAACCGATGTGCCCGGCGGGCTTCGCGTCCACCTCGCACACGAGCGTGACCGGGCCCTGCTTCAGTACGAAGTCGGGGTTGGAGATGTCGACCTTCTCGGCCGTCCAGCCCTTCGCGGTGTCGAACGACGCGGGCAGGACGCACGGTGAGCCCGCGCCGCCGAGGGTCTCGCCCTTGGCGGCGGCGGCGGTCGGGGCGGAGGCCGAAGGCGACGGCGAGCCCGAGGCGGACGCCTGCGCCTTCTTCTCGGCCGGCTTCTCCGGCTCCGACGAGCACCCGCTCACCAGCAGCCCCGCCGCCACCACAACCGCCGGAACCGCGCCCCGCACCACGTACCGCCGCATGAAGATCCCCACCCAGAGTTCGATCGAAGGAACGCGCACGCTATCGCACCGTCCGCGGCGGCTACCCTGGTAGGTCGGCCCGTCCCCCCGTACAGGAGTGAAATGGCAGTCAACCTCGTCAATGTCGAGGCAGTCAGCAAGGTGTACGGCACCCGTGCCCTGCTGGACGGTGTGTCCCTCGGCGTCTCCGAGGGGGACCGGATCGGTGTCGTCGGGCGCAACGGGGACGGCAAGACCACCCTCATCCGGATGATCGCCAAGCTGGAGGAGGCCGACACCGGCCGCGTCACGCACAGCGGCGGACTCCGCCTCGGCGTCCTCACCCAGCACGACTCGCTCGACCCCGCCGCCACCGTCCGGCACGAGGTCATCGGCGACCTCGCCGACCACGAGTGGGCCGGCAGCGCCAAGATCCGCGACGTGCTCACCGGGCTGTTCGGTGGCCTCGACCTGCCCGGCTTCCCCCAGGGCCTCGACACCGTCATCGGGCCGCTCTCCGGCGGCGAGCGGCGGCGCATCGCGCTCGCCAAGCTGCTCATCGCCGAGCAGGACCTCATCGTTCTCGACGAGCCGACCAACCACCTCGACGTCGAGGGCATCGCCTGGCTCGCCCAGCACCTGCGGGCCCGCCGCTCCGCGCTCGTCTGCGTCACCCACGACCGGTGGTTCCTCGACCAGGTCTGCACGCGCATGTGGGACGTGCAGCGCGGCGCGGTGCACGAGTACGAGGGCGGCTACTCCGACTACGTCTTCGCGCGCGCCGAGCGCGAGCGCATCGCCGCCACCGAGGAGGTCAAGCGGCAGAACCTGATGCGCAAGGAGCTGGCCTGGCTGCGGCGCGGCGCCCCGGCGCGCACGTCGAAGCCGCGGTTCCGCATCGAGGCGGCGAACGCGCTCATCGCGGACGTACCGCCGCCGCGCGACACCAGCGAGCTGATGAAGTTCGCCAACGCCCGGCTCGGCAAGACCGTCTTCGACCTGGAGGACGTGACCGTCACCGCCGGTCCCAAGGTGCTGCTGAAGCACCTGACCTGGCAGCTCGGCCCCGGTGACCGCATCGGCCTGGTCGGCGTCAACGGCGCCGGCAAGACCTCCCTGCTGCGCGCCCTCGCCGAGGCCGCCACCACCCAGGGCGAGAAGCAGCCGGCCGGCGGGCGGATCGTCGTCGGCAAGACGGTACGCCTCGCGTACCTGTCGCAGGACGTCGCCGAACTGCCGCCGACGCTGCGCGTGCTGGAGGCCGTCCAGCAGATCCGCGACCGCGTCGACCTCGGCAAGGGCCGGGAGATGACCGCGGGGCAGCTGTGCGAGCAGTTCGGCTTCACCAAGGAGAAGCAGTGGACGCCCGTCGGCGACCTCTCCGGCGGTGAGCGCCGCCGCCTCCAGCTGCTGCGGCTGCTGATGGATGAGCCGAACGTCCTCTTCCTCGACGAGCCGACGAACGACCTGGACATCGAGACCCTCACCCAGCTGGAGGACCTCCTCGACGGCTGGCCCGGTTCCATGGTCGTCATCTCCCACGACCGGTTCTTCATCGAGCGCACGACGGACAAGACGTTCGCGCTCCTCGGCGACGCCACGTTGCGCATGCTGCCGCGCGGTATCGACGAGTACCTGGAGCGGCGCCAGAGGATGATCGAGACGGCCGCCCCGGCACCGGCCGCCGCGTCCGCGCCGGCACCCGCGAAGGAGAAGTCGGCGGGCGACTCCCGCGCGGCCAAGAAGGAGCTGCAGAAGATCGAGCGTCAGCTCGACAAGGTCTCCGAGAAGGAGGGCAAGCTCCACGCCCAAATCGCCGAAAACGCCACGGACTTCGAGAAGGTGGCGAAACTGGACGCCGAGCTGAGGGAACTGGCCGCCCAGCGCGAGGACTTGGAGATGCGCTGGCTGGAACTCGCCGAGGACGCCTGACCTCAGGGGGACGCGGCGAAGGCGTGGAGAGCGGATAACGAGGGCATCACGGGCCGGTCCTCCCTTGGGAACAGGGGCGGACCGGCCCGTTCGTCGTCATGGCCGAGTGATAGAAAGAAACCCCGCTCGACTCACGTAATACTGCGGAATCCGTGTCCGATTCGCTCCATTCCGGCGGTACGCGTGCGCGTACGTGCGACGCCCCGGAATCGCGGGGGAGGCCGGTCGGTCACCGGACCGCACGAAGGGGGAAGCGCTGATGACTCAGCCGCCCAGCCAGCAACCGCCGCAGGGGGGCGGCTTCGGGTCTCCTCAGGACCCGCAGCAGGGCTTCCCTCAGCCCCCCGGCCAGCCGCCGGTGCCGCCGGCCCAGCCGCCCATGCCGCCGTCGCAGCCCCCGGCCGGCCCGCCGCCCGCCGCCCCGCCGCAGGGCCCCCAGCCCGGTTACGGCTACCCCCAGCAGCCGGGCCCGTACGCCCCCCAGCCCGGACCTTACGGCGCCCAGCCGGGCCCCTACGGCCAGCCGCAGCCCGGCGCCTACGGCGGCTACCCGGGGCAGCCGCAGTACCCCGGCGCCCCCGCGCCCGGGCCCGCCGGCGGCGGACGCAACCCCTTCAAGGGCAAGCCCGGCGTCATCATCGGCGCCGCCGTGGCCGCCCTCCTCGTCATCGGCGGCGGCACCTGGTTCGCCGTCAGCGGCGACGACACCGACCCCAAGAAGTCCGACGCCAAGGGCTCCAGCGCCGCCCCCGCCCCCACCGGCTCCGGTGAGGTGGACCAGGGCGACGGCAGCGGCGACGGCCGCGACGCCGGGGACGACCTCAACGCCGGTCGCAAGGACGGCGAGGCCAAGGTCGCCTGGCTCGGCACCAACGACGTCGACCTCCCGCGCAACGGCGCGGACGTGTACGGCCCCTGGGTCGTCGGCGACACCCTCGTCAAGGCCATGTACAAGAGCGTCACCGGCTACTCGGTCGCCGACGGCAAGAAGAAGTGGGAGGTGCCGTTCACCACCGAGGTGTGCGCCGCCCCCGTCGCGCCCGCCGCCGACGGCACCCTCGTCATCGGCGTCAAGGACGGCAACGGCGACCGGGCCGACTGCCTCCAGCTCCAGCAGATCGACCTCAAGACCGGCAAGGCGGGCTGGAAGCAGACCATCGCCAAGGGCACCGGCTTCAGCGCGCTCTCCGACGTCACGCTCGCCATCAGCGGCACCACCGTGACCGCCGCCGGCACCAACAACTCCTACGGCTACTCCCTCACCGACGGCAAGCAGCTCTTCGGCAAGCCGTCCGGCGGCTGCCAGCCGTACGCCTTCGCCGGCGGCCCCAAGCTCATCGCCGCCGCCAGCTGCCCCACCGGCGACTACGAGAAGCAGCAGCACCAGATCAGCGAGGTCGACCCGGCGACCGGCAAGCCCAAGTGGTCGTACAAGCTGGCCCCCAACTGGGAGG
Source organism: Streptomyces sp. NPDC045431 (assembly GCF_040646655.1). Lineage (NCBI taxonomy): Bacteria > Bacillati > Actinomycetota > Actinomycetes > Kitasatosporales > Streptomycetaceae > Streptomyces > Streptomyces sp. NPDC045431. The sequence continues at coordinate 478,765 of NZ_JBEZAQ010000003.1, forward strand.
TCGACAAGGTCTACTCCGTCAGCCCGCTGGTCGTCTCGGCGACCCAGCGCAAGGAGAAGAAGTGGTCCGTCTTCGCGCTGACGGACACCGGCAAGCTCCGCTCCACCCTCGACGGCGGCAAGGACAAGTTCGAGATCAACTGCGGTGGCAGCTTCATCGTCTTCGGCCAGAACCTGGAGGGCTGCGTCGGCGTCGCCGCCGACGCCTCCACCTTCTACATGGCCACCGCGCCCACCTCGGTCACCGACGGCACCAATGACGTGGTGGCGTTCGACCTCGACACCGGCAAGCCCAAGTGGCGCTCCTCGGCGGGCCCGAAGAAGACCATGACGCCGCTGCGCATGGAGGGCGGCAACGTGCTGCTCTACATGGAGGGCTCCTGGGACCGGGGCGGCGCGGTCGCCACGCTCGCGCCGACCGGCGGCAAGCCCGCGGTGCTGCTCCAGCACCCGCAGTCGACGGCCCAGATCGAACGGTCCTTCTTCGACGCGCAGTACGCCTACGCCGACGGCCGGTTCTTCATCGTCAGCGGTCGCGTGAGCGCGAGCAACGACGAACAGGAGAAGCAGACCAAGACGATGATGGCCTTCTCCAAGTGACGCACCAGCAGCAGGGCCCGAACCGGACCCCAGAGGGACTCACACCATGACGCAGCCACCCCCGCCGCCGCCGAACCATCCGCCTGGCTCCCCGCCGGGCCAGCCGCCCCAGGGCGGTTTCGGCGCCCCCACCCCGCCGCCGAACCCCGGCTACGGCTACCCCCAGGCTCCGGGCCAGGCCCCCGGCTACGGCTACCCCCAGGCCCCGGGCCAGCCCCCCGGCTACGGCTACCCCCAGGCCCCCGGTCAGGCTCCCGGCCAGGTCCCCGGCCAGCAGCCGTACGGCTACGGTTACCCGACCGCCCCCGTGCACCAGCAGCCCCCGGGGCAGCCGCCGCTGCCCCCGCCGGGCGGCAGGAAGCCGTCCACGCAGCTGCGGATCATCATCGCCGCGGCCGTCGCCGTGGCCCTGATCATCGCGGGCGGCATCTGGTACGCCGGCACCAGCGGCGACGACGGCGGCAAGGGCGACGAGGCCAAGGGCGCCACCGCCGGTGCCACCGCCGGAGGGGGCGGCGGCGGTGGCGGCGGCACGGCGCCCGACGGGCCGGGCAAGGAGAAGGCGCCCGCCAACACCCGCTCGAAGGTGGCCTTCCAGATGCCGCACCCCAAGGTCGCGGACGTGACGACCGTGGCCGGCTCCTGGATCACCGACAAGGCGTACGTGAAGTCGGGCATCGACTCGGTCGTCGGGTACGACCTCGACAAGGGCACCCCGCTGTGGACCCTCCCCCTGCCCGGCCAGGTCTGCGCGGCGTCCCGCCACGTCCAGGACAACAAGACGGCGATCGCCTTCGAGGCCACCAAGCGCGTCGCCCCGAAGTACTACCAGCCGTGCACCGAGGTCGGCGTCATCGACCTGACCACGGGCAAGCTGCTGTGGAGCAAGTCCGCGGCCGGCACGGGCAACGGGCCCAAGATCCGGTTCAGCGAGGTCACCGTCGGCGCCGGCGCGGTCGCCGCGGGCGGCACGGACGGCGGCGGCGCCTGGGACCTGGCCACCGGCAAGGAGCTCTGGAAGCCCCAGATCAACGCCGAGCAGTGCTACGACATGGGGTACGGCGGCGGCGCGGCCCTCGTCGCGGCCCGCAAGTGCGGCCCGCGCGACCAGCAGTACGTGCTGATCCAGAACCTCGACCCGAAGACCGGGCGGCCGCTCGCGCAGTTCAAGATGCCGGACGGGGTGGAGTACGCGAGCGTCGTCTCCACCAAGCCGCTGGTCGTCGCGGCCGACGTCGGCGACACTGCCGGTGACGGCTCCGGGATCTCCGACCTCTTCTCCCTCGACGAGAAGACCGGCAAGCTCAAGGCCAAGATCGCCGTGGACGCCGAACGGTTCGCAGGCGACTGCGACTCGACCCTGGTCGAGGCGTGCAGCAAGGTCGTCGTCGGCAACGGCCGCGTCTACCTCCCCACCGAGGACCACGAGGGCGCGGGCGAGGGCTACGGCCAGACCAACGAGATCGTCTCCTTCGACCTCACCACCGGCAAGCCCACCAGCGACAAGGCCGAGGCGGGCGACCGCTACTCGATGTTCCCGCTGCGCATGGACGGCGGCAACATCATCGCGTACAAGGAACCGCCCTACGACAAGGGCGGCCAGATCGTCAGCATCGACGGGTCCACCTTCAAGCAGACCGTGCTGCTGGAGAACCCGGCCGACGAAGCGGTGCGCGACGCCGAGTCGAGCTTCTCGCTCGACCACGCGGAGATCCGCTACACCGCCGGACGGCTGTTCATCTCGGAGCGGATGATCTCCGAACCGAGCAGCTCCTCCGTCGACGACAAGCAGTACTTCGTGCTGGCGTACACCACGCACTGACGCCCGCCCGCCCCTGGGGTGGGTCCGTCGCCCGGCCCGGCACCTCGCACGAGCGAGGTGCCGGGCCGTCAGCATAAAGGGACTCAAGTAGCCCTTATCAGCGAAGAATTCGACATTCCGGGGGGCTTCTGACAAGTAGGGGGCGCGCGATGTCGAACAAGCGTGTAGCTTGCCGGGTCAACAGTGCCGGGGACGGCGGGGGGCCGGAGCCGGCGGGGAGCCGGGACCGGCGGGGATGGGGGATTGCTCGATGGGCGTGCGGCTCATGGTGGTCGACGACCACCGCCTGCTCGCCGAGGCGCTCGCCTCGGCGCTGAAACTGCGCGGCCACCGGGTGCTCGCGGCCGCCGCACCCGCCGCCGGCGCGGCCGAGCTGGTGGTGAGCCGCGCGCCGGAGGTGTGCCTGCTGGGCACGGCCGCCCCCGCGGAACCGGGCGCCTTCGACCCGGTCGTCCGCATCAAGCAGGACCGCCCGCAGGTGGCGGTGGTCATCCTCGGCCCCGTGCCGAGCCCGCGCGGGATCGCGGCGGCGTTCGCCGCGGGCGCGTCCGGCTACGTACGCCACGACGAGCGCATCGAAGGCGTCGAGCGGGCGATGCTCAAGGCCAGGGCGGGCGAGGTGGCGATCGCGCCCCAGCTGCTCCAGGGCGCCTTCACCGAACTGCTGAACCCGGCGGCGCAGCCCGACGACGAGGGCCAGCGGCTGCTGCGGATGCTCACGCCGCGGGAAGTGGAGGTGCTCGTCCGGGTCGCGGAGGGCGAGGACACCCGGCTGATCGCCGCGGGCATGCACATCGCGCCGAGCACCGCGCGCACGCACGTGCAGCGCGTGCTGATGAAGCTGGGCGTCGGCTCCCGCCTGGAGGCCGCCGCCCTCGCCGCCCGTACGGGCCTCCTGGACCGCGCGGCCCTGCGGCACGCGGCCCAGCCCACCGACTGAGACTGGCCGTGAGAGACCCCCCGCCGGGGCGGGGCGCCGGCATTGACTGCGATGTTCGATTGTGGTTCCTTGTGTGTGGTTGTGTTTGAACAGCACACGGCAGGAGTCCGTAGTGAAGAAAACGTCGACCCGGCTGGCCGACGGGCGCGAGCTGGTCTACTACGACCGGCGGGACGACGCCGTACGCGACGCCGTCGACCCCCGCCCCCTCGACCCCATCTCCACCACCTCCGAGATCCGGCACGACCCCCTCCTCGGCGACTCCGTCGCCATCGCCTCGCACCGCCAGGGCCGCACCTACCACCCGCCCGCCGACGAGTGCCCCCTGTGCCCCTCCCGGGACGGCCGGCACAGCGAGATCCCCGACGCCGACTACGACGTCGTCGTCTTCGAGAACCGCTTCCCCTCCCTCGCCGGCGACTCCGGGCGCTGCGAGGTCGTCTGCTTCACCCCCGACCACGACGCCTCCTTCGCCGACCTCACCGAAGAGCAGGCCGCCCTCGTCCTGGAGGCCTGGACCGACCGCACCGCCGAACTCGCCGCGCTGGACCAGGTCGAGCAGGTCTTCTGCTTCGAGAACCGCGGCGCCGAGATCGGCGTCACCCTCGGCCACCCGCACGGCCAGATCTACGCGTACCCCTTCACCACCCCCCGCACGGCGGCGATGCTCCGCTCCCTCGACGCCCACCGCGCCGCCACCGGCCGCAACCTCTTCGACGACCTCCTCGCCCGCGAGCGCGCCGACGCCGAACGGGTGGTCCTGGAGACCGACGAGTGGGTCGCCTACGTGCCGTACGCCGCGCACTGGCCGTACGAAGTGCACCTCCACCCCACACGGCGCGTGCCCGACCTGCGGGCCCTGGACGACGCGGCGCGCGACGGGTTCCCCGGCGTCTACCTGGAGCTGCTGCGCCGCTTCGACCGGATCTTCGGCCCCGACGAACCCCCCACGCCGTACATCGCCGCCTGGCACCAGGCGCCGCTGCGCGACCCCCGGCGCGCCGACTTCGCCCTGCATCTGGAGCTTTTCACCATCCGGCGCACCTCCGGCAAGCTCAAGTTCCTGGCGGGCTCCGAGTCGGGCATGAGTGTGTTCATCAACGACGTACCGCCGGAGGCCGCGGCCCGGCGACTGCGAGAGGTGGCGAGCAAGTGAGCAAGTACCTGGTGACGGGCGGAGCCGGCTACGTCGGCGGTGTGGTCGCCGCACACCTGCTGGAGGCCGGGCACGACGTGACCGTCCTGGACGACCTGTCGACGGGCTTCCGCGCGGGCGTCCCGGCCGGGGCCCGCTTCATCGAGGGCCGCGTCCAGGACGCCGCCCGCCACCTCGACGCCTCGTACGACGGCGTGCTCCACTTCGCCGCCTTCTCGCAGGTCGGCGAGTCGGTCACCGACCCCGAGAAGTACTGGGCCAACAACGTCGGCGGCACCATGGCGCTGCTCGCCGCCATGCGCGACGCGGGCGTGCGCCGCCTCGTCTTCTCCTCCACGGCCGCCACCTACGGCGAACCGGTCTCCACGCCCCTCACCGAAACCGACCCGACCGCCCCCACCAGCCCCTACGGCGCCTCCAAGCTCGCCGTCGACCACATGCTCACCGGCGAGGCCGCCGCCCACGGCCTGGCCGCCGCCTCGCTGCGCTACTTCAACGTCGCCGGGGCGTACGGGGAGTGCGGCGAGCGCCACGACCCCGAGTCGCACCTCATCCCGCTCGTCCTCCAGGTCGCCCTCGGCAAGCGCCCGTCGATCTCCGTCTACGGCGACGACTACCCGACCCCCGACGGCACCTGCGTCCGCGACTACATCCACGTCGCCGACCTCGCCGAGGCGCACCTGCTGGCCCTCGACGCGCTCGCACCGGGCGAGCACCTGATCTGCAACCTCGGCAACGGCAACGGCTTCTCCGTCCGCGAGGTCATCGAGACCGTCCGCGAGGTGACCGGCCACCCCGTCCCGGAGGCCGTCGCCCCGCGCCGCGCCGGCGACCCGGCGGTGCTGGTCGCCTCCGCCGCCACCGCCCGGGAGCGGCTGGGCTGGCGGCCCTCCCGCCCCGGCCTCGCGCACATCGTGGCGGACGCGTGGGAGTTCGCGCAGAAGCGGGAGGCGGGGAAGTGACGGACACAGCGCAGGACTTCCGGGCGCTGTACGGGTACGCGCCCGAGGGCGTGTGGGCCGCGCCCGGCCGGGTCAACCTCATCGGTGAGTACACCGACGTCAACGACGGCTTCGTACTGCCGCTGGCTCTCCCGCACACCGCCGTCGCCGCGGTGGCGCGGCGCTCCGACGGGCGGCTGCGCGTGCACTCCGCCGACGTCGACCAGGGGGTCGTCGAGCTCGCGTGCGACGAGCTGGTCCCCCGCGCGGGCACCGGCTGGGCCGCCTACCCGGCCGGGGTGGTGTGGGCGCTGCGCGAAGCCGGGCACCCCGTCACCGGTGCCGACATCCACCTCGCCTCCACCGTCCCGACCGGCGCCGGCCTGTCGTCGTCGGCCGCCCTGGAGGTCGTCACCGCGCTCGCGCTGAACGAGCTGTACGGCCTCGGGCTCGCTCGCGAGGAGCTGGCCGTGCTCGCACAGCGCGCGGAGAACGCCTTCGTGGGCGTGCCGTGCGGCGTGATGGACCAGATGGCGTCGGCGTGCTGCACCGAGGGGCACGCCCTCCACCTCGACACCCGCGACCTGTCGCACCGCCAGGTCCCGTTCGACCTCGCCGCGCGGGGGCTGCGCCTCCTCGTCGTCGACACCCGGGTGAAGCACGCGCTCGGCGACGGCGCGTACGCCGAGCGGCGCGCCGGGTGCGAGGCGGGCGCGCGGGCGCTCGGCGTGCGCACGCTGCGCGACATCGACCACGTGCAACTACTCGACGCCCTGCGGCGGTTGCCCGGCGAAACGATTCGCTCGTACGTCCGCCACGTCGTCTCCGACAACCACCGCGTACGGCGGACCATCGCGCTGCTCGACGCCGGCGACGTACGGGCGGTGGGGCCGGTGCTCACCGAGGGGCACGCGTCCCTCCGCGACGATCTGCGGGTTTCCTGCCCGGAGTTGGACCTGGTGGTGTCCGCGGCGACCGGGGCGGGCGCGCTGGGCGCGCGGATGACGGGCGGCGGCTTCGGCGGCTCGGCGATCGTCCTGACCGAGGCGGACGGCGAGGAAACCGTGACGAAAGCCGTCCGAACGGCCTTCGCCGGGGCCGGGTTCGCGGCTCCGCGCGTCTTCCCGGCGGTCCCGTCGGCGGGAGCGCGTCGCCTCGCGTAACCGGTCAGTTCCGCAAACCGCCCTCCCCTCCGGGCCGCCGGCCGTACTCTGATGCACGGTGCCGGTGGGGGCCGGCGCTGATCAGGGGCGAGACAGTCGGGTACGGCGCCCGGGGTGGGGTAACAGTCACTGCACGGCGGCGGCCGTGCGACGACCATGGGACCTCCTCTCCGGGCGCCGTATCCGCGGCTGCTCCGCCTTCCTCGACACAGCGGCGACACATGGGGGTGTCAGTGGTCCGTATCCGGGTTCTGGTGGTGGACGACCACCGCATCTTCGCCGAGTCGCTCGCGGCGGCCCTCGCCGCCGAGCCCGACGTGGACGTCGCGGCGGCCGGCAGCGGCCCCGCCGCGCTGCGCTGCCTGGAGCGGGCCGCCTCCGAGGGCCGTACGTTCGACGTCCTGCTGATCGACGCCGACCTCGGCGCGGGCGGCCTCACCGCCGCGAGCCCGCCGGTGCGGGTGCCCGCCCCCCGGAACGCCCCGCCCCCGGCCGTCCTCTCCGCAACCGCCCCGCCCCCCGCCGCCTCGCCGCACGCGGTCCCGGACCACGGCGGCCACGGCGCCCACGGCGAGGAACCGGCCGACGGCATCTCGCTCGTCGCGAGCGTCCGCTCCACCCAGCCCACCGTGCGGACCGTCGTGCTCGCCGAGAAGGACGACCCGCGCCGCGCCGCGCTCGCCCTCCAGGCCGGAGCCTCCGGCTGGGTCGCCAAGGACTGTTCGCTCCAGCGGCTGCTGGCGGTGATCCGCGGCGTGCTGCGCGACGAGACCCACCTGCCGCCGGCCCTGCTCACCGGGGTGCTGCGCGAGCTGACGGCCGCGCGCAAGCACCGCACCGAGAGCGAGCGGCTGGTGGAGTCCCTGACCCCGCGCGAGCGGGAGGTGCTGCGCTGCATGGTCGCTGGCCTCGGCCGCAAGGCCGTCGCCGAACGGCTCTTCCTCTCCCCGCACACCGTGCGCACGCACATGCAGAACGTGCTCGGCAAGCTCGGCGTGCACTCCACGCTGGCGGCCGTCGCGCTGGCGCGCCGGGCGGGCGTGGGCCCGGCCGATCTCGGCCCGGGGCTAGGGGATGTTGTCGAACGGGGCGGTCAGCTGGCGTAGCAGCGCGGCGAGCTCGGCCCGCTGCGCGCGGGACAGCTCCACGAGGATCGCCCGCTCCTGGTCCAGCAGCCCCGCGAGCGCCTGGTCGGCCCGGTCGCGCCCCTCGGGGGTGAGGCGCACGAGGACACCGCGGCGGTCGCTGGGGTCGGGCAGCCGCTCGACGAGGCCCTTCTTGGCGAGCCGGTCGATGCGGTTGGTCATGGTGCCGGAGGTGACGAGCGTTTGCGTGAGCAGCTGGCCGGGGGAGAGCTGATAGGGGGCGCCCGCGCGGCGCAGCGACGTCAGGACGTCGAACTCCCACGGCTCCAGCTCGTGCTCGGAGAACGCCAGCCGACGAGCGCGGTCGAGGTGCCGGGCCAGCCTGGACACACGGCTGAGCACCTCGAGCGGTTCCACGTCGAGGTCGGGGCGCTCGCGGCGCCATGCTGCGACCAGTCGATCGACCTCGTCCTCCATGGCGATCAGTGTAGGCGCTCTGTCGATGTGAAGTCTCTTGACGTCAAGAAATACTCGCCTTGACCATTGGGCATGACGGGGCCGGGACTCTGTTCCGCTTCGGTACGCCGTTCCAGCAAGGGGGCTTGTCCATGCATTCCGCACCAATCTGGGATCCACAGCAGTACCTGCGCCACTCCGATCACCGCACCCGCCCGTTCATCGACCTCCTCAACCGCATACCCGAGCTGCCCGCGACCGCGCACGGCAGGCCGGCCCGAATCGCCGACATCGGGTGTGGCCCCGGCAACGTCACCGCGCTCCTCGCCGACCGCTGGCCCGACGCCCACATCACCGGCTTCGACCTCTCACCCGAGATGCTGGAGCAGGCCAAACAGCGCTACGCCGGCACCACGCCCGGCGGCGGCTGGCTCGACTTCCGCCCGGCCGACGCCGCGCACTGGACGCCGGACGAACCGTACGACCTGATCGTCTCCAACGCGGCCCTCCAGTGGGTGCCCAACCACCCCGAGTCCCTGCCCCTGTGGATCGACGGCCTCACCCCCGGCGGCACACTCGCCTTCCAGGTCCCGGGCAACTTCACCTCGCCCAGCCACGCCCTCCTCGGCGAGCTGTGCGAGTCCCCGCAGTGGCGCGACCGCCTCGGGGACCACGGCCGCCGCTTCGTCCACATCCTCACCTCCGCCGACTACCTGGCCCGCCTCACCGACCTGGGCTGCCGGACCGAGGTCTGGGAAACCGTCTACTCCCAGCTCCTCCAGGGCGAGGACCCCGTCCTCGACTGGGTCAAGGGCACCGCCCTGCGCCCCGTCCTCACCGCCCTGGAGGGCGACGACGAGGCCATCGCCGAGTTCCTCGCCCAGTACCGCGACCTGCTGCGCAAGGCCTACCCGCCGGGCCCGCACGGCACGGTCTTCCCGTTCCGCCGGATCTTCGCCGTCGCCCGCAAGCCCGGGTGACGGGCCCGGGAGCAACACGGAGGGGCGCCGCGCGTCGAGCGCGGCGCCCCTCCGCCGGTACCAGGGTGATCAGCTCTTGCGGTGACCTATCAGCCGCGGCTTCGGCTCCAGCCCGTCCAGCCCGTGCCAGGCCAGGTTCACCAGATGCGCGGCGACCTCCGCCTTCTTCGGCTTGCGGGCGTCCAGCCACCACTGGCCCGTCAGGGCCACCATCCCCACCAGCGCCTGCGCGTACAGCGGCGCCAGCTTCGGATCGAAGCCCCGGGCCTTGAACTCCAGGCCCAGGATGTCCTCCACCTGCGTGGCGATGTCCGAGATCAGCGAGGCGAACGTACCCGTGGACTGCGCCACCGGGGAGTCCCGGACCAGGATCCGGAAGCCGTCCGTGTACGTCTCGATGTAGTCCAGCAGCGCGAACGCCGCCTGCTCCAGGAGCTCCCGCGGGTGCCCCGCGGTCAGGGCGCCGGTCACCATGTCGAGCAGCTGGCGCATCTCGCGGTCCACGACGACCGCGTACAGACCTTCCTTGCCGCCGAAGTGCTCGTACACCACCGGCTTGGACACCCCGGCCTTCGCCGCGATCTCCTCCACCGACGTGCCTTCGAAGCCCCGCTCCGCGAAGAGGGTGCGGCCGATGTCGAGCAGCTGCTGGCGGCGCTCGGCTCCCGTCATCCGGACCCGCCGACCGCGCCTCGGTTTGTCACTGCTGCTGGTACTGCTGCCGTCGATCGCCACACCGTCCATCATGCCGCGTTCGCGGCGCGGTCCTGGCGGCGGGCTTCGATCCGCGACGCGCTCGGCCAGCGCACGTCGTACGCCCAGCCCAGCTTCTCGAACCAGCGGATCAGCCGCGCGCTGGAGTCGATCTGCCCCCGCATCACACCGTGACGCGCGGACGTCGGGTCGGCGTGGTGCAGGTTGTGCCACGACTCACCGCACGACAGCACCGCCAGCCACCACACGTTCCCCGAACGGTCCCGCGACTTGAACGGCCGCTTGCCCACCGCGTGGCAGATCGAGTTGATCGACCACGTCACGTGGTGCAGCAGCGCCACCCGCACCAGCGAGCCCCAGAAGAACGCCGTGAACGCGCCCCACCACGACATCGTCACCAGACCGCCGACCAGCGGCGGGATCGCGAGCGAGAGCACCGTCCAGCCGATGAAGCCCCGGGAGATCGCCCGCATCGCCGGGTCCTTGATCAGGTCCGGTGCGTACTTGGCCTGCGGGGTGCGCTCCTCATCGAACATCCACCCGATGTGCGCCCACCACAGGCCCTTCATCAGCGCCGGCACCGTCTCACCGAACCGCCACGGCGAATGCGGGTCGCCCTCCGCGTCCGAGAACTTGTGGTGCTTGCGGTGATCCGCCACCCACCGCACCAGCGGGCCCTCCACCGCCAGCGACCCCATGATCGCCAGCGCGATCCGCAGGGGACGCTTCGCCTTGAACGAACCGTGCGTGAAGTACCGGTGGAAACCGATCGTGATGCCGTGGCAGCCGATGAAGTACATCGCCACCAGCAGGCCGAGGTCCAGCCAGCTCACGCCCCAGCCCCACGCCAGCGGCACCGCCGCGAGCAGGGCCAGGAACGGCACCGTGATGAAGAGCAGCAGCGCGATCTGCTCGATCGAACGCTTGTTGTCTCCGCCCAGCGTGGCGGAGGGCGCATCCGGGGAAGCGGCAGCGTCAGCGGCCGGGTCCGCGGTGTGAAGCATGTCGGGGGTTGTGGTCATAGGGTCCCCTGGGGGTGAGGGATACGAAGGAAACCGGGTCTCGGGTACCCGTTCCTACGGCCCCGTAACCTACGGCGTCGTAAGTATGTCAGCGCACGGGCGCGCGGCAAGGGGGCAGTGGACACCGCCACACCACGCGCCACCTATCCTGGGAGTCGTCGGACAGCGCGGTCCGCGAGCTTTCAGTACCCCTCCAGACGTGCTCGAACACTGCAAGGAGCCGCACCTGTGAGCAGTGCAGACCAGACCTCCACCGCCAACGCCGAGCTGCGTTCCGACATCCGCCGACTGGGCGACCTCCTCGGCGAAACACTCGTGCGCCAGGAGGGCCCCGAGCTCCTCGAGCTCGTCGAGAAGGTCCGCCGCCTGACCCGCGAGGACGGCGAGGCCGCCGCCGAGCTGCTCGGCGACACCGACCTCCAGACCGCGGCCAAGCTCGTCCGCGCCTTCTCCACCTACTTCCACCTCGCCAACGTCACCGAGCAGGTGCACCGCGGCAAGGAACTGCGCGAGAAGCGCGCCGCCGAAGGCGGCCTCCTCGCCCGCACCGCCGACATGCTCAAGGACGGCGACCCCGAGCACGTACGCGAGACCGTCCGGAACCTCAACGTCCGGCCCGTCTTCACCGCGCACCCCACCGAGGCCGCGCGCCGCTCCGTGCTCAACAAGCTCCGCCGCATCGCCGAGCTCCTCGAAACCCCGGTCATCGCCTCCGACCGGCGCCGCCACGACCTGCGCCTGGCCGAGTCCATCGACCTCGTCTGGCAGACCGACGAGCTCCGCGTCGTACGGCCCGAGCCCGCCGACGAAGCCCGCAACGCCATCTACTACCTCGACGAACTCCACGCCAACGCCGTCGGTGACGTCCTCGAAGACCTCGCCGCCGAACTCGAGCGCGTCGGCGTCGAGCTGCCCCCCGGCACCCGCCCCCTCACCTTCGGCACCTGGATCGGCGGCGACCGCGACGGCAACCCCAACGTCACGCCCACCGTCACCCGCGAAGTGCTGATCCTCCAGCACGAGCACGGCATCACCGACGCCATCGAGCTGATCGACCAGCTCCGCGCGCAGCTCTCCAACTCCATCCGCTACGCCGGCGCCACCCGGGAACTCCTCGACTCCCTCCAGCAGGACCTCGAGAACCTCCCCGAGATCAGCCCCCGCTACAAGCGCCTCAACGCCGAAGAGCCCTACCGGCTCAAGGCCACCTGCATCCGCCAGAAGCTCCTCAACACCCGCGAGCGCCTCGCCAAGGGCACCCCCCACCAGGAAGGCCGCGACTACCTCGGCACCGCCGAGCTGCTCGCCGACCTCACCCTGATCCAGACCTCCCTGCGCGAGCACCGCGGCGGCCTCTTCGCCGACGGCCGCCTCGACCGCACCATCCGCACCCTCGCCGCCTTCGGCCTCCAGCTCGCCACCATGGACGTACGCGAGCACGCCGACGCCCACCACCACGCCCTCGGCCAGCTCTTCGACCGACTCGGCGAGGAATCCTGGCGCTACGCCGACATGCCGCGCGACTACCGGCAGAAGCTCCTCGCCAAGGAGCTCCGCTCCCGCCGGCCCCTCGCCCCCCAGCCCGCCCCCCTCGACGCGGCCGGCACCAAGACCCTCGGCGTCTTCCTCACCATCAAGGACGCCTTCGAACGCTTCGGCCCCGAAGTCGTCGAGTCCTACATCATCTCCATGTGCCAGGGCGCCGACGACGTCTTCGCCGCCGCCGTCCTCGCCCGCGAGGCCGGACTCATCGACCTCCACGCCGGCTGGGCCAAGATCGGCATCGTGCCGCTCCTGGAGACCACCGACGAGCTCAAGGCCGCCGACGTCATCCTCAACGACATGCTCGCCGACCCCTCCTACCGGCGCCTCGTCTCCCTGCGCGGCGACGTCCAGGAGGTCATGCTCGGCTACTCCGACTCCTCCAAGTTCGGCGGCATCACCACCAGCCAGTGGGAGATCCACCGCGCCCAGCGCCGCCTGCGCGACGTCGCCCACCGCTACGGAGTCCGCCTCCGCCTCTTCCACGGCCGCGGCGGCACCGTCGGCCGCGGCGGCGGCCCCACCCACGAGGCCATCCTCGCCCAGCCCTGGGGCACCCTCGAGGGCGAGATCAAGGTGACCGAACAGGGCGAGGTCATCTCCGACAAGTACCTCATCCCCTCCCTCGCCCGGGAGAACCTGGAACTCACGGTCGCGGCCACCCTCCAGGCATCCGCCCTGCACACCGCGCCCCGCCAGTCCGACGAGGCCCTCGCCCGCTGGGACGCGGCCATGGACACCGCATCCGAGGCCGCCCACACCGCCTACCGCAGGCTCGTCGAGGACCCCGACCTCCCGGCGTACTTCTTCGCCTCCACCCCCGTCGACCAGCTCGCCGACCTCCACCTCGGCTCCCGGCCCTCCCGCCGCCCCGACTCCGGCGCCGGCCTCGACGGCCTGCGCGCCATCCCGTGGGTCTTCGGCTGGACCCAGTCCCGCCAGATCGTCCCCGGCTGGTACGGCGTCGGCTCCGGCCTCAAGGCCCTGCGCGAAGCCGGCCTCGACGCCGTACTCGACGAGATGTACGAGCAGTGGCACTTCTTCCGCAACTTCCTCTCCAACGTCGAGATGACCCTCGCCAAGACGGACCTGCGGATCGCCCGCCACTACGTCGAGACCCTCGTGCCCGAAAACCTCCGGCACGTCTTCGACACCATCCAGGCCGAGCACGAGCTCACCGTCGCCGAGGTCCTGCGCGTCACCGGCGGCGAGAAGCTCCTCGACTCCAACCCCGTCCTCCAGCAGACCTTCGCCATCCGCGACGCCTACCTGGACCCCATCTCCTACCTCCAGGTCGCCCTGCTGGCCCGCCAGCGCACCGCCGCCGAACGCGGCGAAGAGCCCGACCCGCTGCTCGCCCGCGCCCTGCTGCTCACCGTCAACGGCGTCGCGGCCGGCCTGCGCAACACCGGCTGACCCACCACGACACCGCGACGAAAAGGGGGCGCCCGGGATCACCCGGGCGCCCCCTCGCGTACGCGCCTCAGAGCGCGAAGAACGTCCCCACCAGCAGCACCGCGCCCCCCAACGCCGCCGCCGACGCCAGCCGCGGCAACCGCAGCCCGCCCCCGATCACCAGCGCCGCCAGCAGCAGCGCCCCGCCCAGCGGCAGCCACGCGTGCAGACCGCCCGCCCAGCCCGTGCGGACCAGTACCGTCGTGTCCGGCTTCACCACCACCGGATAGACACCGTCCTCGCGCACCGCGACCGTGTGCGCTATCGACATGTCGGTACGCGGCCCCGCCGGGCCCTCCGGGTCGTACCGCCCCGTGCAGACGTCCGCCGAGCAGCCCGTCACCGTCAGGACGCCGTGCTCCCGCCCCTTGGACAGCAGAACGTGCTGCGCCGTGCCCCAGGACGCCCAGACGCCCGCCACCATCAGCAGCAGGGCGACCAGAGCCATGGCGGCGGCACGGGCGAACGGGAGGAACGCTGAGGTCCGCTTCTTGCGCGAGGGCTTGCTCATGGGGCGCGATCCTCGGTGATACGACCGCGCCCGGTCAATCTCGGTCGAGAACGGTCAGGAGATCGGTCAATAGATCGGTCGCGAGAATGCTCAGGAGTTGTACGCGGACTGAGCCCGCTCCAACCCCTCCGTCACCAGACACTCCACCGCATCCGCCGCCCGGTCCACGAAGTAGTCCAGCTCCTTGCGCTCCGCCGACGAAAAGTCCTTCAACACGAAGTCCGCCACCTGCATCCGCCCCGGCGGCCGCCCGATACCGAACCGCAACCGGTGATACTCCGCACCCATCGCCTTCGTCATCGACTTCAACCCGTTGTGCCCGTTGTCCCCGCCACCCAGCTTCAGCCGCAGCACGCCGTAATCGATGTCCAGCTCGTCATGGATCGCCACGATGTTCGCCGTCGGCACCTTGTAGAAATCCCGCAGCGCCGTCACCGGACCACCCGACAGATTCATGTACGACATCGGCTTCGCCAGCACCACCCGCCGGTTCGCCGGACCCACAGGCCCCATCCGGCCCTCCACCACCTGCGCCTGCGCCTTCTGCGCACGCTTGAACTTCCCGCCGATCCGCTCCGCGAGGAGATCGGCCACCATGAACCCGACGTTGTGCCGATGACCGGCGTACTCAGGCCCCGGATTGCCCAGACCCACGATCAGCCAGGGGGCGCCGGCGTCCGTCGTCATGTCGTCACGTCTCCTCGTACACGTACCGAACAGGGAAACGGGGCGGCGGGCCACAGCCCACCACCCCGTCAAGCGGAACCCGCAAGGGCTCAGGCCTCGGCGGCCTCGTCACCCTCGGCACCCTCAGCAGCCGGCTCCTCGGCCTGCGCGGCCAGGACCTGCAGCACGACGGTGTCACCCTCGACCGCGAGCGTGGTGCCCTTCGGCAGCGGGATGTCCTTCGCCAGGACGGAGGCACCGGCCTCCAGGCCCTCGACGGAGACCGTCAGCGACTCGGGGATGTGGGTGGCCTCGGCCTCGACCGGAAGCGCGTTCAGCACGTGCTCCAGCAGGTTGCCGCCCGGGGCCAGCTCGCCCTCGGCGACGACCGGGATCTCGACGGTGACCTGCTCGCCACGCTGCACCAGCTGCAGGTCGACGTGCTCCAGGAAGCCCTTCAGCGGGTCACGCTGCACGTCCTTCGGGATCGCCAGCTCGGTGCTCTTGCCGTCGATGTCCAGAGAGATCAGGACGTTCGACGTACGCAGCGCCAGCAGCAGGTCGTGACCCGGCAGCGTCAGGTGGATCGGGTCCGAACCGTGGCCGTAGAGAACACCCGGAACCTGGTTCGCGCGGCGGATGCGACGGGCCGCACCCTTGCCGAACTCGGTACGGGTCTGCGCGGTGATCTTCACCTCGGACATATGCACTCCTCGTAAGTGTCAGACGGATCAACGGTCGTGGTTACCCGGCCACGACTGGACTTGGCCTGCTACGAAGAGCGCGTCGATAACGGACCGCCGTACCGGATCAACCGGATACGGCCTCCCTCGCCGAGCAACTACACCAGCTTAACCGAAACGAAAAGGCCGCCCCGACACACGGTCGGAACGGCCCCTTCGCACGCGTACTAGCCCTGCTCCTCGAAGAGGCTCGTCACCGAACCGTCCTCGAACACCTCACGCACCGCACGGGCGATCGTCGGCGCGATCGACAGCACCGTGATCTTGTCGAGCTCCAGCTCACCCGGCGTCGGCAGCGTGTTCGTCAGCACGAACTCACTCACCTTCGAGTTCTTCAGACGGTCCGCCGCCGGACCCGACAGAATGCCGTGCGTCGCCGTGACGATCACGTCCTCCGCACCGTGCGCGAACAGCGCCTCGGCCGCCGCACAGATCGTGCCACCCGTGTCGATCATGTCGTCCACCAGGACACACACCCGGCCCTCGACCTCACCGACGACCTCGTGCACCGTGACCTGGTTCGCCACGTCCTTGTCACGCCGCTTGTGCACGATCGCCAGCGGCGCGTCCAGCCGGTCACACCAGCGGTCCGCCACCCGCACACGACCCGCGTCCGGAGACACGATCGTCAGCTTGTTCCGGTCGACCTTCGCACCTACGTAGTCCGCCAGCACCGGCAGCGCCGACAGATGGTCCACCGGACCGTCGAAGAAGCCCTGGATCTGGTCCGTGTGCAGGTCCACCGTCAGGATCCGGTCCGCACCCGAGCACTTCAGCAGATCCGCGATCAGACGCGCCGAGATCGGCTCACGACCACGGTGCTTCTTGTCCTGCCGCGCATAGCCGTACGACGGGATGATCACGGTGATGCTCCGGGCCGAAGCCCGCTTCAGAGCATCGATCATGATCAGCTGCTCCATGATCCACTTATTGATCGGAGCCGTGTGGCTCTGGATCAGAAAGCAGTCCGCACCGCGCGCCGACTCCTGGAAGCGGACGTAGATCTCACCGTTGGCGAAATCGAACGCCTTGGTCGGCACGAGACCGACACCCAGCTGATGTGCGACCTCCTCGGCCAGCTCGGGGTGGGCGCGGCCGGAGAAGAGCATCAGCTTCTTCTCGCCGGTCGTCTTGATCCCGGTCACAGCACTGTCTCCTCAGACGTGTTCCCTGGCCGCGAGCCACTTCCGCGCGAACCAGCCGAATTTGTGTGCACGTATCACGGTACGCCGAGTTCGACGCACCCGTTTCCGGTCAGTCCTCGCGTCGAGCCTGCTCGGAGGCCTCCGCCGCAGCCTGCGCGGCAGCACTTCCAGGACGCTTCCGCGCCACCCAACCCTCGATATTCCGCTGCTGGCCACGGGCGACGGCCAGCGAACCCGGCGGCACATCCTTCGTGATCACCGAGCCGGCGGCCGTGTAAGCCCCGTCCCCCACCGTGACAGGAGCCACAAACATGTTGTCCGAACCGGTCCGGCAGTGCGACCCGATCGTCGTGTGGTGCTTCGCCTCACCGTCGTAGTTCACGAACACACTCGCCGCGCCGATGTTCGAGTACTCACCGATCGTCGCGTCACCCACGTACGACAGATGCGGCACCTTCGACCCCTCACCCACCTGCGCGTTCTTCATCTCGACGTACGTACCCGCCTTCGACTTCGGCCCCAGGACCGTGCCCGGACGCAGATACGCGTACGGGCCCACCGACGCCGCCTCGCCCACCTCCGCGCGGTCCGCCACCGTGTTGTCCACCCGGGCCCCACGACCCACGCGCGTGTCCCTCAGCCGGCTGTTCGGGCCCACCTCGGCGTCCTCCGCCAGATGCGTGGCACCCAGCAGAATCGTGTTCGGATGCACGACCGCGTCCCGCTCGAACGTCACCGTCGCGTCCACGAACACCGACGCCGGGTCCACCACCGTCACACCGGCCAGCATGGCCCGCTCCAACAGCCGCTCGTTCAGCAGCCGCCGCGCCTCCGCCAGCTGAACCCGGTTGTTGATCCCCAGGATCTCCCGGTGGTCCGGCGCCACCGACGTACCCACCCGGTGCCCGGCCTCCCGCAGGATGCCGAGGACGTCCGTCAGGTACTCCTCGCCCTGGCTGTTGTCCGTCCGCACCTGACCCAGCGCCTCGGCCAGCAGCTTCCCGTCGAACGCGAACACCCCGGAGTTGATCTCCCGGATCGCCCGCTGCTCGTCGGTCGCGTCCTTGTGCTCCACGATCGCCGTCACCGCGCCGGTCCCGGCATCGCGCACGATCCGCCCGTAGCCGGTCGAGTCCGGCACCTCGGCCGTCAGCACCGTGACGGCGTTCCCGTCCGCCGCGTGCGTCGCCGCCAGCGCGCCGAGCGTCTCGCCCGACAGCAGGGGCGTGTCCCCGCACACCACCACGACCGTCCCGTCCAGCGCCCCGGCCCCGAGCTCCTCCAACGCCATGCGCACGGCGTGCCCGGTGCCGTTCTGCTCGTACTGCACGGCGGTCCGGGTGCCCGCGTAGTACTCGTCGAGGTGCGCGGTGACCTGCTCGCGTGCGTGCCCGACGACGACGCACAGGTGCTCGGGCTCCAGCTCACGCGCCGCCGAGACGACGTGGCCGACGAGCGAACGCCCGCAGATTTCGTGCAGGACCTTGGGGGTCTTCGACTTCATGCGGGTGCCCTCACCCGCTGCGAGGACGACGACGGCTGCCGGGCGGTTGGCGCTCACGGGAATGCCCTTCGGCTTTCGGGTGGTGGACAACCGCAGGATACCGGGGGGTTTCGGGGAGGAAACGAGGGCGGGTCCTGACCGGATAGGTCAGGACCCGCATGTATGCCCGTTGGGGCTCCGCCGCCAGGACTCGAACCCGGACTGAGGACACCAAAAGACCCAGTGCTGCCACTTACACCACGGCGGATTGCAGCACCCAGCCGTCGAACCTCCTAGGAGGCGGACGGCTGAGCCTCCCCTACTATGCCGCACCACGCCCCTTCGATGCGACGGTATAGGTCGGCGCTCTGCAGGACATTGATCACCAGGCACCCTCTGTAGGTCTCGCCGACGTTCTTGCGGACCGTCTTCGGGTTGTGCTTCTTGAGGGTCGTCTTGTTGAAGGTCGTGGGGTCGGCCCCGACGAGGTTCGCCCAGTAGCCCTTCGCGCCCTCCACATCAGCCGATTCGTGGATAAGGACGCGGAAGCGCAGGCGCTCCCGATCGATCTTGAGCAGATCGAGCCAGGCGAGAAACACCGTGATCATGCCTGGGTCGCTGTTGACGAATAGCACTGACTCGCGGCGGGCGTAAGGCTTGTCCTTGGCCCCCTCGGCCCAGTACAGACCCACGCCGATCAGGAACAGTTCGCGGTCGGAGAGCTGGCCGACCTCTTGGCGGGCAGCCGCCTTGGTCCGTTGCCGTGCGGCTTCCCGAACCGCGTGTTCGTGTTCCCACCGCTTGGCTGACGCCAGCCGCGCCTGTTCGCCGGGGTCGCGGCGCTCCGGTTTCGGCAGGTCTCGCACCCATAGGGAGATCGAGCTCTTCGAGCAGCCGAGCTCGACCTGGATCTGGTCGTAGGTCATGCCCTGCAGGCGCAGCTCGCGGGCGCGGGCCCGGAGGTCGTCCTTGGCGTTGGGGCGTTTGGTCCACTCCGGTGGGGGTTCTCCTTCTAGTAGGCGGTTGAGGATGTCGTTGTTGTCGACGCGCAGGCGGTCGCGGATCTGGCGGCGGCTGAGCCCTTCGCGGCGCAGCGCCACAGCCTGCTCGCGCAGGCTCTCGAAGTCGGCGTACTTGCCGATGGCGGTGGTCACGCGGACAGCTTCGTCCGGAATGCGGACGTCCGGGTCGAATGCGCGGGCGATTCACGTGTTCGAGGGATCGGCGTGCGTTTCGCGTGCGGATCGTCCCGTTCTGTGCTGCTGGACTCGCCGGAAAACGGGTGGTCGCCGCCCGTAGGCTGGAAGACATGACCACAACGGGGGCACACCAGGACGCTGCGGGCACGACCGCCCGTGGCTGGTGGTGGTGGGGGAGACGGCGCAGTGCCGTGCTGGATGTGGCGCTGGCGTCGGTGTCGGCGTTGGAGTGTGCCGGCGAGGGGGTCGGTTTCGCGGAGAACGCGGGGCTGCCGGTGCCGGTGGGGGTGCTGTTCGGGCTGGTGGCCGGGGCGGCGCTGCTGGTGCGGCGGCGGTGGCCGATCGCCGTGGTGCTGGTGTCGATCGCGATCACGCCCGCCGAGATGGGCTATCTGATGGGGATCGTCGGGCTGTACACGCTCGCGGCTTCGGAGGTTCCTCGGCGGATCACGGCGGCGCTGGCGGGGATGTCGCTGGCGGCGGTGTTCATCGTGACGTACGTACGCGTGCGGCAGGACGTCGCGGCGGCGGACTTCGAGACGTCGTCGTGGTACGTGCCGCTGGTGTCGGTGATGTTGTCGCTGGGGCTGAACGCCCCGCCC
Organism: Streptomyces sp. NPDC045431; assembly: GCF_040646655.1. Taxonomy (NCBI): domain Bacteria; kingdom Bacillati; phylum Actinomycetota; class Actinomycetes; order Kitasatosporales; family Streptomycetaceae; genus Streptomyces; species Streptomyces sp. NPDC045431. Next base: position 498,989 of record NZ_JBEZAQ010000003.1, read on the forward strand.
GTGTTGTTCGGGTTGTACATAGGGGCGCGGCGGCGGCTCATGGAGAGTCTGCGGGAGCGGGCCGACAGTCTGGAGCAGGAGTTGTCGCTGCTGGCGGACCGGGCGGAGCAGCGGGCGCAGATGGCGCGGGTGGAGGAGCGGACGCGGATCGCGCGGGAGATGCACGACGTGGTGGCGCACCGGGTGAGTTTGATGGTGGTGCATGCGGCGGCGTTGCAGGCGGTGGCGTTGAAGGATCCGCAGAAGGCGGTGAAGAACGCGGCGCTGGTGGGTGACATGGGGCGGCAGGCGTTGTCGGAGTTGCGGGAGATGCTGGGCGTGCTGCGGGCGGAGGACCGGGAGCCGGTGGCGCCTCGGGCCGTGGAGACCGTGGAGTCCGCGTCGGTGCCGCTGGAGGCCGTGGGGCGGGCGGCCGCCGCTGCCGCAGAGGCGGCGGCTGAGGACGGGCCGTGTCTGGACGCCTTGGACGAGCTGGTGGAGCAGTCGCGACAGGCGGGCATGGTGGTGGAGCTGCGGGTGATGGGGGAGGCGCGGTCGTATGCGCCGGATGTGGAGCAGACGGCGTACCGGGTGGTGCAGGAGGCGTTGACGAACGTCCACAAGCATGCGGCGGGCGCGAAGGTGGTGGTGCGGCTGGCGCATCGGGGTGATGAGGTGGCGATGCAGGTGGAGAACGGTCCGTCGGATGGTGCGGCGGCGGATGCGGGTCTGCCGAGTGGGGGGAACGGTCTGGTGGGGATGCGGGAGCGGGTGACCGCGCTGGGTGGGGTGTTTGTGTCGGGTGCGACGGATGAGGGTGGTTTCAAGGTGTCGGCGGTGTTGCCGGTGAGGGCCGCCTAGGCCGATGCGCCGATCCGCCGATCCGCGGCGTAGCTCTCAGGGCGATGTGAGGCGCGTAGGCAGGGTGCCGGTGATGAGGGTGCCGAGGGCGTGGTCGATGTCGGGGCCGAGGTACCAGTCGCCGGCGTGGTCGAGGCTGTAGACGCGGCCTTGGGTGTCGATGGCGAGGATGGCCTGGTGGTCGGCTTCTTCGCCGAGGGGGGCGATCTCGGTTTCGAGGGCGCGGCCGAGGTCGGCGAGGCTGCGGGCGAGGTGGAGTCCGGCGAGGGGGTCGAAGTGGATGGGGGTGGGGGCGATCTGGCGGCCGGGGCCGGGGCCTGCGATGTGGAGGCCGCCGAATTCGGCCCAGGCTTCGACGGCGGCGGGGAAGACGCTGTGCCGGTGGCCGGCGGGGGAGACGTGTGCCCGGAGGGCGTCGGCCCAGTGTTCCGCCTGCTTGATGTCCCAGCGGCCGGGTTGCCAGCCGGCTTCGCGGAGGGCGGCGTCGACGGCGACGGGGAAGCGGGTGGTGTTGAGGTCGGGCATGGGGGTGGGGTCAGCCGTTCCGGTCGGTGGTCGTCGGGTCGACGGGGCGTACGCCGAAGTGGGCGAGGAGTGCGGCGCAGGAGCGGCAGGGTGCGGTGTAGCTGCCGTGGAGGGGGTCGCCGTCTTCGCGGATGCGGCGTGCGGTGAGTTTGGCGTGTTTGAGGGCGCGGCGGGCTTCGCTGTGGGTGAGGGGTTTGCGTTGGGCGCGTTTGGAGCGGTTGGTCTCGGTGGCGGTGAGGTGGCGTGAGAGGAGGATGGCTTCGGGGCAGCGGCCGGTGAAGCGTTCGCGTTGGCCGCTGGTGAGGGTGTCGAGGAAGTCCTGGACGAGGGGGTGCAGGGCGGGTGGGCGGTTGCCGCGTCCGGCGGTGCAGGTGAGGGTTTCGCCGCGTACGGAGAGGGCGGCGCCGACGGTGGGGAGTATGCCGTCGCGGCGGTGGCGCAGGGTGGGGGTGCGGTCGGGGGTGCTGCTGCTCCAGGTGAGGCGGGGGTCGCCGGTGGCGGGCGTCCCGGCAGCCCCGGCAGCCCCGGCGGTCCTGGGAGTCCCGGGAGTCCCGGCGGTCCCGGGAGTCCCGCCGGTCGTGCCGACCGCGGGTGTGGTCGCTGGTTGCGCTGTGTACATGGTGCTTGTCGTCCCCTCTGCAATCCCCCGAGTTGCGATCAACAGCCTGCCAAATGGGTGAGGTGATGGGGAAGCGGGGGCGCTGAAACGTGTGATCGGTGTGTCGTGGGGTCGTCAGTGGGTCACCTGGGGGTGACGTCGGGTCACTGAAACGGAGGACGGGTTCCCCCTGTTGCCCCACCGCATAGGCTGTGCGGACCAAGCCAGCAGCAGCAGGGGGCAACCGCCATGACGACAGGTCGGCTCGGGCAGCAGCATGCCGCGCCACCGAACGCGGCCTACGCCGGGCAGGTCGTGCATTTCCCGGACCCGGTGCGTGCCGCTCGGCACCCCAGGGGTGTGCGGGTGGACGAGCACGGGCGTCCGGTCTTCTCGCCGTACGCGCGTGCGGCCGCGGAGATCGCCGATCCGCCGGAGGGTTTCGGTGTCGACGAGCTGCGGCTGACGGACTACGTGTCGGCGAACGCGGCGCTCGCGGCGTCGGGGCACGAGCTGTGGGACACGATTCCGGCGGTGGCGACGCCGCACGGCTGGACGTGGCACCACGTGGCGGGCACGCGCCGTATGGAGCTGGTGCCGGTGGAGGTGAAGGCGCTGCTGCGGCACCACGGTGGGCTGGCGACGGCCGCGGTGGACCACGGCAAGCGCGGTACGCGGCCGCTGCAGGAGACCCGTCCGGCGCATTTCGGGTTGCCGAAGGGTGCGCTGTCGGTGTCCGAGTCGCAGGTGCAGGGCGTGGAGGAGGACCTCGGTTACCGGTTGCCGGGTGCGTACCGCTCGTTTTTGAAGGCGGCGGGTGGCTGTGCGCCGGTGGGTGCGGCGCTCGACGCGGAGCTGGGGCTGCTGGTGGACCAGCCGTTCTTCACGGTGCGTGAGGAGGCGGCGGTCAATGACCTGGTGTACGTGAACAAGTGCCTGCGGGACCACCTGACGAAGGATTACCTGGGTGTCGGTTTCGTCCAGGGCGGGATCCTCGCGGTCAAGGTGAGGGGCGCGGGTGCGGGGTCGGTGTGGTTCTGCGCGTATGACGACGCGCGGGATCAGGACGGCTTGACGGTGCAGGAGCGCGTGGAGCGGTTGCTGTTGCCGTGTGGGGCGGATTTCGACGAGTTCTTGCAGCGGTTGGCGGGCAATCCGCCGGAGCTGGAGACGGTGGCGAACCTGATGGTGGACGGCGGCTTCGCGCGGGCCGTCCCGGTTTCGGACGAGGGGTGACGGTCCGGTGGTGACCTTCGCGCAGGCGCAGGAGCGCGCGGAAGAGTGGGTCAACGGCGACGTGCCCGCGTACCAGCACCGTGAGGTGCGGGTGCGGGAGTTCGAGCTGGGGTTCGTGGTGTGGGCGGAGGACCGTGAGGAGGGGCCGACGTCGGACGGCGGCCGCCAGCGGTTGGTGATCGCCCGGGACAGCGGCGAGGCCACGCTGTGGCCGGGGTTGCCGGTGGGTGAGGTGATCCGCCGGTATGAGGAGGAGTACGGGGCTCCGCCGGCCGACGCGGCCCCGGTGGCGGCGCCCGCGCCGGAGCGCATCGACTTGAATCAGACGTCGTTCCTGTTGACGCCGCCGGAGTGGCTGCAGGACGCGGCGGACAGGCGGGGCATTCCGCGGGCGGAGCCTTCGGAGCCTGCGCCTGCGCCTGCGCCAGCGCCCGCGGACGCTGCGGGCGCTTCGGTGAGTGCGCCTGCCGAGGACGTGTGGGCTCCTCCGGCGGGCGGAGGTACGCGCGGGGGTGTCGACTACGAGCCGACCGCCTCCGACGGCGTACCGGCCGCGCCCGCCACGCCGTCGTGGAACGACACCAGTGGGGGGAACGGCAGCGGGGACGACGGGTCCGTGCCGTTGCCCGCGACCGTGTTCGCGCCGCCGTTGACCGGGGCGGACGACGACGAGACGCCGCCGCCGGCGGTCGGCGCCGACGCGCCGACGGCGCTGCTGCCGGGCGGCAGCCAGCTGCCGCGTACCGCCATCGCGCCCGCGGTGGACCCGCAGTCCCTGCCCGGTGCCGCGCCGGGTGCGCCGGGGCTGTCGGCGGGTGAGATCGCGGACGCCGCGACCAGCAAGGCCGTCCTGCCGCCGCGTGCCGCGCGGGCCTCGCGGGGTGCCGGTGCGACGCCTCCGCCGCCGCCCGGTGCGCCCGGTGCGCCGGGGGTCAGGCCGCCCGCGTCGGGCCCGGGTGCTCCGGGTGCGCCGGCCGGGGGCTACGTACCGACGCAGCTCGTGGCGCAGTTGGGTCCCGAGGGTCCGAAGCCGCCTGCGCCGCCCGCGCCTCCGGCTCCGCCCGCTCCGCCTGGGTCGACGCCGCCGCCGGGGGGTGGGGTGCACCACGCCGCGACGATGCTGGCGCACCCGGGTCCCGGGGGGCCTGGAGGGCCTGGGGGTCCTGGGGGTCCGCCGCCGCCTCCGGCGCCGCCGGGGCCGGTCGGTGGCGAAGCGCACCATGCGGCGACGATGCTGGCCCATCCGGGGCCGGGCGGGATCGGTTCTGCAGCCGGTACCGGTGGTACCGGTGGTGCGGGTGGTCCGCAGCCGCCGGCTCCGCCCGGGCCTCCCGGGGCTCCCGGGGTGCCGCGGCCGCCGGGTGCCACGCCGCCGCCGGGCGGTGGGGTGCACCATGCGGCGACGATGCTGGCGCAGCCGGGGCCCGGCGGGCCGCAGCCTCCGGCGCCGCCCGCGCCCGCCGCGCCGGCGTTCCCGCAGCCGCAGCCGCCGATGGGTCAGCCGACGGGCCAGCCGATGGGTCAGCCCATGGGGCAGCCCATGGGGCCGCCCCCGGGGCAGCCGACCGGGCAGCCGACCGTCGGTCCGGGCTACCAGGCCGTGTTGCGCTACCGCGCGCCCGACGGCTCCGAGCAGCAGCTCATCCGTCGTTCGGCGCCCGGTACGCCGCACCCCGAGTGGCAGATGTTCCATGAGCTGCGTGCCATGAACATCCCGCCGGACCAGGTGCTGGAGCTGCACACCGAGCTGGAGTCGTGCGATCTGCCCGGCGGCTACTGCGCCCGGATGATCCGGGAGACCTGGCCGCAGGCGCGGATCACGTCGATCGCCTCGTACGGGCGTGACCACGCGAGCCGTCAGCAGGGCATGGCGCAGCTCATCGCGCACCACGGTGAGCTGCACCAGGTCGCGGACGGTCCGGCGCGCCCGGCGCCGCTGCGTGCCCCGCTGCCGCCGGTGCAGCCCGCGCCGCCGATCCCGCCGGAGGGCATCGCGCAGGAGCTGGCGGGGGCGTTCGGGCCGCAGGGCATCTGCCGGTTCGACCAGCGGGCGGTGTCGCGGCAGGGGGTGCCGGAGCTGGTGGCGCGCACGCTCGTGTGGGCGGGGCTGCCGGCGGACTTCGGGCCGTTCTTCTGGGCGCAGCCCGCGCAGCCGGTCGTGCCGACGCTCGCCGAGCTGGCGGCGCAGCGGCAGGTGCAGCCGGCGGGTGACGCGGGTTCGTACCTGGTGCTGGGCTCGGACTTCGGGCGGGCGCTGTGTGTGCAGTACGGGACCGCGCACATCGTCGCCGTACCGGTGGAGGCGGGTCCGGGCGGTCAGCCGGTGGCGCCGCAGTTCGTGAACAGCGGGTTGCCGGAGTTCACGCGGTGCCTGGCGTTGCTGGGGCGGATGTGGCGGCTGCGGTTCGGGCTGACGCCGGAGCAGGCGGGGCGGTGGACCGTCGACTTCCAGGCGCAGCTGGCGATGCTGGACCCGGCGGCGCTGGCGTCGCCGGAGAGCTGGTGGTCGGTGCTGCTGGAGCAGATGTGGGACGGCTTGCTGTGAGGTGAGCCGGAGGGGATGGGGGTGACCGGCTTGCACCCGGCAGGCCGGTCATTACGTCCCTTTTTGTGATGATTGACGCATTCTGGGCCTATGAGTCCTGACACTGCATCAACATCACCGCACGGGTTCGGGGTCGTGGCCAAGGGGCGGGGCTACCGCCCGAAGGACGTCGACCACTACATCGGCCAGCTCTCGGCGGACCGCGACGGCGCGTGGGAGCGCGCGGCGCGGCTGACCGTACTGGCCAAGGAGATGGACAAGGAGGCCGCCCGGCTGCGGGAGGTCGTCGCCGGGCTGAAGCCGCAGCGGTACGAGTCGCTCGGGCCGCAGGCCCAGCAGCTGCTGGTGCTCGCGGAGGAGGAGGCCGGGGCGGTACGGGCCGGGGCGGCGGCCGAGGCGCAGGCCATGGCCGACGCGGCGGACGAGGCGGGGCGGCAGGCCCGGGACGCGGCGCGCTAGGCGGCGGACGCGCTGCGCGCGGCGGCGGAGGAGGAGGCCGCGCAGATCCTGCTCACGGCCCGGGAGAAGGCGCAGGAGGTACGGGCCGAGGCCCGGGCGGAGGCCGAGCGTACGCGCGGCGAGGCGCAGGCGGAGCTCCGGCAGGTGCGGGAGCGCACGGAGGCGCTGATGGCGGCGCAGCAGAAGGTGCACGCGGAGCAGCGGGAGTCGGTGGAGCAGGAGCTGGCCGAGCGGCGCGCGGAGGAGAAGGAACGGCTGGCGGAGCTCATCGCGGAGGCGGAGGGCCACTTGGCGGAGGCCGAGAAGGTGTACGCCGAGGCGGAGGAGATGGCGCGTCAGCGCGAGCGGGAGGCGGAGGCGCGGGCGGCGGAGCTGCTGGCCGAGGCGCGCGTGGAGGAGCAGCGCGTGGAGCAGGAGACCGAGCGGCTGCTGCTGGAGCACGCGGAGACACGCGAGGGGCTGCGGGAGCACATGGCCCACGTGAGGGAAAGCCTCGCGTCCCTGACGGGCCGCCCGGCGGATCCGGACCCGGACGCGGCGTGAGCCGTACGCGACGGACGGGCCTCGGGTCCGGGTGCGTACGGGACCCGGGGCTCGCAGCCCTCTTGACGGTGTGGGTGCGGAACGCACGGGCTCCTGGGCCGGGACCGTACGCGCCTGCGGCTCATGGCCCTCGTGGCGGCGTGGGGCGTGGGAGGCACGGGACCCGGGGCTCCCGGCGGGGCGGGCTCCCCGCGGCGGGGCCTGCGGCCCCGGCGCCGCCGCCGTGGTGGGCACGGGTCCAACCGCCCCTGCCCACAGGGCCCCGCGCCCGCACCGCCCTCCGGGCGTGTGCCGTGCGGCGGCCCCGGTCCGCCGGGGCGGGGCGGCGGGGGCTGACGCCCGCCGCCCCGTCCTACCCCGCCGTCGTCCTGGGTGACAGCGCGCGCCGGGTCGTCACGTAGCGGTGGACGGCCCAGGCGGCGCCGATCGCCGCGGCCGTCCAGACGAGGGCCTCGGCCACCACGATCTGCGGGGTGAGGACGGGGCCCGGCCGGGGCGGGAGCAGGAGCATCTGGGCGGCCGCCCCGACCGGTACGGTCAGTCCGGCGAGCAGGCCGGTCGCCCCGGGGCGCCGGATCGACGCGCCCACGGCACCGAGCGCGGGCCCGAGCAGCACGCTCGCCGTCCACCACAGGGCCAGGTCGCCCGCGTACCAGGTGAGCGGCTCACCGCGGACCACGGAGTCCGTGAGGTAGTACGTCGCCGTCGCCGCGAGCAGCGCCAGCGCGCCGGTCACCGCCCCGCGGGCCGGGCTCGCGGCCGCGAAGCCCATCAGCACCGCGAGGGCGGCCCAGGCCCAGCCGACGTCCATCAGCAGGCTGAGCACCTTGGCCGCATCGCCCCAGACGGTGCCCGCCAGAGGGGTGCCGAGCCCGACGTACGGGGAGGAGAGCGCGTTGACGACAGAGGTGGCCGCCCCGAAAACCGCCCCACCCGCAGCCCCGCCCGCAGCCCCACCCGCGAGACCCGCCCCGATCGTCTTCATCCCGAACGTCATGCCGGAGAAGATGCGGTCCGCCCGCGGCGCGTTCACTCGTCGGCCGACAGAACCGGGAAGCGGCGCGGCGCGAGGATCAGCAGGACGAGGAGGGCGAGGAGCGCGGCGCCCGCGGCGGCGGTGAAGACGTGGTCGACGGCCGCGTCCACCGCCCGGGGCGTGAGCGTCGCCGGGTCGTTGAGGTCGCCGGAGGGCAGGCGGGCGGTGAGTACGGCGTTGGCGAGGGCGCCGAAGAGGGCGGCGCCGAGGCTCTGGCCGACCTGGCGGCAGAAGAGCACGGACGCGGTCGTGGTGCCGCGTTCGGACCAGGGGACCGTGGACTGGACGCCCACGATCAGCGGCAGCTGGAAGAGGCCGAGCGCCCCGCCGAGCAGCAGCATGATCAGGGCGGGCTGCCACGGCTCGCCGGGGTAGGGGAGCAGGGGGAAGGCCAGCAGGACCAGCATGGCCAGCGTGATGCCGGTGACCGCGGTGAGGCGGAAGCCGATGCGGGTGTAGAGGCGGTTGGAGAAGGCCGCGGTGATGGGCCAGGACAGGGTCATCGCGGAGAGGACGAACCCGGCGGCGATGGGGCCGAGACCCAGGACGGTCTGGGCGTACGTGGGGACGAAGACGGTCGGGGCCACCATCAGCAGGCCCAGTGCGCCGAGGGCGAGGTTCACGGCCGCGATGGTGCGGCGGCGCCAGACCCAGCCGGGGATGATCGGGTCGGCCGCCCGGCGTTCGATGACGACGGCCAGGGCGGCGAGCAGCGCGGCGCCCGCGAAGAGGGCCAGGGACGGGGCGGAGAGCCACGGCCAGGCGACACCGCCCTGGACGAGGGCGGTGAGCAGGAGCGTCCCGGTGGCGAAGACGGCGAGGGCGCCGGGCCAGTCGACGCGTACCGGCGTCGTACGCGGACGGGCGGGCTCCACCAGGTGGCGGGCGACCAGCCAGAGGGCGAGGGCGCCGACCGGGAGGTTGACGAGGAAGATCCAGCGCCAGTCGGCGTACCCGGCGAGCAGGCCGCCCACCGCGGGGCCGGCGACGGCCGAGGTCGCCCAGACGGTGGAGAGCCGCGCCTGGATCCTGGGGCGCTCCTTGAGCGGGTAGAGGTCGGCCGCGATGGTCTGCACGGTGCCTTGGAGCGCTCCGCCGCCGAGCCCCTGGACGATGCGGAAGGCGATCAGGGAGGCCATGTTCCAGGCGGCGGCGCAGAGGAGGGAGCCGAGGAGGAAGAGGATGATGCCGGCGATGAGGACGGGCTTGCGGCCGAAGGTGTCGGAGAGCTTGCCGTAGACGGGGAGGGTGACGGTCGCGGCGAGGAGGTAGCCGGAGAAGAGCCAGGAGAAGACGGAGAGGCCGCCGAGGTCGCCGACGATCTGCGGTACGGCGGTGGCGATGACGGTGCCGTCGAGCGCGGCCAGCGCCATGCCGAGCATGAGCGCGGCGACGACCGGGCCGCGTCGGCCGCGGGTGCCGGGCCGGGCGGGGGTGGTGGGACCCGTGTCCGGGGACGCGGCGTCGGGTATCGCGTCGGTCACCGAGTCGGGTCCTTTCCCTATGCATGTATATCCGTCGGCCCAGCTTCTCACCCCGCCCCGCGGATGGAGAAGCCCCGGCGAGCCGTCCGGTGGTCAGGCGCGGCGTTCGAGGAGTACGAAGCCGGCCGCCGTGTCCGCGGCGTGGTAGCGGGCGTCGGGGTGGAGCCGCTCGGCGTAGGCGAGCGGGTCGCGGACCCAGCCGGAGGCGTTGTCGATGGCGATCCACTCCGGGGCGGGGTTGCGCGGGTCACCGATCCACAGGACCCGGCAGCGGCCCGCGAGGCGGCTGATGGGGCCGACGTTCGCCTCCACGGTGGCGCCGTCCGGGATCCGGGACAGGAGTTGTTCGGCGGCGACGGCCCGGGGTGGTTCGCGGTAGGTCCGCGCCTCGGTGAGCGACGCCAGGGGCAGCGTGGTGGTCAGGGCGAGCGCGGCCGCGGCGGTGCAGGCGGGCAGCCGGTCCGCGTACGTACGCAGCCAGGGGCGTGGGCTGCGGCGGGCGATGTCGGCGGCGTCGGTGAGGGCGAGGAAGAGCACCGGCATCAGGACGGCGCTGTAGTGCCACGCGGTGGACCAGTAGTGGGGGTCGCCCGAGAGGAAGCGCCAGCCGAGGGTGGGGGCGGCGGCCAGGAGGAGCGGGGAGCGCAGGGCGAGCAGGCCGCTGGTGGGCAGCAGGACCCAGGCGAGGGTGCGCAGTTTCGTCTCGGCGCCGGTGAGGGGTCCGGGTCCGTCGCCGAGCTTGGTCCAGTAGTCGTAGCCGCCGGTCATCAGGTAGAGCTGGCCGACGAGCCGCGTGACGGAGCGAGCGTAGAGGTCGTGGAACTCCTCTTCGGTCAATGCGGCTCCCAGCGGCGCGGGTGGAATCGGGCGGAACGGGTTTCGTGACGTATACGCAGGGGGACACGGTTCCGGTTGACATCGGGGTGGCACGTGTCCGGGACGGGCCGGGGGTTGTTTCGAACGCGGGTGTGCCGACGACGTCGTAGGCTGGGAACCCCCGGCCCGTGAGACGTGTCGGGCGGTTCGCGTTGCCCCTCGCCCCACACGTCGGGGCCCCATTACCTCGGGATGGAAGCCTCCATGAGCCTGCACGGTCTGCTCGACGCCGTCGTCAAGGACCCCGCCCTCGCCGAAGCGGTGAAGGCGGCGGCCGACGGTGACCGGAGCCATGTCGACCTGGTCGGCCCGCCCGCCGCACGCCCGTTCGCGCTGGCCGCGCTGGCCCGGGACGCGGGGCGGCCGGTGCTCGCCGTGACGGCGACCGGGCGGGAGGCGGAGGACCTGGCGGCGGCGCTGCGGAGCCTGCTGGCCCCGGACACGGTCGTGGAGTACCCGGCGTGGGAGACGCTGCCGCACGAGCGGCTCTCGCCGCGTTCCGACACCGTGGGCCGCCGGCTGGCGGTGCTGCGGCGCCTGGCGCACCCGTCGGCGGACGACCCGGCGGCCGGCCCCGTCTCGGTGGTGGTCGCGCCCGTGCGGTCGGTGCTGCAGCCGCAGGTGAAGGGGCTCGGCGACCTGGAGCCGGTGTCGCTGCGCACCGGGCAGCAGGCGGACCTGAACGAGGTGGTCGAGGGGCTCGCGGCGGCGGCGTACGCGCGCGTGGAGCTGGTGGAGAAGCGCGGCGAGTTCGCGGTGCGCGGCGGGATCCTGGACGTCTTCCCGCCGACCGAGGAGCACCCGCTGCGGGTCGAGTTCTGGGGCGACGACGTCGAGGAGATCCGCTACTTCAAGGTGGCCGACCAGCGGTCCCTGGAGGTCGCCGAGCACGGGCTGTGGGCGCCGCCGTGCCGGGAGCTGCTGCTGACGGAGTCGGTGAAGGCGCGTGCGGCGGCGCTGGCCGAGGAGCACCCGGAGCTCGGCGAGCTGCTCGGCAAGATCGCCGAGGGGATCGCCGTGGAGGGCATGGAGTCCCTGGCGCCGGTCCTCGTGGACGACATGGAGCTGCTGCTCGACGTGTTGCCGAAGGGCTCGATGGCGGTGGTGTGCGACCCGGAGCGGGTGCGCACGCGGGCGGCGGACCTGGTGGCGACGTCGCAGGAGTTCCTGCAGGCGTCGTGGGCGGCCACGGCCGGGGGCGGCGAGGCGCCGATCGACCTCGGTGCGGCGTCGCTGTGGGGGATCGCGGACGTCCGGGACCGGGCGCGCGAGCTGGGGATGATGTGGTGGTCGGTGTCGCCGTTCGCCGCCGACGACGAGCTGACGGAGACATTTGCCGCTGACGCGGCGGGGGACACGTTCAAACTGGGCATGCACGCCCCGGAGTCGTACCGCGGTGACACCGCCCGCGCGCTCGCCGACACCAAGGGCTGGCTGGCGGACGGCTGGCGCACGGTCTTCGTGACGGAGGCGCACGGCCCGGCGGCCCGGACGGTGGAGGTGCTGGGCGGCGAGGGCATCGCGGCCCGCCTCGAGGGGGACCTCACCGACATCTCGCCGTCCGTCGTGCACGTGGCGTGCGGCTCGATCGAGTACGGCTTCGTCGACCCGGGCCTGAAGATCGCCGTCCTGACCGAGACGGACCTGTCGGGGCAGAAGGCCGCCGGCAAGGACGGCCAGCGGATGCCGACGCGGCGCCGCAAGACGATCGACCCGCTCACGCTGGAGACCGGCGACTACATCGTCCACGAGCAGCACGGTGTCGGCCGCTACATCGAGATGGTGCAGCGCACGGTGCAGGGCGCGACCCGCGAGTACCTGCTGGTCGAGTACGCCCCCGCCAAGCGCGGCCAGCCCGGCGACCGGCTGTACATCCCCACCGACCAGCTGGAGCAGGTCACCAAGTACGTGGGCGGTGAGGCACCGACCCTGCACCGGTTGGGCGGTGCGGACTGGACGAAGACGAAGGCCCGGGCGAAGAAGGCGGTCAAGGAGATCGCCGCCGACCTGATCAAGCTGTACTCGGCCCGGATGGCCGCGCCCGGCCACGCCTTCGGCCCGGACACGCCCTGGCAGCGGGAGCTGGAGGACGCGTTCCCGTACGCGGAGACGCCGGACCAGCTGTCCACCATCGCCGAGGTGAAGGAGGACATGGAGAAGACGGTCCCGATGGACCGCCTGGTCTGCGGCGACGTCGGCTACGGCAAGACGGAGATCGCGGTGCGCGCCGCGTTCAAGGCGGTGCAGGACGGCAAGCAGGTCGCCGTGCTCGTCCCCACGACGCTGCTGGTGCAGCAGCACTTCGGGACGTTCTCCGAGCGGTACTCGCAGTTCCCGGTCGTCGTGCGGGCGCTGTCCCGGTTCCAGAGCGACGCGGAGGCGAAGGCGACGCTGGAGGGGCTGAAGGACGGTTCGGTCGACGTCGTCATCGGCACGCACCGCCTCTTCTCGTCCGAGACGAAGTTCAAGGACCTGGGGCTGGTCATCGTCGACGAGGAGCAGCGCTTCGGCGTCGAGCACAAGGAGCAGCTGAAGAAGCTGCGCGCCAACGTCGACGTGCTGACGATGTCCGCGACCCCCATCCCCCGGACGCTGGAGATGGCGGTGACCGGCATCCGCGAGATGTCGACGATCACCACCCCGCCGGAGGAGCGGCACCCGGTCCTGACGTTCGTCGGCCCGTACGAGGAGAAGCAGATCGGCGCGGCGATCCGCCGCGAGCTGCTGCGCGAGGGCCAGGTCTTCTACATCCACAACCGCGTCGAGTCGATCGACAGGGCGGCGGCCCGGCTGCGGGACATCGTGCCCGAGGCGCGCATCGCCATCGCCCACGGCCAGATGTCGGAGGCCGCCCTCGAACAGGTCGTGGTCGACTTCTGGGAGAAGAAGTTCGACGTCCTGGTCTCCACGACCATCGTCGAGTCGGGCATCGACATCTCCAACGCCAACACCCTGATCGTCGAGCGCGGCGACAACTTCGGCCTGTCGCAGCTGCACCAGTTGCGCGGCCGCGTCGGCCGTGGCCGGGAGCGCGGGTACGCGTACTTCCTCTACCCGCCGGAGAAGCCGCTCACGGAGACGGCCCACGAGCGGCTGGCGACGATCGCCCAGCACACGGAGATGGGCGCGGGCATGTACGTCGCCATGAAGGACCTGGAGATCCGCGGCGCGGGCAACCTCCTCGGCGGCGAGCAGTCCGGCCACATCGCGGGCGTCGGTTTCGACCTGTACGTCCGCATGGTGGGCGAGGCGGTGGCGGACTACCGCGCGTCGCTGGAGGGCGGCGTGGAGGAGGAGCCGCCGCTGGAGGTCAAGATCGAGCTGCCGGTCGACGCGCACGTCCCGCACGACTACGCGCCGGGCGAGCGCCTGCGCCTCCAGGCGTACCGGGCGATCGCCTCGGCGAACTCGGAGGAGGACGTCAAGGCGGTCCGCGAGGAGCTCACCGACCGCTACGGCAAGCTCCCGGAGCCCGTCGAGAACCTGCTGCTGGTGGCGGGCCTGCGCATGTTGGCCCGCGCCTGCGGCGTCGGCGAGATCGTCCTGCAGGGCCCCAACATCCGCTTCGGGCCGGTGGAGTTGCGCGAGTCGCAGGAGCTGCGCCTCAAGCGCCTGTACCCGCGCACGGTGATCAAGCCGCAGACGCACCAGATCCTGGTCCCCCGCCCGACCACCGGCAAGATCGGCGGCAAGCCGGTGGTGGGCCGCGAACTGCTGGCGTGGACGGGGGAGTTCCTGACGACGATCCTGGGCTCGTAGGGCCCGTGGGGCTTGTGGGCCCGCGCGGCCGGGTGGGCGTGGCGCCGGGTGGGCCGTGCCCTCGTGGCGGCCTGGCGGTCTGGCGGCGTGGCGGCGTGGTGGGTCAGCCGAACTGGCCCACCACGTAGTCGCCGGCCGGCTGCCGGGCGATCACGTTCAGGCGGTTGTAGGCGTTGATGAGGGCGATCAGGGACACCAGCGCGGCGAGCTGCTCCTCGTCGTAGTGCTGGGCGGCGTTCGCCCACGCCTCGTCCGTGACGCCACCGGCCGCGTCCGCGATGCGCGTGCCCTGCTCGACGAGCTCCAGTGCGGCGCGCTCGGCGTCGGTGAAGACGGTGGCCTCCCGCCAGGCCGCGACCATGTTCAGGCGCAGGGCGGTCTCCCCGGCGTGGGCGGCCTCCTTGGTGTGCATGTCGAGGCAGAAGCCGCAGCCGTTGATCTGGCTGGCCCGGATCTTCACCAGCTCCTGCGTCGCGGCCGGCAGGGCCGAGTCCGTGATGACCTTGCCCGCCGCGCCGAGGTACTTCATGAGCTGGGGCGCGAGGGGGCTGCTGAAGAGGTTGAGGCGGGCGTCCATGGTGTTCTCCTTGCCGTGGTGACGGTTACACGGCAAGGACGGAGCGGCCCGGCCCGGATGTGACATGCCGACGGGCCGGACGCGTGTGACGTGTGTCACGAGGGTCGGCGTCACGTGGGGATGGACGCGCGCCGGTGAGGAGGGCCGCCGCCGGGGGTGTCCCGCTCCCCTGGGGCTGACGGGCCCTCGGGACCGGAAAGGTGGAGCACCGCGGGGTCCGGCTCCCGCCCAGCCCCTACGATTCGGGCATGCGTACGCCCCGAAGGGTTCTGCCCGCCGTGTTGCTGGCCGGTGCCGCGACGTTCGCCGCCGGGTGCGGTCCCGGTGCGGACGGCGGTGCGGACGACGGTGCGTCAGGGCCGCCGGGCTCTTCGTCGAGCGCCGTCCGGCCGCTCGACAACCCCGACGGTACGAAGCCGGGCCTCGCGCCCCTCACCTCCGAGGGCGAGCGCGCCGAGGCCCGGCGGCTCCTGGAGCGCGTGGCGGTGAAGGGGCGCGGGCCGAAGACCGGGTACGACCGCGACGAGTTCGGCTACGCCTGGATGGACACGGCCGACGGCGTACCGCTGGCCCGCAACGGCTGCGACACCCGCAACGACCTGCTGCGGCGCGACGGGCGGCGACTGCGGTTCCGCGACGGGTCCGACTGCGTGGTCATGGCGATGACGCTGGCGGACCCGTACACCGGCCGGACCATCGAGTGGCGCAAGCAGGACGCGGCCGAGGTGCAGATAGACCACGTGGTGCCGCTGTCGTACAGCTGGCAGATGGGCGCCTCCCGCTGGCCGGAGAGCAAGCGCGAACAGCTCGCGAACGACCCGCTGAACCTCCTCCCGGTCGAAGGGCGCGCCAACTCGGCGAAGGGCGACTCCGGTCCGGCGTCCTGGCTGCCACCGGACAAGGGGATCCGGTGTGCCTACGCCGTGCGCTTCTCGCAGGTGGCCGTCAAGTACGCGCTCCCGGTGACCGCGGCGGACAAGGAGGCGATGCTGCGGCAGTGCGGCGAGGGCTGAACCCCCGTACAGCAGCCAGTGGTCCGATAATCAGTGCGGCGCGGTGGCCGTTTCAGGACACAATCACCCCCATGTCTCGTACCGCCGCACGCCTGCTCGCCGACCTCGAACCCCTCCCGCACGCGCGGAGGCTGCGGCACCTCGCCCGCGCGGCCCGCGATCTGGCGCGGGACGGGGCACTCCCCGAGGTCCTGGCGGAGTGGGACGGCCTCGGCGGCGACGAGGGCCCCTACGCGCGGCGGCTCGCGGCGATGGCCGCGCTCGCCGGGCGGCAGGCCGGTTTCCTCGCGGAGCGGCTGACCGACCCCGACGAGGTGGTGCGCGGGTACGCGCTGCGCGCCGCCCGTACCCTCCCGCTGCCGGACGCCGTGATCGAGGCCGCGTACGGGGACGCCTCCGAGGCCACCCGGCGCGCCCTCACCCGCGTCGTACAGCGGGGGCGGCGCACGGCGCTCGCCGAGCGCCTGGTGGAGCGGCTGCGCGAGGAGTGGGGGGACGCGGAGGCCGCGCGGCTGCTGTCCGTGTGCTCGGCGCCGTTCGTGGCGCGGACGCTGCCCGCGCTCGCGTACGCCGTCGAGTCGTGGACGCAGCTCGGCCGCCGTCACCCCGACGCCGTCCTCGACCACGCCGCACGCGAACTCGCCGCGCAGCCGCTCCATCTGCGCGCGGCCTGGTGGCAGGCGCACGCGCGCGGGGTCGCGGCCGCCGCGCCCGCCCGGCCGCTGCGGGTGCTCGCACTGCTGGAGGCGTACGGGCCCGGCGTCCTGCCGGCGCCGCTGTGGGACAAGCTGGGCGTACTGGCCGATGCCGACGCCGAGCGCGTCGTACGGTGGCTGATCTCGCCGGAACGCCCGGCGCAGCGCTACGAGCCGCTGCTGTCGCACTCGGTGCTGCGGCGGATCGCGCGCGCCGACCCGCCCTCCCTGCCCGCGCTCGCCCGCCACTGGGTGCGCCGCACGGAGCAGTTCGCCGCGCTGCTCAAGGCGGTGGCGCCGGGGCGCCGCGATGACCTCCTCGACACGGCGATGGAGGGGACGGACGGCAGGGCCACGATCGCGGACGCGGTGCTCGCCGTGCTGCCGCGCGAACGGCGGTGGGCGGAGGCCCGCCACTGGGTGCGCAAGGGCCGCGCGGAGGGGTGGTACTGGACCGAGATCCTGGAGACGCTCGCCCACTGCCCGGTCGCCGAGGCCCGCCCCGAACTGCTGGAGGCGCTGCGGCGGCCCGACGCGACCGAACGGGCGCTGGTCTGGCCGCTGCTGGCCGCCAACGTGGACGCGTCCGGCGACGCCGCCGACGTACGCGACCTGCTGGACCTGATGAGCACACGGCTCCGCAACGAACAGGAGCCGGTGCGTGCGGCGGCGCTCGAAGCGCTCGCCGGCGTACGGGCCGAGCTGTTCACGGCTCCGTGCGTGGGCGCCCTCGACCAGGTCGTGCGCGACGCGCTGGAGGCGCGCGACGGCTCCCCGCGCACCCGGGGCGCGCTGCGCCGCCTCGCCCTCGCGGTGCTGCGCGCCCACGTGCCGGACGGCGACGCGGCCCTGCGCGACTGGGCCCTGTCCGCGCTGGAGCGGATCGCCGGGCACGTGGGCGTCCGAGACCTCGGCGCCCTCCACCGCGGCCTGCCGCGCGGCCAGGAACAGCGGCTCTTCGAAGCCCTGCGGCCCTGGCTGGAAGCGGCCGCGCACAAGGGCGACCACCGCCCGCTCCTCGCGCTGGTCCAGGCGCTCGGGCCGCGCGCCCACCGGATGGAGCCCCTCCAGCGGATGCTGGAGGACGTCCTGGAGTCCGGCGACGACAGCGCCTTCGAGACCGCGGCGCGGCTGTGGCTCGAACCCTCCGCGACCCGCGACGAGCGGGCCGGGCGGATCCTCGCCCTCGAACCGTCGGCGGCCGTCCTGCCGTCCCTGCACCACGTGCTGGCGGCCCGCCGCACCGACCTCCTCGACACCGTGATCGGCGGGACCCCGCCGTACGGGCGGTTCCTCAAGCCCGGCACCCGCCGCCCCCTGCCCCTCTTCGGGTACGCCCACCGGTGGCTGCCCCGCCAGCAGGCGGCGGCGGCCCGGCTGGCCGCCGAGGCCGTCGCGGACGCGACCCTGCCGCTCCACGAGCGGGCCGCGGTGCTCCGGGCGTCGGCCGCGTTGCCGGTGCACGGGCGGGCGCTCGCGCTGCGGTACGCGCGGGGAGCGGAGGGGGACGGGCCGGCCGAGGTGGTGCTCGTCGAGGCCGCTCTCGGCGCGCTGGTGTGGACCGAGCAGCCACAGCTCGCCCTGCCGCTGCTGCTGGCGCACGCCGGAGGCGACCGCGCCCGGGTCGCCGTGTACGCCGCGGGGCGCGCCGCCCGCTATGCCGCGCCCTCCGAACTGGACGGCCGACTGCGGGCGTTGCTGACCGCGAGCGACGGCGTGAAGGTGACCAGCCGCAAGGAGGCCGTCCGGCTCGCGGCCCGCCACCTGCCGCCGCACCGCGCCGCCGCGCTGCTGGCGGCCGCGTACCGCGCGCCCGGCGCCCACCCGGACGTCCAGGCGGCCGTGGTCGCCGCGAGCACTGAACTCCTCGGGCGCGAGGAGGCGTGGGCGGTCCTCACGGAGGCCGCGCGCGCCGGCGCCGACCAGGTGCTGCGGGCGCTGGTGGGCGCGGAGTACGGGGCCGTGCCGGCCCCCCACCGGGCCCGGTACGCGCGGCTGGTGGGGGAGGTGTGCCGGTCCGCCGACCGCGATGTCGCGGTGGCCGCGCTGGAGAGACTGCCGCGCTGGGCCGCGGACGCACCCGAGGTGGCGGACGTCCTGGTCGGCACGGTCACCGCGCTGGAGGAGCGCTTCGGAGCGGACAACTGGCAGCGCCCGTGGCGCAGCGCCGCGCAGGCCGTCGCGACGCTCGCCGTCTCCGGTCTGCCGCACCCGCTGGGCGGCGCGGCGCCCGGGAGCCTGCTCCACGACACGGTGGCCCGGCTGCTCAGGGCCGTCGCGGCCGGGGAGTACGAGGCGCTGGAGGACCGTGACCTGCCGGCCCGGCAGCGGCTGCTGTCCCTGGTGGGCAACCTGCCCGCGGATCAGGGCCAGGCGGCCGGCGCCCGCCTTGTGGTGGAGGCGGTCGCCGCGCAGCTGGCCGCCGAGCCGTCCCTCGCGGCCGCCCGGGCCCAGCTCCTCGTGAGCCTCGTGGACCTCGACGCGGAGCCGTCGGAGCTGACGGCCCGGCTGCGCGCCGTCGCCGACGCCGTCGACGGCAGGCCGGTGCTCGCCGCCCGGATCGCCGGCCGGCTGGGCTCGCGGGTCGCGGTCATGCACCGGGCGCAGGACCCGGCGCCGCTGCTGGCCGCCGCCGAGGGGTGCGCGGCGGCGGGCGACCCGGGGGCCGGACTGCTGGCCGTCGACCTGGTGCACACCCTCGGCGTCCGCCTCGGCTGGCCCGCGTCCTGGCGGGCCGCCCTGCGCGCGCTGCGCCGCCACCCGGTGGCGGACGTACGGGACGCGGCGCTGACGGTCACGGTGGAGCAGGAGTGAGGCCGGCGGGGGCGAGGCGCCCCTGGGTGGAGGTGCCCGGGGGTGTCCCGGGGGTGCCCGGAGGTGCCCAGGCGTGCCCGGGGGTGAGGCGGTCCCGGAGGTGAGGGTGCCCGGAGGTGAGGCGCCCGGGCGTGCCCAGGGGTGAGGTGCCCCGGAGGTGAGTCGCCCGGGGGGTGAGGCCGGCGGAGAGGTTTCCGGGAGGGGGCGCCTGGGGGCGAGGTCCCCCGGAGGTGCATCACCCGGGGGGTGAGGCCGGCGGAGAGGTTTCCGAGGGGGCGCCTGGGTGCGAGGTGCCCCGGACGAGGCACCTGGGGCCGAGGCTTCGGGGCGGGAGACCCCTGGAGGGAGGCTCCTGGGGCCGGTGCCGGGAGTGGTGCTCCCCGCAGGGGGGGCGTCAGCCCGTCTTGACCCAGTCCTTGCAGCCGGTCGTCTTGAAGTACGCGTCGCTCGCGGTGATCTTCACGATGGCCGTGCCGGAGACGTTGTCGTTCGCGAGGATCGCGTCCGAGCTGTGGGAGGCGTCCTTCGCGCGCTCCCAGTAGCACATGTCGTCCTCGTTGCCCGTGGACTTGTACGTGCCGGGGGCGAGGTCCGCGCCCACCTTGTACATGCCGCCGTCGCCCTTCGCCTCCGCCTTGGGCGTCCCGGCGGCCTTCTCGTCGACGGCTTCCCAGTCCTTGCAGCCGGAGGACTTGAAGATCTTGTCGCTCGCCTTCAGGAGCACGTAGCTCGTGCCCGTGACGTTGTCGTTGGCGAGGATGGAGTCGGTCTCGCCGGTGGAGTCCTTGGCCCGCTCCCAGTAGCAGAGACCGTCGTCGTTGCCGCTCGTGCGGTACAGGCCGGGCTGGACGTCCTTGCCGACCTCGTGGTCGCCGTCGCCCGCGATCGAGGGCGCCTTCTTCGCCTCCTCGGGCTTGGCCTGCTGCTCCTGCTTGCCCTTGGTGTCGCCCGACGCCGCCTTGGGGGACGAGTCGTCACCGCCCGAGCCGACCGCGGAGGCGATCGCGACGACCACGACGACCGCGCCCAGGCCGGTGAGGACCTTGTGGCGGGCGAACCAGCCGCGCTTCTTCTCCGGCCGGCCGTGCTGCGGCTGCTGGGGCTGCTGCGGGGCGTACATGGACTGAGACATGGCTGTGGCACCTTCCCGGGCGCTGGAGTTGCTCCGTTGTTCGATGGGTCAATCAGAGCAGAGCCTGTGAACCGAGTCAACACGGTTCATGAAAATCGGATCGACTCACACTGTGAACCGTTGGATCGGTATGCTCGTTTCTTCAGCGCGGTGAGAGCGCGGACGAGGGGAGACGGACACGTGCCGCAGGAACGCACAGCAGGCACAGCAGGCACAGGGGGCGCGCCGGCAGCGGCGAGCGCGACGGCCGCGACGGCCGCGGCGGGTGCGGCGGCCGCGCCGGCCGCAGCAGTCGCGCCGGAAGTCACCGCCGCCGGTATCGCCCGGCTCGCGGGGGTGGGCCGCGCCGCCGTCAGCAACTGGCGCAGGCGCCACGCCGACTTCCCCAAGCCCGTCGGCGGCACCGAGACCAGCCCCTCCTTCGCCCTCGCCGACGTCGAGCGATGGCTGCGCGACCAGGGCAAGCTCGCCGAGGTACCGCTGCGCGAGCGTGTCTGGCAGCAGGTCACCGCCCACCCCGCCGGGCCCCTCACCGCCCTCGTCCACGCGGGCTGCGCCCTGCTCCTCGTACACGAGCGGCCCACCGGCTGGCTGGAGCGGTCCGCCCTCCCCGACGACCGCCTCGCCGACGCCCTGCCGACCGCCCTGGAAGAGGTGCTCACCGCCCGCTTCGGCACCCCCCGCTCCGTACGCACCCCCACGGCGGCCGACCTCGCCCCCTCCCTGCCGCTGCTGCGCGGCGCCGCCGAACTCGCCGCCCAGCTCGGCGGGGCGCGCCAGGCGTTCGAGTTCCTGCTCGGACGGCACCTGGACGCCAACCCCCGCCAGTACACGCTCACCCCGCCCGGCCTCGCCGAGCTGATGGCCGCCCTCGCCGGCCCGTCCCCGCGGACCGTGCTCGACCCGGCCTGCGGCACCGGCGGGCTCCTGCGCGCCGTCGACCGCGCCGTCGACCGGGCCGGCACCCTCCACGCCCAGGACGCCGACCCCGACCTCGCCGCGCTCACCGCGCTGCGCCTCGCCCTGCACACGTCGGCCGAGATCCGCACGGCCGCCGCCGACACCCTGCGCCGCGACGCCTTCCCCGGCCTCGCCGCCGACGCCGTCGTCTGCCACCCGCCGTTCAACGAACGCGACTGGGGCCACGACGAGCTCGCCTACGACCCCCGCTGGGAGTACGGCTTCCCGGCCCGTACGGAGTCCGAACTGGCCTGGGTCCAGCACGCCCTCGCCCGTCTCCGCGACGGCGGCACCGCCGTCCTCCTGATGCCCCCGGCCGTGGCCTCCCGCCGCTCCGGCCGCCGCATCCGCGCCGACCTGCTGCGCCGCGGTGCCCTGCGCGCCGTGATCGCCCTGCCCGCCGGGGCCGCGCCCCCGTACGGCATCCCGCTGCACCTGTGGGTGCTGTGCCGGCCCGGCGCGGACCAGCGACCGGCCCCGGAGCTGCTGTTCGTCGACACGACCGGGGTCGTCCCGGACGGCGGTCGCGACAAACTGCCCTGGCCCGCGCTCCAGTCGGCGGTGCTCGACGCCTGGCGCGGCCGCGGGGACCACCCCGGCGTCCCGGGCGTGAGCCGCTCCGTACCGGTCATCGAACTCCTCGACGACGACGTCGACCTCGCCCCCGCCCGCCACCTGCCCGTCCCCGCCCCCGGCGGCTCGGCGGCCGGCCTGGAAGCCGTACGCGACCGGCTCGGGGCCACCCTGCGCCGCACCATGGAGCTCACGCCGCCGCCCGCCGCGCCCGCCGGGGGTGCCGCCGCCCGGCCCCTCACCACGGTCGGCGAACTCGCCCGCGCCGGAGCCCTCCAGCTGCGCGCCGGCGGCGCCGGCACGGCCCCCTCCGGCCACCCCGTCGCGGTCCTCACCGAGCACGACGTGCTCGCCGGCACGGCCCCCTCCGGCACCCTCCCCGACGGCCCCCCGGAAGAACCGGTGCTCACCGAGGAGGGTGACGTCGTCGTCCCCGTCCTGGGCGGCGGCTCCGTCGCGCGCGTCGTCGACGCCGCCACGGCCGGCGTCGCACTCGGCCGCAACCTCCAGCTGCTGCGGCCCGACCGCACCGCCCTGGACCCCTGGTTCCTCGCCGGCTTCCTGCGCGGCACCGCCAACAACCGCCGCGCCAGCAGCTATGCGTCCACCGCCACCCGGCTCGACGTACGGCGCCTCAGGCTGCCCCGGTTGCCCCTGGCCGAGCAGCACCGCTACGGCGAACGCTTCCGCGCCCTCGCGGAGTTCGAGGACGCGCTGCGCCTCGCGGGACGGCTCGGCGAGCAGCTGGTGCAGGGCCTGTACGACGGTCTGGCGGACGGCACGGTGCTTCCCGAGTGAGCTGAGCGAGCCGAGTGATCAGCTGGTCGGCCGTTTCGTACAACCCTGGGGCGGCTGTCGGTGTCGGTGTATACGCTCGAGTTCCTCTGATCCGCACCCCCTGGAGCGACGTATGCACGGGCACGCGCCCATGACGCCACCGCGTCCCGCCGTGACGGCGGGCGTGATCGCCGTGCGCGTGATCATTTGCATGCTGATCGTGCTGACCCTGGGTATGCTCGCCTGGGTGGCCATGCTCCGGATCGCGATCGTGCGCCGCACGGGCCGCGACTGGACGCTGTTCTGGTGCCAACTGGCGCTGAACATCGGCTGTCTGGTGACCCTGGAGCAGCGCTTCGCGGACCACTGGATCTCGAACGTCGGCATGGCCGGGCTGCTGCTGCAGATGGTCGGTGTCGTCGTGTACTACCTGATCGTCGACATCCACCACCGCGGGCGCGTGGCGGCGCAGGCGGCGCCCTTCCACCCGGCGCCACCCGTGCCGCCCGTACCGCACACGCCTCCCTACGGCCCGCCGCAGCAGCAGCCGCAGCCGTACGGATACGGCCCGCCGCCCACGCAGCCCCAGCCGCCCACACCCCCCGCGCAACCCCAGCCTCAGCAGCCTCAGCAGCCTCAGCAGCCTCAGCCGTCGCAGTCCCAGCCGCCGCCCCGCATCGACCAGGTCCGTGCCGAGCTCGACGAGCTCAGCCAGCTCCTCCGCCAGGACCCCGGGACCGGCGGGGGCGAGCGCCGGTGAGCGGACGGATCATCGCCGACCGGTACGAACTGTCCACCGTCATCGGTCAGGGCGGCATGGGCCAGGTCTGGACGGCCTACGACGGCCGCCTCGACCGCCGCGTCGCCGTCAAGCTGCTGCGCCCCGACCACATGGCCGCCGCCACCGCCGCCGAGGAGATGCGCCGCCGCTTCGTGCGCGAGTGCCGCGTCACCGCCCAGGTCTCCCACCCCGGCCTGGTCACCGTCCACGACGCGGGCAGCGACGGCGACGACCTGTACCTCGTCATGCAGTACGTCGAGGGCGCCGACCTCGCCGACCACCTCGCCGAGCACGACCCCTACCCCTGGCAGTGGGCCGTCGCCGTCGCCGCGCAGCTGTGCGCCGTGCTCGCCGCCGTGCACGCCGTGCCGATCGTCCACCGCGACCTCAAGCCCCGCAACGTGATGGTGAAACCGGACGGCACCCTCACCGTCCTCGACCTCGGCGTCGCCTCGGTCATCGACACCGACACCACCCGCCTCACCCACACCGGCTCGCCCGTGGGGAGCCCCGCCTACATGGCGCCCGAGCAGGCCATGGGCGGCGCCGTCGGCCCGTACACCGATCTGTACGCCCTCGGCGTCCTCCTCCACGAACTCCTCAGCGGCAACGTGCCCTTCGCCGGCTCCACCGCCCTCGGCGTTCTCCACCGCCACCTGTACGAGCCGCCGCTGCCCGTGCGCCGCCTGCGCCCCGAGATACCGGAGGCCCTGGAGGCCCTGGTGCTGCGGCTGCTCGCCAAGGACCCGCAGCACCGGCCGTCCGGAGCGCAGGAGGTGTACGAGGCCCTCGCGCCGATGCTGCCCGTGCGCGGCACCCCGGCCGGGCCCCTCGACCCGACGCGCCCCTTCCTGCGCCCGTACGCGCCCTGGCCGGACCGTGCCGCCGCGCCCCCGCCGCCTGCGCGCCCGCCGGTGCCGCCCGCCACCGCGCGGCCCGACGTCGCCGCAGCCGTGGACGAGGTCAAGCGGCTGCTCGGCGAGGGGAGCATCACCCAGGCCGTGGACATCCTCGGCGGCATCCTCCCGGCGGCCGCCGCCGAGCACGGCGAGCACTCCCCGGTCGTCCGCATCCTGCGCAAGCAGTACGCGACGACCCTGATGGACGACGGCCAGTACCGCCGCGCCCTGCCCGAGCTGCGGCGCCTCGCGGACGACCGGGCGGCCGAGGCCGGTCCGGGCGACCCGCAGACGCTTCAGTTCCGGTACGACGCGGCGCTCTGCCTGGAGCAGCTCGGCGAGACGGCGGCCGCCCTCGCCGAGTACCGCGCGCTCCTCCCGTACTACGAGAACGGCACCCAGACGACCGGCGCCCCCGACCCCGGCCGCGCCTTCGACCTGCGCCACCGCATCGGCCACCTGTTGCTGGCGATGGGCGACCACTCGGCCGCGTACCAGCAGCTGCAGAGCCTGCTGTACGACACCGAGCGGGTCTACGGGCCGTACCACCCGCAGGCGGCGGAGCTGCGGCGCGCGCTGGAACGCCAGCAGCAGATACGCACCTTCTAGCGGGTGGTACGACGACGACGTCGTCAGGCGGACGATTTACGCCTCCGCCCGGCAGTACACCGAGTCCGCGACCCGCCCCAGGCCGGTGAGGCCCGCGGGTCGCGGCTGGTCGCCGAGGACCACCACCGCGCCCGGTGCGGCGAGTTCCCGCGCCGCCGCCACGTCGTGCCCGTCGCCGTTGACGACGATCACGCCGTAGCGCCGGTCGCCGACCTCGTCCCGTACGGCCGCCTCGGCGAGGGAGCCCCGCACCAGGCGTGCCGCGTCGCCGGCCGGATGCCCGCCGCCGAGCGCCAGGTTGCCGCGTACGACGTCCTCGCGGGCGGGCGGGCCGCCCAGCGGGTCGACGACGACCGTCAGCCGCGTGTCGAGGCCGCCGCGCTGGAGCATGCGCCGCAGCGCCGCCGCGAACAGGCCGTGCCGCGTGCCGAGTTCCAGGACCTCGCCGTTCGGCGGCGCGAGGAGCGGCACGGTCGCGAGCCGTCCGCACACGTCGGACACGGACCCGCCGAGCCCGCCGGCCCCGAGCGCCTCCAGCGCGACCAGGTGGCGGTACGCGACGGTGATGTCGTGCCGCACGCGCTCGCCGCGCTCCCCGGTGACGGCGGCGACCTCGCGCACCAGCGTGTCGACCTGGGTGGCGGTCGGCATCCGGTCGCCGTCCCGCCCGGCCCGGTCGAGCAGCAGCCCGAGCCCGTAGCTCTGCCGCCGCAGGTCCGCCACCTCGTGGTGCAGGGCGTCCAGGTCGGACTGGAGCGCGGTCGTGGCGCGCTCCAGGCGCTGCTCGACCAGGGCGAACGCGGGCTTCAGCACCCGCTTCGCCAGCCGGTTGCTCAGTAGAGAGGGCATGCGCCGCAAGCTACGCGGCACCGCCCGCGCGCGGGCCACCGGACGGTGCCGCTCCGGTGAAGTCTTGGTGGCGCCCAGTGGACACCCGTCCGCCCCGTCGCCACCGCCGTACGACACCCCAGCCCGCCCACACCACCACCGCCGCCGCGCCGACCGCCGTCCCCGCCCGCAGCCCCGGCGGCCGGAAGGTACAGCTCACCGACGTCTGACCCGCCGTCACCGGTATGGCGACGAGACCCAGGTACGCGTCCGCCGGGCGGCCCTCGCACCGCCAGCCCGCGATGCGCGGTGCCGCCAGGACCGCCGTGCCGGCGGTCCGGGTGCCCGGCGGCAGCTCCGCGCGCACGCCGTCGGGCGTGACGTCGACCGCCACCGCCGCGGTCGCCCGCAGCCGCGCGACGGCCGCCGTGAGCCGCGCCCGGTCCAGGCATCCGACGCTGCCGGAGGGCGGCACGGAGCCGCGGCCCTCCAGCACCACCCGCGCGCCAGCCGTGCGCTGCGTACCGAGCGGCGCCATCGCCGCGCGCCGCTTGGGCAGGCCGCCGCGCAGCTCCACGGGCGGGCCGCCCGCGGCGCCGAGCCGCGCCGTCCCGGTGAAGTCGGGCGCCCACACGAAGACCTCGCTGCCGACCGGGCACACACCATCGGCGGGGAGGTCGTAGACGCGCGACCCGAGCAGCAGCTCCTGGTTGTGGAACGCCGAGTCCCCGTACCGGAGTTCCGCACTCCGGGTCCGGAACGTCACCAGCGGCAGCGCGCCTCCGTCCCGCCGTACGGCATCCGGCCCCCGTACCCGCGCGCCCACCCCGAACAGCGCGTCCGTCACCGGGTTGTCGAGGGACTGCACGCTCCGCCCGTTCGACGTCCAGCCGCCGCCGAGCGCCGCCAGCGTGCGCGTCAGCACGGCGGGCGTGTGACTGCTGTAATACGCGGCGCCCTGCCCGCCGACCAGCAGTGGGTCGTTCCCGGTCAGCTGCGGCCGCCCGGGGTCGGTGCGGTACCGCGGCCACCCGTCCGCCCCGGACACCGCCGCCGCCCGCGCCGCGTGCTCCGCGCCCCACGCCGGGTAGTCGTCCAGCCGGGCCGGCCGCTCCCGGTCGGCGTACGCCGTGGTGGCCGCCGCCTGCACGGCCAGCGCGCCCGCCAGCAGTACGGCCCCGGCCACCGCGCCGCCGGACGGCCGGCGGCGTACCAGCGCGAGCGCGCCCACCGAGGCCGCCAGCCCGCCCGCGAACAGCGCGTACGACCACCGCGTCGCGGAGGTCCCGGACACCGAGGCCGCCGCCACCACGCCCAACACCAGCGTCCCGCCCAGCAGCGCCCGCCGCCCGGGCCAGCCGTACGACACGGCCGTCCACGCCGCGATGACCACCACCCCGGCGAGCACGAACGTCTGGCGGTACGGGCTGCCGTTGGGCGTGGCGAACACGTGCCACACCAGGTGCGTGGGCTCCCACTGCAGGGACAGCAGGACCCCCGCCACCAGGCCGGAGAACACCCACCGCTCCCGCACCGGCACCGCGCGGTGGAAGGGGAGCGCCGCGGCGAGCAGCAGCGCGCCCGTACCGACGAAGAGCGCCGGGGTGAAGAAGCCGTACGTCGCCGGGAGCGCCCGCGCCGCCACCTCCGCCCACCCGGCCGCCCGGAACTCCCGTGTCCACCCCGGGTACGCGTGCCGCGACCCCAGGAACACCGGCACCAGCACGGGCGCCGCCAGCCCGACCCCCAGCAGCACGGTCCCGGCGGCCCGGCCGAGGGCGCGCCACCCGCCCAGCCCCCGTGCCAGCAGCACCAGCGCGGCGCCGAGCGTGGCCATGTACGCGGTGTAGAAGTTCGCCACCCAGACCAGCGCCACCACCAGCGGCCCGAGCAGCGGGCGCCGCCCCGTACGGATCCACTCGCCCACCAGGCACAGCAGCGGGAAGCCGATCAGCCCGTCCAGCCACATGGGGTTGTACGACGCCTCGACGACGGCCCAGCCGCACAGCCCGTACGGCGCGCCGAGCACCGCCGCACCCCACCACGGACCGCGCGGGTGGAGCGCGAGGAGCAGGGCGGCCATGGCGCCCGCGGCGACCGCCGTCTTCAGGACGGTGATCACGTACACCGCGAGGTCGATCTCGTCGCGCGGGAAGAGCGCGACGAGCGGTGCGAAGGGACTCGACAGGTACGTGCCGAGGTCCGGCAGGAAGGCCGTGCCGTACCCCGACCGCCAGTTCAACAGCAGCCCGCCGTCCGCCCGCCCGTGCAGCAGGTCCCACAGGTGGGCGTGGAACGGCACGAACTGGTTGCCGAGGTCGTTGACCGCGCGTGTACCCGGCCCGAAGGGGAAGGTGCGGGCGACGGCGTCACCGGCGCAGACCGCGAGCGCGGTGAGCAGCCCCGCGAACACACCGGCCAACACACCGGCGCGCGCACGCGCCCGGAAGGCGTCTCTCTGCATGATGGCGCCGAATATGCCAGCGCCCGGCACCCGGAAAGCGGGCTTCGTACGCCAGTTCATTCAATGGTCGCCGGACCGCCATGTGCGTCGCCCGCCGGTGACACGCGCGTCCGTTGTCGTACTTCCGTGCTGATCTCGATTGTCGTGCCGTGCTTCAACGAAGAGGAGATCATCGGCCGCTTCCACGCACGCGTGACCACGGAACTCGAACGCCTCGAAGCCGAGACCGGGACCGAGTTCGAGCTGGTCTACGTGGACGACGGAAGCCACGACCGTACGCTCCCGCTGCTCCAGGAGATGGCGGACCGCGACCCCCGCTCCCGTACGCGCTACGTCTCCTTCAGCCGGAACTTCGGCAAGGAGGCCGCCATGCTGGCCGGCCTCCGCCACGCGGCCGGGGACGCCGTCGTCGTCATGGACGCCGACCTCCAGCACCCGCCCGAGCTGCTGCGCCGCATGCTGGAGCTGCACGGCGAGGGCTTCGACCAGGTCGTCGCGCGCCGCACCCGCACGGGCGACCGCGTCACCCGCACCCTCGCCGCCCGCGCCTACTACCGGCTGATCAACCGCCTCGTCGACGTCGAGCTCGTCGACGGCGTCGGCGACTTCCGCCTCCTGTCGCGGCGCGCCGTCGACGCGGTCCTGGAGCTCACTGAGTACAACCGCTTCTCCAAGGGCCTCTTCGCCTGGGTCGGCTTCCCCACGACGACCCTCGCGTACGAGAACGCGGCCCGGGAGCGGGGTCGCTCGAAGTGGAGCTTCCGCAAGCTCCTGAACTACGGCCTCGACGGTCTGCTCTCCTTCAACGACCGCCCCCTGCGCGCCGCCCTCCACCTCGGCCTGCTGCTGGTCGCCCTCGCCGCCGCGTACGCCGCCTGGATCGTCGGCGCGGCCCTGGTGAAGGGCGTCGACACCCCCGGCTACGTCACCCTGCTGGTCACGGTGACGGCGCTCGCGGGGGTCCAGATGGTGATGCTCGGGGTCGTCGGGGAGTATGTGGGGCGTATCTATTACGAGGTGAAGCGCCGCCCGCACTTCCTGGTGAAGGCGACGAACGCCGCCGTACCGAAGCAGCAGCACGGGGAGCTCGTACGCCGATGACCGTCCAGGGCCGGGTCCAGGGCAAGGTCCGGGGCCAGATCGTCAGGTTCGCGCTCGTGGGCGTGGTGAACACCGCCACGTACTACGGCTTCTACCTGCTGTTCCTGTCCCTGAGCCTGCCCTACGTGGCCGCGCACGTCGTCGCGTTCCTCCTCTCCATGACCGGCTCCTTCTTCCTGAACAGCCACTTCACCTACCGCACCCGGCCGACCTGGCGGAAGTTCCTGCTGTTCCCCCTCACCAACGCCGCCAACTTCGTCATCACGACGAGCGGCGTCTGGCTCCTGGTCGACGTGGCGGGCTTCTCAAGCCGCTACGCCCCGCTCCTCGCCGCGGCGGCGGCGATCCCGATCACCTTCGTCGTCTCGCGGACGATCATGCTGCGACCCGAGCCGCCGAGCGCCCCTCCGGCGGAGCGAGCCGAGGCTGTGCCCTGCGCTCGACATGGCGAGGTATGAGCGAGATCCTGAAGAGGACAACTCGCACCGGTAACCCTCGTGCACATCAGTGGGCCGCGCACCGGCGCAGTCGCCCGGCGACGCGGCCAGAGGGCGGTGCCGCACCCGAAGCGCGGTGCTTCACGGCCGCGGGCGACGGGACCGGGCCGAGCCCGGCCGGCCCGCACCCGACGGCCGTCTCACATCAGCAGACACATCCATCCAAGGCCACCTGCCGGTAGCCCCGGCTGCGTGCGCTCGATGGGAGACGAGCGATGAAGAGAAGGATCATTTCGGTGGCGACAGCGGCATGCTTCCTCACCGGAAGCGTGGGCGTCGGCGCCCTGGCCGCGGAGGCGTCCGCGGCACCGGCCATCACCTGCCAGGTGACCCAGGGAGCGGGCAAGACGTTCGGCGTCTCGGGGAGCGGCTTCCCGGACAACGAGAAGGTGACGGCCACCAACTCCAAGGGTGTGGTGGTGGGCACCACCACCACGGTGCCGGGTGGCGGGTTCGAGTTCACCGGGCTGCCCAACGACACCTACACCGTGACGTCCAAGTTCGGCAAAGTGACGTGCGCGAAGGCCAATGTGCCGGACGAGAAGAAGGAGGAGAAGAAGAAGGAGGACAAGAAGAAGAAGGAAGACAAGAAGAAGGAAGACAAGAAGGCGAAGGAGCAGTACCGCAAGGGCCACACCGACGGCTTCAACGCCATCAAGAAGAACTGCAACGCCAAGCCGCCGAAGAACATCAAGGCCGTGGACCCGAACTACGAGAAGGGCTACAACGCGGGCGCGAAGCTCGCCGCGGACAAGTTCTGCAAGTAGCGTGCGCAGTCGGTGACATCCGGGCCGGGCGGTGCCACGTGGTCGCCGCCGGTCCGGTCTGTCCGGTCGACCCGCGCCGTGTGCCCCATCGGCCCGCCGGGGATTCCGGCCGGGTCACGCTCGTTCCCGCGCACATCCCTTCGGCGCGACCGGTGGGCCGGTGAATCGTTGTCCGAAGCGGCCGGAAGAGCCGGCGACGACCGAATCGGCCGCGGCATTGCTGCCGAAGTAGTGGCCCAGGCCACGTCCACTGCCTACCATCGATCACCGCAAGGTCGTTCCTACTGACGCACGACCCACGCCGGGAGGCTCCTTTGCACCGCCTGCATCGACGCCGTCGCACCGCGCTCTCCGTCTCGGCCGCGTTCCTCGTGGCCGGGCCCCTGCTGGCGGGGTGCGGGAGCCAGGCGCATCCAGGGGCCGCGGCCGTCATCGACGGGCAGCGGATCGAGGTGGCCGCCCTCCAGGCACAGGTCAAGGACGTGCGCAGTGCGCAGGAGGCGTCGCCGCAGGCCGCGGAGCTGGTGAAGGCGACCGGGGACCTCAACCGCGAGAAGCTCAACGGCATGATCTTCGACCGGGTGGTGGAGAAGGTCGCCGCCGACCACGGCATCACCGCCAGCCGCAAGGAGGTCCAGGAGACCCGGCGCTCGGCGGCCCGGCAGACCGGCGGCGAGGAGCAGCTGGCCGCGATGCTGCTCCAGCAGCAGGGCGTGGCGCCCGACGAGATCGACGCCGTCGTCCGCCGCAACGTCCTCATGAACAAGATCGCCGAGAAGCTCGGGGCCACGAATACGCCCGAGGGGCAGAAGAAGCTCACCGAGGTCTTCGCCGCCGCGTCCAAGGCGCTCGACATCGAGGTGAACCCCCGCTACGGCACCTGGGACAACGACAAGATCCAACTGGGCGAGTACCGGGCCCCCTGGATCCGGGAGCAGGGCGCCCAGCAGCAGATGTAGGTTCGTGGGGTGAACGCTGACACCCCCGGCCGTATCGTCCTGCTCACCGCCAGCCACCGCGTCGCGCCCGGGCTGCTGTCCTGGCCCGCGTGGCAGACGCTGCACGCCGCCGACCGGGTGCTGTGCGCCGACGCCGGCCACCCGCAGCTGCCGTACCTCCGCGAGGCGGGCGTCGCCGTGGAGATCGCCGCGCCCACCGCGCAGGAGCTCGTCGACGCCTGCGCCGGCGGCCGCACCGTCGTGGTCGTCCCGTCCGGCGAGGGCGACAGCGCCCTCACGGACGGGCTGGCCCGCATGGCCGGCTCCGGCCGCGTGGCCATGCCCGACCTGGAGCTGCTCCCCGGCTCGTACGACCTGCCGGGCGCCCGGCTGCTGGACCTGGTCGAGGTCATGGACCGCATCCGGCGCGAATGCCCCTGGTCGTCGCGGCAGACCCACGAGGGCCTCGCCAAGTACGGCATCGAGGAGGCGTACGAACTCGTCGAGGCCATCGAGGACGGCGACCGCGACGAGCTGCGCGAGGAGCTCGGCGACGTACTCCTCCAGGTCGTCTTCCACGCCCGCATCGCGCAGGAGCACGACGAGGAGCCGTTCTCGATCGACGACGTCGCCGGCACCATCGTCGACAAGCTCATCCACCGCCACCCCCACGTCTTCGGCGAGGAGCGCGCCGAGACGCCGGAGGAGGTCAAGGAGCACTGGCTCCGTACGAAGGCGATCGAGAAACAGCGCGAGTCGGTGACCGACGGCGTCCCGCTGGGCCAGCCCGGTCTCGCCCTCGTCGCCAAGCTCGCGAGCCGCGTGCGCAACGCCGGACTGGACGTCTCCCTGCCGTCGGGCGAGGGCATCGGTTACGAGCTCCTCGCCCTCGCGGTCCGCGCCGAGGCCGAGGGCGTCGACCCGGAGGCGGCGCTGCGGGCGGCGGGGCGGGCGTACCGGGACGCGATCCGGGCGGCGGAGGGGCACGCGGCTCAGTAGCGTGTCCTTGAAGGACGAATGGGGCGGGGGCCATGGACGAGGAGACGCGGGCGGCCGAGGTCGCCGCCGTGCGTAATCAGGTGTCCGGCGGCGAGTTCTCGGCCGTCGTCCAGTCCGGCTCGATCGGCGCCGTCCACGTCGGCGCGGCCTCGCCGCCCGATCCTTTCCTCTGGCTGCCGGTCCGCGAGACGGACCCGGTGGCGCTGGGCGGCCGTCACTATGACGGCCCGTACGTCCTCCGGGACCGCGACGCCGAACTGGCGGAGCTGAGCGGCCTGGTCGTCGTCACCGGCGAGCCGCTGTCCGGCAAGACCACGACGGCCTGGGCGGCGATGGTCCGCGCGCTGCCGGACCACCAGGTGTGCGTCCCCCCGCCGGGCGCCGACCTGCGCCCCCTGGCCCGGCACGAGGGCGGCCCGTGGGTGCTGTGGCTCGACGACCTGGAGGGCCACCTCCACGAACGCGGCCTGGACGCGGGGCTGCTGGCCCGGCTCACGAGCCTCGGCGTGCCGGTGCTCGCGACGATGTCGGACACGGCGTACGACGAGCACCGCTTCGAGCCGTCGCCGCATGCGCGGGTGCTGAGCCGGGCCCGGACGGTGGAGCTGGGCCTGGAGTGGAGTCTGCCGGAGCTCATGCGGCTGACGGAGAGTGGCGACCCGGGCCACTGGTTCGTGCTCGAAGGGCAGCGGGGCCGGACCAACGTGACGCAGTACCGGGGCCTCGGCCCCGACCTGTGGGCCGAATGGCAGCGGGCCCGCCGCCCGGCCAACCACCCGCGCGGCCACCGGCTGGTCAGGGCGGCCATCGACCTGCACCGCTGCGGGAGCACGAAACCGCTACCGGTGGAGCTGCTGCGCCAGACGCATGAGCTGTACGACGTCGATGCCGGCTCCGGCGAATCCTTCGAGGACGCCCTCGCCTGGGCGGCCCGCCCCCGGCTCGGCATCACCGGCCTGCTCGTGGAGGAGCCGGGGGGTCGGTGGCGTGCGTACGGCTCGCTCATCGTGGACGCGATGAAAGCGGACGCCTTTCCGACGCTGGACGCGGTCTGGGAAGCCGCTCTCGCATACGACCCCATGGCGGTGAAACCGCACGCGGGCGTGCACTACCTGAAGAAGGCGAAGGCCGGTGACGCGGAGGCGATGTACCGCTTCGCGCGGCTGTGGGACGACGACGCGTGGCTCCGGAAGGCCGCCGACGCGGGCCATACCGGCGCCTGTCGCGAGCTGGGCCGGTCGCTCGCCGGGCGTGGCGAGACCCGCGAGGCGGAGCGGTACCTGGAGGCCGCCGCCGAGGCGGGGGACACGGAGGCGGCGTTGGAGTTGGGGGAGCTGCTTCTGAAGCGGGCGGTGGCCTGGCTGACCAAGGCCACGGACGGCGGAAGTCCGGAGGCGGCGCACCTACTGGGCGACCTGTATCTAGGAGCGGGGGAGGAAACGCGCGCCGCCAACCTGTACGAAGACGCGTTTGCTGCCGGGTATGACGGCGTCGCGCGGAGTTACGGCGCCTACTACCGCTACACAGGGGCTGAGGTGTACGCCAGGTTCTTCTTCCAGCGTGCCGCCGACGCGGGCGACGAGCTCGGAGCGGCGGCACTCGGCGCGAAGCCCTGGTCACCAGAGGACGTCGAAGACTACTTGCGCGAGTTCGCCGGCCAGGAGGAACCGATGGACACCACCCACCTCGGGATGCTTCTCGAAGAGAACGGCCGCGAGACGGAAGCCCGTGCCTGCTACGCCAAGGGCTTCGACCTCGGCGACCCCTACGGCGCCTTCCGCCTCGCCCGCCTCCTCGCCAAGGAGGGCAAGCCGGAAGCGGCACGCGCCTGGATGCGCAAAGCCGCCGACGCCGGTCACCCCGGTGCCGTGAAGGCCCTCGCCGCCGAGGCGGGCGGGGCGGATACCGTCGAGGGGTGAACGCCCCGAACCACCCGAACACGCCACCCGAGCTCTTCACCTGGGAGTTCGCCACCGACCCCTACCCCGCCTACGCCTGGCTCCGCGAGCACGCCCCCGTGCACCGCACCAAGCTGCCCAGTGGGGTCGAGGCGTGGCTGGTCACCCGGTACGCGGACGCGCGGCAGGCGCTCGCCGACCAGCGGCTCAGCAAGAATCCGGCGCATCACGACGAGCCCGCGCACGCCAAGGGCAAGACCGGCATTCCGGGGGAGCGCAAGGCGGAACTGATGACGCACCTGCTGAACATCGACCCGCCGGACCACACCCGGCTCCGGCGCCTGGTGTCGAAGGCGTTCACGCCGCGGCGGGTGGCGGAGTTCGCGCCGCGGGTGCAGGAGCTGACGGACCGGTTGATCGACAACTTCGCTACAAAAGGGAGCGCGGACCTCATCCACGAGTTCGCGTTCCCGCTCCCCATTTACGCGATTTGCGACATGCTCGGCGTCCCGCCCGAGGACCAGGACGACTTCCGGGACTGGGCCGGGATGATGATCCGGCACGGCGGCGGGCCGCGCGGCGGAGTCGCGCGGTCGGTGAAGAAGATGCGGGGCTACCTCGCCGAGCTGATCCACCGCAAGCGCGAGGACCTCGGGGAGGACCTGATCTCGGGGCTCATCCGGGCGAGCGACCACGGCGAGCACCTCACCGAGAACGAGGCCGCGGCGATGGCGTTCATCCTCCTCTTCGCCGGGTTCGAGACCACGGTCAACCTCATCGGCAACGGCGTGTACGCCCTGCTGCGCAACCCCGGCCAGCGCGCCCGGCTGCAGGAGTCCCTCGCCGCGGGCGAGCACGGGCTGCTGGAGACCGGGGTCGAGGAGCTGCTGCGGTACGACGGGCCCGTGGAGCTCGCCACGTGGCGGTTCGCGACCGAGCCGCTGACCATCGGCGGGGAGCGCATCGCGGCGGGGGACCCGGTGCTGGTGGTGCTCGCGGCCGCAGACCGGGACCCGGAGCGGTTCGCGGAGCCCGACACCCTGGACCTGGCGCGGCGCGACAACCAGCACCTCGGGTACGGGCACGGCATCCACTACTGCCTCGGCGCGCCGCTCGCCCGCCTCGAAGGGCAGACCGCGCTGGCGACACTGCTGACCCGGCTGCCGGACCTCCGGCTCGCGGTGGATCCTGCCGATTTGCGGTGGCGTGGGGGGCTCATTATGCGGGGACTGCGCACGCTCCCGGTCGAGTTCACCCCCTTTGCGGAGCCCTCGGATGTGACGATCCGTCAGTAATGTGATCTTCGCGTAATCTCCGCTGCATCGACTTGTGACTAGCGTTCGAATGCCGCTACGTTCACCGTCACCTCAGCAGTCACGCGAAAGGCACACCGCATGCGCTCCGGGAACGGCAGGCACCGTCGACCCCGTCAGGCCCCCGCCATCGTTGTCGCGGCAGGGGTGACCGGATCCGCCATCGCCCTTCCGCTGCTCGGCGCCGGCTCCGCGTCGGCCGTCGACGCCCACACGTGGGACCGGGTCGCCGAGTGCGAGTCCGGCGGCGCGTGGAGCGCCGACATGGGCAACGGCTTCTATGGCGGACTCCAGCTGTCGCAGGAGACGTGGGACGCGTACGGCGGCAAGCAGTACGCCCTGCGCCCCGACCTCGCCAGCCGCGCCCAGCAGATAGCCGTGGCGGAGCAGGTCTACGCCGCGACGGGCGTGAAGACCTGGGAGACCTGCGCCCCCATCGTCGGCCTGGGTGGCACCGCCGCCACGCCGGCGAAGGGCGCCAAGCCCGACGTGTCCACCGACGCCGCGACGCCCGAGGCCACGCCGGACGCCGCTCCCGAGACGCCCGCCCCGGCCGGGGCCGACGCCACGCAGCCGGTGGAGCCCACGGAGCCCGTGGCTCCGGCCGACCCGGTCGAGAGCCTCCTGCCGACGGAGCCCGCCGAGCCCGCCAGGCCCGCCGAGCAGGCCACGCCGGACGCCGCACCGGAGGCGACCGCCCCGGCCGGCCCCGGCACCGGAAAGCACCGCGGCGCGCCCGACCCCGCGGAGCCCCCCGCGGCGACGGACCCGGCGGCCACGGACCCGGCCGCACCGGAAGGTGACACCACCACCGGCGCCGACAATTCGGTCAACGGGCGCGAAACGGACGGCCACACGTCGCGGGGTGACGGCGCGGCACGCGACCTGGCGGACGCCCAGCCGGGCGCGTACACCGTCCGCCCCGGCGACAGCCTCTCCGCCATCGCCGCGGAGCAGGATCTCGAAGGCGGCTGGACCGCCCTCTACGACGCCAACCGCCAGACCGTGGGCGAGGATCCGGACCTCATCCTCCCCGGCCAGAGCCTCGATCTGGCGCCCGAGAAGCCCTAGTTGACCGGGGCTATTGGTGCCCCTATGTCCGGTTCTGCGCCAGTGAGACATGAGTCTCTTTGCGCCAACTGGTGCCTCACGAACGCACGATGTGTCCGTTCCGCCCCTCACCTGCGCAAACGTCCGTCAAGCGCAAGGCAGTAGGGGCGGATTGACCCGGATGTCCGTCTTTGAACTTCGCCGGGCTCTGTGTTTACGGTCTTTATCGCTCGCCACCGCGGGCCCCTCCGACCGGTACGCCGAATCCTGCCGCCGGACGCGAGGGAACAGTCGTCGCGTCATGCGCCGAAGGCAGGAGCGGGGGACCCAAGGTAGGTGCCGGCCCCCGGCCGTCGAATGACGGTCCGTGAGCCGGCTTGGGGTGAGGCCGCGCGAGTCGCGCGGCGGGGCAGCTCATCAGCCCTAACCCGACAGCTCACCTCGTAGGCGTCGGTGAGGAGATGCTCCATGCTGTTTTCCAGCAAGGTTTCCGGCAAGGCCAAGCACCGTCGCCCGTCCAAGGCGGTCCGTTTCGCCGCGTTCGCCGGCATCACCGGCGTCGCCGTGGCCGCCCCGCTGATGGGCGCCACCTCCGCCTCGGCCGCCACCTCCGCCGAGTGGGACAAGGTCGCCCAGTGCGAGTCCGGCGGCAACTGGTCCATCAACACCGGCAACGGCTACTACGGCGGCCTGCAGTTCTCGGCCTCCACCTGGGCCGCGTACGGCGGCACCGCGTACGCCTCCACCGCCGACCAGGCCAGCAAGGCCCAGCAGATCGAGATCGCCGAGAAGGTCCTGGCCGGCCAGGGCAAGGGCGCGTGGCCGGTGTGCGGCGTGGGCCTGTCCAACGCCGCGTACAACGGCGGCGCCGCCGAGCGCACGGCCGAGCAGCCCACCACCCGCAGCGAGCAGCGCACCGCGCCCAAGGCCGCCCCCAAGGCGCCGAAGGCCGCCGAGTCCGCGCCGAAGGCCGCGTCGAAGACCGTCACCACCCCGACCGGCAAGAAGGTCGAGAAGGGCGACGGCGAGTACAAGGTCCAGGCCGGTGACACGCTCAGCACCATCGCCGCCGAGAAGAAGGTCGCGGGCGGCTGGGAGAAGCTGTTCGAGCTGAACAAGGACATCGTCGACGACGCCGACCTCATCTACCCGGGCCAGCAGCTCCACCTGAGCTGACCCCGGAAGGCCCCGGCCCGCCGCTCACGCGGCGGGCCGGGGCCTTTGCGGTTACCCGCAGGTAAACCTTGCGGGGTTTTGCCCCGGAATCGGGGCCCTCGGGTCGTTTTTCGTCCCACGAGGCGGGCGTCGGCTGGCCCCGGCCCCCCGGCCGGTTAGGCTCTTGTCGCACGGCGCAAGGCCAAAGAGACCCTGCACCCTGCACCGCTCGCGTCACAATTCGCGTCACATCCCAGAAGGAGATGCTCGTGCCGTCCATCGACGTCGTCGTAGCCCGGGAAATCCTGGACTCCCGAGGCAACCCCACGGTCGAGGTCGAGGTCGGCCTCGACGACGGCAGCACCGGCCGTGCTGCCGTTCCGTCCGGTGCCTCCACCGGTGCGTTCGAGGCCCTCGAGCTCCGCGACGGGGACAAGGACCGCTACCTCGGCAAGGGTGTCGAGAAGGCCGTCCTCGCCGTCATCGAGCAGATCGGCCCGGAGCTCGTCGGCTACGACGCCACGGAGCAGCGGCTGATCGACCAGGCGATGTTCGACCTGGACGCCACGCCGGACAAGTCCTCGCTCGGCGCCAACGCCATCCTCGGCGTCTCCCTCGCCGTCGCGCACGCCGCCTCCGAGGCGTCCGACCTGCCGCTCTTCCGCTACCTCGGCGGCCCGAACGCGCACCTGCTGCCCGTTCCGATGATGAACATCCTGAACGGCGGCTCGCACGCCGACTCCAACGTGGACATCCAGGAGTTCATGATCGCGCCCATCGGCGCGGAGTCCTTCTCCGAGGCCCTGCGCTGGGGTGCCGAGGTCTACCACACCCTGAAGAAGGTCCTGAAGGACAAGGGCCTCTCCACGGGCCTGGGCGACGAGGGCGGCTTCGCCCCGAACCTCGACTCCAACCGCGCCGCCCTCGACCTCATCCTCGAGGCCATCAAGCAGGCCGGCTACACCCCGGGCAAGGACATCGCGCTGGCGCTCGACGTCGCCGCGTCCGAGTTCTACAAGGACGGCGCGTACGCGTTCGAGGGCAAGTCCCGCTCGGCCGCCGAGATGACCGACTACTACGCCGAGCTCGTCGAGGCGTACCCGCTGGTCTCCATCGAGGACCCGCTGTTCGAGGACGACTGGGACGGCTGGAAGACCATCACCGAGAAGCTGGGCGCCAAGGTGCAGCTGGTCGGCGACGACCTGTTCGTCACCAACCCCGAGCGCCTGGCCCGCGGCATCGAGGAGGGCGCGGCCAACGCGCTGCTCGTCAAGGTCAACCAGATCGGCTCGCTGACCGAGACCCTCGACGCCGTCGAGCTGGCCCAGCGCAACGGCTTCAAGTGCATGATGTCCCACCGCTCCGGCGAGACCGAGGACGTCACCATCGCCGACCTGGCCGTCGCCACCAACTGCGGCCAGATCAAGACCGGCGCCCCGGCCCGCTCCGAGCGCGTCGCCAAGTACAACCAGCTGCTGCGCATCGAGGAGATCCTCGACGACGCGGCGGTGTACGCCGGCCGCAGCGCCTTCCCGCGCTTCCGCTTCTCGGGCGAGTAAGGCCGATAGGCCCTCAGTAGCCCGGTTACGTACGTCCCCGGCCACGGTCCCGTACCGTGTCCGGGGACGTACGTACGTAACGGGGTGCAGGGGAGGAGCGAGGATGGCCCGGGACCGGTTCTCCACCGCGACCAGGCTGCGGCTGCTCACGGAGCAGACCGCCGCCCGCGTGTACCGCTCCCAGACGCGCCGTCAGGACCGCCGCTCCCGGCTCACCGGCCGCGCGGCCTTCCTCGCGCTCGTGGTCTGCTCGATGGTGGTGGCCCTGGCGTACCCGATGCGCCAGTGGGTCTCCCAGCAGAGCGAGATCGCCGAGCAGGAGCGGCTGGCGGACGAGGCGGCCGAGCGCGTCGAGCGGCTGCGCGACGAGAAGGCGCGGCTCCAGGACGACGCCTACATCAGGCGCCTCGCCCGCGCACACCTGCACTACGTACGCCCCGGGGAGACCGGTTACACGGTCATCGACCCCGACGCGGTGCGCCAGCGCCGCACCGACCAGGGCGCGGCCGACCGCGCCTGGTACTCCAACCTCTGGGACGGCGTGGACTCCGCCGACCGCACCGACGGCACGGACCGCGCCGCTCGCACCGACCGCAAGTAGAACCCAAGGCAGGCATGGAAACGCCCCCTCCGCAGACCGAACGCACCGAGCCCACCGAGGCGGACGTCGCGGCGTTCGAGGAACAGCTCGGCCGCCCGCCGCGCGGCCTGCGCGCCATCGCGCACCGCTGCCCGTGCGGCAACCCCGACGTGGTGGAGACCGCGCCCCGGCTGCCGGACGGCACGCCGTTCCCGACGACGTACTACCTCACCTGCCCGCGCGCGAACTCCGCGATCGGCACGCTGGAGGCGAACGGCGTCATGAAGGAGATGACCGACCGGCTGCAGTCCGACCCGGAGCTGGCGGCCGCCTACCGGGCCGCGCACGAGGACTACATCGCGCGCCGGGACGCCATCGAGGTCCTGGAGGGCTTCCCGAGCGCGGGCGGCATGCCGGACCGCGTGAAGTGCCTGCACGTGCTCGTCGCGCACTCGCTGGTGGCCGGCCCCGGCGTGAACCCGCTGGGCGACGAGGCGCTGGCGATGCTGCCGGAGTGGTGGGCCAAGGGCCCGTGCGTCGGCGCCCACCGGGAGGACGCGCAGTGACGACCCGGGTCGCCGCCATCGACTGCGGTACGAACTCCATCCGCCTGCTCGTCGCCGATGTCGACCCGACCACCGGTCAGGTCACCGACCTGGACCGGCGGATGACGATCGTCCGCCTCGGCCAGGGCGTCGACCGGACCGGCCGGCTCGCCCCCGAGGCGCTGGAGCGGACCTTCGCCGCGTGCCGCGAGTACGCCGGCGTCATCAAGGAGTACGGCGCCGAGAGGCTGCGTTTCGTGGCCACCTCGGCCTCGCGCGACGCCGAGAACCGGGACGACTTCGTCCGGGGCGTGCGGGAGATCCTGGGCGTGGAGCCCGAGGTCGTCACCGGCGACCAGGAGGCGGAGTTCTCCTTCACCGGGGCCACCAAGGAACTGCCCGGCACCGGGGAGGAGTACCTGGTGGTGGACATCGGCGGCGGCTCCACCGAGTTCGTCGTCGGCACCGAGCACGCGCGCGCGGCCCGCTCCGTCGACATCGGCTGCGTACGGCTGACCGAGCGTCACGTCCGCAGCGACCCGCCCTCGGAGGCGGAGGTCGCGGCGATCCGGGCGGACGTCGAGGCGGCCCTCGACCTCGCGGAGGAGACCGTTCCGCTGCGCGAGGCGGGGACGCTGGTCGGGCTGGCCGGATCGGTCACCACGGTGGCGGCGATCGCGCTCGGTCTGAAGGAGTACGACTCGGCCGCGATCCACGGCTCGCGCATCGCCTACGAGCGGGTCGCGGAGGTCACCGGGCGGCTGGTCGCCTCCACCCACGACGAGCGGTCCGCGATCCCGGTGATGCACCCGGGCCGGGTGGACGTCATCGCCGCCGGGGCGCTGGTGCTGCTGGCCGTGATGGATCGGATCGGGGCGCGGGAGGTCGTGGTCTCCGAACACGACATTCTGGACGGAATCGCCCTCTCGCTGGTCTGACGCGGGACCGCCGGACGGCCGGCCGGAAGGGTCGCCGGACGGCCCGTCGGGAAAGTTCGTGAAGTTCTTCACAAGGAAAAGGGCCCTGAGGGGTGTCCTGGAGGCGTTTCGGGGCCTCCAAGGGCCCCTTCGGGGCCCTTTCCCGCCCCCGCGAGGGGCACCTCACCTATGTTTCGCAGGCGTGAACTCCGGTGCGGTCCACCGTTGCAAGGTGCTCTCTGTCCCAGTTCAACGGGGGTGAACAACGTCTTCCGTTACACCGCGGTTCCCCTGCGGCGCCATGACCTCGGTCACGTGGGCGGCGGAGTGTAGCAGAGGTCCCCCGGAAGCTTGTGAAGGGGCGCACGAGCGACCCCCCTCCAGCGGGTGGATACTCGATGGCATGAGCACCACGGAGCGTCCCAGGATCCTCGTAGTAGGCGGTGGGTACGTAGGCCTGTACGCAGCTCGGCGCATTCTCAAGAAGATGCGCTATGGCGAGGCGACCGTCACGGTCGTCGACCCCCGGT
Organism: Streptomyces sp. NPDC045431; assembly: GCF_040646655.1. Taxonomy (NCBI): domain Bacteria; kingdom Bacillati; phylum Actinomycetota; class Actinomycetes; order Kitasatosporales; family Streptomycetaceae; genus Streptomyces; species Streptomyces sp. NPDC045431. The sequence goes on from NZ_JBEZAQ010000003.1 coordinate 540,861, forward strand.
CGTACATGACCTACCAGCCCTTCCTGCCCGAAGCCGCCGCCGGCAGCATCTCGCCGCGGCACGTCGTCGTCCCGCTGCGACGCGTGCTGCCCAAGGCCGAGGTACTCACCGGCCGGGTCACCAGCATCGACCAGGACCGCAAGGTCGCCACGGTCTCGCCGCTCGTCGGCGAGGCGTACGAGCTGCCGTTCGACTACCTGGTCATCGCGCTCGGCGCGGTCTCCCGCACCTTCCCGATCCCCGGCCTCGCCGAGCAGGGCATCGGCATGAAGGGCATCGAGGAGGCCATCGGCCTGCGCAACCACGTCCTCGAGCAGCTCGACAAGGCCGACTCGACGACCGACGAGGAGGTCCGCCGCAAGGCGCTGACCTTCGTCTTCGTGGGCGGCGGCTTCGCCGGCGCGGAGACCATCGGCGAGGTCGAGGACCTGGCGCGCGACGCCGCGAAGTACTACAAGAACGTGAAGCGCGAGGACATGCGCTTCATCCTGGTGGACGCCGCCGACAAGATCCTCCCCGAGGTCGGCCCGAAGCTCGGCCAGTACGGCAAGGAGCACCTGGAGAGCCGTGGGGTGGAGATCTACCTCAACACCTCCATGGACTCCTGCGTCGACGGCCACGTGGTGCTGAAGAACGGCCTGGAGGTCGACTCCAACACCATCGTCTGGACCGCCGGTGTGAAGCCGAACCCGGTCCTCTCCCGCTACGGCCTGCCCCTGGGCCCGCGCGGCCACGTCGACACCGACGTCACCCTCCAGGTCAAGGGCACCGACTACATCTGGGCCGCGGGCGACAACGCCCAGGTCCCGGACCTCGTCGGCCGCAAGGCGGGCAACGAGAACGCCTGGTGCCCGCCGAACGCCCAGCACGCGCTGCGCCAGGCCCGGGTCCTCGGCGACAACGTGATCTCCGGCATGCGGGGCTTCCCGCAGAAGGAGTACAGCCACGCCAACAAGGGTGCGGTCGCCGGTCTCGGCCTGCACAAGGGCGTCGCGATGATCGTCATGGGCAAGATGAAGATCCGCCTCAAGGGCCGTCTCGCCTGGTACATGCACCGCGGCTACCACGGCATGGCCATGCCGACCTGGAACCGCAAGATCCGCGTCTTCGCGGACTGGACGCTCGCGATGTTCCTCAAGCGCGAGGTCGTCTCGCTCGGCGCGATCGAGTCGCCGCGCGAGGAGTTCTACGAGGCGGCCAAGCCGGCGCCGCAGGCGTCGTCCTCCTCCGCGACGCCGCCGCAGAAGGCCAAGGCCTCCTGACGCACGCTCAGCGCTGAGCCGGACCGACCGTGAGTCCGGCTCACCGAGGGGCCGCCCGCCATCCGTGGTGCGGGCGGCCCCTTCGCGTTGCCCAAGCGCCGGCCTGCGCGCTTTTTTGCCCTTCCATTGCGTCGTTCCGGGACTGTCACCCGTCGCTGTCGGTGTTTATGTGGTGACGAGCATTTCTGGGATCGAACGTCACGGAGGTGTGCACCATGGCCGACGCCGCGTCGCGGCTCACCACTCTCGCCGAGGACCTGCTGGGGGTTCCCCTGCCGGTCCGGGTCCGGGCCTGGGACGGGAGTGAGGCGGGGCCTCCGGGTGACGTCCCCGTGCTCGTCATCCGCAGCCGCCGGGCCCTGCGGCGGATGCTGTGGAAGCCGGGGGAGATGGGCCTGGCGCGGGCGTGGGTGGCCGGGGAGCTCGACGTCGACGGCGACTTGTACGAGGCCCTCGACCGGCTCGCCGGCTTCCTCTGGGAGCGCGGCGCCGACGCGAAGGACCCCGTCCACGCCCTGCGCGACCCGCGGGTACGGGCGGCGGTCCGCGGGCTGGTGAAGATCGCCGGGCCCTGGCCGCCGCCCGCGCCGCCCGCCGAGGAGGTCCGGCGGCGCTCCGGGCCGCTGCACACCAAGCGGCGCGACAAGGAGGCCATCAGCCACCACTACGACGTCGGCAACGACTTCTACGAGCTCGTCCTCGGACCCTCGATGGTCTACTCCTGCGCGTACTGGACGGACGGCGGCACCCTGGAGGAGGCGCAGCGCGACAAGCTCGACCTGATCTGCCGCAAGCTCGGCCTGAAGGAGGGCGACCGGCTGCTCGACGTGGGCTGCGGCTGGGGCTCCATGGCCATCCACGCCGCCCGCGAATACGGCGCCAGAGTCGTCGGCGTCACCCTCTCCACCGAACAGGCCGCCTTCGCGCGCAAGCGCATCGCCGAGGAAGGCCTCACCGACCGGATCGAGATCCGCATCCAGGACTACCGGGACGTCAGGGACGGTCCGTACGACGCGATTTCCTCCATCGGGATGGCCGAACACGTCGGCGCCGTCCGCTACCGCGAGTACGCCGACGACCTGTACGCCCTGCTCAAGCCGGGCGGCCGGCTCCTCAACCACCAGATCTCGCGGCGCCCCGAGCCGGACGAGACCGCGTACCACGTGGACGAGTTCATCGACGCGTACGTCTTCCCCGACGGGGAGCTCGCACCCATCGGCCGCACCACCGCCACCCTGGAGGAGGCCGGGTTCGAGGTCCGCGACATCGAGGCCCTCCGCGATCACTACGCCCTCACCCTGCGCCAGTGGGTGGCCAACCTGGAGGCCGACTGGGCCCGGGCGCAGCGCCTCACCTCCCCCGGCCGCGCCCGGGTCTGGCGCCTCTACATGGCGGCGTCCGCCGTCTCCTTCGAGCGCAACCGCATCGGCGTCAACCAGGTCCTGGCGGTGAAGACGCCCGAGAGCGGGGCGTCGGGGATGCCGCTGCGGCCCAGACGGTGGACCGGGGGCGGCGACCGCTGACACGCCGAGGGCCGGGCCCCCGCACCACGGGGGGACCCGGCCCTTCGGCACCTCACCGGCGGAGCTACTCGGCCTTGATGGCGTTCAGCATGTTCAGCTTCGCGGCGCTGCGCGCCGGCCACATCGCGGCGAGGACGCCGACCAGCGCGGCCAGCACCAGGAAGACACCGATCCGGTCCCACGGGATGACCAGGGCGTAGTCGGGCAGGCCGGACTTGATGGACTGGCCGATCGCCCAGCCCAGGAACGTGCCGAGCCCGATGCCGACCACCGCGCCGAAGACCGAGATGACCACGGCCTCCAGCCGCACCATCCGCTTCACCCGGCGCCGGTCCAGGCCGATCGCCCGCAGCATGCCGATCTCCTGCTGCCGCTCGAAGACCGACATGGCCAGGGTGTTGACGACGCCGAGCACCGCGATGATCAGCGCCATCGCCAGCAGGCCGTACATGATGTTCAGCATCATGTTGATCATGCCGCCGAACTGGTCGCGGATGTCCTGCTTGTCCATCACGTTGATCGCCGGGTTCTCGCCGAGCGCGCTGACCAGGGCCTTCTCGTTCGCCGCGGTCTGACCGCCGTCCATCGTCACGAAGATCTGCGGGATGAACGGCTTGTTCTCGTGCGGCGCGACGACCTTGGTGTCCACCAGCACCGGCGACAGGAACTCGGTGTCCTTGAAGACGGCACCGACGGTCAGCTCGCCCTTCTTCTCGTCGGCGAAGGTGACCGGCAGGGTGTCACCGACCTTCCAGCCCCGCTTGGCGGCGGTCTTCTCGGCGACCGCGATACGCCCCTCGCCGAGGGAGGCCAGCGAACCGTCCACCAGCTCGACCTTCAGCACCCGCTCGATGTCGCCCGGCGTGATGGCCGACGCGGAGACCCAGTCGTCCTTGATGTCGAAGGACGTGGCCTGCTGCGGCGAGACGGCCGTGACGCCCGGGGCCTTCCGCAGCGCGGTCAGCGCGGACTCGTCGAGGGCGCCGCCGCTGGCCATGGCGACCATGTAGTCGGCCTTGATCTGGTCCGTGGTCATCTTGTCCAGCGCCGTGCCGACCGTGACGCCCAGCACCGACAGACCGGTGACGAGCGTGAGGCCGATGGCCAGCGCGGAGGCGGTGGCGCCGGTGCGGCGCGGGTTGCGGACCGCGTTCTGCCCGGCGAGCTTGCCGGAGACGCCGAAGGCGCGTACCAGCAGCGGGCGTACGAGGGCGATGACCGGGCGGGCGAGCAGCGGGATGAGCACGATCACACCGACCAGCGCGAGGAAGGCACCGCCGGCGATCAGCCACCGGCCGTCGGAGCCGGCCGCGGCGCCCGCCACGATCAGCGCCGCGCCGGCGGCGGTGATGAGCGCGCCGATGGAGTTGCGCACCACCAGGGACTTCGTCGTCGCCACCGCGTGAACGCTGCTCATCGCGGCCACCGGCGGGATCTTCGCGGCGCGGCGGCCGGGCAGCCAGGCGGCGAACATGGTGATCAGGACGCCCACGGCGAGCGAGGCGAGCATCGGCGTCGTACCGATGACGAGCGACCCGTCGGGCATCTTCATGCCGAACGCCGCCATCCCCGAGCGCAGTCCCACGGCCAGGGCCACACCGAGCGCGAAGCCGACGACGGACGCGACCAGGCCGACCAGACCGGCCTCGGCCAGCACCGAGCGGGTGATCTGCTTGCGGGACGCGCCGACGGCGCGCATCAGCGCCAGCTCCTTGGTGCGCTGCGCGACCAGCATGGTGAAGGTGTTGGAGATCAGGAACACGCCGACGAAGAGCGCGATGCCGGCGAAGCCCAGCAGCATCTGGTTGAGGCTGTTCAGCTCCCTCTCGATCATCTCCGCCTGCTCGTCCGCGAGCGCGGCACCCGTCTGTGCGGTGGCGCTCTCGGGGATGAGCGGCTTCACCGCGTCGAGGATCTTCGCGTCGTCGGCGCCGGGCGCGGCGGTGACCGTCAGCTCCTTGTAGTAGCCCGGCTTCAGGTAGAGCTGCTGGGCGACGGAGGTGTCGAACAGCACCAGGCTGCCGCCGGCGTTCACGGCGCCGTCCTCGGTGGTGAAGACGCCCGCGAGGGTGTACTCCTTCACCGGCCCGTTGGTGGCCACCCGCACCCGGTCGCCGACCTTGTACGCGCCCTTGGCGGCGGTGTCCTTGTCGAGCGCGATCTGGTCGTCCCTCACCGGGCCGGAGCCCTCGGTGAAGTCGTAGGCGACGTCCTTGCCGTCCTTGCCGGGGGCGAAGTTGGAGCCCTTGTTGGACCAGCCGACGCCGATGAGCTTGCCGTCGGGGTCGGCGACGCCGGCGAAGCCGTCCACCCGGCCGGTGACGGAGGCGACCCCGTCCAGCTTCCCGACCTTGTCGAGGGTCTGCTGGGAGAGGCCGGGCTCCTGCTTGGCGTCGTTCTGGTCGGCGTACGAGGTGACGGCGACGGCGACGTCGTCGTAACTCCTGGCCGACTGGTTGCGGAAGGCGTGGGAGAGGGTGTCGGTGAAGACCAGAGTGCCGGAGACGAAGGCCACGCCGAGCATGACGGCGAGCACGGTCATCAGCAGCCTGGCCTTGTGCGCGAGCACGTTGCGCAGGGCGGTACGGAACATGAGGTGAGGTCCTGGGAGTGGGTGCGGGCGTACGGGGCGGTCGGCTGGTCGACCGGTCGGCCGACTGGGTGGCTGGGCAGCCGGTCCGGTCAGCCGGTCAGGTCAGCCGGTCAGCTGGTGCGGCCCTTGGTGTCGAACTCCTTCATGCGGTCCAGCACGCCGTCCGCCGTCGGGCGGAGCATCTCGTCGACGATGCGGCCGTCCGCCAGGAAGACCACGCGGTCCGCGTACGAGGCGGCCACCGGGTCGTGGGTGACCATGACGACCGTCTGGCCGAGCTCGCGCACGGAGTTGCGCAGGAAGCCCAGCACCTCGGCGCCGGAGCGGGAGTCGAGGTTTCCGGTGGGCTCGTCGCCGAAGATGATCTCGGGGCGGGAGGCCAGCGCGCGGGCGACCGCCACGCGCTGCTGCTGGCCGCCGGAGAGCTGCGCGGGGCGGTGGGAGAGGCGGCCCGACAGGCCCACCATGTCGATGACCTTGCGCACCCACTCCTTGTCGGGCTTGCGGCCCGCGATGTCCATCGGGAGGGTGATGTTCTCGGCCGCCGTCAGCGTCGGCAGCAGGTTGAACGCCTGGAAGATGAAGCCGATCTTGTCCCGGCGCAGCTGGGTGAGCTGCTTGTCCTTGAGGGAGCCGAGCTCGGTCTCACCGATGCGGACCGAGCCGGAGCTGAAGGTGTCCAGGCCGGCGACGCAGTGCATCAGGGTCGACTTGCCGGACCCCGACGGGCCCATGATCGCGGTGAACTCGCCCTGTCCGAACTCCACGGTGACCCGGTCCAGGGCGACCACCTGGGTCTCACCCTGTCCGTAGACCTTGGACAGATCCGTGGCGCGGGCGGCCACCGTGGTGGCGCGGTGGGCGAGGGGGGTGGTGGTCACGAGGGTGCTCCTGTCGGGAACGGCGGTTCGAATCGAGGACTCGTCCATCGTCCGCGCCGGCCACCCCGCCGGACGTCCGTCCGCGTGCCCGTATCCGGGGCAGTCTCGAGTCGGACCGGAGGCTCCGCCCCTCCTCCTGAGGTATGACACGACCCCTGAGAACCACCCCGCCACCGGGCCCGGTCGCCCCGCGGGCGGCCCTCGGTGCCCCTCGCCGGTCATCGCCCGGTCATCGGTCGGTCATCGGTCTGTCATCCGATGGTCCGCGCGCCGGAGCGGGGCGGCGACTTTCCGTCATTCCTTTGCGCGGTTCTTTGCTGCCGCGAGCCCGACACGGCTGCCGCGCCACGCGCCTCACCTGCGCTGACGCACCCTCAAGCGTCAATAAAATAAGACAACATCGGGCCAGTGTTCCGCTGTTCGAGGGACGCCTCCGGATAGGCTCATGTGCCATGCGGAGCCGCGTTCCGCGCCCGGGTGGTGGAATGCAGACACGGCGAGCTTAAACCTCGCTGGCCTTAGGCCGTGCCGGTTCGAGTCCGGCTCCGGGCACTCACCGTCCGCACCGCCGGGAGCGGTCCCACGGCTTCGCCCGGGACCCGCCCGGAAGGAAGCGGACGATGCCGTCCTCGGGCGTTGGCAGGTGCGACCCGGTGGTCGGCGACCGGCCGCCGCGAGCGGCGGTCACGGTCGTCGGCGGGCCGCGCCGGCGGGGACGGGCGGTGCGGCGGGCGGCGCGGTGCCCGGCGATCACAGGCGGCGCCCCGGAAAGGGCCGTATGCCTGCTGAGCGTGCGTTCTGTGCGTTCCGGCCCGAAAGATCCTCCCCGAGCACTAGGGTGTTTCTTTTGCGTCCCCATTACTCTTGTCTCAAGGCCGCGCACGGCGGCCATGGAGGAGTGAGATGAGGAGCAGCAACCCGGTCTTCTCGCGACGGGGGTTCAGCCGCGACAACGGCGGCTACGCGGGCTTCAACGCGCAGCAGCCGGCCGGGGGCCCCGCCGCTGGAACCAACCCGTACGCGACGAACCCTTACGCCACCAACCCCTACGCGCAGGACGCCGTCCAGCTCGGCGCCCCGCAGGCACCGGCGCGCCCGGGGGCCATGACGATCGACGACGTGGTCACCCGCACGGGCATCACGCTCGGTACGGTCTTCGTCACCGCGACGCTCGCCTGGCTCCTGCTGCCCGTCGACCCGGCGAACATCGGCAAGTCGTACGGCATCGGCATCGGCGCGGCCCTGGTGGCCTTCGTCTGCGCGATGATCCAGGCCTTCAAGCGCAAGGCGTCGCCCGCGCTGATCCTGGCGTACGCGGCCTTCGAGGGCGTTTTCCTCGGGGTCATCTCCAGCGCCGTCTCCACGTACGTCACGCCGGGCGCGGTCCCGCAGGCGGTGCTCGGCACCATGGCGGTCTTCGCCGGCGTGCTCATCGCGTACAAGATGCGCTGGATCCGCGTCACGCGGCGCTTCTACGGCTTCGTGATGGCGGCCGCGCTCGGCTTCATCCTGCTGATGGCGGTGAACGCGCTGTTCGCCGTCTTCGGCGGCGGTGACGGCCTCGGCTTCCGCAGCGGCGGCCTCGGCATCATGTTCGGCGTGATCGGCATCGTCCTCGGCGCGTGCTTCCTGGCCCTGGACTTCAAGCAGGTCGAGGACGGCATCACCTACGGTGCCCCGCGCGAGGAGTCGTGGCTGGCGGCCTTCGGCCTCACCATGACGCTGGTGTGGATCTACCTGGAGTTCCTGCGGCTGATCTCGATCCTGCAGGGCGACGACTGACCCCGCCCACGCGGAACGCGTCACGCGGAACAGGGAAGGCCCCGTACCGGCGAGAGCCGGTACGGGGCCTTCCCGTCTGTCCCGTCCGAGTGCCGTCAGAGGAGTTTGCGCGCCGCCCGGCGCAGGTCGTACTCGTGGATGATCGCCTTGGCGTGCCCGTACGCGAGGTTGTGCTCGCCCCGGAGCCAGCTCACCTTCTCCTCGAAGCGGAGGAGGGAGGGGCCTTCCTCGACGGTGCGAAGCCAGTCGGCCACTTCACGGCCGGTGCAGGCGGGAATGCGCGCGAGCAGATTTCGGTGGGTCTCTTCGGAGAAGACTTGGGACATCGGCGCCTCCGGACGCTGTGCGCGTGTGCTCCTTCACGTCACCGTGCCTGAGCGTTCGCGTATTGGCAACAGTGCCGTACCGGCGCATAGGGTCGCGGCGTGGTGGACACGACTGAATTGACCCGCGCCGTGGAACGTTTCGCCGACTGGCTGCGGGCCGCCCCGCAGAGCCGCCTCCAACGGGGCGCGGCCGCCGAAGGGCTCGCGTTGGCAAGGGAGTTGGCGCTGCGGGCGCAGCGTCTCGAGGACCCGGGGGCGGAGCCGCGGACCATGCCGGACGCGGGGGTCTTCAGCGTCGCCGACCAACTTGTGGTGGCCGGTAACGATCTGGCGGAGGTTCTGCGGACGGCCCCGGCCCCCGGCGGTGCGGCCGCCGAGCAGCTGGACGAGGCCGTGGGGCTGGTGGAGCGGGCGGCTGCTAGAGCGAGGCTATGACGCGGTCGGCGAGGACGTAGACGTTCTCGGAGCCGCCGTCACCCTCGCCCTCGCCGTCGCCGCACGAGAAGGTCAGGGCGTACGCGCCGGAGACGCCGGAGCCGCCGAGCAGGACCGGCGCCGCGCCCTTGCGCAGCGCGTCCGCGAGGCGCTCGGCGGTCTCGCGGTGGCCGGGGGTCATGCACAGCGTCGTGCCGTCGGCGAAGACGTACACGTCGAGCGTGCCGAGGGGGCCGGGCCGTACGTCGGTGAGCGCCGTACGGGCCTCGGCGAGCTCCTCCAGGCGGGCCACGGTGCGCTCGTGGTCGGTGACGACGGGCGTCTGGACCGGCACGAAGTCCGGGTGCGAGGGGTGCCGGCGGCGGGCGGCGGCCAGCTCGGGGGAGTCCTCGGGGAACTCGGGGAGCTCGTACTCGGCGGCGTACTCGGCGTAGTCCGCGTCGTCGCGGTCACGGTCGTGGTCGCCGTCGAGGCCCAGGGCCTCCAGGCCCACGAAGTCCGCCTGGCGCGGCACGAAGAACGGGCCGTCGTCGGGGAGGCCGGACAGGCCGCCGCCCAGCAGCGTGCCGGGGGCGTCGGCGGCGTCGCGGGCCTCCTGGGCGGCCCAGAAGGCGCGCGCCTCGGCGAGCTCGCGTTCGCGCTCCTCGGCCAGGGCCTCGGCGACGGCGGCGCGTATGTCGTCGGTGGTGGCGCGGGCGTGGGGCACGGTGGGGGCGTGGTCGGCGAGGTCGTGCGCGGCGGCGAGATCGGCGCGCAGGGCGACCACCTGCTTGCGCAGCCCGTGCGCAGCGTGCAGGGCGGCGGCGCCCACGGCCGTGGCGGTGGCCGTGGTCAGCAGCAGGGCGAGAGACATGGCGCTCACTGACTTACTCCCGGTTTCAATCGATCCCCCGCACTTCCTACATCAGCTTGTCGTGTCCTCGCGCCCCCTGTCAGTGCATTACGTCACGAATTGGACAGGTTTTTCGTCACCTGGATTTCACTCCTTCCCCAGTTGACCTGCATAAATGGATCTCCCCCGGGATGTAGGTCACATCCTGGGGGAGATTCGGTCACGACTGGGATGCGGTGCGATTAACCGCCCAGTTCAGGGCTCAGGCGGTTCCTCGGGCGACCCCTACCCTGCGCTCCAGCTCAGCTCAGCCGCTCGGTCTTTTGGTCGCGCTTCGCTTCGCTACCGCTGCGGGCAGGTGCCGCCCTCGTTCCTCGGGCGACCCCTACCCTGCGCTCCAGCTCAGCTCAGCCGCTCGGTCTTTTGGTCGCGCTTCGCTTCGCTACCGCTGCGGGCAGGTGCCGCCCTCGTTCCTCGGGCGACCCCTACCCTGCGCTCCAGCTCAGCTCAGCCGCTCGATGACCATCGCCATGCCCTGGCCCCCGCCCACGCACATGGTCTCCAGGCCGAACTGCTTGTCGTGGAACTGGAGGCTGTTGATCAGCGTGGTGGTGATCCGCGCGCCCGTCATGCCGAAGGGGTGGCCGACGGCGATGGCGCCGCCGTTGACGTTCAGCTTCTCCAGCGGGATGTCCAGGTCCCGGTAGGACGGGATGACCTGCGCGGCGAACGCCTCGTTGATCTCGACCAGGTCGATGTCGCCGATGGTCAGCCCGGCGCGGCGCAGCGCCTGCTTGCTGGCCTCGACCGGGCCGTACCCCATGATCTCGGGGGACAGGCCCGAGACACCGGTGGAGACGATGCGGGCCAGCGGGGTCAGGCCCAGCTCGCGCGCCTTGGTGTCGGACATGATGACGAGCGCGGCGGCGCCGTCGTTCAGCGGGCAGCAGTTGCCGGCGGTGACGAGGCCGTCGGGGCGGAAGACGGGCTTGAGGCCCCGGACGCCCTCGAGCGTGACGCCCGCGCGCGGGCCGTCGTCCTGGGAGACGACCGTGCCGTCGGGCAGTGTCACGGGGGTGATCTCGCGCTGCCAGAAGCCGTTCTTGATGGCCTCCTCGGCGAGGTTCTGGGACCGTACGCCGAACTCGTCCATGTCCTGGCGGGTGACGCCCTTGAGGCGGGCCAGGTTCTCGGCGGTCTGGCCCATCGCGATGTACGCGTCGGGCAGCAGCCCGTCCTCGCGCGGGTCGTGCCAGTCGGCGCCCTCCTGCTGCGCGCGGGCCGCGGTGCGGGCCTCGGCCTCGGCGAAGAGGGGGTTGTGCGTGTCGGGCAGGCCGTCGCTGGTGCCCTTCACGGAGCGGGAGACCATCTCGACGCCGGCGGAGATGAAGACGTCGCCCTCGCCCGCCTTGATGGCGTGCAGCGCCATGCGGGAGGTCTGCAGCGAGGAGGAGCAGTAGCGCGTGACGGTGCAGCCGGGCAGGTGGTCCATCCCCATCTGCACGGCGACGATACGGCCGAGGTTGTGGCCCTGCTCACCGCCGGGCAGGCCGCAGCCGAGCATCAGGTCGTCGATGTCGCGCGGGTCGAGCTCGGGCACCTTGGCGAGCGCGGCCTGGATGATCGTGGCGGTCAGGTCGTCCGGCCGCAGGTCCTTCAGGGAGCCCTTGAAGGCCCGGCCGATGGGGGAGCGGGCGGCTGAGACGATCACGGCTTCGGGCATCGGGGCTCCAGGTGCGGTGGGGCGGATGGCGGACCTGTGAGGTGAAGTTACCCGCACGTATCGCGCAGGTCACTGCACGGAACGTGTGATGAGCGCCGCATTTCTAAGCGCTCGCTCAGGCGTGCCGGGTGTACGGGCTGCTACGCGGGGCGCTCCCGGGCGTCGCCGCGGGCGTCCGGCCAGTCCGGCGACGGCGCGGGCGCCGGGCCCGTGACCGGGGGCAGGCGCCGGCGGCGGCGGTGCTTGAGGCGGGCCCAGGGGGCGCGGGCCGGGGTGACCTCCGTACCGGCCTCCTCCGCGGCCTCCGCCGCCGCCTTCGCGACCGGCAGGATGCCCTCGCGGCGGTCGGCCTCCAGCCGCTCCTCCTCCGGCCAGACGCCCAGGGCGGCGCAGACCGTGGGCAGGACGGCCATCGCCGCCGTCGCGTACCCCTCCGCCGAGGGGTGGTAGTTGTCCGCGCCGAACATCTCGCGCGGGTTCGCCTCGAACTCCGGACCCAGCAGGTCGCCGAGCGAGACCGTACGGCCGCCCTGCTCCACGACCACGATCGTCTGCGCGGCGGCCAGCTGGCGCGAGGCCCGCCGCGCCACCCAGCGCAGCGGCTGGTACACCGGCTCGATCGTGCCCAGGTCGGGGCAGGTGCCGACCACCACCTCCGCGCCCGCCGTGCGCAGCCGCCGCACGGTCGTCGACAGGTACCGCACGGACTGGGTCGGCGACATCCGGTGCGTCACGTCGTTCGCGCCGATCATGATCACGCACACGTCGGGGACCCGCCCCGGGTGCGCGAGCAGCAGCGTGGCCTGGCGCTCCAGGTCGTCGGAGCGGGCGCCGGGCAGGGCGACGTTGCGTAGCTCGACGGGACGCTCCGCGACCGCCGCGAGCCCCGAGGCCAGCAGCGCGCCCGGTGTCTGGCCGGCCCGCCGCACACCCTGGCCCGCCGCCGTAGAATCGCCCAGAAGGGCGAGCCTGACCGGCTCGGAGCCCTCGAAACCACGGCCGTACAGCCCGTCAGCCGCCGGTGGCAGCGGCGCCACCCCGCCGCCCACGGAACGCTTCGCCAGCTGGACCTCCGCCAGCAGCACCCCCACCGCCGCCGCGCCCAGCAGCCCGATGCCCCCGCCGCCGTACGCCGCGCCCGCGGCGATCCGCCGCGCCACCCTCGCCCTCGACATAGGGGCAGTCACCTCCTCCAGGCAGTACAAGAGCTAACTGCCCCGTAACCGCCTCGTCCTACGCATACGCTGGCGGGACCATTACGGAGACCCCGGAGAACTACGGTGCAATTCCACGACTCGATGATCAGCCTCATCGGCAACACCCCGCTGGTGAAGCTCAACAGTGTGACCGAGGGCCTGCAGGCCACCGTCCTCGCCAAGGTGGAGTACTTCAACCCGGGCGGTTCGGTGAAGGACCGGATCGCCCTGCGCATGATCGAGGCGGCCGAGCAGAGCGGTGAGCTCAAGCCCGGCGCCACCATCATCGAACCCACGTCCGGCAACACGGGTGTCGGCCTCGCGATCGTGGCCCAGCAGCGGGGCTACAAGTGCGTCTTCGTCTGCCCCGACAAGGTCTCCACGGACAAGATCAATGTGCTCCGGGCGTACGGCGCCGAGGTCGTGGTGTGCCCCACGGCCGTCGACCCCGAGCACCCGGACTCGTACTACAACGTCTCCGACCGGCTCGTACGGGAGACGCCGGGCGCCTGGAAGCCGGACCAGTACTCGAACCCGAACAACGCCCGTTCGCATTACGAGACCACGGGTCCCGAGGTGTGGGACCAGACGGACGGGAGGATCACCCACTTCGTCGCGGGCGTCGGCACCGGCGGCACCATCACCGGTACCGGCCGCTACCTGAAGGAGGTCAGCGGCGGCAAGGTCCGCGTCATCGGCGCCGACCCGGAGGGCTCGGTGTACTCCGGCGGCTCCGGGCGTCCGTACCTGATCGAGGGCGTCGGCGAGGACTTCTGGCCCAGCGCGTACGACAGCAGCGTCACGGACGAGATCATCGCGGTCTCCGACAAGGACGCCTTCCAGATGACGCGGCGCCTGGCCAAGGAGGAGGGCCTGCTCGTCGGCGGCTCCTGCGGCATGGCCGTCGTCGCGGCGCTGCGGGCGGCGGAGGGGCTCGGCCCGGACGACGTGGTGGTCGTGCTGCTGCCGGACAGCGGCAAGGGCTACCTCTCGAAGATCTTCAACGACGAGTGGATGGCGGACTACGGCTTCCTGGAGGAGGCCGGCCCGTCCGCCAGCGTGGGCGACGTCCTGCGGCACAAGGAGGGCGACATCCCCAAGCTCGTCCACATGCACCCCGAGGAGACCGTCGGCGAGGCCATCGAGGTCCTGCGCGAGTACGGCGTCTCCCAGATGCCCATCGTCAAGCCGGGCGCCGGCCACCCCGACGTCATGGCCGCCGAGGTCGTCGGCTCGGTGGTGGAACGCCAGCTGCTGGACGCCCTGTTCACGAAGCGGGCCTCCCTCGACGACCCGCTCGAGAAGCACATGAGCCCGCCGCTGCCGCAGGTCGGCTCCGGCGAGCCGGTCGCCGACCTCATGTCCGTGCTGGGCACGGCGGACGCGGCGATCGTGCTGGTGGAGGGCAAGCCCACCGGTGTGGTGAGCCGTCAGGACCTGCTGTCGTTCCTCGCGAAGGAAGGCAGGTAGCCGCGAGGCGGCCGCCCTTCGGGGCGGCTTCGCGCAAACGGTACGAGCACGTCATGTCGCGGCAGCACCCGCTTAACACTGCTCGTGCACGGTAGGACGTGTCGGCGTCAGGAACTTCCGGAGCGGCTCCCGGACCTCCCGCACGCCGCGGACGCGGAGACCGGCCCTGACCCGGCCCGCGTCCCCCGCGGGGACCGCCGTCGTCCCGCCCCCCGGCAACGGGGGTGCGGCGGTCCCCGCGCTTCCCCCGTACGGCCCGTGCGGTCAGGGGTTGTGGGTCTCGGCCCAGAACATGGACATCCTCGCGATGCCGGCACGCACCGCGCCTCCCCGGGTGAGAACGGCCCGGTCGACTCCGGCGAAGAGGACCGCCAGGGCCAGATCCGCGGGCAGGACCCGGCCGTTCGCCTGGACGGAGACCTTCTTGCCCTTCCCGAGCCCCGACTGCCGCACCGTGAGGACGACGCCGGGGTCGTCGGCGTTGGGCGTCCGAGCGAGCGTGTACGCCTTCCGATCAATCGCCGTCAGCCTGTAGTGGTCACCCAGGTACGTCATGCGCAGGGAACGGCCCCTCTTCGTCATGGCGAACCTGTTCCGGCTCAGTGACACGAGGCCGTCGCCCACGCGCGCGGTCGCACGGTTCAGGGTCGGCATCCCCACGAGTTCGGCGTGGATGCCGCGGGTCTCCAAGGTGGCCGTTGGAATGAGACCACCGCTCACCTGTGTGGTAATGAGACTGTCGACGTAGGGAGGCGCGGGCCAGAGGACGCGCATGTCCCCGTATTCCGGAGACGTGCCCTGCCAGGCGCGCAGCAGCGGCTTGCCCCGAGACCGCTCCCCCTTCCAGAAGGTGAGCGTGAACGGGGTGAGGGTGGTGTGCATGGCGGTCCGTGACTGATCGAAGGGTCGAGGGTCGCGGCCCGGCCTCTTCGTCCCGCCGGCGATCCCCGTCACCGCGTCGGACGTGGCCGGTCCGCCCTTGATCATGTCAGCGTCGCGGGTGGCCGGTTCAGAGGGTGACGCCCCCGTCGATGTGGAGCACGTTTCCGGTCATGTACTCCGCGGAGACCACGTAACCGACCATGTCGGCCACCTCCTCCGGCCGGCCGAAGCGGCGCAGCGGGATGGCCTGCAGTGCCTCGTCCCGCGCGGTCTGCGGCAGCGACGCGGTCAGGTCGGTCTCGATGAAACCGGGCGCGATCGCGTTGGCGCGGATGCCGTACGGGGCGACCTCCTTGGCCAGCGCCTTGGTGAAGCCGATGATCCCGGCCTTGGAGGCGGAGTAGTTGGTCTGGCAGGCCTGTCCGTGGACGCCGGCGGCGGCGGAGATGTTCACGATGCAGCCGCGTCGGCGCTTCATCATCTCGAAGACGACCGCCCGGCTGACGTGGTACGTCCCGTCCAGGTTCGTGGCCAGGACCTGGTGCCACTCCTCCTCGCGCATCAGCGGCAGCGGGCTGTCCCGGGTGATGCCCGCCGCGGCCACCGCCACGTCGATCAGGCCGAGTTCGTTCTCGACCTCGCGGACCAGGGCGCGTACCTCGTCGGCCTGGGAGACGTCCGCGCGGCAGGCGAAGGCGCGCCGGCCCAGTTCGACGACCTCCTTCTCCACCTGAGCGGCGGCGTCGTCGTCGGACCTGTAGCAGAACGCCACATCGTGCCCGTCGCGCGCCAGCCGGTGGACGACCGCCCGGCCGATGCCGCGTGAACCGCCGGTCACCAGGGCGACCGGTCGTACGTCCCATCCCCTCATGCACAACCCTTCTCGCTGGGTGGTGGCCGTCGCCCTGGAGAGCAGGGTCAGCACGCGGCGCGGACCACGCCTTGATCGATGAACTGGTGTGACACTTCAGCGAGTCGCCGTTCCAATACCAGTCGTAGTCGAGGCGTCACGCTAGTGCCGTCATGACAGGGCGTCAACTGGTGTGGAAGAGCGGGCGACATGGACTGCACACCAGTGTGGGGATAGGTTGCAGTCACGGAGGTGAGGAGCGGCAATGACCAGTTCGTCGGACGTGCCGGGAAGAAAGAGTCTGGCCGACAAGATCAACCACCTTTTCGAGACAGTGGTTCCGGCCGGTCGCGGCCCCTACAGCACCGAGGAGGCCGCCCGGGCCATCAGCGAGCAGGGGGTGCCCATCTCGGGCAGCTACATCTGGCTGCTGCGCAAGGGGCAGCGCGACAACCCGACCATCCGGCACCTCGAAGGGCTGGCCCGGTTCTTCGGCGTGCCCCCGGCCTACTTCTTCGACGACGAGGTGACGGCGGCCGTCGAGGCCCAGCTCGGCATGCTCGCCGCGCTGCGGGACGCCCAGGTGCAGCACGTCGCCCTCCGGGCGGCCGGGCTGTCCTCCAAGAGCCTGCGCTCGATCGCCGAAGTCATCGACCGCGTACGGGAACTGGAGGGCCTGCCCCCGCAGGAGGCGCCGCAGGACGGCCAGGACGAGCCCCGGGGGCAGCCCGGACCGGGGAGCTGACGGGCCGTGGCGGGGGGCGTCTTTCGGTCAACCTCCGCCCGCCCGCCTCGGTCGGCCCTTGCGCCCGCCCGGACAGTTGGCAACGATCGAACGCCAACGGCACTGCCGGCATGTAGGCCGGAAAGGACACATCGGTGGGAGCATCTCCGCTACGCGTACCCGGTCGGCGCACCGCATTCCGGCAGATGCGCCGTACCTGCGAGAGGCTCATCGACGAGGCCGGCATCACCCCGGGCGGCGACATCATGGCCATCTGCGAACAGGTCAGCCGTCGGCGGGGCCGCGCCATCCGGCTCACCTCCATGGAGCTGGAGGACCCGTCGCTCCACGGACTGTGGATCGCCGTCCCGGAGACGGACATCATCGTCTACCAGGCGGACACCAGCAGGTCCCACCAAGAGCACATCATCGCCCACGAGTTGTCGCACATCATCTGCGGGCACGACGGCGAGGCGGCCCCGGCGACCACCCCCCGCGCGACCGCCGCTCCCGCGACGGCCGCCCCGGTGGCGGCGGCGCCCAAGCGGGTCACCGTTCCGGAACACCTCTTCCCCGACCTCGACCCGAACCTGGTCCGCAGGTCGCTGATGAGGTCCGTCTACTCGGACCGCGACGAGCAGGAAGCGGAGATGATGGCGTCGCTCATCCTGGCCGGTGCCCGCCAGGACGTCACCGGGGCGCCCCCCGCCCTCGCCCCCGAGATCGCCAGCGTCATGGCCCGCGTGGAAAGCGTCATCGGCCGCGGATGAACCTCTACGACGTGCTGGCGCACATCTGCGCCGCGGCCGGGCTCGCCGCGTTCTGCTACAAGCTCCCCGAACTGGTCCAGCGCAGGACCGACCCCGCCCTGTGGGCCCTCGCCGTCTACTTCCTGTGCTCCGGCATCAGCTTCCTCATCGACTTCAACTGGCTGCGCGACCACGTCAACGCCCTCGCCGGATACGCCAACTTCACCACCATCCTCACGCAGGCCGCGGTCGTCGTCCTCACCGCCGCCCAGCAGGTCGTGCTGGTGCACTGGTCCCATCCCCCCGAAGAGGCGCGCGTGCTGGCCAGACGGCGCATCCGGGCCTTCTCCGTCACGCTCGCGGCCCTCGTCGCGCTGTTCTTCATCGTCGAGCCCTACCGCAGGGACCCCTCCGCGGAGGGCACGCTGCTGCGGAACATGCAGGACCTGGACTACGCGGGCTACCTGCTCTTCTACATCACCATCTGCGCGGTGGGGCAGGTCGGAGCCCTGCGCCTGTCCTACCGGTACGCGCGCATCGCCCACCGCACGTGGCTGCGCGTGGGCATGTGGACGGTGACCGCGGGCGCCTCCTTCATCCTGCTGTACTGCGCCATCCGCTACACCCAGACGATCGGCACCCAGCTCGGCTACGACATGAGCGCCTGGGAACCCGCGTACTGGCTCGCCGGGGACGTGGGCTCGCTGCTCCAGGTCTTCGGCTGGACCGTCCCGTCCTGGGGGCTCGCGCTCTCCCACTGGCTGTGGAACTACCGCTCCTACCTGCGGCTGCGCCCGCTGTGGTGGGCGCTGTACGAGGCGGCACCCGGCATCGCGCTGGAGCCGCCGCCGCCGAGGTGGCTGGACCGGCTGCCGCCGTACAGCCTCGAGTACCGGCTCTACCGGCGGGTCATCGAGATACTCGACGGGTTCCTCGCCCTGCGGCCGCACCTCACCCACGCCGCGGCGCTCCGCGGCGACGCGCCGGAGACCGCGCGGCGCTCCCCCGAGGACGAGGCCGGTTTCCTGCACGCCGCCCTCCGGGCGCGGGCGGAGGACCCGGACGCCTCCGCGCCCTTCGTCCCTGGCACCGGGCCCTCGCCCGCCGAGAGCCGGGGCGACTACGCCAAGGAGGTGGCGTGGCTGGCCGAGGTGGCCACGGCCTTCGCCCGCACCGCGCCCAAGCGCCGTACCGCCCCGCGAAAGCCGAGGTGACCCGCGTATGGAAGGGACGGAGGAAACGTTCCGGTCCCCGCGCGACATCGCGGCCATGACGGCGGAGCTGCTGGCGATCGACCGGGCGTCCGGGGCGCGCAGCGCCGCGCCCGTGGCCGTGCGCGCCGTCGCCGCGGTCCTGCGGCACCCCGGCCCGCCGCCTCCTGCGGCGGCCCCCGCCGGTCTCGCCGTTCCGGCCGATCTCGCCGAGTTCTTCGAGGTCGCCGCCTGGATCCTGTTCGACGCCGAGCAGCACGCGCTCTCGTACCGCCTCAACCGGCGCGCCCTCGCCCTGGCCCGTGGACTCGGCGACGAGGACCGCTCCATCGAACTGCTGACCCTGTCCGTGCTGAGCATGCAGGCGGCCCACCTCGGGCGCCCCGGCGACTCGCTGCGCATCTCCTCGGCCGTCCTCGCGCGCAAGGGCCTGCCGACGCGGGTGGCCGCCCTCTTCCACGTACGCGAGGCCCGCGCCCACGCCCAGCGCCTGGACCGGCGTGCGGCGCTGCGGTCGCTGCGCCTCGCCCACGAGCTGCACGCCGACGGGCCCGGCGCGAAGGACCCCGAGTGGGCCTGGTGGTTCGACCGCGCCGAGCTCGACGGCCACCACGGGCTCGCCCTCGCCGACCTGGGCGATACGGAGCGGGCGGCGTCGTTGCTGCACACGGCGACGGAGGCGGGCGACGGGCCCGCCTACCGGTCCCTGTTCGCCGCCGAGCTCGGTCACGTCCTCGCGCGGGCCGGGGCGTGGCGCGAGGCGGACGCGTGGCTGTCGGGCCTGGTCGAGTCCGGGACGGTCCCGGCCATGGGGTCCGTACGCGCCCTCCGGGCCCTGGAGGCCGCGACGCGGGCCATCGAACGCGGGCGCGGTGTGCCGCGCGGTCCGCGCGAGACGGCACGGCACCTCGCCCGCCTCCTCCCGCGCTGACCCCGCACCCTCACCCGTCCGTGCAACGAACCAAGGAACCCGAGAACCTCCGGAGGACACCCGTGCTGTCAGGAACCACCTCGCGCCTGCTCCACCTCGCCACCGCCGCCGTCGTCGTGGCGGGGGCGGCCGACACCGTCGCCGGCTGGGCCGCGCCGGCCCAGCCGGCGCAGCAGGCCGCCGCCCCCGTCCTGCGCGGTGAGCCGTACGTCGAGACGCACCTGTTCTTCGGCACCGGTCGCCACAACGGCGCTCCGCCGATCACCGAGGAGCAGTTCATGAAGTTCCTGGACGACCACATCACGCCCCGCTTCCCCTCCGGCCTCACCCTCCAGGAGGGCCACGGGCAGTGGCGCGACAAGACCGGCTCCATCAACAGCGAGCGTTCGTACGAACTGATCGTGCTGTACCCGAGGTCGGCGGCGCAGGCCCGGGACTCCGACATCGAGTACATCCGGGACCGCTACACGCGGATGTGGGGCCTGGAGTCCGTGGGCAGAGCCGATGTGCAGGTGGTGGCGGACTTCTGAGCGGAGGGCACCCGGCGCGGGCGGTGACCCGGTGGCCGCGGGGCCGGGGGTCTCCGGGGGTGCAGTCGGTGCATAGAGTCATGCACACTTGTGCAGGACTGAATGGACAGGGGGACGGACACCGTGAGCGACAGTCCCGCCGCGCGGATGCAGGCGCTCTTCGAAGGGCACCGGCTGACGCCGACGCAGCGCAGGATCGCGCACTGGATGGTGCGGCGCGCCGCGGACGTGCCGTTCCTGTCGAGCGTGGAGCTCGCCGAGCTGGCCGGGGTGAGCCAGCCGTCCGTGACCCGGTTCGCGGTCGCCCTCGGCTTCGACGGCTACCCGGGCCTGCGCAAGTACCTGCGCGAGGTGGCGCCCGCCGAGCCGGTGCCGGCCGGGGCCTCGGAGTTCAACGAGTACCAGCAGGCCGTCCACGCCGAGATCGAGAACCTGCGCCACCTCGCCGGGCTGCTCGCCGATCCCGAGCCCGTGGAGCGGGCCGGGCGGCTGCTCGCCTCCTCGCGGCCGCTGCCCGTGCTCGGGCTGCGGGCCGCCTCCTCGCAGGCGCGCGGCTTCGCGTACTTCGCCGCCAAGGTCCACCCCGACGTCCGGCTGCTGGACGAGGGCGGCACCATGCTCGTGGACCGGATCGACGGCGCCGTACGGGCCGGGGCCACGGTGCTGCTCTGCTTCGCGCTGCCCCGCCACCCCAAGGAGGGCGTCGAGGCGCTCGCGCACGCGCGGGAGGCCGGACTGACGGTGGTGACGGTCGCGGACTCGGCGTTCGCGCCGGTCGCCAAGCACAGCGACGTCCTGCTCCCGGCGGCCGTCGGCACCGGACTCGCCTTCGACACGGCGTGCGCGCCGATGCTGCTGGGGCGGGTGCTGCTGGAGGCGATGTGCGACGGGCTGCCGGACGCGCAGGCGCGCCTGGAGGAGTTCGACGCGGGGGCGGCGGCCCGCGGCCTCTTCGTGGAGTGATGGCCTCTCTCAGGAGACGTTAAGGGAAGGGCGCTAGCCTTCCGCCGCGACAGAAGCAGCTGATGTCGGGAGCGTTGAGGAGGCGGACGTGGCGCGGGGCGGTCAGGCGCTGGCGAGAGTGGCCGTGGTCGTACGAGCGGGGGCGGCACCCCTGTGGTGGGCGGGGTTGCCGGCCGCCGGGCTCGGGGCGCTGGTGCCCGGGCTGACCGGGCGGCGCATCGGACTGCTCACCGGGGCCGCGCTGTTCCTGGTGACGGCCGCCGCGGTGGCCCTCGCGCGGCGCGCGCGGTACACGCGCCTGGCCGGGGAGGCCACCCGGGCCGCGCGCGCCGACTTCCTCCAGGACCGGGCCGTGACCGTCCGGGCCTGGCGCCGCTCCCGCCGCTGGTGGCTGCTGGGGGCCTTCCTGGCCGCGCTCGGCCTCTCCTTCGCGCTGCCCGGCGCGGGCGGGCTGTGGCTGGCCGGGGCCGGCGCGGGGCTGTGGCTGAAGGCCGTGTGGCTGGGCCGCTGGGAGCACCGGCACGAGACGCTGCTGTGGGTGTGTGCCGACCGGCTCGCCAAGGGCCCGGCCGGCAAGCCCGTGCGCGCGTACCGCACCACGGGCATCGCCGCGGGCGACGCCGCACCCGGCGGGGGGCGGCGTCGCCGCTGAGCGCGGCTCACACTTCGAGTTCGGACTCGATGCGCCGCAGGTGGTGGCGGGCCATCGCCAGGTTGGACCGCTCCTTGTCGAGCGCCAGGTACAGGAACAGGCCCGCACCGCCGCGGCTCTTGAGGAGCCGGATGAGGTGGTACTGGGTGCCCAGGGTGATCAGGATGTCCTCGATCTCGTCCTTGAGGCCGAGCATCTCCATCGTGCGGACCTTGGCGCGGACGACGTCGGTGTTGCCCGCCGCGGCGATCGCCAGGTCGAGGTCCTTCCCGCCGCCTATCGTGCCGAGGGCCATGCCGCTGGTGTAGTCGACGAGCGCGGCGCCCAACGCGCCGTCGATCGTGGTGGTTTCCTTCAGGGCGGTTTCGACGTTGGCCATCGCGTGCTCACGCTTCCTTCGGTGTCTGGGACGGCGGTGTGGGGGGCGGCGGTGTGGGGGACGGCGGTGTGTGGGACGGGCGGGGCGGGATCGGGGGCCGCGCGGGCGGCCGCTGCTGCGGTACGAGCGCGGCGTCGACCACGCTGCCGATACGGGCGCTGGAGCGCCGGGCCTCCAGGTGGAGGCGGCCGACGTTGACGCGGGGCTCCGCGAGGAGCGTGAGGACGGCCGAGCTACCCGCCGCGTACGTGGCGACGTAGCCCTCCTCGCCGCGGACCAGCAGCTCGCGGAAGCCGCCCTGGCCGGTCGCGTCGGTGAGCCGCTGGGCCACGCCGAGCGCGGCGGCCGTCAGCGCGGCGACGCCCTCGGCGGTGCTGCCGCCGCCGCCCGTGTCGTGGGCGAGGACCAGGCCGTCGGCGCTCGCCGCGAGGGCCCCGGTCAGCTGCGGGAGCCGGGCCCGCAGGCGTCTGAGCTCGCCGAGCACCTGGGCTTGGGCTTCCTCGTGGGCTGCCGTGCGGGTCGTCGTCACAGGTGGGCCTCCAGGGCGTCGCGGAGCCGGCGGAGCAGGGCGGTGTCCGGGTCGGGGACGGACGGCGGCAGCCAGCGCGGGGGCGGCGGCGCCGGTTCGAGCGGCGTCGCGACCAGCCCGGCCGCCGCGAGCCGCCGCACCTCCAGCAGCGTGTGGAAGGCGGGCCGCCCCAGCGCACGGGCCAGCTCCACCGGCGTACGCGTGCCGTCGGCGTACGCGAGGAGCGCCCGCTGCCGCAGGGTGAGGGTCTGGCCGGGGGCCGCCGGGCGGGGCACCACGGGCGCGGCGTCCACGGCCGGGTACGGCCACACGCCGTCCAGCAGCTCGCGGCGGCGCCGGGTCTCGCGCTCCACGTCGACGAGCGGGACGGGGCGTACGGGGGGTACCGGGCCCGGAACGGCGACGGGCCCGTAGCGGAAGCGGGTCGGGCCGCTGCCGGGGGTGAGCGCGAAGAACGCCGCGTCGTACAGGGCGCCGAGGCGGCAGATCTCCAGCTCGCCGTCGCCGAGCCGCCGGTCCGGGGGCAGTCGGCCGCCCGCCGTGAGCAGGACGTCGAGGCCGGGTGCGACGGGGCTCTCGGCGTGCACCACGCGGCCGTCGACGACGTGCAGCGTGCCGTGGTCGCGCAGCAGTGCGCCGGTGGCGCTTTCGGCGGCCAGCCGCAGCAGCAGGGGCGAGACGACGGTCATCCGAGGACCAGCCGTTCCGCGAGGTCGCGCAGGCGGAGGCGGGCGAGCGCGAGGTTGCCGGTGGAGCGGTCGAGCCAGAGGTGGAGGAAGACGCTGCTGTCGAAGGTCGTCTCGACGAAGCGCAGGACGTGGTAGCCGGAGCGGGTGGTGACGATGACGTCCTCGACGGGCGGGCCCTTGGGGGAGCCGCCGTCGCGTAACCCGGCGTCAGGGAGCTCGTCGTCGGACAAGGCGCCGTCGCGTAACTCCTCGGGCCGGGCGAACGACTCGTACTCGGCCGCCGCCCGCGCCAGTTCGGCCGTCTCGGCGGCGGTCGTCTCGTGGTCGCCCACCGGGGAGTCCCCGATCACCCCCAGCGCCAGACCGCTCGTCCAGTCGACGAGGGCTGCTCCCCGCGCGCCCGGCACGGTCATGGCGTGGAGCAGGCACTCATCGATTCCGGGCACGCGGGCTCGCCTCCCTGTTCCCCGTTGCGTGGACACGGCAGTGACGGCGACGTTACGCAACGTTCGCCCGCTCGGAGG
This sequence comes from Streptomyces sp. NPDC045431, assembly GCF_040646655.1. Taxonomy (NCBI): domain Bacteria; kingdom Bacillati; phylum Actinomycetota; class Actinomycetes; order Kitasatosporales; family Streptomycetaceae; genus Streptomyces; species Streptomyces sp. NPDC045431. The sequence continues at coordinate 564,497 of NZ_JBEZAQ010000003.1, forward strand.
GAGTTCTGGCATTTTCCAACGGAACATGCGCCCCGGGCGGTACGGTTCGCCTCACACGTCGGACCCGCGCCCCCCGGGCCTCACCCCTCGCCGCGTACGCGCAGCACCAGCTTGTTGACCGCCCACAGTGCGATGCCGATCGCCAGCAGCACGCCCGCCCGGACGTACACGTCCGCCTCCCGGTCCGCGAGCGGGCTCGCCAGGATCAGGGACGTGAGCGCCCCGAGGACCGGCAGCGCCGTCGGCGTACGGAAGTGCGCGTGTCCGACGCGGTCGCGGCGCAGCACGAGCACCGCGATGTTGACCACCGCGAAGACGCACAGCAGCAGGAACGCGGTGGTGTCGCCGAGCCCCTCGATCTCGCCCGTCGAGACGAGGCCGATGGCCAGGAGCGCGACGAAGACGATGCCGACGACCGGCGTGCGCCGCACCGCGAGCACGCGGCCCATGGCGCGCGGCAGGATCCGCTCGTTGGCCATGCCGTAGCAGAGCCGCGAGGCCATCATGATGTTGATCAGCGCCGAGTTGGTGACGGCGAACAGCGCGATCAGCGCGAACGCCTTGGGCGGGAAGTCCAGCCCGCCCGCCTTGACCACCTCCAGCAGCGGTCCGCTGGACTTCTCCAGCGTGCGGTGGTCGACGAGGAGCGAGGAGACCAACGCCACCAGGACGTAAATGGTGCCGGTGACGGCGACGCCGGTGAAGATCGCCCGGGGGAAGGTGCGGACCGGGTCGCGGGTCTCCTCGGCCATGTTGACCGAGTCCTCGAAGCCGACGAAGGCGAAGAAGCCCAGCGCGGTCGCGCCGAGGACGCCGGTGAGCAGCGCGTACCCCGTGCCGGTCGCCGTGAGGTCGCCGAGGCGCGACGGCTCGCCCTCGCCCGTCAGGACCGCCCACGCGCCGATGGTGAGGATGACGAGCAGGCCCGTCAGTTCGACGACGGTGAGGACGACGTTCGTCTTCACCGACTCCGACACGCCCCGCAGGTTGAGCGCCGCGAGGGCGAGGATGAACAGGATCGCGATCAGCGTCGGCGGGACCACGCCCCCGGTGAACTCGGCGAGGTAGTCCCCGCTGAAGGCCCGCGCGGCGGCGCTCGCGGACGAGAGCCCCGAGCACATCACCATGAAGGCGACGATGAAGGTCAGGAAGGGGACCTTGAACGCCTTCTGGGTGTAGAGGGCCGCTCCCGCCGCCTTCGGGTACTTGCCGACGAGTTCGACGTACGACGCCGCCGTCAGGATCGCGACGACGAAGCCGATGGCGAACGGCAGCCAGAGCGCGCCGCCGATCTTGCCGGCGACCTTGCCGGTGGTGGCGTAGATACCGGTGCCCAGGATGTCGCCGATGACGAAGAGGATGAGCAGCTTCGGCCCGATGGCCCGCTTGAGCGCGGTGTCATCTCCGGGGCCCTGCTCCTGCTCGGGTACGTGCGTGGCCATGGGGAGGTTGTGCCCCGGAGACACGGCGTCAGTCGGACGCTGATGCGTCTGGGCGCACCGGCGCGACCGGGCGCACCGGCGCGTCCGGGGACACCAGCGCGTCCGGGTGACCGCCGCCCGCCTCGGCGACGATCTCGGCGACGCTCTGCGGCGGCCGCACGGTGGCGAAGCGGACCGTCCCGTCGTCGCCCGCGGCGTAGCCGTACACGCCGGGGCGGGGCAGGGAGTTGTACGCGTAGTGGTGCGCGAAGTAGTACGCCCCGGTGTCCAGCGCCGCCACCACGTCGCCCGGTTCGAGGAGTGGCAGCGGGCGCGCGACGGCGAGGAGGTCGCCCGCGAAGCAGGCGGGGCCCGCCACGTCCTGGTCGACGGCCGGGCCGTCCTCCTTGGGCAGCCCCTGCGCGTCGTACGCGGCGATCCTCAGCGGCCAGGAGGCGGGGTCGTAGACGGTACGGGTGGCGACCTGGACGCCCGCGTGGGTGACGGCGATGGGCCGGGAGCCGGACGTCTTGGTGTACTCGACGCGGGCGAGGACCGTGCCGTGCTTGGCCAGCAGCGACCGGCCGAACTCGGTCACCAGGCCGTAGCGCCCGTCGAACAGCCCGGGCACCTCGGTGGCGAGGAGGCGGGCGTACGCGGCGTACGTCGGGGTCTCCTCGTCGGAGGCGAAGTTCACCGGGAGGCCGCCGCCGATGTCGAGGGTGTCGACCTGGCGGCGCCCGGCGGCTGCGTTGATCTCCTCGGCGAGTTCGTACGCCGCGCGGACACCGGTGACGAGGAGCGACAGCGGCAGGCCCTGGGAGCCGGAGTGGGTGTGCAGCCGGGTGAGCCGGGGGCGGTCGAGGTACGCCTGGACGACGCGGGCGCGGGCGCCCTCGTCGCGCAGCGCCACGCCGAACTTGGAGGTGGCGGTGGCGGTGGACAGGGCGTCGATGGTGCCGCCGCCGATCTGCGGGTTCACGCGCAGCCCGAGGGGCGAGGCGCTCGGCGCCTGCGCGAGCAGGGCGTCGATACGGGCGAGCTCCTGCGGGTTGTCGGCGTTGACGGCGATTCCGAGGGCGAGGGCCTCGCGCAGCTCGGCGGGCGTCTTGGCCGGCGAGTCGAGGACGATCCGGGCCGGGTCGACCCCCGCGGCGCGGGCCAGGGCCAGCTCGCCGGGGCTCGCGACCTCGGCGCCGAGCCCCGCCTCGTACAGCAGGCGCAGAACGGGGACGAGCGGGCAGGCCTTGACGGCGAAGGCGTGCAGCACGGGCGCGTCGGTGACGGCGGCGAAGGCAGCGCGCAGGGCGGCGGCGGAGGCGCGGACGCCGTCGGTGTCGAGGAGCGCGACGACGGGCTCGGTCTCGGTGAGGAGGCCCTGGTCGACCGCGGCTCGCACGGCCTGATCGCGGGTTGCCCGCACGGCCTGGTCGCGTGGGGCTGGTGCGACCTGCTCGCGGGGTGCTCGTACGGCTTGATCGCGACGGTTCGAAGCCATGTGCTCCAGCCAATCACCCGGCGTGCGCGACCGCAGCCGTTGACTACTTCTATTCAGCAGGTCAGTATGTGAATAACTGATTCTGCAACACGTCCCACACGTCTTCGTTCCCACACGTCTTCGTGCAGTCGTTTCGAGGAGGCACCCCCATGTCAGGACCCCGCCCCGTACGGGCCCCGCGCGGTACGGAACTGAGCGCCCTGGGATGGCAGCAGGAAGCCGCCCTGCGGATGCTGCAGAACAACCTCGACCCCGAGGTCGCCGAGCACCCCGACAAGCTCGTCGTCTACGGCGGCACCGGCAAGGCCGCGCGCGACTGGCGTTCGTTCGACGCCATGGTCCGTACGCTGCGGACCCTGAAGCAGGACGAGACGATGCTCGTCCAGTCCGGCCGCCCGGTCGGCGTCATGCAGACGCACGAGTGGGCGCCGCGCGTCCTCATCGCCAACTCCAACCTGGTGGGCGACTGGGCGAACTGGGAGGAGTTCCGGCGCCTGGAGCAGCTCGGCCTGACCATGTACGGGCAGATGACCGCCGGTTCGTGGATCTACATCGGCACCCAGGGCATCCTCCAGGGCACGTACGAGACGTTCGCCGCCGTCGCCGCGAAGAAGTTCGGCGGCACCCTGGCCGGGACCATCACCCTGACGGCCGGTCTCGGCGGCATGGGCGGCGCCCAGCCGCTCGCCGTGACGATGAACGACGGCGTCGCGATCTGCATCGACTGCGACCCGCGCGCCATCGAGCGCCGCATCGAGCACCGCTACCTCGACGTGAAGGCCGACTCCCTCGACCACGCCCTCGCCCTCGCCACCGAGGCCCGCGACGCCCGCAAGCCGCTCTCCATCGGCGTCCTCGGCAACGCCGCCGAGCTCGTCCCGCAGCTGCTCGCCATGGGCGCGCCCATCGACATCGTCACCGACCAGACCTCGGCCCACGACCCGCTCGCCTACCTGCCGGTCGGCGTCACCTTCGAGGACATGGCGTCGTACGCCGCCGAGAAGCCCGCCGACTTCACCCAGCGGGCCCGCGAATCGATGGCCCGGCACGTGGAGGCCATGGTCGGCTTCATGGACGCGGGCGCCGAGGTCTTCGACTACGGCAACTCCATCCGCGGCGAGGCGCAGCTCGCCGGCTACGACCGGGCCTTCGCCTTCCCCGGCTTCGTGCCCGCCTACATCCGGCCCCTCTTCTGCGAGGGCAAGGGACCCTTCCGCTGGGCCGCCCTGTCCGGCGACCCCAAGGACATCGCCGCCACCGACCGCGCGATCCTCGACCTGTTCCCCGAGAACGAGTCCCTCGCCCGGTGGATCAAGATGGCCGGCGAGCGCGTCCACTTCCAGGGCCTGCCCGCCCGCATCTGCTGGCTCGGCTACGGCGAGCGCGACCGCGCGGGCGAGCGCTTCAACGACATGGTGGCGAGCGGCGAGCTCTCCGCGCCGGTCGTCATCGGCCGCGACCACCTCGACTGCGGCTCCGTCGCCTCCCCGTACCGCGAGACCGAGGCCATGCTCGACGGCTCGGACGCCATCGCCGACTGGCCGCTCCTCAACGCCATGGTGAACGTCGCCTCCGGCGCCTCCTGGGTCTCCCTCCACCACGGCGGCGGCGTCGGCATGGGCCGCTCCCTCCACGCGGGCCAGGTCACGGTCGCCGACGGCACGCCGCTGGCGGGCGAGAAGATCCGCCGCGTCCTGACCAACGACCCGGGCATGGGTGTCATCCGGCACGTGGACGCCGGTTACGACATCGCCGAGACGGTCGCGGACGAGAAGGGTGTCCGGGTCCCGATGCGCGAGGGTGACGACGCGTGACGCTCCCGACCTTCCACGAGATGTGGCGGGACCTGCTGCCGGTGGGCCGGAACCCGGCCTCCGGCGGCTACCGCCGGTACGCCTGGACGGAGGCCGACCGCGACTGCCGCGCCTGGTTCCGGGCGCAGGCGGAGGCGCGCGGCCTCACGTACGAGACGGACCGCAACGGCAACCAGTGGTCCTGGCTCGGCGACCCCCTCGGCGAGGGCGCGATCGTCACCGGCTCGCACCTGGACTCCGTCCCGGACGGCGGCGCCTTCGACGGCCCGCTGGGCGTGGTGTCCTCCTTCGCCGCGCTGGACGAACTCCGCCGCAGGGGTGTGGAGTTCCACCGGCCGGTCGCCGTCACCAATTTCGGTGACGAGGAGGGCGCCCGCTTCGGCCTCGCCTGCGTCGGCTCCCGGCTGACCGCCGGGCAGCTGACCAAGGAGGCGGCGTACGCGCTGCGCGACGGCGACGGCGTCCCGCTGCCGCGGGCCATGGAGGAGGCCGGGTACGACCCGGAGGCCATCGGCCCGGACCCGGAGCGGCTCGCGCGCATCGGCGCGTTCGTCGAACTCCACGTCGAGCAGGGCCGGGCCCTGGACCTGTCCGGCGACCCGGTCGGCATCGCCTCCGCCATCTGGCCGCACGGCCGCTGGCGGTACGACTTCCACGGCGAGGCCAACCACGCCGGCACCACCCGGCTGGTCGACCGGCGCGACCCGATGCTGACGTACGCCGAGACCGTGCTCGCCGCCCGCCGCGAGGCGGAACTGGCGGGCGCGGTGGCCACCTTCGGCAAGATCGCCGTGGAGCCGAACGGCGTCAACGCCATCCCCTCGCTGGTACGCGGCTGGCTGGACTCGCGCGCGGCCGACCAGGAGACGCTGGACACCGTCGTGTCCGGCATCGAGCGGGCGGCGCGCGAGTACGCCGACCGGCACGGGATCGACCTCACGGTCGTGCGGGAGTCCTTCACGCCGGTCGTCGAGTTCGAGCACGCGCTGCGCGACGAGCTCGCCAAGATCCTCGGCGGCGGCATCCCGGTCCTCGGCACCGGCGCCGGGCATGACGCGGGCATCCTGTCGGCCTCCATCCCGACGGCCATGCTGTTCGTACGGAACCCCACGGGCGTCTCGCACTCCCCGGCGGAGTCCGCGACCGAGGACGACTGCGTGGCGGGCGTCCACGCCCTCGCCGACGTACTGGAAGGGCTGGCATGCGCGTGATCACGTACTGGCTGGAGCACGCCTGGCTGGACCCGGCGGTCGAGTCGGGCGTGGTCCTCGAAGCCGGTGCGGACGGCCGGATCGCCGCCGTCCGCACCGGCGTCGCCACCCCGCCGCCGGGCGCGACCGTCCTGCGGGGCCTGACGCTCCCGGGCCTCGCCAACGCGCACAGCCACGCCTTCCACCGGGCCCTGCGCGGCTCCGTACAGGTAGGCAGCGGCACCTTCTGGACCTGGCGCGAGGTCATGTACGGGGTCGCCCAGCGGCTCACCCCGGACACGTACCAGGCGCTCGCGCGGGCGACGTACGCCGAGATGGCGCTCGCCGGCATCACCGCCGTCGGAGAGTTCCACTACCTGCACCACGCGCCCGGCGGCGCCCCCTACGCCGATCCCAACGCCATGGGCGAGGCGCTCGTCGCGGCGGCCGGCGAGGCGGGCATCCGGATCACGCTGCTCGATACGGCGTATCTGTCGAGCGGCTTCGGCGAACCGCCCAACGACCACCAGCTGCGCTTCTCCGACGGCACCGCCGAGGCCTGGGCCGAGCGCGCCGCGCTGCTGAAGGAGCGGGAGCACGCCCGCGTGGGCGCCGCCATCCACTCCGTACGCGCCGTCCCCGCCGACCAGCTGTCCACGGTCGCCCAGTGGGCCGCCGAGCGCCGGGCGCCGCTGCACGTCCACCTCTCCGAGCAGACGGCGGAGAACGAGGCGTGCCTCGCGGCGCACGGCCGGACCCCCACCCGCCTGCTCGCCGATCACGGCGTGCTCGGCGCGCACACCACCGGCGTCCACAACACCCACCTCACCGACGAGGACATCGCCCTGCTCGGCGGCTCGGCCACCGGCACCTGCATGTGCCCGACGACCGAACGCGACCTGGCCGACGGCATCGGCCCCGCCGCCGCCCTCCAGAAGGCCGGCTCGCCCCTGTCGCTGGGCAGCGACAGCCACGCGGTGATCGACCTGCTGGAGGAGGCGCGCGCGATGGAGCTCGACGAGCGCCTGCGCACCCGCACGCGCGGCCACTGGACGGCCGCCGCGCTGCTGCGCGCCGCCACCGCCGACGGCCACGCGGCCCTCGGCTGGCCCGACGCGGGCCGCCTGGCGGCGGGCGCGCTCGCCGACTTCACGACGATCGCGCTCGACTCGGTCAGGACAGCGGGGCCGCCACCGCGTCTGGCAGCCGAGACGGCGGTATTCGCCGCGTCGGCAGCGGATGTGCGGCATACGGTCGTGGGAGGCCGCCACGTCGTGCGGGACGGCGCCCACGCCCGGGTCCCGGACGTCCCCCGGGCGCTGGCGGACGCGATCGCCGCACTGCGCGACTGACGCGACTGACGCGACCGGCACCACCCGCACCCGCGCCCGCACGACCGAAGCCCGCACGACCGAAGGAGGCATCCCTCACCATGAGCAGCGGTCCGGAGACCACGAACACCCCCGCGGCGACGCCCGCCCCCGCCACGACGAACAGCGCCGTCGCGGCGACGGCGACCGTCATCACCAACATCGCCAGCCTGGTCACCAACGACCCCTCCCTCGGTGACGGATCCCCCCTCGGCCTGATCCGGGACGCGGCCGTCGTCATCGACGGCGACCGCGTCTCCTGGATCGGTGAAGCCAGCAAAGCACCCGCCACTGACAATCGGGTCGACGCCGGCGGCCGGGCCGTCGTCCCCGGCTTCGTCGACTCCCACTCCCACCTGGTCTTCGCGGGCGACCGCACCGCCGAGTTCAACGCCCGCATGTCCGGGCAGCCGTACGCCGCCGGCGGCATCCGCACCACCGTCGCCGCCACCCGCGCCGCCACCGACGAGGCCCTCGAAGCCAACCTCACCCGCTATCTGCGCGAGGCCCTGCGCCAGGGCACGACCACCTTCGAGACCAAGTCCGGCTACGGGCTCACCGTCGACGACGAGGCCCGCGCCCTGCGCATCGCCGCCCGCCACACCGACGAGGTGACCTACCTCGGCGCGCACATCGTCTCCCCCGACTACGCCGACGACCCGGCCGGCTACGTCGACCTCGTCACCGGCCCGATGCTGGAGGCGTGCGCGCCGCACGCCCGCTGGATCGACGTCTTCTGCGAGAAGGGCGCCTTCGACGGCGACCAGGCCCGCGCCATCCTCACCGCCGGCAAGGCGCGCGGCCTGCACCCCCGCGTCCACGCCAACCAGCTGTCCTACGGCCCCGGCGTCCAGCTCGCCGTCGAACTCGACGCCGCCTCCGCCGACCACTGCACCCACCTCACCCAGGCCGACGTGGACGCCCTCGCGAGCGGCGGCACCGTCGCGACCCTGCTCCCCGGAGCCGAGTTCTCCACCCGCGCCGAGTGGCCGGACGCCCGCCGCCTCCTGGACGCGGGCGTGACCGTGGCCCTGTCCACGGACTGCAACCCCGGCTCCTCCTTCACCTCCTCCATGCCGTTCTGCATCGCCCTCGCCGTACGGGACATGGGCATGACGCCCGACGAGGCGCTCTGGTCCGCCACCGCCGGTGGGGCCGCCGCCCTGCGCCGCGAGGACATCGGCCGCCTCACCCCCGGCGCCCGCGCGGACCTGGTCCTCCTCGACGCCCCCTCCCACGTCCACCTGGCCTACCGCCCGGGCGTCCCGCTGGCCACGGCGGTCTGGCGCGGCGGCGAGCGAGTGTTGTAGCGCAGAGGGCGCGGCACACCCTGGAACCGCGGGAGACGCCCACCGCCTGCTTCAACGGAGAGCGAGCAGCATCACGTCGAGGCCTGGCCGTGGGGGTGGGCCCGGAACTCCCGGCCCGGCGGGCCGCTTCGGCCGGCGGGCTGTTCTTCGGCGGAGGCGCTCCGGCGCCGGCGCCCGGTCGGCCGGGCGCCGGCACGGGTGCTGGTCACTCCTCGATGCGGAAGTAGGCGAACTCGCGGAAGTTGGGCAGCACCGTGTTGAACAGCTGGAACCAGCCCTTGCCGTTGGAGGGGTAGGTGGCGTAGTTGTCGTGCCGGTCCGCGATCAGGAATCCACGGGACGAGGGGACCACCTTGAAGACGGTGGCGTTCTCGCGCGTGTCCAGCTTGATGCCGTTGCCCACGCCGTGCCAGTAGGTGTAGCCGCTCCAGTGACCGAAGGTGCTCTCGATGGTGTACCCGTCGCCCTGCTGACGGAAGATGACCTTGGTGCCCTTGCTGCCCCTGTCGTTGGTCAGCAGCGCGTAGTCCCAGTTGGCGTAGACCTCGATCGTGGCGCCTCGGTTGCTGACGTTCTCGATGAGGTGAACAGGGGTGTCCACCGGGACCGCGGCGGCCGCCCTCGCCGCCGCGACGGTCGGAGTGTTCGCCGGCTCGGCCTGGGCTCCGGGGACGGTGAGCGAGACGAGACCGACAGAGGCGAGAACAGCGGCGACCACAGTACGGCGAAAAGCGAACATGTTTTTCTCCTTCGATCACATCGACACTGGACCGAACGGGCCACGCCGCTCGCCGCGTCGCATCCCCGTCGATCACCATCTGTGTTCCGAGAAAGCGCCCCCATGCGACCGCTTCGGGCTAACCACCCGAACCAGCGATGCCGCGCTCCACGGGTGATCGTCACGCGTCACTTCATGACCAATGTGTAAGTAGCCCTGTCGTGGAGTGATTTGGCCCGGTACCGTCTCGTCCAGCAAGGCTCAGGGGGAGACCGGGGAACCGGGACCGGGGGGCGGAGTTGAGCGCTGCGCGTGAACAGGGCGTCCGCGTCCATGTCGTCGGGCCGGGGGAGCTGACGATAAAATTCAAAATGAAGACATAGTCTGAACCATTTTGCAAGAAATGGAAATAAAAAAATGATAACATATAGAACAGGCTAATTTGCGCAAG